>JAADGE010000075.1 GCA_013152535.1 Chlorobiota bacterium
CAGATAAACACGAAAAAACTGTTTTTACTTATCAAAAATTTCAAAAAACATTAAAATATTTTCAAAAAATTATTTCTACATTATTTACAACATTTGTATATCCGTAACTTAACAGTTTTATCCGGTTGATATATCCGCATTGTGCAGATTGGTTAATCCTTTTATTCTCTGTTCCGAATATCTTAATTTGTCGTAAATTTATATTTTTCATTCAAAATATCCAAAGGATTTATAATCTTTTTATTTATTTTATTCAATATATGAGTATAAATTTCAGTTGTTTTAGTGCTTTCATGTCCGAGTAAAATTTGAACGGTTCTTAAATTTTCTCCGTTTTCTAAAAGGTGTGTTGCAAAAGAATGTCTTAATGTATGCGGTGTTGACCAAGGATTTACTCCGGATTCTTGCTGTGCTTTTCTGAAAATTTTTTGGACGCTTCCGGCACTGTATTTTCCGCCCTCTTGTCCTTCAAAAAGCCAATAAGCCGGCTTATATTCTGTATAATATCTTCTTAAAATAAGTAATAAACTCTTTGATAATAAAGTCCTTCTGTCTTTTTTGCCTTTAGCCCCTTTTATAAAAATATAGGTATCGTCGGTGTGAATATCAACAATTCTTAAATTTAAAACTTCGTTCAAACGCATTCCGCAACTGTAAATTGTATATAAAATAGCTCTGTGTTTCAGGTTTTTAGGGGCATTTATTAATTTAAAAACTTCTTCTTCACTTAAAATATTCGGCAGACTTCTTGCTCGTTTCGGACGTTGAATGTCGTAATATTCACGAGGCATATTTAACACATTTTCATAATAAAATTTTACGGCATTTATGATAATATTTTGCCTGCTTTCACTAATTTTATATTTAGTTACGATATAATATACATAACTTTCAATTTGTTCTTTTGTAACTGTTTTTAAATCAAATGTTTCAAAATATTTTAAAAAAAGTGACAGTTCGGCTTTATAGCTTCTTACAGTATTCGGACTGTATGCTTTTAAAATTAATTTTTGTTCTGCCGAAGCAAGTGCCGTAAGTGATGTATTATTTAATGTGTATTTTGGTTTTGAAGGAAGTTTTTCTTCATCAATGATTTTATATTTTCCTTTGAAAATTGTTTTTAAGAGTGCAAAATTTTCTTTGGTGTAAATAATACTCCATAATTTTTGTTGTTTATGGTAGAATCTGCTTTTAATTTTTTTCAGCAATTCTCGTTCTTCCGTCATTTCATACGGAATAAATATTTTTATTCGTTTCGATTTTTTTAAAGGAGTGTAAATGATAATATGCATCATGTGAAAGTGAAATTTAAATGTTTATTTATGTTTTTTGAATTTTGTACTTCATAGGTTGATAATCTGATACTTTGTTGTTATTCTTTAATAAGATTTAAGAAAACTCTTGTAAATGTATGTATTAAATTCATATGAAAATAAAAATATGAAAAATAGTTGTATAATAACCGTTAAAAACGTATAATTGTAATTATTTTATTAATAATGTCTTATAAAATAAATAATGAGAAAATGCAAGATATGCAGTAAACCGATAGTCGGAAGAAGCGATAAGAAATTTTGTTCGATAAAGTGTAAAAATTATTACCATACAAATTTAAGGAGGGTAACCAAAACAGCCGTGCAGGATATTGATAAAATTTTGCACCGAAACAGAAGTATCCTCTTAGAATTAACAGGAAAATATAAAACTCAAATTAAAGTTAACAGAATGTTACTTGATAAAAAGAAGTTCCGTTATAAATATCATACGCATTTATATCGGAACATTAAAGGCAAAGTCTGGTTTTATGTGTACGATTTTGCATGGATGGAGTTTTCCGATAACGAAATTCTTATTGTGAAAAAGAAATGATAATATATTACAGTTTTTAATAAATCTTTAAAGATTATTTTACATTTTTGCATTTTAATTTTTTCATTCAAGAGTGAACATTAAATTTATCTGATAATAATATAATAATACGAAAAGATGACATCAAGTGAAATAAGACAATCGTTTTTAGACTTTTTTAAATCGAAACAACATAAAATTGTTCCTTCGGCACCGATGGTAATTAAAGATGACCCTACTTTAATGTTTACCAATGCCGGAATGAATCAATTTAAAGATATTTTTCTTGGTGAAAACGAAATCTCTGCAAAACGTATTGCCGACACACAAAAATGTCTTCGTGTTTCCGGGAAACATAATGATTTGGAAGAAGTCGGGCACGATACGTATCATCATACAATGTTTGAGATGCTGGGAAATTGGTCGTTTGGTGATTATTTTAAAAAAGAAGCCATTGAATGGGCTTGGGAATATTTGACCGATGTATTAAAAATTAATAAAGCAAATTTGTATGCAACTGTTTTTGAAGGTTCAAAGGATGACGGAACCGATGCCGACGAAGAAGCAAAATCATACTGGAAAAAATTTATTCCCGAAGATCAAATTATTTACGGAAATAAAAAAGATAATTTTTGGGAAATGGGTGCAAGCGGTCCCTGCGGTCCATGTTCCGAAATTCATATTGATTTGCGTGAGGATACTGAAAAAGCAAAAATACCCGGAAGAGATTTAGTGAATAAAGATCATCCTTTGGTTATTGAAATTTGGAATTTGGTGTTTATTCAATATAATCGTAAAAGTAACGGTAATTTGGAAAATTTACCTGCAAAACATATTGATACAGGAATGGGATTTGAACGTTTGTGTATGGTAGTGCAAGGCAAAAAATCAAATTACGATACCGATATTTTTCAAGTTCTGATAAAAGAAATAGAGCAAGTTTCCGGTAAGTTATACGGCAAAGATAAAGATACAGATATTGCTATGCGTGTAGTTGCCGATCATTTACGGGCTGTTGCTTTTTCAATAACCGACGGGCAGTTGCCTTCAAATACGGGAGCCGGATATGTTATTCGACGAATTCTGCGACGTGCCGTACGTTACGGCTATTCGTTTTTAGATATTAAAGAACCTTTTATTTATAAATTAGTTGATGCTTTAACGGAAAATATGAGCTCGGCATTTCCGAAATTAATAACACAAAAACAAATAATAAATGATGTTATCCGAGAAGAAGAAATTTCTTTTTTAAGAACATTGGAGACAGGAATCAAAATGCTGGACGGAATTATTGCCGAAACAAAGCAACACGGATATAAAGTTGTTAACGGAAAAGATGTTTTTACACTTTTTGATTCGTACGGCTTCCCATACGGTTTAACACAATTAATTTTACAAGAACACGACTTAATAATAAGTAAGAAAAATTTTGATGAAGCAATGGCCGAGCAAAAGAACCGCTCAAAAGCAGATGCCACTTCTGATAAAGGTGACTGGATTACGGTTTTAGAAGATGATATTGAAGAATTTATCGGTTACGATCATTTGGAAACCGAACTTAAAATTACACGTTACAGAAAAATAAAAGAAAAAAATAAAGATTTATATCATTTGGTTTTTAATTACACACCTTTTTATGCCGAAAGCGGCGGACAAGTAGGAGATATCGGATATATTGAAGCAAACGGTAAAAGAACTGAAATTATTGATACGCAAAAAGACCTTGGTGTAATTGTGCATTTTTCCGAAAGCTTACCCGATGATGTAGGTGCTGTTTTTAAAGCTGTTGTGAACAGAACAAAAAGAGATTTAACGACTGCAAATCATTCAGCAACACATTTGATGCACAAAGCATTACGAGACGTTTTAGGAAATCATGCAGAGCAAAAAGGATCTTTGGTTGATGAGAAACGATTACGTTTTGATTTTTCACACTTTAAAAAAATGAGTAACGAAGAAATTGAAAAAGTTGAAAGACTTGTTAACGCAAAAATACGAGCCAATATTCCTCTGGAAGAAAAACGTGCCGTGCCTATGCCGGAAGCAAAAAAAATGGGAGCTACGGCACTTTTCGGAGAAAAATACGGTGATGTCGTACGTGTTATTAAATTCGGCGACTCTATTGAACTTTGCGGAGGAAATCACGTATCGGCAACAGGTAAAATAGGCTTTTTTAAAATTATTTCGGAAAGTGCCGTTGCATCCGGTATTCGACGTATTGAAGCAATAACTTCGGTTGAAGCCGAAAACTATATTTTTGCTGAATTAAGAGCTTTTAAAGAAATTAAAGTACTTATAAAAAGTTCAAAAAATATTAAAGAAACTATTGAAAAAATTTTGAATGAAAATAAAGAAAATAAATCTTTGCTTGAAAAGTTTGAGAAGGAAAAAACAAAACATTTGAAACAAGAATTAAAAAATTCAATTAAAGAAATAAACGGTATTAATGTTATTATTGAAAAAATTGATAATTCTGCTGCCGGACAATTAAAAGATTTAGCATTTCAACTGAAAGGTGAAATAGAAAATTTATTATTTGCCGCAGGTACGGCAAATAACGGAAAAGCAAATTTGGTTGTGATGATTTCGGATAATTTGATAAAAGAGAAGAATTTGAATGCCGGACAAATTATTCGTGAAATATCAAAAGAAATAAAAGGCGGCGGCGGCGGACCTGCTCATTTTGCAAGTGCCGGCGGACCTGATACTTCCGGTATTGAACGTGCATTAAAAAAAGTTTTTGATTTTATAAAAAAATAACAGAAAAACATATAATAAACCCAATTATGAAAAAAATATCATTTATTTTTGTTTTAATCTTTTTAAGTTTTAATCTTTTTTCTCAAAGTTCAATAAAAATTTACACAGATTTGAAAGAAGAAACATCACAATTTACAGCTTACCTTAATCAAGAAGCACAAGATGCATATCCTTCCGATGAAACCGAAATTGAAGGTCTTCTGCCCGGAAAATATATTTTGCAGATAAGTTTTAATTCCGACACAATTGCTGATTGGACAATTAAATTAAAATTGAAAAAAAATGAACATTTGATTTACAAAGTTGTAAAACTGAAAAAATTTGCTAAAGATGCAAATCAACTCGGGCGAAATATCAGCAAAGATGCAAAAGATGATGACGGTTTGGTCCAATACTATAAATTAGTGCAAGAAAGAGAATAATTAAGGTTTCCATTCTCGATATTTTATTTGGTCGGGGAATGCCGAAGGTTTAAAAACAGAGGATTTATAAAACAATCTGATACATTCTTCAATACCCTCGGTAACACCGGGGTGGGGGTGAACGGTTTTAAAAACTTCGTCTAATCCGTTTTCTTCATCAATAAGATGGGCAACCGAAACAATAAATGCAGATGCCTGCGGGCTGGCAGCTCTCATTCCCAATATGCGATTTTTCCCGTCGTTGCTGATAATTAACTTCACAAAACCTTTTGTATTGCGCATAGCTATTGTTCTGCTTACCAGTTCATTGGAGTAAAATGCAACTTTATACGGAATACCTTTGGCTTGTAATTGTTTCTCATTTTTCCCGACAGCGGCTACTTCGGGTTTGAAAAACATTAAGGTGGACATATTTTTATATGTTATTTTTTCTTTCATATTTCCGTATAATTTATCTACAATATGCCTTCCTTGAACTTGTGCTATGTTAAAAAGTTGCCCGTGTCCGGTAATGTCTCCTGCAGCAAAAATATTATTAATTTCAATTTCTTCTAACGAACAGTATTCATTAGTGTGAATAATGCCTTTTTTTCCTTTCGGGAAACCTATATTTTTAAGACCCAAATTTTCAGTATTAGCTGTACGTCCGATGGCAATCAGTGCTGCATCAACTTCAATAACTTTGCTGTGTCCTTTTTCATAATCCAAAACAACTTCAAGGTAATTTTGTTTTTTACGAATGGTTCTCAGCGATGCTTCATAATGAATTTTTACACCGTTTTCTTCCAAATTTTCGGAAACAAAATCACTTATGTCGTCATCTTCAAACGGTACTACACGATTTGTTCTGTCGAGAAGGTGTACTTCGGTTTGTTTATAATTAGAAAAAATTGCAGCAAATTCACAACCGATAATTCCCGAACCTATTATAATCATTCTTTCAGGAAATTTGTTGAGATTTAGGATGTTATCGGAATTAAAAATAAGTTTTCCGTCAACCGGAATACCGGGATATGCTCGCGGTCGGGAACCTGTTGCAATAATGAAATTATCTCCCGTAATAATTTGTTTTTCTTTATCAAGTATTACTTCAATTTGCGTTTTATTTATAAATTTTGCAAATCCTTTAATCAAAGTCAAAGATCCGTCAGGTGAATTTTTGTCCGAAAAAGTTTCAATTTGCGACAACATTTGATATTGACGTTCCTTTGCTGCCTGAAAAACAGTTTTCCGAACTTCCTGAAAATTTACGTTTAAAGCCGAAGCTCTGTACCCTCTGTTTACTTTCGATGCAATGGCATAATCCGATGATAGTTCCCACATTGTTTTGGAAACTAATGCACCGTTCATAATTCCGGCACCGCCTATTTCATCAGCTTCGATTATACAAATATGTTTTTTGTAGTCTAAAGCTCTTGATGCTGCTGAAAAACCTGCTGCACCACTTCCTATTATTACAAGGTCGAATTTTGTCATTTTAAATTATTAATGAAGTGTAAAGTAATAATAATTTTATAAAAAAGACAAAAAAGTATGAATTTATTTTTAAAACTTATTCCGACTTAAATTATTATGAAAACAATTGCAAAAATTAAGTATGTATTGTTTATTGCTGTTATTGCAGCTTTTGTATCATGTCAAGGAGATGCGGGACCTTCCGGAGCAGACGGAATCGACGGTATTAACGGTACGGACGGAGCAGACGGACAAGACGGAAACGCAAATGTAACGGCATCATCTTGGATTACACCAACTTGGTCGGTAACAAAGACCTACGGTGAATTTGCTTATGACGAAGCAGCCGTAACAACAAATTTTATGAATACCGGAGTGATTTTATCTTATACTGATTGGACAGGACTCGGATCCTTTATTTATGCGTTGCCGTATTCGTTTCAAGACGGAGGAACCGTAAGTATTAATTTTAATATGCAAGGCGGACAAATAAAATGGTGGTTTGCGACTGACCATAATTATACTCCGAATTCGGGTACAAAATTAAGGTATGTAATCCCTTCTTCAAACACAAATAAATCGGCAAATCCGCAACAAGAAATTTTATATAATCTTGACAAAAAAGCCTACCATATACAATCCGCAATTACTTTTCTGGTTATAAAAGTAGCAAAATTTTTGGGTTTTTGACCTTTGAAAATTATTTTAATAAGCAAAATCGCAAAAGATTTTGCGGTATAAATTGCTTGCAACTTCTTTCAGGTCAGAGACTTGCCTTTATTTTTTATATGGTGTTACCCACAGGTTATTTTCTCATTTCAATATAATCCTTTGCAGTTAAAACTGGTATTTTAGCAGTCTTAAAATCTTTTAAATTCTTCGTTATTATTATACTTCGAGGCTCTGTCTCGGAGTAGTTCATTAAAAAATTATTTAACAATTATCTTATTTATTATTTTTTCACCGCTTTCTAATGTTACTTGTACCAAATACATACCCTTTTTTATATTTCCGATTTTAATTAAAATATTATAATTAACACCTGTTTCATTATTGACAGTTTTAATATTTTGTCCCAAAATATTCATTACTTCAACTTTTTTAATCAGTTGATCCGATTTTACAAAAAATTTATTATTTGTAACAGGGTTAGGATATATCAAAATGTCAGCAGGAATAAAAGAAGCTACAGGTTCCTTTTTTTGGTATGACATACCTTGTGAGTAACTTGTATAACTTACCGAAAGAATGAAAAATACAGAAATTAATAAAATAGTAAATTTTTTCATAAGCTTAACGTTTATTTATTATACGACGGAAAATTAATAAAGTTTCCATAAATTAAAAAAACTTTTTTACGAATTGTTCTAAATCTTCCGGCGTATCAATCGACATACTTTCTTTTTCCGTTATATCAATTTTAATTTTAAATCCGTTTTCAAGCCAACGGTTTTGTTCTAATGCTTCTGCAATTTCCAAACCGGAAACCGGTAAAGTGGTAATTTTTTTTAAAATATCACTTCTGTAAGCATAAATTCCGATGTGCTTATAAAAATTATGATGAATATGCCATTCATTTTTTTCAAAATTTCTCAAATACGGAATCGGCGAACGACTGAAATATATTGCCTGTCTGTTTTTATTAAAAATGACTTTTGGTTTATTAGGATTAAAAATATCTTCATTAAAACCAATTTTTTTTATCAGTGTTGCAATTTCTGTTTCTGAGTCATTAAAACAAGCTGTCAATTTTATCAGATGCTCTTTATGTAAAAAAGGTTCATCACCCTGAACATTAATAACAATATCATAACTGATATTATTTACTTTTTCAATTACAGAAAGTGCTTCGGCACAACGATCTGTTCCGCTTTTATGATTTTCAGAAGTCATCACAACATTACCGCCGAAATTTTTAACTTCTTCAGCAATCAGAGTATTGTCAGTTGCAATAATTATTTCATCAAGAAAATGGCTGATATTTTCATAAACTCTTTGAATCATCGTTTTACCTTTTATGTCAGCTAAAGGTTTACCGGGAAAACGAGTCGAAGCATATCTCGCAGGTATTATTCCGAGAATTTTCATTAATTATTTTTTTTGAATTTTTTATGACATTTCGGCATAAAAATTAAAATACAGATTTTAATATTACAAAATTAATGTATATTTTTACACAATTTGAATAATTTTGATAAAATTGACAAATTAGCAGACTTTTTTTATTTCACAGCATAAAAATTACAATGACAATACAACAAATAAAACAACGATTCGGAATTATAGGAAATTCCCCCGGTTTAAATCGTGCAATTGATATTGCCGTTCAGGTTGCACCTACTGATTTAACTGTATTAATTAGCGGAGAAAGCGGAACAGGAAAAGAAATGTTCCCTCAAATTATTCATCAGTTAAGTCCTAAAAAACATAATTCATATATTGCCGTAAATTGCGGTGCCATTCCTGAAGGTACTATTGATTCCGAATTATTCGGGCATGAAAAAGGATCTTTTACGGGAGCGGTTAAAAGCAGAAAAGGATATTTTGAGGAAGCCGATCAAGGAACAATTTTTTTGGATGAAGTAGGGGAGTTACCTTTATCAACACAAGTTCGTTTGTTAAGAGTTTTGGAAACAGGAGAATTCATTAAAGTAGGATCTTCTCAGGTAATGAAAACAGATGTTCGCGTAATTGCCGCAACTAATATTAATTTATTGCAAGCCATTCAAAACGGTAAATTCAGAGAAGATTTATATTATAGGTTAAATACTGTTCCGATAATTATTCCTCCTTTAAGACACAGAAAAGAAGATATTCATTTAATTTTCAGAAAATTTGCACAGGATTTTTCCGAAAAATATCGAATGCCTCCAATTCGTTTGCAAGACGATGCCGTAAAATTATTAGAAAATTTTCCTTGGAAAGGTAATGTCAGGCAATTAAAAAATATTACGGAACAAATTTCTGTTATTGAAGGAAATCGACATATAAGTGCCGAAACATTAATAAAATATTTACCCGAAAGTGTTTCTAATTTACCTGTAATATACGGAAGTTCTGTTAACAAAGAAGACTTTGCAAATGAAAGAGAGATTTTATATAAAATTTTATTTGATATGCGAAATGAAATAAATGAATTAAAAACGATTATTCAGGAAGTTTCTAAATTAAGCGGCGGAACTGCATCCGATTCCGCTGATATTTTTACAAAAAGAGATAAAAATATAAATCACCCGAATTTTATTTCTGATTCTGAGAAATTTATTAATCATATTAACGACAATAATAAATTTCATAAAGATAAAACCTTAATTGAAGATACAGAGGAGATTATTGAAGAATCTCTTTCTTTGAAAGATAAAGAAATTGAATTAATTAAAAAAGCATTGGGAAAATATAAAGGCAAAAGAAAATATGCTGCCGAAGAATTAGGAATTTCGGAACGAACTTTGTACAGAAAACTGAAAGAGTATAATATAACCACTTAAACATATTAATCTTGATGTTGTTAGCTTAATATTTTAAGTAAAAAGTTCATAAATTAATGATTAAAAAAAACATATTAATATTAGCAATAATTTCTGTTTTATTTTCTCAATGCGGAATTTATTCTTTTTCCGGTGCATCACTGGATCCTAAGGATAAAACTGTAAATGTGAAATTTTTTCAGAATCGGGCTGCAATTATTAATCCTAATTTGAGTCAATTATTTACGGAACAATTAAAAGATCGATTTGTTTCACAAACAAAATTGGAATTGGTTGATTTTAACGGAGATTTAACTTTTGAAGGTGAAATTACAGGATATAATACTAAACCGATTGCAATCACGCAAAATGAACAGGCAGAGTCAAATCGTTTGACAATAACCGTACACGTAAAATTTACAAGTATTAACAATCCGAAATTTAATTTTGATTCGTCTTTTTCCAGATATGCCGATTATGAAAGTTCAAAACTTTTAACAGATGTTGAGGACGATCTTACAGCACAAATAGTAAACGAACTTATTGATGATATTTTTAACAAATCAGTTGTTAACTGGTAAACGTAAAACTCATGGAAATAAATAAAATTATAGAGTATATTGAAGAACCCTACAATATGCAAAATAAAGATTTAGAAAACTTAAAATCTTTAACTGAAAAGTATCCGTTTTTTAATACTGTTAATTTATTGTATGTAAAAGCTTCTAATAATATTAAAGCAGAAAATTATAATTCGCTTATTGCAAAAGTTTCTGCATCTGTTCCAAACAGAGAATTGTTATTCGAACTAATAAATATTACGGCTCCTGTTAAAAAAGAAACCGATAAAATAAAAGTTAAAAAAGAAGAAAGTGCTACACGCAAAGAAATCCGTGAAAGAATTAAACAACGTCGTCAAAAGAGAATGGTTCAAAAAGGAGGAACTTTTTATGAACACGGATTAAGTGTTCATAAAAAAATTGTAAAACTCTTTTTCAAACCGGTTATTGAAGAATTAGTAACGAATGAAAATAATATCGGCTTAATGCCGGATAAAATTAAAGAATTTTATACTGAAAAAAATATAGAGACACAAAAATCTTCTGAATCAAAAGATGCAGAGAGAGAAAAAAAACGTATTGAGAGAGAAAAACGTATAGCTGCAAAACTGAAAAAACGACTTGAAGAACAAGAGAACTTAAACCCTGAAGCATTAGAACGCGAAAAAGCTGAAAGAGAACAAAGACGTTTAGAACGTGAAAAACGTATGAAAGAAAGACGAAGGAAAGCAGAGGAGGAAAATATACAAAGTGCAGAAAAACCTGAAGAAAATACTGACGATGCAGAAAATAAACGTGCAGAAAGAGAGAAACGTGCAGAAGAAAGACAAAAAAGAAGAGAAAAAGAAAAACAGGAAAATAACAATACTTTGACAGATAACACTTCTGCCGATAAGGAACAAAAACGTATAGAACGAGAAAAACGATTAGAAGAGAAATTAAGACGCAGGGAACAAGAAAAACTAAAAAAAGAAGAAATTGAAATTTCTTCCGAAAAAGACGAAACAGAAATATCTGTTGAAGAAGATCCGTTTACGAATATTATAGATATTGAAAGTATCAAAAAAGTTAAAATTAAGAACACAACCCCGAAAGCTGAAACAGAAAAACTTGAAAAAACCGATAAAAAAGATGAGGAAGAAGTCTCTGATGATTTAATAATAATTATAGAAGAAACAACAAATGAAATCGCAGAAGATAATCTAAAAGAGCAAGAGTCTGAAATTGAAGCTGTTGTCGAAGATGCAGATACAGATGAGGGAGCAGATAATTTCGCAGATAAGAAATCAACGGAAACAATAAAATCGAAGAAAAAGTCGAAATTACAAAAAACAATTGTTGAAGATTTAAAAGTTTCTCAAATTAATAATGAAAATGAAATTGCTGATATTTATGATAAAATTATCAGTTCAAAAAAACCGGTAACAAAAACAAAAAAAAATAATTTTATTGAAATAAAAGAAGATATAATCGGCATAGATGACACAAATAAAGAAGAATCTGAAACAGGCATAACAGAAAAAGATATTGAGAATGTTTCAGAAGAAAATAAGAAAACGGAAATACTCACAGAGCAGGAAGAAAAAATAATATCAAAAAATGAAACTGTTACTGTTGATAATGAAAAAACAGAAAATCTTTCTTTAAAAGAAGAGGACATTGAATTCGAAATTGAAGATACAAGAGAACATTCGGAACAAAATTCAGAATTAAAAGAAACAGAAACAATTAATGAGAATTCCTCAGATGAAAGTAATAATCAATCTGATGAAGTTTTTGAATTAATTGACAATGAAACGTATGAGAAAGAAGATGTTTCTGAAAAAGAGAAAGAAGAGTCAGTAAAAATAACAGATACAGAAGATATAAAAAAAGAAGACAAAGCAGAAGAACAAATCAAACCTGAAGTTACTGAAAATCTTGAAATCGAAAAAGCTGAAGCAAAAGCAGCAGAAAGTGTTTTTGCCAGAATTGAAGCATTTAAGAAAAAGAGAGCCGGATTATCGGAAAATAATGATGACAAAAATGAAAAATCAGAAGAAAATAAAAATAATTTAATAGAAAAATTTGTTCAGGAAGAACCGGGAATTAAGCGTCCCTCACCAACTGATAAAATTGATGAAACTATTGAAAATGCAGAGAAAGAGTCCGTTGAGAACAAACCCGTAGTAACAGAATTAATGGCAAGTATTTTTATTAATCAAGGCAAATATAATGACGCAATTGACATTTATGAAAAATTAATTTTGAAAAATCCGGAAAAAAAAGATTACTTTGCAGTCAAAATTGACGAAACTAAAAAATTAAAAAATTAAAACATGTTAACATTATCTATAATATTAATTTTTATTGTAAGTGTCTTAATGATACTAATTGTATTGGCTCAAAATCCGAAAGGCGGCGGTTTATCTTCAACATTCGGAGGCGGCGGACAAATGGGCGGTGTTGTTCAAACCAATAAGTTTTTAGATAAAACAACTTGGATTTTGGCAATTTCTATGATTGTTTTCAGCGTTACGGCAAGTTTATCGCTTGACCAACCAAAAGAGAATCCCGAATCAAAAATTCAAAAAGAGTTAATGGAACTGAATCAAACATCTATTCCGCAGGTTCCTACGCAAAAACAAGTTGATGAATTTAAGAAAAAAGAAAAACAAAAAAAGGATTTGAACTTACCGAAGTAATAACCTTTTTTTATCAATATTAATAATGCCGGCTTTTACCGGCTTTTTTTATGTGTCATATTGTCAATATTATGACACTTTTTGTATTGGCATTGAATTTACTTAAAATGCTTATTTTTAATTAGTTGTCATATTAAGTGGCTCGCCGGGAATTTTAGAACTGAATTTTAGTCAATAAAACAAGGCAAATATTCACTAATCTTTATTTGGCATATTTTATGTAAAAAAACAATGCAAAACGAATTGTAATTATTAAACAAAAAATTAATATAAAATGGCAAAAGAAATTTTATTTAATATTGAAGCAAGAGACGCTTTAAAAAAAGGTGTTGATCAACTTGCAGATGCTGTAAAAGTTACATTAGGTCCTAAAGGACGCAATGTTGTAATTGAAAAATCATACGGTGCACCGCAAATTACCAAAGACGGAGTTACCGTTGCTAAAGAAATTGACTTACCGGATGCCTATGAAAATGTCGGTGCTCAAATGCTGAAAGAAGTCGCATCTAAAACAGGAGATGATGCCGGTGACGGTACTACAACAGCAACTGTTTTAGCCCAATCAATTATTGATGTCGGACTAAAGAATGTTACATCCGGTGCAAATCCTATGGACTTGAAACGCGGTATTGACAAGGCTGTTAAAAAAGTAATTGAGGGTTTGAGAAAACAATCTCAGGATGTAAATGTTGACAGCGATAAAATTGAACAAATAGCAAAAATTTCGGCAAATAACGATTCTGAAATAGGAAAACATATTGCCGGAGCTATGAAAATTGTGAAAAAAGACGGTGTTATTACAGTTGAAGAAGCTAAAGGTATGGAAACTAATGTTGAAGTTGTTGAAGGAATGCAATTTGACAGAGGTTTTATTTCACCTTATTTTATTACTGACACCGAAAAAATGGAAGGTGTTTTGGAAAATCCGTATATCTTATTGCACGACAAAAAAATATCTGCAATGAAAGATATAATGCCGGTATTAGAACCTGCCGCACAAGCCGGTCGACCACTGATGATAATTGCTGAAGATATTGAAGGCGAGGCTCTTACTACACTTGTTGTGAATAAATTAAGAGGAACTATTAAAATTGCAGCAGTTAAAGCTCCCGGCTTCGGTGACAGAAGAAAAGCAATGCTGGAAGATATTGCTGTTCTTACCGGCGGAACGGTTATTACCGAAGAAAAAGGATTTAAATTAGAAACTGCAACTCTTGAAATGTGCGGATCTGCAGAAAAAATTGTGATGGATAAAGATAATACTACCATCGTTAAAGGCTTGGGAGATTCTGATGCTATTAAAACAAGAGTTAATGAAATTAAAGTTCAAATCGAAAATACAACATCTGATTATGATAAAGAAAAACTTCAGGAACGATTAGCTAAACTTGCGGGCGGAGTTGCCGTAATTTATGTCGGAGCTGCTTCTGAAATTGAAATGAAAGAGAAAAAAGACCGTGTTGATGATGCTTTAAGTGCTACCAGAGCCGCAGTTGAAGAAGGTATTGTTCCCGGCGGCGGAGTAGCATATATCCGAGCAATAGAAAATTTAAAAACTTTGAAAGGCGAAAATGAGGATGAAAATACAGGAATTGAAATTATCAAAAGAGCCGTTGAAGAACCTTTAAGACAAATTGCAGCAAATGCAGGTAAAGAAGCTGCTGTAATAGTTCAAAAAGTAAAAGAAGGAAAAGATGATTTCGGTTATAATGCCAGAAAAGACAAGTTCGAAAATCTGCTTAAAACAGGAGTTATCGATCCGACTAAAGTAACTCGTATTGCACTTGAAAATGCCGCATCTATTGCAGGAATGCTTTTAACAACCGAAACTGTAATGGTTGATAAAAAAGAAGATAATCCCGCACCAATGATGCCGCCGGCAGGTGGAATGGGAGGCATGGGCGGAATGATGTAAAATGTTATATCGCATAATAATAAAAAAAACTTCTCAGGAAAAGAGAAGTTTTTTTTATTATATTAAATTTGCATCGCATTATTCCTCTCGAAAATAATTTGCAACCTTTTTTAATTAGTGTATCTTTAAATATAAGTTGATGACTGTCCCGAAAAAAATAATAAGACAGTGTAAGCAAAACAAAAAAAAAGCACAAGCATATTTATTTAAAAAATATGCACCGGAGTTTTTAGGAATTTGTATGCGCTATATGAAGGACAAAACAAAAGCTGAAGATGCTGTGCAAGATGCCTTTGTAACAATTTTTTCAAAAATAAGTCAGTTCAAAGGTACAGGTTCATTCGAAGGTTGGATGAGAAGAATAACGTTGAACACAGCATTAACTCAGTTAAGAAAAAACAAAAAAGAAATTATATCTGAAAAATTTGACTTATTAGAAGAAGACTCCGGAAAAGAAATAAAAAAGGATTTGAATCCTTCCGATATACAATCGGTAATTGAACATGCAAAATTTGATCAATTTGAAATTATTGAAATAATGAATGAATTACCTGATGGTTTTCGTACCGTTTTTAATTTGTATGTCATTGAAGGATTAATGCATAAAGAAATTGCTGAAAAATTAGGAATAAATATAGGGACATCAAAATCTCAATTGCAGAGAGCAAGAACAAAATTAAAAGAATTACTGTATAATAAAGCACTAATTAAACTTAGAAAACCTAAGAAAGAACGAAATGGAAGATAAAAATATTTTTATAGATTCCTTTGTAAAAAGAAAAATACAAAATTACAAGGAAAATCCAAATACTTCATGGGAAAATTTGCAACACCGCATGGAACAGAAAAATGTTTTATCATATTCGCATAACGGATTCAGAACCGGTATTGCAATAATTTCAGGAGTTGTAGTTATAACCGCAGGTATTTATTTTTTGCAAACTGAGAATAATTCCGAAACAATACAAAAACAAGACGTTAAACAGGAAATAATTAATACAAAATCAAAGAAAGATAAAAATGATGTTATTATTATAAATAAAGAAAAAGTTCATACGAACGATACAACCGCAGAAAAAAAGGATCAACAAATTAAGAAATCATTCGATAATAATACAGTTAAAATAAAAATAGAAGTTCCCGTTCATAAAAAAGTTATAATAAAAAAACAAATTTTCATAAAAGATACTAACCTGCATAATTAAACTTTTTTCATATATTTGGTTTTTGAAAGAAAACTTAAGATGAAATATTCATCCGAAAATAAACTGACTGCGAATAATAAAACTGTTTTAAATACAAGTTTTGTCATTCGTTTTTTTATTTTTATAATTATTATTCTCGTTTTTTTTATTTTAAGCAGTTTCAAAGTTGAAAAACATTTCGGGAATTTCTTAAACGATACTAAAGATACTATTTTTGTTTACGATACAGTTGTATATTACGATACCACAGTAGTTTATGATACTGTATATGTGCATTCCGATAAAAAGTTTTTTGATGATTCTTTAGTAAAACTGTCCGGTAAAACAAGATTCGGTAAAATAATTATGCAAGATTCGGATTTTCTTTTATTCCGAAAATATAAAAAAATTAAGCACAATAAAATACATTTATTTTCATTAGATTTATTATATTCTCCTCTTTTCAGTTCTCAAATATTTAAATCTGATTTATTATATGAAGCCGTGTCGGATATAAATAATAAAGCCGTTAATGCTTCACTGGGAAATACTGTATCATTAAATTTTAATTTCCATAAAAAAAAATCAGTCTTTACTTCCGGATTAGATTATACGAATTTTAGGATTGATTTTTCAAGCTTATCTGCCGAATATTTAATTGATACCATTTCGAAAATGCACTTAACTCCTAAAATTAAAATGACTGTTAATTCCGTAAGATTAATTAATATTGACAGTCTGATTGCAACCGGCGATACTGTTTATTACTATATTACTGATACAACATATAATACATATATTGATACGACTTATATTCCCGAACCGGATACAATAACAAAATATTATAATAATAAAGCAAAAAATTCTGTTACTTATATTGAAATCCCGTTGTTTTACGGCAGAAGTTTTTATACATCAAATTTCAATTTTACTCCTGAAGCAGGAATTATTACAAGTTTTTTTGTTAATTCAAAAGGAAAAATTGTATCTTTGACTGATTTATATCAAACAAATAATTTGAAAAATAAACCGAAATTTGCAGCAGTTAACCTTTCGGTGTATTTGGGAATAAATTTTAATTACTATATTACAGATAAATTGGATTTTATAACAACTGCATATTTCAGACGGAATATTAATTCCATTTTCAAGGATTATCCGTTAATTTCAAGATTTAATTCTATGGGTATTAATTTCGGATTAAGGTATAAGTTTTTATTTTAAAGAAATTAAAATGGATTTGAAGAAAATCATATTTATTATTATCGGTTTCTTTCTGTTTGCAGATGTTGCTTATACTCAGTCTGATAAAGCTCTCGGTTCATTTTCCGGAACGGTGTATGCCGGCATAAATAAGTTGCCCAAAGGTAATCTCTATATTTTAGAAAACAATAAAACCGGATATTCAATCACTCAATCAACAGAAATATTAAACGGTAAATTTCAAATAAAAACTATAAACTCCGGAAATTATATTTTATATGTTATTCCCGAATTAAATTATGATTTTTTATTTTTCCCTAAATATATTCCTACTTATTTCGGGGAAACATATTATTGGAAAAATGCTTTAAACAAAGCCGTTAATAAAAATAATTTAAATATTCAATTTAACCTGCTGTCTTTTCGAAACCCGTTTTACGGTACAAAAAATATTTCAGGAAATTTGAAATTCAGCAAAGGCACTAACGCAATAGAAAATCTTCCTGTTTCTGTTATTTTACTAAATGATATCGGAGAGCCGATGGATTTTAGAATTGCGGACGAAAAGACCGGAAAGTATGTTTTCGAAAACTTGCCTGACGGTGTTTATTATGTACATCCGGAAATTCCCGGCTTGAAAACATCCGATTTTAAAATTGAAATAAAACGAGAAAAAAGCAGTTATGAACATGCAGATTTTTTTGTAAATAATAAAGAGATAAAAGTTGAGAAACAAACGCAGGATATTGTCCCTGTTATTTCAAATAATTTTCTGAAAGTTTTTTTGAAAAAAGATTTTAATTATCCGGTAATTTGTGAATTGATTGATTTGTCGGGCAGGTCTGTTATAAAGAAGATTTGTTATTCAGATGAAATTTCATTAAGTACATCAGGATTAGCGGCAAATATTTATATCTTAAAAATTAAAACCTACGATAATTCTCCTGTTAAAACAACAAAAGTTTTTATAAGAAATTATTAATATATTAATCATAAAACATTAACAATGAAAAAGTTCTTTTTATTCAGTCTGTTTGCAATTTTTACGATTGTCTATTCTGAAGCACAAAATTTGGTCGATATAAGTAATACTTCCGATTGTGAGCATGCTTATGATATTTCCAGATTTCACGTTTTCGGTCCTACCACGCCGCCGGCAGAAACAGGCACTAAATCTTTGGATTTTACTTTAGTAAAACATCCGACTTGGTATAAATTTACAATTCAAAAAAACGGTATATTATTATTCGATATTATTCCTTTAAATTCTAAAGATAATTATGATTTTATGCTTTTTAAAGATGAACCGAATTTTTGTGCAAAATATAATGCAGGAGAAATTAAACCTATCAGATCAAATTTTAATCCTCCGGCTAACGCTAAAGGAATTACAGGTTTATCATATTCCGGTGATGAATCGGATTACGAAGAAGGTGTACCGGTAAAAACGGGAGATGTTTTTTATTTGGCTTTGAATAATATGTATCGAAACGGAAAAGGACATACTGTTTTATTCAAAGAACTGAAAACAATTAAAATAACCGGTAAAATAACAGATATAAAAAACGGAAAACTATTAAAAGCCGACATTCGTTGGAGAAATTTAAGGAACAATAACTTATACGTTTCTTCTCAAACTGAAAAAAAAGGTTCTTATGAAATGGAAATTCTGTTAAATACTCAGGAAAACTCTTTCCCGAAATATGAATTATGTGTGTATGCCGATAAATATTTTCCTGAATTTAAAGTTTTTTCTACGGAAGAAGCAAATAAATTAAACGGTCAGGAAATTAATTTTGCTTTAAATAAAGTTAAAAAAGGTTTGAATAATGAGTCGCTCGGTGTTATTTATTTTCAGGCAAATGATATTAACATTGTTCCTAAATCAAATTATGTGAAAAAGAAACTGTTGAAATTTATGAAATTAGATCCGAAGGCAACAGTTAGTTTGGAAGGGCATACAAACGGCTTATTCCCGAGTACTGATGTTGATTTTAAATTATCAACCGACCGAGCTGAAATTATTAAGAAATATTTAATTGACAACGGAATAGATGCTTCCAGAATTGAAACTGAAGGTATGGGAAGTAAAAACGAAATTTATCCTATTCCCGAAACCGAAGAAGAAGAAGGCTATAACCGAAGAGTTGAAATTAACGTAAAGGAGTTTTAAATTATTTCTTTAAAAAACTTGAGGCAGGAATTTTTCCTGCCTTTTTTATTCCTGAAAATACTAAAAATGAATTGTTTTTGTTTATATAGTATAAACCTAAACAATGAAAAAACAACTTTTTTTATCATTACTTCTATTTTTCAGCATTTCTGTTTTCGGTCAAAAAAATGATTCTGTGCCGATTATAAATACAGCATTTAACCCTGAAGAATATTTAAAATATAAGATTAAATACGGTATTATTAACGGCGGATATGCCGAAATGAAAATTGAACTCGAACAAGTAGGTTCCGATTGGTATTATCACGTTAAAGCAATTGCACGAACTTCGGGGTTGGTCGGGAAATTTGCCCGCGTCAGCGATCGTTATGAAAGCATAATAGACTTATACAACGGTTTGCCTCTGCAATCAATCAGAGATATTAACGAAAATAATTATCGTCGATATAATGAAGTTATTTTTGTTCGTGATGAAAACAAAGTTATCAGTTTAAAATCAGGAGACCATAAAGTGCCGCCGGGAACTTTAGATGTTCTTTCGGCATTTTATTATGCCCGAAGAATGATTTTTAAAAATAAGCTGAAAAAAAATCAAATTATTAATTTAACAACGTATTTTGACGAGCAACTTTATACCGTTAAAGTTAAATATAAAAAAACAGAAAAGATAAGAACCAAATTCGGAAAAATAAAATGTTTAAAATTTATTCCGGTAATTGACGATAAAAGCACAATAAAAAAAGAAGATGATATGCAGGTTTGGTTTTCCGACGACGGAAACTTTATTCCCGTAAAAATCAGATTAAAAGCTGGTTTCAGCACTGTTAAATGTGATATAATTCAAACCGTAGGATTAAAATACCCGCTCGGAAAACCGTTTAGTCATTGATTTTTTTCAGAATCATCAAAACAACATCTTTATTATTAAAACTGTTGAGTTCTAATCCGTTTTCAGTAAAATTTTTTATTCGGAATTTAATATTTTTTTTGTCGGTTAAAATTGTTTTTCCGTCATCGGAAAATTGCCAGGTTCCTTTTGTTATTTTTTTTGCCAAGGATAGTTCATAGGTTTTGTTTTCGTTAAATTGAATGTAAGAACCTTCTAATAACCCTTTCATTAAATTGGTGTAGGTATCGCCGGCTTTCTCTTCACTGCTCGATTTTAGCATTTCAACGGCATATTTCCCGACAAGTTTCTTTTCGAGTTTTTTAGTTATTGAACAAGAGCTGATTAATAATACAAAAAATATTGCGAGTGCTGTATATTTAAGTTTCATTTTTATTGTTTTGTTAAAAAAATACTTTAAAATTGTAGTTACAGGATTTAATTTTTAATCCCTTTTTATACAAAAATAATAAATATTTGCACAATCAGCTTCAAAATTGTAATTTTAACAATAATTTAAAACTTAAAACATGGCTTGGAAATTTTTTCAAAAAAGTAAAGAACGACTTCATAATCCGCAAACTAAAGGATCGTCGGAACTCGAATTTAAAATTAATAATGCACTGAAAAATGCCGAAAACGATAAAATTGCTTCAATAAAAGAAATTGAACAGATAAAAAGTTGGGCGGCAGAGGCAATTGTTGAAACATATTCCGAAGTTTTTCCTAACGGAAATTTAACTTATTACAGAGAAAAATATAAAGAAGATGCTCTTGAAAAATATGAGCAAATAAAAACGGATAATCTCGAAAAAATAGGTGCGGAAAAATCGGAGAAGTGCGATAAAATTGTAAGTGCTTATATGACGCAAATTAAATTACGCGAATCTAAATTACAACTTTATGATAAATTAGTCGTAAAATACCAAGAAGTAAAAGATAAGCTCAAAGAAACAAAAAAAACACAGCTGCAGGAAGACAAAATCCACAAGCACGAAGACCGAATTAAAGAATTGGATAATGTTGATGGTGAGTATGTTAATGCGTCAACTGATACAGCAAAATTTGAGGAACTTGAAAAAGAATTTGAATTAAAAAGCGAATATGCCAATCAATTAAATATTTTAAATGAAAAATATAAAGACAAAGAAAACGTTGAAGATTATACTGCATCTCTGGCTTTTAAAGACGAAATTGATAAAATGATTGATGACATTGATTAAGCATTTATACAGAATGAAATTTTTTAAAGGAGCAATTATATTGTTCCTTTTTTTACATGTTTGTTTATTCGTATTCGGTCAAAAATACTCTTTGAAAGTATATTCCGGTTCAGCTGATATACGAGAAAAAATAATTAAAAAAACACAAGGTAAAACGTTCTCGGATTCTGTTTTGATATATAAATATCTGCAAAAAATAAGAAACGAACTTTTTTCGGAAGGCTATATAGCGGCATCTTTCGATTCTGTTATATTTGATACGAGTTCGGTTACGGCCTTTCTGTTCCTCGGGAAAAAATATCATATCAGTCAGCTTGTAATTACCGACATTTATCCTGTATTAAGAAGAAAATTTCACATAAATAATTCCGGTATCGGGACAAAAGATCTTGTTAATCCTGCCGATTTATCTCGTTTGTATGATGATATTATCAAAGAATACGAAAATGTCGGTTTCCCTTTTGCGACACTTATTCCGAAGGATGTTGAAATTGAAAATAATGAAATAAAACTCAACTTGAAGTTACATAAAAATAAATTAATTCACTTTCATAAAATAGTAATTAAAGGAAATGCAAAGATTTCTCCTATATTTTTGAGTCGTTATTTGTCAGTATATGAGGGAGATGTGTATAATGAAGAATTAATTAATTCCATAAGTTCAAAAATTGAAGCATTGCCTTTCTTAGATGTTATACGCTCACCGGAAATTGATTTTTTTAATGATAAAGCCGATTTGTATTTATATTTAAAAAATAAGAAAGCAAACTTATTTAACGGAATTGCAGGAGTTTTGCCCGACAAAAATAATGACAACAATCTATCTTTGACCGGAAATATTGATTTGAAATTATTAAATAACTTCGGAAGGGGAGAAACGATTTTTTTATCTTGGTCTCGAACAGCTGCCTTATCTCAAAAATTGAATGTAGGATTTACTGTTCCGTATATTTTCAAAAGTCCGTTTTTAATTCATTCGCAGTTTAAATTAGACAAAAGAGATACGAGTTTTTTGAAAATATCCGGTAAATTCGGTATTGATTTCAGTTTTAAAAATAATGATTTAATTACTGCATACATTAGGCAAAAACAATCATTATTGCTGTCTGAACAAAATATCGACACAAGTATTATGAAAAATACAAAGGTTTTGTTATTCGGTTTATCCTATAAAAGTCAGAAATATGATTATTTCCTTAATCCTTCGCGAGCTTATTTTTTTGATGCCGGATTTGCCGGCGGAAACAGGACGGTAAGTTCTGAAAAAAAGCCTTATTATGAAACAAATATTAATGCAGAATATTACATTCCGTTGTATCGTCGTTTTGTTTTAAAATTATCTTCTGATTCCCGCTATGCTTTTCCGTCCGAAGGTTTTTATGAAAACGAGCTGTTTGAATTAGGCGGATTTCATACTTTAAAAGGTTTTAATGAAAACAGGTTCAGGACTTCGGCATATTCCGTATTAAATTTGGAACCGCGATTTCTGTATGAAGCAAATTCCAATGTTTTTGTGTTTTTTAATACTGCGATTATTCGAGATAATTCTGTTACTGCCGGATATTTATTACCCTACGGATTCGGTGTAGGTACTAATTTTAGTACAAAAGCCGGTATCTTTTCAGTTTCGTATGCATTCGGAACTTTAGCAGGAGATAATTTGAAATTTTCCGATTCTAAAATTCATATCGGTTATATAAATCGGTTTTAAGTACAGTGAATTAATAATACAGCCGACATTATTATTAAATGCCGGCTGTATTTGAATTTGGTTTTAGATAAATATTATTAAGAATCTTTTTCCCCTTTATTCTTTTCTTTTAACTTGTTATGATTTTTTTTCAAATGCTCATTTTCATTATCAAGAGTATTTAATTTTATTTCCAGTTCTTTAATCTTAGCTTTTATTTTCAGATATTGTTCTTCGGAAATATTACTTGTTTCTTTTTGTTTTTCGAGTTGTGCATATGCTTTCTTAATTTTTTCACGTGCTTTTTGGATATTGTCATGAGCTTTTTCAATTTTTTGTTTCGCAGTTAATTTCTCTTCCTTTTTAACTTTTTGTTTATCTTTTTTCCCTTTATCTTTTTTATTTTGTTTCTTGTTTTTTTTAGTTTTATTATCTACCGCCGGTTTGTTATTATGATTGCCTTTTTGGTCTTTTTTTACTTTACTTCCGCCTTTATCATTTGTTTTTCCTTTTGAATTGTCAGTTGTGTTATTATTTAATTTTTTTTGTTCTTTTTTAACTTTACTCCCTCCGTGGTCATTTGTTTTTTGTGCCATTATCTGTCCCGAAAAGAATACAAAGGTTAAAATAAGTAAACTTGAAATTATTTTTTTCATGATTGCTGAGTTTTTAGTTGTCTAAGATGCTGTCTAATTGATTGTTAATGTTTTCTGTTTTTTGAAGAATTTCTGATGATTTTTGGTTCTCTTCTTCAGGAGTTATTACAATTTCTGTTGTGTCGTTTTTTTGATTATTATTAACGATTTCAGTCGTGTCATTAGGTGTTGTGTTTTTTCCGTTTTCTTCTTTTGGATTGCAGGCAAATAAGAACGCTGCAATAATTATTAAACCGAATGTTTTTTTCATTTTTATAAGTTTTAGTTAATATTTTTTGTAAAGATATGAAATGTTTTTAAAAAGAGAAAGACCCGGAAAATCACGGGTCTTTTTTCAAAAAAATGATTTATTATACTGTTTGAACTTCAATTACTTTCCCCATTCCTACTTTAATAGCTTCTTCATTCATAGGAATTAAATGATGGTGCCTTTCGGGAAGAGATTTTTTTAACCCTTTAAGTACATTATCCATTTTTACAATTGGTTTCAGCTTTAAAAAAGCTCCGAGAACAATCATATTAAAAGTCTTCGAACTTTTTTGTTTTGCTGCTTCAGCCGCTCCTTCAATTTTGTATATGTTAATATCTTTTCTTGTCGGATGATGAATAATACCGTTGGGATCATACAATAATAAACCGCCCGATTTTACACTTTCTTCAAATTTATCCATCGATTGTTGATTCAAAATGATAGCTGTATCAAAATTATGTAAAATAGGTGAATTAATACGTTCATCGCTTATTATTACGGTAACATTTGCCGTACCGCCTCTCATTTCAGGTCCGTAGGAAGGCATCCAACTAACTTCTTTATCTTCCATAATGCCCGAATATGCTAAAATTTTGCCCATTGAAAGAACACCTTGTCCTCCGAAACCGGCTATAATAATTTCTTCTGTCATTTTATTTAATTTTTTGTTTTTAAAAAAATTGATTTTAACCTTTTAAATCTCCTAAAGGATAATAATCCAACATATTCTTATCTAACCATTCGTTTGACTCAACAGGTGTCATTTTCCAACCCGAATTACAATTTGATACAATTTCTACAAAACTTGTTCCTTTGTTTTCCATTTGTAATTCAAAGGCTTTTTTAATGGCTTTTTTAGCTTTTCTTACTAATCCCGGTTTATGTACGGCTTGTCTGGTAACATAAGAGGTTCCGGGAAGCATTGCAATAAGTTCCGTAATTTTTAAGGGGTATCCCATTGTATGTACATCTCTTCCGTACGGGGAAGTTGAAGATTTCATTCCCGGTAAAGTTGTGGGAGCCATTTGACCTCCTGTCATTCCGTATATTCCGTTATTAATGAAAATAATTGTAATATTTTCACCGCGGTTGCAAGCGTGTATTGTTTCTGCTGTTCCGATAGCTGCTAAATCGCCGTCACCTTGATAGGTAAAAACTGTTTTATTCGGATAAACTCTTTTAATGCCTGTAGCCACGGCAGGTGCTCTGCCGTGAGCAGCTTCCTGCATATCTATATTCATAAATTCATATGCCAATACCGAGCAACCGACCGGAGCAATTCCGATTGTTTGTTCTTCAAGGCCGAGTTCTTCAATAACTTCCATAGTTATTCGATGTGCAACACCATGTCCGCAGCCGGGACAGTATGACAGATTTGCATCAGTCATAAGTTTGGTTTTTTTAAAAACCAATTCTCCGGTTTTTATTATCTCTTCGGGTGTTAATATATTTTCTGCCATTGTATTATCCTCCTATTATTTTAGTTTCTAATGCATCAAGAACTTCATCGGGTGAATGTACCATTCCTCCGAAACGTCCGTAATGTTCTACTTTTACTTTACCGTTTACTGCAAGCCTGACGTCTTCTACCATTTGTCCGGCACTCATTTCAACTGCTAATATTCCTTTTACCTGATCGGCTAATTTATTAACAGCTTCAGAAGGGTAGGGCCATAATGTTATCGGTCGTAATAAACCGACTTTGATACCTTTAGCCCTTGCAAGTTGAATTGTTTTTTGGCAAATTCTTGCACTCGAACCGTAAGCAACTAAAAGATAATCCGCATCTTCACAATTGAATGTTTCAAATCGAATTTCATTTTCGGTAATTTTTTTATATTTTGCCTGTAAATGATGATTGTGTGCTTCTTGTCTTTCCGGTACTAATTCCAGTGATGTTATTATGTTACGTTCTCTGCCGTTTTTTTTACCTGTTGTTGCCCATGATTTGTAAAGTTTGTCAACTTCTTCATCGGATAAACGTTCTTTTTGTGTCGGTAAAATAACTTTTTCCATCATTTGACCGATAACGCCGTCGGATAAAATTACTGCCGGATTACGATATTTAAATGCTAATTCAAATGCCAATTCAATAAAATCTGCCATTTCCTGAACCGTAGCAGGTGCTAAAACAATAAGATTATAATCTCCGTGACCTCCGCCTTTTACAACTTGAAAATAATCGGCTTGTGAAGGTTGAATGGTTCCTAATCCGGGACCGCCTCTCACAACATCAACAATTACACAAGGAAGTTCTGCCCCTGCCATATAAGAAATACCTTCTTGTTTTAAACTGAAACCGGGACTTGATGATGAAGTCATAACTTTTTTACCGCAAGCTGCGGCACCATATACCATATTAATTGCCGCAAGTTCACTTTCTGCTTGTAAAACAACCATTCCGGTTCGTTTATGCGGTTCTTCTGCCATTAAATATTCTATCACTTCCGATTGCGGTGTAATCGGATATCCGAAATAGGCATCTACTCCGGCTCTTATTGCTGCTTCGGCAACTGCTTCATTGCCTTTCATTAATTTTACTTCTTCCATAATTCTTAAATTTTTAAAGAATGAGAGTGCTTAGCACTTTACTTTTGAGGTTTTAATCTGTAAACAGTAATACACATATCCGGACAAACTGTTGCACAATTCATACAACCTGTGCAGGCATCATGTCTTTCAGGATATGCCGGATGATATCCTTTACCGTTTACGACTTCATTTAATTCAATTACGCTTGTAGGACAAGCAACAACACAAAGATTACATCCCTTGCATCGTTCTGTATCAACTACAATTGCACCTCTTACTTTAGCCATAATATATTTTTTATAAGATTTTTAAAAAATTGTTATTGAAATTTGCCAAATTTATAAAATATTCGCTAAATATTATAAAAATACAAATATGTTATTTAACAAACTTTATGTTTAAAATATAATCGGAAGTCTTGTTTATTATTATTAAAAATACATGAAATGTGTTGAATTTAAAATTAGCAGTTTACTTCGAGTATAAATTACATTGGTCAGATATACCTGTTTTTGTTTAAAAAGAAAGACCCGCTTTTATGGCGAGTCTTTCTTTTTAATTTGTATAAAACGTTATTGTTTTATGAATTTACCGTTATAGATATTACCGTTATAAATTGTTCGGATATTATAAATACCTGCCGGTAAGTCCGAAATATTTATTTTGTTATCTAAATCTGACATTTTAATTTCTTTTACAATAGATCCTGTAATTGAGAATATCTGAACATTGGTAGTCTTATGTAAACCTTTTAAGTAAACTGTTATTATATTTTCAGCCGGATTCGGATAAATATAAAGGTCGTTATTGGTTGGTGTATAAGATTTTGCTCCTATATTTACAGTGTAATCTTCAACTTCGCCGTAATCAAAATTACCGCACGGAACAGGAATTGCATTGTATTGCATCGAAACTCTCATACGTGTTGAGCCAGAAAGAGCCGAAGTCGGGACGGTAAACGAGCCGTTTATACTTGTTGCCGTTGTTTTTGCTTGGGTATAAACTTGTTCGCCGGCATCATCAAAATCACCGTCTTGGTTGTAATCAATCCATACGGAATAACCTTCTGAATAAACTGTTCCTGACCAAGCAGGATAAATTGTAATTGAATAATTACTTCCTTTGCTCATACTTGTTGATTGTGTCGTAAAATCACCGTAGCCGCCGTTTACGTTTGAAGTATAATCAATACTTCCGCAAACAACACGTTTAATCCATTCATCTGTTACAGTGTTTCCTTGTGATGCACAGTAAGAAGAACTTGCCGAAGATGTGGTAACGTTAACGGTGTTACTTGCTCCGGATTCATTACCTGCTGCATCTTTTGCCGTTACATAAAAACTGTATGAAGTTCCTGCCGTTAATCCTGTTACCTGAGCAGTTGTACCTGAAACTGAGCCGAGTAAACTGCTGTTCTGATAAACATAATATTTATCAACCGCAACATTATCAGAAGAGGCAGTCCACGCTAAATCAACAGTTGTTTGAGTGATATTTGAAGATGTTAAATTTGACGGAGCCGTAGGTGCTTGGGTATCTCCTCCGGTTGCCGTAATATTAACTGTGTAATCTTCAACTTCACCATAGGAGAATGTTTCACAAGGTGTCGAAACTCCGTTATATTTCATAGATACCCTCATTCTTGTTGTACCTGTTAATGCACTTGAAGGAATTGAAAATGAAGCTGCAGTGCTTGCATCTTTAGAGGCTGCTTTTGTGAAAACTTGTTCACCGCTGTCATCAAAATCACCGTCTTGATTAAAATCTATCCAAATTGAGTAACCTTCGGCATATACAGTGCCCGACCAAGCAGGATAAATTGTTACGGTTTGACCCGAACTTAATGCCATATTGGTTGACATAGAAGTAAAATCGGCATAACCGTTGTTTGCTCCGGAAGTATTATCAATTGTTCCGCAGACAACTCTGTTTAACCATTCATCCGTAACTGTATTTCCCTGTGATGCACAATAGGTTGAACCGGCAGATGTTGTTGCATTTACGGTATTACTTGCAGAAGAAATATTTCCTGCGGCATCTTTAGCTTTTACGTAAAAACTGTATGATGTAGAAGGTGTTAATTCGCTTACCGTAAAATTCGTATTTGCTGTTGTTCCAATATTTGTTCCGTCTTTATATACTTCATACCCTGTTACTCCTACGTTATCGGAAGAAGCTGTCCAGTTCAGGACTAAGGACGCGGAACTGATATTAGATGCAGACAGATTGCTCGGAGCCGTAGGGGCTTGAGTATCGGGAGTATCCGCAGTTGTAATATTTACGGTGTTACTTGCAGCAGAAACGTTTCCTGCAGCATCTTTAGCTTTTACATAGAATGAATAGCTTGTTGCAGCTGTCAGGCTGTTTACGGTATAGGATGTACCTGTTGTTGTAATTAAAAATGTACCGTTTTTATAAATATCATATCCGCTGACACCGACATTGTCCGTTGAAGCAGTCCAGGATAATTGAACACTTGTTTGAGTTACATTAGAACTTGTAAGATTTGAAGGAGCCGTAGGAGCGGTCATGTCTCCTCCGTTTTGAATATCAACGGTGTAGTCTTCAACTTCTCCGTATGAGAATGTTTCACAAGATGTCGGAATACCGTTGTATTTCATTGAAACTCTCATTCTTGTTGTTCCTGTTAATGCCGATGTCGGAACGGTAAACGTACCGGCAGCGGAAGCGTCTTTACTTGCTGCTTTTGAGAATATTTGTTCGCCGCTGTCATCAAAATCACCGTCTTGATTGTAATCAATCCAAACTGAGAAGCCTTCGGCATAAACTGTTCCTGACCAAGCCGGATATAAGGTAATATTGGCTGCATTGTCTATATAAAGTGTTGTTGATAAGAACGTAAAATCTGCATATCCGTTATTTGCTCCCGATGTTTTATCAATATCACCGCAAATAACTCTGTCGAGCCATTCGTCACTTACTGTATTTCCTTGTGAAGCACAGTATGTAATACCGCCTGATTGGGTAGTAAAATTGACGGTATTGCTCGCACTTGAAACATTGCCGGCAGCATCTTCTGCTTGTATATAATAGTTGTAAGATGTTGCGGAAGATAATCCGTTTGCCGTGTAAGAAGTTCCGGTAACGGTTTCGATGTAAGTATTATCTTTATAGATTTTATATCCCGTAACACCTACATTATCTGTTGAAGCTGTCCAAGATAAATCGGCACTTGTTTGTGTTACATTTGCATAAGCCAAATTTGAAGGTGCCGTAGGAGCTTGTGTGTCGGGTGATGCAGCTGTTGTAACATAAATCGTATTACTTGCATTTGATTTGTTTCCGGCAGCGTCATACGCTTTAACATAGAAATTGTATTGTGTTTCCGGCGAAAGACCGGTAACGTTTGCCGAAGTTCCGGTTACGGTACCGATTGAAGTACCGTTTTGATAAACATCATATCCTGTTACGCCGACATTGTCTGTGGAAGCTGTCCAAGATAAATCAAGTGTTGATGATGTTACGTTTGATGAAGCCAAATTTGCAGGAGCAGAAGGAGATTGGGTATCACTGCCGCTTACGATATTTACGGTATAATCTTCTGTTTCTCCGTAGTTATAAGTTCCGCATGGGCTTGCAGGTATTTGATTGTACTGCATTATTACTCTCATAACGGTTTCACCTGTTTCAACATTAGCAGGGATATTAATTGTACCGCTTACGGAAGTATTTTGTGATTGTGTTGCTGTAAAAACTTGTTCGCCGGTATCATCAAAATCTCCGTCTTTATTAAAATCAATCCAAACGGCAAAACCTTCATCGTATTTTGTTCCTGCCCAAGCGGGATATAATGTAATTGATTCACTTCCGCCGAGAGGGACATCGGTTGATAATGCTGTAAAATCAGCATATCCTCCGTTTGCACCCGAAGTTTTATTAATGGTTCCTATCGTAACTTGATTTAACCATTCATCGTTGACAGAGTTTCCTTGTGAAGCACAGTATGAGATTCCGGTTGTTGTTACATTTCCGGTCAATTCAGTTGTATTGTAACAATTGTCTGCAGTATTATATTCGTAAACAGCAAAATAGTATGTTGAACCTTTACTTAATCCGGTAATATTTACGGAATTTCCTGTTCCGTTGTACACAGTAAAGTTTCCGGTACCAAGTTGGGTTCCGGAACCGAATACGGAACTTGCGGTATAAGAGTTTCCGGAAACGGGATCGGAATCAACAGCAGCTCCCAGGTGAGCAAGAACCAAAACTTTTTCACCGTTTCCTCTTGTCCAATTTATTGTTGCTGTGTTATCACCGACAGAACTGACGGAAAAATTACTTGCCTGAGAGGTCGGCGGTGTGCAACTTGTTCCTTGGATTGTGAAAGAGGCAATGCGTGTGCCGTGATTACTTGAACTTAAATTGTATTCTGTTGTAAACCAGAAAGTATTATCATCAACAGGGTCAACTGACATACCTGAATAATCTCCCCAACGTTCGTAAGTTGATTGAGAATAAGAGCCTGTTTGTATATTTGACTCGGCAATATTCATAGTATTTAAAGGAGCATCGGCAGTTCTTCCGCAATAACGGATACCCGGATATGTGGAAGTGCCGTCAGAAACAGAATAACCGATGGCAATTTGTCCGGATCCGTTCATTGCAATTCCGGGGACAAAACGACTGACACCGTCAGGGTTGTATGTACTTTGTTGCCTGATAGACCATCCTGAGCCTGTGTTTTCTAATTCATACCATCTTACGGCACCGTGATCAGAAGTTTGAGCTATTGTATGGGCACAAACAATTTTTTGTGTTCCGTTAAAATTACGATATTGAGCTCGATACATTAAAATTGTAGATATTGCATCTAATTTTTGTGATGTTCCGGGTTGAGGAATATTTTTCCAGTCACTTGTAAAGTTTCCGTTAAACGAATTTACATTTAAAGTTTGTGTTCTTGCAAAAGTTGAATTTGAAGTATTGTTCCAGTCAACTTTGCATTCGTAGATATATAGTGCATCAGATGCATTTCCTTGTCCGTCATCAGCAACCGTTATATACTGACCGGGTGTTCCTGAAGGAGCCCAATCGCCGTCGTTATCAAGAGGCATAATACAATGGAATCCGTCAAAGGTTGAAGGTCTGTTCGGATTCATAAATGAAACCATTTGCGGATTCGGATCACCGGCAATCATTTTAGATCTTTCAAAAACATAAATATCATTTTTACCTTTTGTATTTGTAGCCATATAATAGCCGTCTTGCCAAATTCCGAATTTCATATAATCAGGTGTGTCGTCAACGTCATAAGACCAAGAATACCAAGTTCCCGTGGGGTCGGAAGTTGTTGAAACTGCAATCAGCATATAATCGTTACCATGATTTACGGAAAATTCCGAATAAAACCATCTGTTTGCATGTTCGTCCCAGAGGACTATAGGATCGCCGTCGTTATAGCCGGCTCCGGGTAATGAAGAATTGAAAATTGAGTTTAAAGCAGACGGTCCGGCAGCTATACTTCCGTCGGACTTATTGTAAATTGCATAAGTGAGGTTTACAACTTGAAAAAAGTAGTTCGGACCAACGGCTCCGTTACAATCAGGAGGAAAGGAACTGCTGCTTTGCCCTGCAAAGTTATGATTTAATCCTTTTGAACCTTGAATATTACCTTGTTTAGTTTGAATATTCGGATCAATCGGCATATTTTTGAAATCCGGAGGTTTAATATTCGGATTTATTTTTCTGTCTTCGTATTTGTTGAAATAAAATTCTTGATCCTGTTTTTCAAAACCTGTTATGACGGGTGCATCTTTTAAAGGCTTTGAGATAGCAAATCCGAGTGGTTTTTTAACAATATTCGGATGAACAATTTTTTGTGCATTAACTTGCGAGACTATAAAAATTGCAAGCAATAAAGATAATGAAATTAGTAAATGTTTGCTTTTCATATTGAAAATTTTTTGATAAATAATTATTTTTTAAAGTTTTCTTTACCTGAAGTTCTTTCTTTTGTTGAGATTTTTTCTTTTCGAGATTGTAATTTTACGATATTGTCTTTTATTTTTTGTTCTTCTTTTTTAGGAAGAGCATCATAACGAATTGTTTTTCCGTCCCACCACATAGGTTGTCCTGAATTTTTTGTGTCGTTTTCATTAAAAAGAAAACCGTCAAGTTTCTTATCAAATTCAGAGGATAAAACTTCTTTCGGATTTTCCGGATTTTCATATCCTTTTCTAACAGCTACGGCAATCCATGTAAAAGAGATATTCCCTTTTCCTTTTCCGTTTTCGGCAACCGAGAAGCCGGATGATTTCATACTTTCCAAATGCAAACCTGCAGTTTCTCCTATTGGAGTTACGGTTACTGTAACAGGTACTTTGTCGGAAATAATTGCCTGATATTTTTTGTCGAAATTTATCACGGCTTTTCCGCCGGTAAGTTTTCCGGTTCCGTGCAAATAAATTTCCGGACTTGCAGATACGGGAACATAAGTTACGGTTTTTGTCGATGTACCGTTATCTTGCAGGGAGACAATAAGATTGTTTGTATAAGTTTTTCCGTCAACGTATTGAGCAAATCTGTTACCTTTTGTAATTGTTCCGTAAACATTTCCTCTGAACCATGCTCCGACGACGAAGTCGCCGCAGCCGCCGATTCCTATGCCTGTATAAGTATTATTTTTTCCGGTACCGGTGCCTGCCCCATATGTATTATCATAATATAAACCGAAACTTGTTCCCAAAGAATTTTCATAACCAAGACTTCCCCAGGCATAATCGCCGGCACCTTCATAAATAGATCCTAAAACACCGCCGGTTCTTCCGTTACCATCATCCCAAGAAAATCCGGATAAGCCAAAAGTATATGAGTCACCGTAAGGATTATATGCTTCAATTGCCTGATTCGTGTAATTATGCCAATATGCTGTTCCGTCATTTTGAGCATCTCTTCTTCTGTCTGCATAAATTGCAGATTGACCGTCAGCAGTGCTTGTTTCGTTATGGTAAAAATAATTTGCTTTAGTTAAAGAATTTCCAAGGATTCCGTAGCTGTTTGCCGCCGTTCCGTCATAAAAATATCCGAAAACACCTGCACCGTTATCGGAGCCGCCTATAACACCGTCACCGTTGCCGGTGTAAACAATGTTGCTGAGATTTGCTCCCAGACCAAGTACCGCATTTCCGTCGGATGTTCTTGCTTTTGTTGAATAGACGCCCCAACAATTGCCTGCACCGGTAACGCCGTCTGTTCCGGCAAGAACTTGAATTCCGTAAACTGTTTCGGCACTGTCAACTTCGGCTCTTATTCCCCAAGAATATGTTCCTGCTCCTTTTGAATAAGCATAAGTATCCAAGCCTTCTGAATCTTGAGTATTTCCCATACCGTAAAACGCTCCACCTGTTGTATATCCTCTGTTTTCAGTACCTTCTGTATATTCCGAGTAGCCTTTAACAGCAACTTGATTTCCTGTTTTTGTAATAGGAACTATTAATTGACTGTAAAGTCCTGAGTGAGATGAAGCAGCATTGTCAAACGAATAGAAATATCCGGCAGTCCATTGATCTGAGTATCCGATTATTGCCGCAACATTTGCATCTTTGGTTGTTCGTCCGAATACAGCAGTCCTGTTTTTATCATCAACTAAGCCGTAAACAGCGGAACCTTCAATACTCAGACCGTTGCCGGAATCATAAGTTCCGTTATATCCGAGGTAACCGTATGTTTGGCTTCCGAGGACATCGGAAAATCCGACTACTGCACTTGTCGGTGAAGTTGCTGATGAAGTAACAAAGTAACCTCCGTATTGATTTGTGCTGCCGTTATAATAAAATCCGTATGTTTCAGCATCATCATAGACTCTTACATTTGCATTGCCTTGAGGGCGAATATATGTAGAATCCGTAGGTTTGTACCACCAAACTGTTTGTCCGTTCGGGGGTGCATCAGGAAAGGCGGTCCAATCGGAAGATGTGTTTTTTTTTTTTTTTATATTCCAAATCACCGGCTTTTTCACGAAAACCATAACCGGTGCTTCCGAATATTCCGTCAAAATTGTAATATTCACCGCTGGAAATGTTATAGGTTAAATTAAGGTTACCGTCGTTTTGAAAAATCATATAATTTGTTGCACCTTTATCAATACGAAATTGACCGTTTGTGCTTAAATCAAAACTTAAGTTGTAATTGTCAAAATCAATTTTGGTGTCAGTAAGTAAAATTCCTCCGAGACGAACAGCGTCAGAACTTGTTTTTGTAATACCGTTTTCAAAGGTAAAACTTCCGTTTGCTAATCTTTGCCATACGGAACCTCAAAATAATAATAGCCGGGTGTTACGTCTGTCGTTGTTGCTGTATTGTATATCATTAAACCGTTTGCAGGTGATGAAACAGTTGTATTATCGCTTGTTCCTGTTAATGAGATGTTTGGTATCAACATACCTTTATTGTTTACGGCACTCATGTCCAAAACGGAACTTGCAACGGGCGGAGTACCGCTTCCGTTGATACTGACAGATTGAGAAAAACTAAGAATTGTTGTGAATGAAAAAAAAACAGTTGTGAGTAATTTTGTGAGTTTGTAAGTGTAGTTCATTATAAAATGTATTGATTTCGTCAAATGAAGAAGCAATCTTATATATATTTTTTTGAATATACAAATTATTTTATAAACTTTATTTATTAAGATAATTAATACGTAAATGCTTGAAATTGTTTTAAATACTGTTATGTCTTTTTATATAATCAGTTATGTAAACTTACATATAAATTTCATCAATGTGCAGGTAATAATATTTACATTAATTATGAATTAAGGACTATGTTTCGGAAGGTTTTGTAAAAAGACCCGTAGAATTTACGGGTCTTTAACATTTTTGATTTTCTTTATTATTAATATTTTATAAATTTTTTGACAGTTGACTTTCTGCCGTCATTAATATTCATAAAGAAAATCCCTGAGGGTAAATCTGAAATATCAATTGTGTTTTTTTGATTTAAAATAACTGATTTCAAAATTTGTCCGTTAATGTTTGTAATAGTAATTTTACTGACATTGTTTTCCGGTAATCTGATATTTATTTTATTATAAGCCGGATTCGGATATAAAGCATACAAGTTTGTTTCAAACCCGATTTCAAAGCCGCGTTCATATTGATAAGAATCTTTAGAACGTGCAACAGGAGTCAGGTACACTAAGTAATCTTCAACTTCACCGTAAGAGAATGTTTCACAAGGTGTTACAGCAGCATCCCATTTCATGCTTACTCTCATTCTTGTGTATCCTAAAGATGTGCTTGAAGGTACTGTGAATGTTCCTGATTGTGTTGTACTTGCACTTGAAGATCCTGTAACGATTTGTTCGCCTGCATCATCAAAATCACCGTCTCTGTTGTAATCAATGTAGATTTGCCAGAATTCGGTATATGAAGAACCTGAGAAACCGGTACTGAAATTAATTGTGTACTGATTACCGTTTACTAAGTCGGTTGACATAGATGTATTATCTTTATATCCCCCATCGTTGCCGCTTGTATTATTAATTGCACCTAATTGTACCAAATCAATCCATTCATAAGTTGAATTGCTTCCGCCGGATGCACAATAACCTGTCGGAGGATCTGTATTTACCGTTCCTCCTGCTGCAACACTTATATCATCAAAAGCAAATCCGTCAGTAGTAATTGCATAATTGTCATATTGTTGAAATTTAACAACAAATGTACTTGTCAGACTTAATCCGTTGG
>JAADGE010000090.1 GCA_013152535.1 Chlorobiota bacterium
TTTGAAAACTACGAAATTTCTTTGAGGTCGAAAATTGCAACTTGCAAAATAACCGAATATTTCAAAAGCTGCATTTCCTGAAAGTCCCTAATTATTCCGTGCGTAAATTGGGAACATATATCCCGATTGTAAAACATTTTTATAACAATAAATATAGGCATTACACGGCAAATTCAACAGCATTTATCGAAGCCGTAAATATGAATAATATAAATGTCGTTAAAAAATTTGTAGAACTCGGTGCCGATGTAAATAAAGTGTCAAAAGACGGAGAATATCCTTTGAATACGGCTGTTTTTCACAATTCAAAAGGAATATTTGATTTTTTGCTCGAAAAAGGTGCTGATATTTCAGTTATTGATTTATCTCGAAATAAAGATATTGACTTTATAGAATATGCGGTTAAAAAAGGTGCAGACCCTAAAACGATAAATATAAATTTTGCTTTGAAAGGCGGTGAAGAACTTAAAAGAATTTTGGCTCTTAAACCCGATATAAATAAATTCCCGTTAGATTACGAAGTAATATTTAAAACGACATTTTATTGTTATTTCTTCTTAAAAACGGATTAAATAATTCGGTAAGAGGAACATTTCCCGACGATTGTCCTATGATATACGGTGCAATTCGTTATGCAGATTTGAATGCGGTTAAAACATTAAAAAATTTAGTATTAATATTTTTGATAATTGCGGCGGAATTAAAAGTAATGTTTTATTTGAAATTATAAAAAAAGAAAAAAAAGAGATACTCGATTATTATTTGAATGTTGAAAAAGCCGACCCTGACACAAAAGACCGGTCGGCTAAATCTGCATTGTCAGTTGCAGTAAGTACCGACAATGATGAAATTATAAAACTCTTGATAAAAGCAGGTGCAGATATTGAATATGACGGATATTTTAATAAAACACCTTTGATGCAAGCAGCATCCTACGATAAATATATTTCGGCACAAACACTAATAAATGCCGGAGCAAACGTAAATTATAAAAATAGATACGGTGAAACTGCATTGGTAAAAGCAATCACCAAAAAAAATCTTGCTGTGATAGAATTACTGGTCGAAAACGGTGCCGACACAAAAATTAAATATAAAAAAATGTCATTATCGGAATATGCCGAAAGTATAAATGCTCAGAATATGATTATTGAATATTTGAAGGATGCCGAAAAATGAAATTTTGTATTTACTTTGTAAAATGCTGTTTAAACCCTGCGGGTTTTTAAAACCCGCAGGGTTTATTGAAAAATTATATGTAAACCGTGTTAATATTTTGCGACGATAATAATGTATGAAAAATAAATTAATGTCGGAATAATGAAAAAAATAAACATAAGTGATACAATAAAAAAAGCCGTTCCGAATATAAAACTCGGATTATTATCTGCCGATGTTGTTTTTGAAAAAGAAAATAAGGAGTTGCAAAATGCTGTAAATGAGGAAATAAAAAGGATTTTTAATATCTCAATTGATACAGTAAAAGAAATTTCTAAAATTAAGAGTTCGCGTGAAGCATATAAAGCACTCGGCAAAGAACCTGCACGATACCGTTTATCTGTCGAAGCATTGCACAGAAGAATTATAAAAGGCAAGGGAATTTATCAAATCAGTAATTTGGTTGATACAATAAATTTAGCATCAATAAAAACCGGTTATTCCATAGGTGGTTACGACGAAGCAAAAATAAAAGGCGATATTTTGTTCGACCTCGGCAAAGCCGGCGAAGATTACGAAGCCATAGGCAGAGGCAAGATGAATATCGAAAATTTGCCCGTTTTCAGAGATGATGTTTCGGCATTCGGCAGTCCTACTTCCGATTCGGTGCGAACAATGATTACCGAAAATACTTCTCGAATATTTTTGATAGTAATCAACTTCGGCGGACACGAAAATTTTGATGCCGAACTGAACGAAACAGCGGATTTATTCGGCAAATTTTGTTCGGCAAAGAATATTGAAATCAAAATAAAATAAAAAACCTCTTAAACTTTAATGCTTAGGAGGTTTTTTTAATATATTAAAATACTCTTTTCTTGCTTCTTTCAAGAATTGCTTTAAGAGTTTCTTCCGGATTTTTAAATTTACCGGCAAAAATCATTGCTGCGATAATATAAGGTTTCCAACCGGCTTCTTTGTAAGTTTCAATACGATAACGTTCGAATATTTCGTTCGTAACTTCTCCGTTTTCGCAATTTAAACCGGAAATGTCTGCCGGAAGCGGGTGCATATAAAGAGCATTTTTATTCTTTGTAAGATTTACCATAGCCTCGTTTACTTCCCAGTCTTTATGTTGAGCATTTTCTGCAAGTGCTTGTTGTTCAAGTTTTTTCAGACCTTCATAATCGCTGTTTTGCAGTAATTTAGTTCTGTTTTCCATTACCCAATAGGGTGCCCAGCTTTTAGGATAAATAATATCAGCATTTTCAAAAGCATGGCTCATTGAGTTTGTAATTTCAAAACTTCCGCCGCTTTCTTTTGCTTGTTTTGCAGCAAGTTTTTCAACTTCCGGAATTAAATTATAATTATCGGGATATGCTAATGAAACATCCATTCCCAAGCGTGTCATTAATCCTATAATACCTTGCGGAACCGATAACGGTTTTCCGTAACTCGGCGAATATGCCCAAGAAACAGCAATTTTTTTACCCTTCAAGTTTTCCGGGCTGCCGAAATGTTTAATTAAATGTTGCAAATCAGCCATTGATTGGGTCGGGTGGTCCACATCACTTTGCAAGTTTACGATAGTAGGACGCGAGGGTAAAACACCTTGCTTATATCCGTCGGTAAGGGCATCACCGAATTCTCTCATATAGGTTTCTCCTGCACCGAGATACATATCATCTCTTATTCCTACGGCTTCCGTTAAGAACGAAATCATATTTGCGGTTTCTCTTACGGTTTCGCCGTGGGCAATTTGGGCTTTCTTCTCATCTAAATCCTGAACCGTTAAACCGAGCAGACTTGCTGCTGAAGAATATGAAAATCGGGTTCTGGTTGAATTATCTCTGAAAAGCGATACAGCCAATCCGCTGTCAAAAACTTTAGGAGAAATATTTTTATCCCGCATTTCTTTTAAAGTTTCTGCAATTAAAAGAATTTGTTTTAAATCGTCTTCCGATTTTTCCCAAGTGAGCAGAAAGTCTTTGTTGTAAAGATTGTTTGCCTGCAATGATGCTATTTTCTCTGTTAATGTTTTTATTTTTTCCATATTTTTGAATTTAAAATTTTATATTTTTTTTCTTTACTCGTGCCACGCTCCGGCGTGGCACGGATTATTAACTTTTCCCATAAAAAAAACTTCTCGGATATAACTAAGGTCAAAAATGGTTATTTCCGTAAAATTTAAAACCTAATTTTAAATAAAGCATATTCATATCTCCGAAAGTATTGTAATTAACTGAAAATTCGGGATAAATATAATGAATCGTTTTGCATTTTTTTTTAATATTCGGAAAACGAATAAGACCGCCCGTTTGAAACGAAACCTTTCCTTCGTAAAATTCAATTCCGTTGCGGTAAGTAAGAAAAATATAAGGATATTTAGAAATAATAAATTTCTTATTAAAAGAAAATTTAACCGACGAAAAAGATTTATTATCAAAAAAATCAATATTGTCGGAATAGAAAACCCCCAATGTTAAATCTTCCTTTTTTAAATGTTTACTTATTCCGAATTTATGTCTTAACAGATTAATATTCCTGTTTTGGAAATTAAAATTCTCAAATTCATAATTAAGATTAAACTTGAAAAACACATTAAAATAAATACTTGCTTTTTTGTAAATATTATTTTCTCTGTCGGACGAATAAGAATATGATAAATCGACCAATGATTTTAATAAAAATATTTCCGCATTATATCCGTAATTGTCAAAACCGTTTAAAGATAAGCCGGAGACAGAAAATAAAGGATATGAAGTTAATAGAAAACAAACAGCTATATCAGAATTTTTATTTTCTTCTAAAAAAACATTTAACATGGTATCATTTTCATTTTTAATAATGATATTTTTTTCTAGAAATCCTATATAACTGAAAATTAAAGTATCCGGAAATGTTTTTTTTGTTAAAGTAAGAGCAAAATTACCATCTTTATTTGTCAGGGTTGTGTTTTTTGTTCCTTTTTCAATAACGTCGGCTCCGGGTAATGTTTCTTTTGTTCCGGCTTCAAAAACAACACCTTTCACTATCGTTTGCGAGAAAGAAACTCCGGTTATAAGAAAAAATAATATTGTGAATAATAATTGCTTCATTTTTTTACCTGTGCCGCACTACAGTACGGAAATTTTATAGTTTTTCCTTTTTACCCGTGCCACGCTGTAGCGTTTATTAATATTGTCCAAATCTGAAAGGCCAATAAGGTATATCTCTGAAATTAAATTGTAAAGAAATATTCAATAAATCAAAGTCCATAAAAGTATCGTAATTGATGCCTAACAAGATATTCATTCTATGAAGTTTTCCTGTATCAAAATTTAAATTAGCTTCCGCTTGATAAGAAAAATTACTGTAATATTCGGTTCCTGCAGATAAAAAAAACGAAAAATATGATTTATTAATCACTCTTTTTGTTAATGAAAATTTATAAGCAGAAAAAGAATTATTAAGAATATTATCTTTATTAAAAGAATAAGATAAAGTCGGATATATTCCCATATCGTAACAGGATTTTGTTAAATCAATTTTATTTCTGATAAGATTATAATTATCATCTTGATAATTATAATCCTGATAAATGTATTTTATTGAAAAATTGTAATAGTAATTATGAATGCCTATCTTTAATTCTTTAAATTTATTATTCGATTGGTTTGTTGAATAATTATATGCCGTAAATAAGTTCGTTCTGAAAAAAGGGTTAGTAAAATAAATTTTAACTCCTAAACCAAACGGTGTATATTTGTTTGATGATGAATAAATTGAAAAATTAGTAAATGAATAATAAGCAAAATCAATTATATCCGAAGATAAATTTAGTGTTACTGAAACTGAAGTATCTTTTGGATGATTAATAATAATTTCTTTATTTTTATATCCCATATATGAAAATATAATTGTATCAGGAAAAGATTTTTTTGCTAAAATTAGACTAAATTCGCCGTTTCTTAATGTTATTGTTGCATTTGATGTGCTTTTTTCAGAAACAATAACTCCGGGTGTTATCTTAGTTTTTACTTTTGAGTATAAATCGCAATATTTTTTTTCTTCAGTTATATATACAACACCTTTCACTACCGTTTGCGAGAAAGAAACTCCGGTTATAAGAAAAAATAATATTGTAAATAATAATTGCTTCATTTTTTTCTTTTAACCGTGCCACGCCGGAGCGTGGCACGGATTTCTAAACTAACGTTTTTCTTTTAACTTTCTTCTTTGTTCTAAATAAAATAAGCAAAAGCAGCATAAAAAGCACTTGCTTTTACGAGATGTTCTACGGGAACTTTTTCGTTCGGGGCGTGAGCCATAACTTCATTTCCGGGACCGAAACCGATAACCGGAATACCGTGTTTTCCTCTGATTGTTACACCGTTGGTCGAGAATGTCCACTTATCAATTTTAGGTGCTTTATTCCATAACGCTTCAAATGCTTTTTTTCCGGTTTGTACCAAAAGATGGTCTTCTTCCAATTTCCAGGTAGGAAAATATTTTTCCATTCCGTAGGTTAAGCCTGTCCAAGCAGTTTCTTCGTAATAAGGCACTTCAACCGTGCCGCCGAGTGGTTTTGCTATTTTTTCGATTTCGGCAACGGCAGATTCTTTGGTTTCGCCCCAAGTTAAACGACGGTCGAGATAAAGTTCGGCATAATCGGCAACGGCACAAAGCGAAGGACTTCCGGATTTGAATTGACTGATTGTTACGGAACCTTTGCCGAGAAATTCGTCAAAAGCTAAATTTTTGTGTAATTTTTCAATTTCAAGTGCCGCACGTGATGCTTTGTAAATGGCGTTGTCGCCGCGTTCGGGTGCCGATCCGTGCGACGAAATTCCGTTAAATTTTACGGTCATTTCCATTCGCCCTCTGTGTCCTCTGTATATATTCAAATTTGTCGGTTCGGTACTGATTACGAAGTCAGGTTTAATTTTTTCTTCTTCAATAAGGTAATTCCAGCATAAACCGTCGCAATCTTCTTCCATTACGGTTCCGGTAAAATATATGGTTAAATCTCTGTCAAAATTCAGTTCTTTTAAAATTCTGCCTGCTGTAACAAAAGAAGCGGCACCGCCTTCTTGGTCAACGCTTCCGCGTCCGTGTACAAAACCGTCTTTTATTTCGCCGGAAAGCCAATCAAATGACCAGTTGTCAGGATTTCCTTGTCCTACGGTATCCATGTGAGCATCAATTGCTAATATTTTTTTTCCGTTTCCTATTCTTCCTATGACATTTCCCAATCCGTCAATTTTGACTTCATCAAAACCGACTTCTTCCATTTGCCTTTTTAACTCTTTCTGCACAAGTTCTTCGCCCATGCTTTCGGATTGAAGTTTTACAATTTTCGATAAATTTTCAGCCGTATAATTTTTGTATTTTTCGGCTAACTCATTGATTTTACTAATATAATCGTTCATAATATATATTTATATAATTTTTTTCAGAAAAAGGTTTGCAAATTTAATAATCTTTACGAAAATAATCGGTTTTTGTTTCATTGAAATTTTATGTATTCGTAATTCGGTTATTGTTATTTGAAAATTTAATAATGTAATTTGAAGTTTTTTTCGTTATTTTGTCATTTCTATTTATAAAAAACATAAACTCATGAAAAAATTACATTTATTAATGTCATTAACTTTAATAATCGGCTTAATGATTATGAACAGTTGCAATAATGATAATAAAAAAACTATTGTGAAAGCGAAAAAGATTGCATTAGAAGATTTTTTTAAAAATCCCGAAAAAACATCGTATCAAATTTCGCCTGACGGAAATTATTTTTCATATACGGCACCCTATGAAAAACGAATGAATATTTTTATTAAAAAAAGAGGACAAGATTCTGTTATTCAATTAACAAAAGAAACTGACAGAAATATTGCCGGTTATTTTTGGCCTAATAATGAACAAATTCTCTATTTGAAAGATAACGGCGGAGATGAAAATTATAAAATTTATTTAGTGAATATTAACGGAGGCAAACCGAAATGTTTAACTGACTTTGATGGTGTAAGATCCGGAATTATTGATGATTTACCTGAAATTCCGGATGAAGTAATTATTGCTATGAACAAAAGAAACCCACAAGTTTTTGATCCTTACAGGCTTAATTTAAAAGACGGCAGTTTAGAAATGTTGGCGGAAAATCCGGGTAATATTCAGGGGTGGTTATTTGATCATAACGGCAAATTACGCGTGGCAACAGCTATTACAGACGGAGTTAATACTTCAATTTTATACAGAGAAACAGAAAAAGACCCTTGGAAAACAATTCTTACAACTAATTTTAAAGAAAGTTTCAGTCCTTCATTTTTCACTTTTGACAATAAAAATTTAATAGGTTCTTCGAACATCGGAAGAGATAAAAGTGCTATTGTAAGGCTTAACTTGTCGGAAGGCAAAGAGGACAGTGTTTTATATAAAAATCCGGATTACGATGTTAACAGTGTTTCATATTCTCAAAAGAGAAAAGTTATTACATCTGCATCTTATACTTCTTGGAAAAGAGAACGACATTTTTTTGATAAAGAAGCTGAAACTATTTATAAATTTCTTGAAGATACTTTACAAGGATACGAAGTTGCGATTACCGGTGAAAATAAAAATGAAGATATGTTTATTGTAAGAACATACAGTGATAAATCATTAGGTGCGTATTATATTTATGATGAAAATAATAATACAATTGAAAAAATTACGGATGTCAGTCCGTGGTTAGATGAGAATGAAATGGCAAATCAGTTGCCGATTGAATATAAATCAAGAGACGGTTTGACCATTCACGGATATTTGACTTTACCTAAAGGTTATACAATTGAAACAGCCAAAAATCTTCCCGTTGTTGTTAATCCTCACGGAGGACCTTGGGCAAGAGATTCTTGGGGTTTTAACCCGGAATTACAATTTTTGGCAAACAGAGGATTTGCCGTTTTGCAAATGAATTTCAGAGGTTCTACCGGTTACGGCAGAAAGTTTTGGGAAATATCATTTAAACAATGGGGAAAAGAAATGCAGGATGATGTTACGGACGGTACCAAGTGGCTGATTGAAAAGGGAATAGCAAATCCGAATAAAATTGCCATATACGGAGGAAGTTACGGAGGTTATTCAACATTAATGGGTTTGGTTAAAGAACCGGATTTATATGCAGCAGGTGTTGATTATTGCGGTGTTTCAAATTTGTTTACATTTATGAAAACTATTCCGCCTTATTGGAAACCGATGTTGGAAATGATGTATGAAATGGTGGGAAATCCGAACAACGAGAAAGACAGCATTATGATGAGAAAAAATTCTCCTGTATTTCATGTAGAAAAAATAAAAGCACCACTGTTTATTGCACAGGGAGCAAATGATCCCAGAGTTAATAAAGATGAATCGGATCAAATGGTAAAAGCTATGAAAAACAGAGGATTGGATGTTGAATATATGGTTAAAGAAAATGAAGGACACGGGTTTCGTAATGAGGAAAACAGATTTGATTTTTATAGGGGAATGGAAGCATTTCTTGAAAAACATCTTATAAAAACTGATTGGTAGCAAATATTTTGATATTTAGAAAAAGGACCTTCGTTATTCGGAGGTCTTTTTTATTATTCTTTGCAGGTTGATTAAAATATTTTATTTTTGAAAATAATAATTTAAAAACTTGTGTTGTATAATTCATTATTCAAAAGTAAAGGAAAAAAACTTGCCGTTTTAATTGATCCGGGTAAAACCGATAATATAAAACTAAAGAATACCGTTAAAACAGCTGATAAATCGGGTGCTGATTTTTTCCTTGTCGGAGGCAGTATTATTTCTCAAAATATTGATAAAACAATCGAAATAATTAAAGACAATTCTGATTTGCCCGTAATTTTATTTCCCGGAAGTATTTATCAATTATCCGAAAAGGCCGATGCAGTTTTATTATTATCTTTAATTTCCGGCAGAAATCCTGATTTTTTAATAGGAAATCATGTTACGGCTGCACCTTTTTTAAAAAAAAGTAATCTTGAAATTATTTCAACCGGATATATTTTAATTGACGGAGGAAATAAAACATCCGTAGAATATATGAGCAATACAAAACCCATTCCGTCCGACAAAACTGATATTGTTACAGCAACAGCTGTTGCCGGAGAAATGTTGGGTCTGTCCGCTGTATATTTGGAAGCCGGCAGCGGAGCTTTAATGTCTGTAAGTAAGGAGCTTATTGCAGCCGTAAAAGAAAATGTCCGAATACCTTTAATTGTAGGAGGCGGGATGCGAAACAAACAAAATATCCTGGATGCTTGCGATGCCGGAGCAAATATTATTGTTATAGGAACAGCTTTTGAAAAAGAACCTGAATTGATAAAAGGATTTTCTGAAATTATAAGAAGTTCATAACCTGAGTTCGATATAAGCTTTGCTCACAGTTTCAAGGAATTAGTTCACAGACGACTCATATTTATGAAGTACTATCGGGATAATTCAAGTAAATAGGAGGAAGTATGTGAACTAATTATTGAAATTTATATGTAAAAAAACTGACGGCACATCATCTTTGCACTAAAAATCTCTTGATATAACCCGTTATAACATCGTGATTTTTAGCAACAAATATAATGCACCGTCAGCTTTCTGTAAGAAAAATCTTATAGCGCACTCAGGTTATTAGTCATCAAAATCGAAATCAAATTTTTCAAATTCTTCAGGTTCGAATATTTCGGTAACAAACGGAACGTCTGAAATAATATTTAATTCAATACCTGTATTTTCAATTAACTCATCGCCTCTTTCATATTGCCAAACCAACAGCACATCAATATTCTTTTTATAGTTTTTTTCAAACATATTTATAATGTTGGAAATTTGAATAGCCGATGATGAGTTCAAATAATCAAAATTTAAGATTAATTTAGTTAATTTATTCGGATGTTTGAAATATTCTGTCAGCCAATCTTTTATAGGTAAAAAAAATTCATGAGAATTTTCTGAAATAGAACGCCCTCTTATTTGAAAGATATTATTTTCTTTATCAAATATTACTTCCGGAGTTTTTACTGTAGGTTCTAAAATAATAGGTTCCGGGAACATTCTGTTTGTTTATATTAAATTCAATCAAAAATCTTCTGAAGGATATTCACTAATTTCAAAATCCAGTTTTGAAACTAATTTTATTTCATCTCCGCGTTCTTTAGACATTTCATCACCTTCTTCATACAACCACAAAACTTTTACTTTATTACCTGTTTCGGGAATTTTTTCAAGAAGCATAATCAATTCCATAATTTGTCGGGCAGACGAAGAGTTAAAATATTCTAAATCAAACGTAAAGTCAGTATTTTTTAACGGAGTTTTGATATATTCTTCAAGCCAATTGTATATCGGAGAATAAAATTCCTTCGGGTCTTCAACAATAGAACGTCCTGCTATTTTGAATTCAGCTTCTTGTTTGTTCAAAATAATTTCAGGACTGTTTTTGGTTTTTTCTAAGTTTATAGGTTCTAACATAATTAAAATTTAACTGTTAAAGAATAGAAAGAATAGGTATCATTAATTTTTACAAATTCATAATTAATTTTATCTTCGGTTTCCCTTGCTAAATCAATTAATCCGAGACCGGCACTTCCTGATTTTGTTGTTTTTCCTTCTCTTAAATATTTACGATACATTTCATTGAGTTCATCAACTGTTTTGTTGTTGACTGTATCTAATTGTGTTTTTAAATTCTTAATTTCGGTATTCAGAATAAAATTTCCGGTACCGATATTATATCTTTTATTTTCGTAACCTATTTGAAAAATACCTTCATGTTTACCGTTAACGGCATAGGAATGTTTGCTGATATTCTGAAGTATTTCAACAAGAAAATGGAATATTTTTTTATGAATTTTTAATGAAACATTTTGCATGTTTTCTTCAACCATTTTCAGCATAGGACCGATTGCATCTTCAGAATAATCTCCTTTATGCATCATTAAAATATTTTCTTGAGCCACAAGAGCTTGTATTTGTTTGGCATCGGAAAGAGAAATTGAAGGTAAACCGTCATCTTCTTTAGGATTTCGTAATTCTATTTGCATAAAAAACATTGATCGTTTATTATCAATTGTAACAAAATCAAACGGTAATTTCCCTTTTGTTTTTCTTACCATTTCAATAAATCCTAATCCGGCACCGCCCTTTTCGTTAATTTGCTTATTCGTCAGAACTTCTCGATATAATTTGTTTAATTCCGATTTATCAAGAGTATTTACACGTTCTAATTTTTCCCGTACCGTCGGGATTTTGTCATTATCAATTAAATTTGCCGAAATAACATAAAATGTATCACCGATATTTCTTGTCATAAAAAATTCAGAATTTTCATCTAAATTTAATGATTCTTCTGTATCAGCATATCTTGAAATGTTTTGAAAACTTTCAATCATCAAAAAAGATAACTTATTTCTGAGTCTTTCATGTTTTTCCTCAACATTATCTTTAAACAGTTGGGTTGCCATTGTCAGCACGTTGTTGCTAAAACTTCCTCTGTATGAGAAACTTATAGCATCTTTTTCAAGAAGACGATAGAATTGATAAATCGTATTTGTAGTCATAGTATAAATATCTTTGTGGTAAAAATATTACATATTAACCAATTTTGAAAATTTTTTTGCTTAATAATCATTATTTCTTTATAAAATTACTTTTCTTAAGTAAAATAATGTTTTCAATATGGTGTGTATGAGGGAACATATCAACGGGTTTAATTTTCTCGACTTTATACGCAGAATCTAATAATTGAATGTCTCGTGCTTGTGTTGCCACATTGCAACTGATATAAACAATTTTTTCGGGTAAGGAATGTAAAATGCTCTTTATTACATCTTTATGCATCCCTGCTCTCGGAGGATCAAGTATTACTACATCCGGTTTTCCGTTTTGTAAAATAAAATTATCAGTTAAAACATCTTTCATATCTCCGGCATAAAACAGTGTATTTTTTATATTATTAAGTTCCGAATTCTTTATTGCATCATCAATAGCTTCTTTTACATATTCAATTCCTATAACTTTTTTAACCCTTGATGCTATAAAATTAGCAATAGTTCCCGTTCCGGTGTATAAATCATATACGATTTCATCTCCTTTTAAATCGGCAAATTCCGTTGTTGTTTGATATAATTTTTTTGCTTGTGCCGAATTTGTCTGGTAAAATGATTTCGGACCGACAATAAACATAATATCATCCATTTGTTCAAGAATATGGTCTTTTCCTTTGTAATTTATTACTTGTAAATCCGTAATGTTGTCATTCAGTTTATTATTAATAACATAATTAATTGAAGTAATTTCGGGAAATTTTTCTGCAACGGCATTTAATAAGTTTGTTATTTTTTCATTATTATTTTCGAAAAAAGAAATGATTATCATTATTTCTCCGGTCGAAGATGTTCTGATTATGAGATTTCTTAAAAAGCCGATTTTTTTATACAAATTAAAGAATTCATAATTATTTGATACAGCATAATTTTTTACAAATAATCGGATTGCATTGGAAGGGTCTTTTTGCAGCAAACACTCCTGTATATCTAAAATTTTGTCATATCTGCCGGGAATGTGAAAGCCAAGTCCTTTATAATCATTAATATCGGTGTCAGTATTAATTTCGTCGTGAGTTAACCAGCGAGAGTGAGTGAACGAAAATTCTAACTTATTTCTGTAATGAAAAATTTCGGGAGCGGGCAATATGGGTTGTATTTCAGGTAATTCAACTTTTGATATGCGAATAAGAGTCTCTTCAACTTGTTTTTGTTTATATTCCAGCTGTTCTTCATAATTTAACTGTTGGCGAGTACAACCGCCGCATATTCCGAAGTGTTGACAAGGAGCTTCAATGCGCTTATCAGAATATTTGTGAAACTTTACCGGATACCCTTCTTTATAATTTTTCTTTTTTTTGTTAATTTGAACATCAACCACATCACCGGGAACTGTTTTGCTGACAAAAATTGTTAAATCACCTTGTTCCGGATTATTATTTTTTATTTTTCCGACAGCTTTTCCTTCTATTGCTAAATCAATAATTTCAACTTCTGTATATAAAGGGTATCGTTCTCTTCTTCGTCTTGACATTTGAATTTTTTTCTGAATTTTCGACAAATATATTTAAAAAGGAAGAAATTTGAACTATTTATTGAAATTCATAACATCCGATATCCGGAGCTGCATCATTTATGCGTGAAACATTATTTAAATCATTGTTAAGAAGTGATGGAAATAAATTTGTAATTTGAATATTTCCGCTGTTTATAGCCGGAGAATTTTCTTTAAGCATAAAATCATATTCGTAGTAATCTTTAAACAGAGGATCGGAATTAAGTATTATATTTTTATAATGTGATATGTCGTTTGTGTTTATATTACTTTTTGGGTCAATTTTTAAAATACAGTTATCAAACTGATAATTAAATAAAACTCCTTGGTCTGCATAGCCGTCAGCAACGGATTCGGTTTCTTTATTTCCCCAAATAATACAATTCCCGAAATAGGCATTTTCTAAATCATAAACATAAGTAGTTCCGTTTGCAGAAAAATAATTATTTATAAAAATTGCGGGAGTATTTCTAATCCCTTTCCAGTAATTATCAATAGTACAGTGATAGAAATTATAATTACCGCCTCTTGTTAACGCAATATTATAATATCCGCAATCACTTATAAGACAGTTTGTTGCAAAAATATTGCTTACTTGTGCTAAAATTCCGGCATAGGAATGATGTTCGATTATTGAATTATAAATTGATAATTGAGGATTTGAATTTATAACTGAATCAACTTGAATTCCGATATCTGCATTTTTAATAACAGCATAATTTATTTCATTATCAGAACTTAATTTTGTTAACCAAATTCCCCCCCATTGTCCGGCAACATCGTAATAATTATCAGTTGAATCATTATCAAAGACATCATCAAAAATTGATGAATGACCGTTTAATCTGTCAGCTTCAAAAATCACGGGATTGTCAAAAGTTCCGTTTACCGTTAAAGTGCCCAATATCATAATACGAGATGCTCTGTGAGAATAAATATGTGTTCCCGCTTCAATTGTTAAATGTTGATTTTTATCTAATGCAACGGAGTTATATATAAGGTATGGTTTGTCATTTGTCCAAGTTTGCGATTGTATGACAGAATCCCGAAAAAAATGTACATCTTGTCCGAAAGCTTCGAGATTAACAGCTTGTTCATTTTTATCAGTTTTAAAAATTATCCTGTCAGTTTCTAAAATATCATCATTATTTGTATTAATTGTTACATTTACAAATATGTACAAACTGTCTTTTGCTCCTATTTCAACATCTTGTGCCAAATTGCCCGGAGTACCGTTGATATTTAAATTGAATTTTGATTGATTTCCTTTTTCTAATTGAATTTCGGAAATATTAACCGGTAAATTATAGGTATTTTTAATTTTAAAATATCTTACAGCGGAACCTACACCGCTGAAAACAGTATCAAATAAAATTGTATCTTTTGAAAATTGAAGAATAATTTTTCCTTCTTTATAATAATTTGTTTTGTTACAGCTTACTATTACGAACAAACTTAAAATTAAAAAAAAGATATAAAAACTATGTTTTGATTTCATTTTAAAAAACCTGATTTCATATAAAAACGATAAAAATACAGTTTTATTTCAGTTTTAAATAATTAATATTTTGACAACAATTTTTAAAAAAATAAATAAAATTATTGTTTTTAAATAAATTTAATAATTTTGCATTCCCATTCGGGGTGTGGCGCAGTCCGGTTAGCGCGCTGCGTTCGGGACGCAGAGGCCGTGAGTTCGAATCTCACCATCCCGACGGATTGATTATCAACGGTTTGCTAATAATATGCAAACCGTTTTTTTATTTTTATATCTAATCATTGTTAATCTTTCTTGATTAATTTCTCTATATTTTTTTTGCTGAATTCCGGTAATTTTTTTTATCAAAAATATGTTTAATAAAAGCTGTAAAAATTAAATTTATTGTATTAAATTTGTATGTAATTAATTACAATATTAAACTAAAATAAAATAAACATGGATTCAAAAGTAAAAACATTTATGGATGACGTTATCGCCAAGAATCCCGGCGAAAAAGAATTTCATCAAGCAGTTATGGAAGTTGTAGAATCACTTCTGCCTTTCATCGACGAAAATCCTAAATACAAAGAAGCTAAGATTCTTGAAAGAATGGTAGAGCCTGAAAGAGTTATTATGTTTCGGGTACCGTGGATGGATGATAACGGAGAAGTTCAAATAAATAAAGGATACAGAGTTGAGATGAACAGTGCAATAGGTCCGTATAAAGGCGGTCTTCGTTTACACCCGACTGTATATCTCGGTTTATTAAAATTTCTTGCTTTTGAACAAGTATTAAAAAACAGTTTGACAACACTGCCAATGGGCGGCGGTAAAGGCGGTTCTAATTTTGATCCTAAAGGAAAATCAGATATGGAAGTGATGCGTTTCTGCCAAAGTTTTATGACTGAACTTCAACGTCATATCGGTCCTAATACAGATGTGCCGGCAGGAGATATTGGTGTAGGCGGAAGAGAAATCGGTTTTATGTACGGACAATACAAACGTTTGCGTAATGAATTTACAGGCGTTCTAACCGGTAAAGGCTTAGAATGGGGCGGAAGTCTTATCAGACCGGAAGCTACCGGGTACGGTACTGTTTATTTTGCAAAAGAAATGCTTGCTACTAAGGGAGATAATTTTAAAGGAAAAACTGTAGCTATTTCAGGTTCAGGAAATGTTGCACAATATGCAACTCAAAAATGTATTCAACTTGGTGCAAAAGTTGTAACTTTATCTGATTCTAAAGGATATATATATGATCCTGACGGAATAACTGCTGAAAAATTAGACTTTGTACTCGAACTTAAAAATGTTAAACGAGGCAGAATTAAAGAATATGCCGATAAATACGGTGTTAAATATTTTGAAGGCGAACGTCCTTGGGGAGTGAAATGTGATGTAGCATTACCTTGTGCGACACAAAATGAAATTAATAAAGCACAAGCTGAAACTTTAGTTAAAAACGGTTGTAAAGTTGTAGCAGAAGGTGCTAATATGCCTTCGGAACCGGATGCAGTAGAAGTATTCTTGAAAAATAAAATTCTTTTTGCACCCGGAAAAGCTGCAAATGCAGGCGGTGTTGCTGTTTCAGGTCTTGAAATGTCTCAAAACTCAATGAGATACAGTTGGACGCGTGAAGAAGTTGATGCAAAATTACATCAAATTATGAAAGATATTCATTCGACTTGCGTAAAATACGGAAAAGAAGGTGATTATGTAAATTATGTAAACGGAGCTAATGTCGGCGGTTTTGTAAAAGTTGCTGATGCTATGCTTGCTCAGGGTTTGGTATAATTTTATATTATTGTAATATTTTAAACGCCTCTTTTAAGGGGCGTTTTTTAATATCCGAAACGTTTTAATTTATTATCGTCGGAGCGCCAATTATCGGCAACCTTTACGAAAAGTTCCAAGAAAACTTGTTTTTCAAAAAATGCTTCAATATCTTTTCGGGCATCAATGCCGACGTGTTTAATTGCTTTTCCCTGATGACCTATGATAATGCCTTTTTGAGATTTGCGTTCAACATAAATAATGCTTCGTATTTTGATAATGTTTTCTTCTTCTTTAAATTCTTCAACTTCAACTTCAACAGAGTAGGGGACTTCCTTTTTGTAACGTTTTAAAATTTTTTCGCGAATTATTTCGGACACAAAAAAACGTTCTGTTTTATCCGTAAGTTGATCTTTAGGAAAAAAAGGCGGAGATTCCGGAGCTAATTCAATAATTCTGTTTAATAAATTTTTAACATTAAATTTTTCAAGTGCCGAAGTCGGGAAAATTTCAGCGTCGGGTAATTCCGTTTGCCATTTTTCAACATATTTTACAATGTTTTCCTGACTTGATAAATCAATTTTGTTTATGACCAGTAATACCGGAACAGCAGCATTTTTTACTCTTTTAAGAAAATTAATATTTTTGTCAGTTTTTTCGTATATATCTGTTACATAAACTATTATATCTGCATCAGTTAATGCTGTTTCAGAAAATTTTAACATTGATTCCTGAAGCTTGTAATTAGGTTTCAGAACACCCGGTGTATCGGAAAAAACAATTTGAAAATTTTCTCCGTTAACAATTCCTTTAATATTATGCCTTGTTGTTTGAGATTTTGAGGTAATTATTGATAGTTTCTCACCTACAAATTCATTCATCAGTGTTGATTTTCCTACATTCGGATTACCGATAATATTTACAAATGCTGCTTTGTGTTTTTTCATTTCGGAAAGTTAAAATTCAATAGTATTTATAATGCTGTCGGGATTTTTAATATCTTTAACATAGTTTTTAGAACGACTGCCTTCAGCAGGAATTTTAACAGTATATTTTTTATTGTTTTTATTAGTTAAGAAGCTGTCTCTTAACCACGGATTAAAATATTTTAATATTTTATAATTTGTATTATAATTCTCAGCAAACTCAGCAAAATCAGTAACAGCGGAATCTATTGTTATTTTTTGAAAAGGAATTTCGGGATATAAATCACATTTACGAAATTTAAATCCGTAATTTTGAGGATTTTCCATAATAATTTTAAAAGCAATGATACGGTAAACATATCTGGCAGTTTCTGAATTTAGCAGTAAATCATAATAGGAAGATGCATGTTGTCTTTTTAATTGTTTGTCAAGATTCCCTTGTCCCAAATTATATGAAGCAGCAGCCAAAGCCCAGTTATGATATTTTCGGTAAGCATTATTTAAATATTTACAAGCTGTTTGGGTTGATTTCTCAAAATTATAACGTTCATCAATTTCATCATTTATTTCTAAACCGTAACTTTTTCCGGTTTTCATTAAAATTTGCCAAAATCCGGCTGCACCGGAAGGTGAAACACTGTTAGTCAATCCGCTTTCGGTAACAGCAAGATATTTAAAATCATCGGGAATTCCGTTTTCTTTTAAGATTTTTTCTATTTGAGGAAAATAACGATGGGCTCTTTTCAGATATAAAAAAGTTTCGGAATGCCAATATGTAATTTTATGAAGCTCTTTGTCAACGGCTTCTTTAACGTCAAAATATTTTACAGGAACCTTTTCTCCGGCAAAAGTTATATTCTCAGGAACCGGCAGTGCATATACAGAATATGTACTGTCGCGTAAATTGTTGTATTTTTTTATTTCGGAATAATATCTGCCGGCATAAACAAAAAGTGCCGAAATGCCGATTGCGGCAAATATAATTAAAAGTGTTTGTGTTGTTTTGTGCATTATTAGTCTCTGTTTTATAAATTTCAAATTTTGCTCAAATATAATCAATTTTCATCCGATTTAAGCAAGCCTTTTTTACAGATTATTTGATTTTTTAAAAAGCAGTATCAAAAAAACTGCGTAAAGTTAATTTCCCTTCTTCCGTCATTATAATTTTTCCGGTTTTTAGCTTAGTTCTTTGTTATGCTTAGTGTTTCAATATTTCAATTAATTTTTCATTTATATAATAATTTCCTGTTCCTAATTTTCCTTTTTTCAGCAATCCGTCTTTTGCTAATTGGTTGAGATATTTTGATGCTGTTATTCTCGATACACCCAAATCTGCTTCAATAAATTCTATTTTAGTATAAGGGTGTTTGAATAAATTATTGAGTAAATCTTGACTGTAAAATTTGTAATTGTTTCTTAATAAATTTTTGTATTCAAATATCAATTCTTTAATTTTTCCGATTAATACAATGGTTTCTTTTGAAATTTGTTCAACTGCATCAAGCATATACAAAATCCAATTTCCCCAATTATCTGTTTCTCTTACTTCTTGTAAAAGTTTGTAGTATTGTCCTTTATTTTTTATGATATATCGACTTAAATACAATATCGGTAAATCCAATAAATCGTTCATAACTAAATACAGCACATTGATTATTCTGCCTGTTCGTCCGTTTCCGTCGTAAAAAGGGTGAATACTTTCAAATTGATAATGTATTATTCCCATTTTTACCAGTGGGTCCAAATCAGATATTGTTTCCTCATTGATAAATTGCTCCAAATTTGCCGTTAATTCCAAAATTGTATCATAATCTTGCGGCGGTGTGTAAACAATTTCTCCGGTTGTTGCATTTTTTAGGGCTGTTCCGGGAACTTTTCTAAATCCTGCGTTATTTTTTTCTAATTCTGATTGAATTTGGATAATATCATTATTCGTTAGTATCTTGTTTTCAGATATTAGTGAAAATCCTTTTTTTAGTGCTGAAATATAGTTTTGAACTTCCTTTGCATTTAAGGATTTAAATCCGTCCAAATTTAGTTCGGTTTTAAATATATCATCGTGTGTTGTAATAATATTTTCAATAGCTGAACTGTCTTTTGCTTCTTGAAGTCCTAAGGTATTTATCAATATGTTTTCATTTGGAATACCGGAAACAAAACCTTTTAGTTCTGCAAGTGCTCTGTGTGCAGAAGTTGTTTTTTTTAGTATCGTTTTGCTCTCAATATCCTTTTTTATGGGCAGTTTGCTTAATTCATTTAATTTCATTATGTAAAGATTTTCCGATTTTCTTTACAAAGATATAACATTATGATAAGAAAAAGCAATTTTCTTTACATAGTTGATGTTTAATGATAAGTTTTTTCGTTTTACTTAGCATTATGATTTTTCGGTGAGGATATTATGGCTGACGGTTATGTATAAGAATAGTAGTGGGATTTCTCGCACTATTGTTTATTTTTGTACTACCGTTTATATTATTCATATTTGTTTTATTTTTAGCACTTTGCGTGTTGAAAAAGGCATGGTTTAGGGAAAGATACAAACCGTTGATTCGGCACCGGTTAAAGCCAATGCATCCATGGACAGTTTGGAACTTAAAGTTCCTGCGGAAGAGCTAGAAGAACATCTTCGTAAAGTAAGAGTAATGAGTTGCCCCGACAGAAAAACAAAGTACCATAAAGCCCCTAAAGAACAGCAAAAGATAACAGCAAGCCAAAGGGAATTAAAAAAACTAAACTACTATGGATTAGAAATCCATAGGTTTTTATAAGCAGATATTTGTCGGCTGTTTTATTTTTTTGGGGTTGTGCAACGGTTACCGGTGTTATAGGTTTTATTTCTTTAATCTAATCTATAAGTCAAAGTGAGTTCATATATATATTTATGAAATCTTCCGTGCATTTTACCTGGTTTCCACAAAGGTGAATTTTCAATTATAGATATGATTTCTTTGTCAATAGAAGGGTGAACACTCTTTGTAATTTTTACAACTCCTGTTTTTCCTTGTTTGTCAATATAAAATTTAGCGACTTCATCTCCCTGAAAACCATTTTCTTTTGCTTCGTTAGGATACCTAACTAACCGAATAGCCCAATTGTAAAAAGTTTTTATATCTCCTCCCATAAAAGTCGGTGGAAATTCAGCTTGCGTTATATCAACTTTTATTCCTTTTTCATTCCAGAACTTTGTATCAACACGTTTGTCGTTAATGTAATTTTCTTTTGCAGAGAGTTGACCGTTTTCAAAGTACCAAAGCCATTCTCCGTCTTTTTTATCATTTTCATATATAATTTCAAAATCTTTATTCCCATTTTCATAATATTGAACCCATTTCCCGTTTTTTAAATTATTAGAGTAATTTTCAATCGATTTAATCTTTCCTGAATTAAAAAAATAAACAAATTTTCCATTTTTATCTTTCCATTTCTTGTCTTTATAAATCCCTGACATTCTTTTTGTACCATTAATATCATACTCATTAACGATCCAAGTGTTTTTGATATTTATTATTTTTATCATAATAGTTTACAATTGTATCTTGCCCATACAACATTATGGTTTGAAATATTGTAAATAATATTACCAAAAAAAGATGTTTTGTTTTCATGTTTATATTTGTTTTTTAGTTGATTTACTCCAACTAACATCATAATTAGTCGCTGATTATCAATTGTTTATATTTGTTGCAATTTTTCATTTTTCCGCTATCTTTTAGCCATCTCTTACGATGTTATCTAAAATATTCAACAATATTTTCATAGTAGTGTAATTGCCTATAACTTCTGTAAATATATCCGTACATTCTGAATTGGCATTATTATAAAAAACAATGTTACGTTTTTTATTTGTTTTAATAATTAACCGGATATTTGTATTTTATTCAAAAGTTTTAAAAAACATAAGTTTATTCTTTAACAGGTGAGAAGTCGACAATAAAATTATGAAGATCATTACTAAAATCATATTTTACCGTAAAATGATTAAAATCACAGATCTTTTTCACAATCTCTAAACCTAATCCGGTTCTTCTAATATCATTAGATCCTTTAACAAATCTTTTGAAAAGATTTTCGGATTTAAGCGCCGAACCTTTTCCTGAATTTGATATCCGTAATAAAGAGTTTTCTGTTGAAATTTTTATTAAACCGCCGCGATAATTATGAACTATTGCATTTTTAATAAGATTTGAAATTAATACATCTGACAAAACAGGATTTATTTCAATATATAAATCAGATATCTTTTTTATCAATTTGAAATTTCCGGCATTAATAAGCATTTCAAAATTATTGATATATTTATCTATCGTTTCTTTTACATTAATTTCTTTTGTTTTTTCAAATTGATTATTCTCAATTTTAGAAATCATTAACAGTGTTTGATTAAGTTTTGACAGTCTGTCGGATGTATTTAAAATTGAATAAACTAATTCTATGTCTTTTTTTGAGATATTTTCGGATTGAAGTAAAATTTCAGCTTTGCTTTTAATAACTGCCAAAGGTGTTTGTATCTCATGTGAAGTGTTTTCGGTTAACTCTTTTAGGGTAGTAAAGTCCGTTTGAATCTTTTTTACCATTTGTTTTATAACTGAGTTCAGTAATTCAAATTCGTCAATTTCTGACTTTTCTAACATTAATTTTTCCCTGCTGTTAATATTATATCTGTGAATTTTTCTGAGATTACTGAAAAAATTCGACCAAACATTTACAAAAATAAAGCGGTTAAGAGTATAAATAACAAACAAAAAACTTAAAACCAAAAATATTGAAGCAACTGTTATACGTTCAATCAATTTATTGGATGAAAGCATTGATTTAAATATCGAAATCAAATATGTCTGACCCTCAAACTTGTAAGTGAATTTTAAAGCTTTATGAGGAATGTATTTTCTTTGCAAATTGTCATACAGAACCGTATCGAAAATAACCGGGCTTAGTTTTTTTTCTTTTTCAAGTACTCTGATTGATACATCATCTTTATAGAATTCACTATTAATATCAACTCCTTCATGATTGACGGCATTAATAATTTCATACATTTGCGTGTTCAATTCATTTTTGACATGGTCATTGATCATATTTTTTAAAACATAAAAAAAGACAATATTTCCGGTCATAAAAATAAATATACTGACGGTAATAATTAACAAGCTGGTTTTCGATAGCAGTCTCATTCTGTCAAGAATTTATATCCTACACCATATACTGTTTTGATATAATCTTTACAGCCGGCATCAAGCAATTTTTTTCGCAAATTTTTTATATGCAAATAGACAAAGTCCAATGAATTCATAATATCAACATATTCTCCGACCAGATGTTCCGCAATAGAACTCTTTGAAAGAACTTGGTTTTTATTTGTCATTAAATAGTATAACAGATTATATTCACTTTTTGTCAGATTAAGTGAAATACCGGATATTTTAACTTCTCTGTTTTGGAGATTTAATGTTATTTCATTTATTAAAAGATCGTTGCCACCCTCTAATTTAAGACGTCTTATCAAAGAGTAAATCCTTGCATTAAGTTCAGACAGATGAAAAGGTTTTACTAAATAATCGTCAGCCCCCAAGTTTAAACCGCTTATTTTATCATCCAAAGCATCTCTGGCAGAAATAACTATAATACCGGTTTTACTTTTATCTGACTTAGCCTTACTTATAATATCTAAACCGTTGCCGTCAGGCAATCCGATATCAACAATAATGCAATCATAGTCATATAAACCGCACAAATCAACAGCTTTATGATAATTATCGGCAATATCACAATTGAATTTTTTATTTTTTACAAGATAATCAGCAATAGATTGTGCTAATTCTCTTTCATCCTCTATAAGCAATATTTTCATTAAAAGCTAAAATCTGATTATATTCAAAAATAATTAAAAAAACGTATATTACATTAAATAAGTATAACTGCAATAGAAACACCAATAAAGGTTCCGATAATATATCCTAAAATTCCGACTAATATCCCGGGTGTAATCAATTTTTTTTGTCCCATTGAAGCAGCCATAGGTGCAGCAACAGAGGGTCCCATAACATTAGCAGCAGAAGCAATTACAACTTCATAAACATCAAGTTTAAATAATTTTGCCAATGCCACCATAAAAATAAAATGAAAGGTTAATATAACTGTATAAAACAACAAAACTGAAGGACCGATTTGAAATATCTCTTTCAAATTTGTTGCAGCTCCGATTACCGCCAAAAAAATATACATCATCCATAATCCGACAGAAAATGAAGTTTCTGAAAATTGCTTAATGGATTTAGGAAAAAGATTTGCTGCTAATACAGCAAATATCGTAATCAGAAGAATACTCAGATTAAGTTCTGTATTTATCAATTTTTCTAAATATGGTGAAATAAGAGTTCCCGTACCTGCTATGAATAAAGCAATAAAAACAGAGACTGCAATTCGTTCTATAGTTATCGGATATTTTACTTCTTCATCTTTTTTTTCAATAACAGAATTCTGCTTCTTACTTTTTGCAAAAAAGCGTGATAAAAAAGCAAGCGAAGGTACCAGGAATAAAAAAACAGTGAATAAATTTGATATTAAGTTATCAACGGCAATTGTTGCCGTAAATAACGGATTTGTACTAAAATTTAAAATTTCGGCAGAGGCAATAAAATTAACACTTCCTCCTATTAATGTAGCTGAAATAACCCCGGCTGTTTTACCTGAATCAGGACCGAGATCAATCAATCCGAAAGCAATAAAACTTCCGATTACGACTCCTATTGCTCCTAAGATATATGCCAGCAATAATTTTCCGCTTTCCTTAATAATCTTTACTATATTAGAACTTAACAGTAACAAAGGTATTGCTACGGGAATAAAATATTTAAAAACCAAGTCATAAGCCGGTACTTCAACGTTCGGATTTGATGCAACAGGTACAAAACCAACCATAGAAAGTATTGACATTGAAATCATGGTAACTAAAATTCCTGACAGGTTCCCAAACCATCTTTTATGCTCAGAATAAATCCCGAAAGCTGCAGCAAAAGCAATTATTAAAAAGAGAATTAAATGGTCAGAAGGATTAACTATTGTATTCATATCTTAATTTTTCAAGGCCAAAAGTAGTTTGATTTTAATTGACAGCCAAATTTATTTAATTTATTGTTTTTCAGAATTTTACAAATGTAACAAAAAAATATAATCGAAAATTTGTTGTTTATCAATGATGTATATGCTATAAAACATTTAGCATGTACACATTAACATATTTAGATTTGATCTTGTATATAAATACCAGATTAACAAGACCTTAAAAATAATATTTTCGATTTGAAATATCAGTTCGGTTAGCTGTAGTCAAAATTGCCGTATTTATAATTAGAATCATTTTAAATAAAAGAATTTCTACAAAATTGAAGTCTATATTTACATCAAATTTAAGAAAAGACATGATAGGTTTAATTGGAATAAACTATAAAACATCTATACTTGAGACAAGAGAAAAATTTTCTTTAAATGAACAACAAATAAAAGAATTTGGTATTTCTCTGATGAGAAAACAGGGTTTCTCCGGAATAGTTGTTCTTTCGACATGCAACAGGTCAGAGTATTATTTTCAAATGCAAGATTGTTGCGAAGCTGCAGCTTTTAAATTTATGTTAAAAAGTCTGAAAGAATTTTGCGGGGTTAAAGAAAACGTACGTGACTTTTTCTATTTTAAGTCTGATGATGAAACCTTTAAACATCTGTTCTATGTAATTTCGGGAGCAAAATCAATGGTTATAGGGGAAGATCAAATTGTAGGTCAGGTAAAGCAAGCTCTGCAAATCAGTTTAGAAAATAATCTTTCAGACACAGAATTGACACGCTTATTTACAAAATCTTTTGAAGTAAGTAAGAAGATAAGAACCAAAACGAAAATAAATAAAGGTGCGTTTTCTGTATCATATGCAGGTGTCGAGAAATGTATGTCTGTCTTTTCAAATATTACAGACAGAGATATTTTATTAGTCGGTGCAGGTGAAACAGGAACATTAACATTAAAAAGTTTACGAAAAAAAGGATGCAGCAATATTGTTATTACCAATCGTACAGAAGAAAAAGCTGTTCATTTAGCTGAAAAGTATAAAGTAAAATCAATTCCTTTTGCATCACTCACGTCTCAACTGGAATTCAGTGATATAATAATTGTTTCAACATCCTCTCAAAAAACTCTGATTACAAAAGAAATTGCGGAAAATGCATGTTTAAAAAGAGATAATAAAAAACAATTATATATTGATCTTTCCGTACCGCGTATTGTGGATAATAAGGTATCAAGTATTGAGAATGTTATAGTTTTTGATGTAGATGATCTGCAAGAAGTTGTAAATGCAAATCAGGATAAAAGAAAAAAACTTATCACAGATATTGATACAATGCTTGAAGAATATATTACAGAATTTAATGATTGGTTATCAACTCGTAATTTAAGTTCAATAATTTCAAATATTAAAACTAACTTCACATCTATTAATAAGAAAGAACTTCAGGGGTTTAAGAAAATTAATAAAGCAGATGAAAATCATTTACTTGACAATTACAGTGAATTCATTGCTGAAAAATATTCTCGCGTCCTTATTAAAAATTTGAGAGAAGTAACAGGAAACGGCAGAAAAGTTGAATATATAAAAGTATTAAATAAATTTTTTGAACTTCAATAGACAAAAAACCATTTTCCTTTTTCTTACATAACAATGTAATAAATAAAGATTCAAAAAATGAATATCAAAGAAATCAGAATAGGTACAAGAGGAAGTCAACTCGCATTATACCAAGCAGAAAAAGTAAAAGAAGAAATTGAAAAAAAGTTTCACGACATAAAAGCTAAACTTATTATTATTCATTCTAAAGGTGATAAGATTTTAGATGTTGCCTTATCAAAAATCGGAGATAAAGGTTTATTTACAAAAGAGTTGGAAGTAGCGTTAATCAATAATGAAATTGATATTGCCGTTCACAGTTTAAAAGATCTTCCGACTAGTTTACCAACCGGTTTAAAATTGGGTGGTGTTTTAAAACGAGGAGAAGTAAGAGATGCCGTTGTAAGTAATAAGGGAATTAAATTCAATGATATTACTGAAAAAATGATTGTTGCTACATCAAGTCTCAGAAGAAAAGCACAATTATTAAAGTTCAACCCCAAATTTAATATCATTGATATTCGAGGAAATGTAAATACACGATTAAGAAAAATGGAAGACGGATATTGTGATGTGATGATTATGGCAGCAGCAGGTCTTCAACGTGTTAATTTGGACAAATATATATCAGAGATAATTGAACCGGATAAAATATTACCGGCAGTTTCTCAAGGAGCAATTGCAATTGAAACAAGAAGTAAAGATGTGAATGTCGATGAAGTAATGCAAGCCGTAAATGATGAAATGACTTTTAAAATTACAAATGCAGAGCGAGTCTTTTTAAGAAAATTAGAAGGAGGTTGCCAAATACCAATTGCTTGTTACTCAGAGGTTGAAAAAGATAATCTTACTTTATACGGCTTTATGTCATATATTGACGGTACAGAAATTATAGAACATAAGATTAAAGGGAAGATCGAAACAGCAGATAAAACGGCAAGTGAACTTGCTGACTTTTTTATAAAAAGAGGATCTGCATTATTACTTGAAAAAATCAGAAAATCAAACAAAGATTAATTATGTCCGGCTTAAAAGGAAAAATAATAATATCAACCTGTACAAAAGAAAAGGCAAAACGAATGTCTGAGTCTTTTAAATCTGAAGGTGCAGAAGTTTTTAATTTTCCTTTGAATGAAATAAATAAAGCCGGAAACAATTTAAATTCAATAACTAAGACTCTGCAAAACATTGATTCTTATAACCTGATAATATTTACGAGTACTAATGGTGTCAAATATTTCTTTTATTGGTTAGAAAAAAACAAAGTAGTTCTGAAATCTGACAAGGTAAATTTCGCCCTGATAGGAAAAGCAACAGGTAATTATTTAAGATCCTACGGAATAGAACCCTATCATATTTCAAATGTTAAAGATTCTAAAGAGTTTGCAAATGAATTGTTAAACATATTACCAAATACTTGTAATAAGATTCTTATTCCAACAGGAAATTCGGCATCAAATAACTTAAAAGATATATTAAGCAATAAGTTTGAATGTGATTATCTGACAGTATATAATACAAAAGAAAAAAATAACTTAGATACTTCTTTACTAAACAGATTAAGCAATAAAGAATATGATTATATTTTGTTTATGAGTCCTTCAGCCGTAAAAAGCTTGATTAAAAAATTACCTGAAGACATTAAAATTGTGAGTAAAAAATGCATTGCATTGGGTAATACAACAAAACAATCACTTTCAGAGGAAAATATTATTCCTCACTTTATTCCTTCTGAACCTAACATTGAAGTACTTGTAAATGAACTAAATGAATTTATTACTATAATTTAAAATTTAAAATTATGACATTCCCAGTTACCAGATTAAGAAGATTACGTAAAAATGAAACAATTAGAAATATGATTGAAGAGACCATACTAAGACCTGCAGACTTAGTAATGCCTTTATTTGTTCGTCCGGGTAAAGGAGTAAAAAAACCTATAAAATCAATGCCCGGAAATTATCAATTATCTGTAGATATGATGGTTGAAATGTGTAAAGAACTCTACGGCAGAGGTGTGAAATCAATTTTACTTTTCGGTATCCCCGAAGAAAAAGATGAACACGGACTGGTTGCAACCCATGACGATGCTATTGTTCAAAGAGCCGTTATTGCAATTAAAAAAGAAATACCTGAAATGTTTATTATTGCAGATATTTGTAATTGTGAATATACAACACACGGTCATTGCGGTACAATAGTAAACGGAGATGTTGATAATGATTTAACATTGGAAACACTTTCAAAACAAGCACTTTCATTTGCAAGAGTGGGCGCAGATATGGTTGCTCCGAGTGACATGATGGACGGAAGAGTCGGTCATATGAGAACAGAGTTAGATAAAGCGGGATTTTACAATATGCCTATAATGTCATATTCAGCTAAATATGCTTCAGCTTTTTACGGTCCTTTCAGAGATGCAGCTGAAAGTGCACCACAATTCGGAAATCGAGCAACATACCAAATGAACCCATCAAATTCTGATGAAGCAATCAGAGAAATTGAATTGGATATTCAAGAAGGTGCCGATATTGTTATGATTAAACCTGCGTTAAGTTATTTAGATGTGATTCGCAGAACAAAAGATACATTCAATATGCCTATATCTGCATATAATGTGAGCGGTGAATTCTCAATGGTAAAAGCTGCAGCAGAAAAAGGATGGATAGACGAAGAACGAATAGTAAAAGAAATACTGACTTCTATAAAAAGAGCAGGAGCTGATATTATTTTATCCTATCATACACAAGATATTATTGACAAAATTTAACACAAAAACATGCGATATAACAAATCAATAAATGAATTTAAAAGAGCAAATAAATTCATTCCCGGCGGTGTTAATTCACCGGTTAGAGCATTTAAAAGTGTAAACACCGATCCTGTATTTATAAGTCACGGAAAAGGTTCCAAAATAATTGACATCGACGGAAACGAATATATTGATTTTGTTTCATCATGGGGACCGCTTATTTTAGGACATTCTTTTCCTAAAGTAGTAGATGCAGTGAAAGAAGCTGCTGAAAGAGGAACAAGTTACGGCGCACCTACTGTTATAGAAAGTGAAGTTGCAGAATTGATTACTCAAATGGTTCCTTCAATTGATATCGTTCGTATGGTAAACTCAGGTACAGAAGCTACCATGAGTGCCCTTCGATTAGCCAGAGGGTATACTAACCGAGAAAATATCATAAAGTTTGCAGGGAACTATCACGGACATGCAGACAGTTTTCTCATAAAAGCAGGTTCCGGTGCTATAACACTTGGATTACCCGACAGTCCCGGTGTAACTAAAGGAACAGCAAAAGATACTCTTTTGGCAAAATACAATGATTTAGAATCAGTTGAAGATTTGTTTAAAAAACATAGAGATAAGATTGCAGCAGTTATTTTAGAACCCGTTGCAGGGAATATGGGAGTTGTACCGCCAAATGAAAACTTTTTAAAAGGGTTAAGAGACTTGACAAATAAATACGGCTCTCTGTTAATATTTGATGAAGTTATTACAGGATTCCGTTTAGCAAAAGGCGGAGCACAAGAATATTATGGTGTAATGCCCGATCTTACAACTTTAGGTAAAATAATAGGAGGCGGGCTTCCTGTTGGTGCCTATGGCGGCAGGAAAGAAATAATGGAACATTTAGCTCCGGAAGGATCTGTATATCAAGCAGGAACTTTATCCGGAAATCCTTTAGCTATGAATGCGGGATTTGCCATGCTCAATGAACTGAACACCAACGAAAGTATATATCCTGAGTTGGATAGAAAAGCTGATATATTAACAAAAGGAATTGAAAATAATTTGAAAAAAACAGGTGTAAAAGGTTTGATAAACAGAGTAGGATCAATGATGACACTTTTCTTTACGGAAGAAGAAAAGGTTGACTCCTTTGCTGCAGCGATGAAATCTGATACAAATAAATATGCAAAATATTTTCGCATGTCATTAGACTCAGGCATATATATAGCACCTTCACAATTTGAATGTACATTTATTTCCTATGTTCAAACTGATGATGAAATAAACCAAGCAATTCAAGCAAATTTAAATGCTTTAAAACAATTATAAATATAATGAATTCAATATTTCTCGACACTATAAAAGGAAAAACTCATAACAGACCGCCTGTCTGGTTTATGAGACAAGCGGGCAGAGTATTGCCGTCATATTTGGCATTGAAAGATAAATATACTTTCAGAGAAATGATGCGAGATCCGAATTTAGCTGCAGAAGTTACATTACTCCCGATAAAAGATTTGGGGGTTGATGCGGCTATTTTATTTTCTGATATTTTAGTGATTCCTAATGCGATGGGAATGGGATTAGAATTCACTGATAACGGGCCTGTTTTTGAAAAACCTCTTAAAGATGTTGAATCACCGTTTTCAAAATTGAATCCGGATTCTGCAAAACTAAATTATATTTATGATGTAATTGACACAATTATTGAAAAACGACCAAAGGATACCCCTCTTATCGGCTTTTGCGGAGGTCCGTTAACTGTTATGTGTTATATGATCCAAGGGTTAAGCACAAACCATTCTTTCCCCGATGCTGTAAAATTTTTTTATAAAAACAAAAGTGAAACTAAAAAGATTATAGAAGCTGTTACAAATTTATCTGTTGAATATTTGAATAAGCAGGCTGACCATAAAATAGATGCTTTTCAGTTGTTTGAAACCCATGCCGGATTAGTTCCCGTAGATGTTTACAAAGAATTATTTCTGCCGTCTGTTAAAAAAATGGCAGCAGCAGCAAGAGATAAAAACATACCTTTTATTTTCTTTCCGAAAGGGTTTAGTACAGGGCTGAGACTTTTAACTCCCGAATATTGTGATTATGTCGGAATAGATTGGCAAATTGAAATAGAAGAAGCCGGAAAATTAGTTCATTCCGAGCTTGGAATTCAAGGAAATTTAGATCCGAGACTACTCTATGCAGATCAAACTGTTATTGAAAATACTTTAAATAAGTATATTGAGTTTGGTAAAGATAACAGAAATTGGATATTTAACTTAGGACATGGGTTTATACCGGGTACACCTTATGAGAATGCGAAATTCCTTGCCGATTGGGTAAAAAATGCAAATTGGAAAAGAGATTAGAGATGTTAAAAGACTTATTGATAAAATATAATAAACCCGGACCGAGATATACAAGCTATCCTCCTGCAAATTTTTTTACGAAGAATTTTAAACCTGAAGATTATGTCGAAGCTTTAAAAAGCTCGAACAATGAGAAACCGGATAGTATTTCATTATATTTTCATGTGCCGTTTTGCCCGAAAATGTGTCATTTCTGCGGATGTAACACAGCTAAACCTGATAATAAAAATACCCTTGAGGCGTATTTTGATGCAATGTTAAAAGAAATCAGCAACGTAAGTTCCTTACTTTCAAAGAAAAGAAAAGTAACACAAATTCATTGGGGGGGCGGAACTCCGAATTCTGTTGCCTTTCGTTTTATTGAAAGTGTAACGGAAAAAGTTTATTCATTTTTTTCTGTTTCCGAAAATGCAGAAATTGCAATGGAATGCAGTCCTGCATACCTTTCACACACTTACATTAAAAAGCTGAGAAAACTGGGTTTCAACAGAATTAGTCTCGGTGTTCAAGACTTTAATGAAAATGTTTTAAAAGCAGTAAATCGTTCAGGACCTAAATATCCGATTGAAGAAATAATTTCAGATATTCGCTCTGAAGGATTTGACGGAGTAAACATTGATTTAATCTATGGCTTACCGCTTCAAAACAGAGATAACTTTTTAAACACTGTAAAAAAGGCAATTAAATTGCGTCCCGATCGATTGGTTACTTTTTCTTATGCCCATGTTCCGTGGGTTAATTCGGCCCAAAAGATTCTTGAAGATTTTGGTTTACCGAGTTCAGATGAAAAGTTAAATATGTTATTGACAGCATATCATGAATTAATTAATTCAGGTTATGAAGCTATCGGTATGGATCACTATGCTCTCCCGAATGATAATTTGACAATTGCAAAAAGGGAAAAGCTCTTACACAGAAATTTTCAAGGATATTGTACAAAAGAAACAACCGGTCAGGTGTATGCATTCGGATCATCGGGAATTAGTCAGTTATATAGTACTTATTCTCAAAATTCAAAAAAAACTTCTGAATATATAAGACTCATCAATGAAGTCGGCTATGCTGCCGTAAGAGGTTATTCATTATCTGATAATGAAAAAATTATAAGACAAATAATAAACGAAGTAATGTGCAACGGAGTACTTGATTTTAATGAATTATCAAAGGAAACCGATATATCTGTTGAAATTTTAAAAAAAATATGCAATTTTGATAAAAATAAGTTCTCCGAATTTGAACAAGATAATCTTATTGATTATTCCGATGAGAAACTTAATATTTCTGATTTAGGAATGATGGTTGTAAGAAATATTGCTATGACTTTGGATCCGAATTTAGCTGAGAATATTAATTTGTATTCAAAGACTATATAAAACAAAATAAACGTTTAAGAATACATATACAATCAAGTTAAATACAAATGCAAGAAATTTATCCTTACTTTATTAAGTTTCATGTAATATTTAGTATTGTTTTTTTGATCATCGCTGTCGGAATCTCCTTTCATTCTTTGTATGGTTGGCTTACAAAAAAAGAATATGCAATTTTTGAAAAAAAATTCAGACAAGTTTTTCTGACATTCTTATACATTGATCTTTTATTAGGAATCATACTTTATTTTTTCTTACAAAAACCATATGATATAGTAACTGCAGATGAAGCAATGAAAAATTCAACACTGAGATTTTGGGCAATTCAACATTTTTCAAATATGGTATTTGTTGTAATATTAAGTCAAATCGGAAGTATTTTTATTAGAAAGACAGCAAATTCAAATAAAAAGTTCAAATATTCTTTACTTTATTTTGGTGCAGCAACAGTTATTATTCTTGTATCAGTCGGACTTTTCGCTCTCAGAAAATAATATATTGGTATCGGATAGATTTTATTTCATCAACACAGAATGCACTTCATTTTTTCAGAGCTGTATCCGGTAAACTTTTTCGACAAGTTGTAACCTGAGTTCGATATAAAAAACACCAAAAATATTTACAGATAAAAAAGATTGTTTATATTTTAACAAGCTGAAATACAAATACTTAAACACAAAACAATCTTTATGAATAATAGCGTAAATTTAATGGAAATTTTTTATTTAGCAGACGAATTTTGCAAAGATTTTAATAAAAGTATGGCAGGGTACCGGATTGACGAAAAAAGCGGTAAGAAACGAAGAAATAAGCCTTCT
>JAADGE010000087.1 GCA_013152535.1 Chlorobiota bacterium
TCAGTGTTCCGATTTCGGGAATTATTGACAAAGACATTGCGGAATTTGACACATCTCAAAATTTTGTATATTCAATAAACACTCAAAACCTTAACGGTGAATTTATTCCTGCCGAAGGCGAAATTAAAATATTCAGACAAAAAGACAATGCAACATTACTGAGAGAGAAAAAATGGTCATTGCCGGACAAACAAATTTATTCAAAAGAAGAATGGTATAAAAAATTCCCCGACAATGTATATTCAGATGAAAACCTGCAACAAAATCTTGAAAAAGGCAAACAAGTTTTCAACATAAAATTTAATACGAAAAACCGGAAAAAATTAAATCTCTCAATGTTTAAAAAATTGGATAACGGCTATTATGTTTTGGAAATCACATCAAAAGATGCTTTCGGTAATCCGGTAAACAACAAGCATTTTTTTAGTATCACCTCGCATAAATCAAAAAAACTTGCATACAAAACTCCGAGTTTCTTCAAAATCCTGAAAAATAAATGCGAACCGGGAGAAAAAGCCGAATGCGAACCGGGAGAAAAAGCCGAATTTTTAATCGGTTCGTCGTATAAAAATGTAAACTTAATTTATCAAATCGAACACAAAAGTAAAATTATTAAAACCGAATATATAAAACTGAATAACGAACAAAAACTCATCACAATTCCTATAACGGAAAACGACAGAGGAAATTTTTCCGTACATTTTGCTTTTATAAAAAATAACCGTTTTTATAATTATACCTCAACGGTAATCGTTCCTTACTCAAATAAGAAATTAGATATTGAATTTGAAACTTTCAGAGACAAATTATTACCCGGACAAAAAGAAGAATGGAAAATTAAAATCAAAGGACCGAAAGGCGAAAAAGTAGCAGCAGAAATGCTTGCAACACTTTACGATGCTTCGCTTGACAGGTTTAAAAAGAATACTTGGAATTTCAATATTTGGAATTCGTACTATTCAACAAGACACTTTGAAACCGGCACATTTACAAACTCAAGATCTCAACTGTTAAAATTCAACATAGATGAAAGTTATAATGTTCCTCCCTTATATTACAATCGTTTTAATTGGTTTGGTTTTTCATACAATTACGGATATTTCGGCGGTCGCAGAGGACTTGTTTATTCTTCCGGCAGAAAACCCGAACTTGACGAAGTCCTTGTTACGGCAAAAGAAAAAAGAAGAAGAAAATCTGATATTAATCCCTCACCTTCAATCAACAAAGATTTGTCAAACAGTCTGAATGATAAAAGTACAGATGATGAAAATACAGGAAATGCAGAAGATTTTCAGCAAGATTTTTCAAATATAAAAGTACGAACAAATTTTAACGAAACAGCATTTTTCTATCCGCATCTTAAAACCGATAAAAACGGTAATATTATAATTGCTTTCACTATTCCGGAAAGCCTTACAAAATGGAAAATGATGGGATTTGCAACAACAAAAGATCTAAAATACGGCTTCATTAACGAAGAACTCATTACCCAAAAAGATTTGATGCTGATACCCAATCCGCCGCGTTTTTTCCGCGAAAACGACAACATTACTTTTCCTGTAAAAATAACGAACCTTTCGGACAAAGAACTTAACGGACAAATAAAACTCGAATTTTTTGATGCTTTAACAATGAAACCGATTCACATGTTTGTAACGGATGAAAAAGCACAAAAAAACTTTTCCGTAAAAGCAGGCGGTAATACGTTAAAATCGTGGAAACTTAAAATTCTCGAAGATATCGGTGCCGTTACCTATAAAGTCGTTGCAAAAGCCGGTAATTTTTCCGACGGGGAGCAAAAAGCCTTGCCGGTTTTAACTAATCGAATACTCGTTACCGAAAGTTTACCGCTTCCGATAAGAGGAAAGGAAACAAAAAATTTTAAATTTAAAAAATTGATTAATTCCGGAAAATCAACAAGCATACAAAATTATAAATTAACATTGGAATTTACTCCAAATCCGGCTTGGTATGCCGTGCAGGCATTGCCTTACCTTATGGAATATCCGTACGATTGCACCGAGCAAATTTTCAGCCGATTTTATGCCAACAGCATTGCTTCGCATATTGCAAATTCAAATCCGAAAATAAAACGCGTATTTGATGCTTGGAAACAAGAAGATGCCGGTGCTTTAATTTCAAATCTTGAAAAAAATCAAGAACTTAAAGCCGTTCTTCTCGAAGAAACCCCTTGGGTTTTACAAGGCAAAAATGAAAGCGAACGCAAAAAGCACATAGGTTTACTTTTCGATTTGAATAAAATGGACAATGAATTGCAGATTGCTTTACAAAAAATACAAAAAGCACAAAAAGCAAACGGTGCCTGGCCTTGGTTCAAGGGTATGCCCGAAAGCAGATACATTACGCAGCACATTGTTACCGGAATGGGGCATTTGGACAAACTCGGCGTAAAGTCAGTAAGGCAAGATACGAAAACATATAATATGCTCAAAAAAGCTGTCGGATATTTGGATATAAGAATTAAAGAAGATTACGATTGGTTGAAAAAAAATTACAGCCAAGACGATCTTGCAAAAAATCACTTAAGCAATGCGGCAATTCAATATCTGTACGGAAGAAGTTATTTCAAGGATATTCCGATACCTGCTCGTTCGCAGGAGGCATACGATTATTATATCGGTCAAGCCGAAAAATATTGGCTGTCGCAAAACAAATACATGCAGGGCATGATTGCTCTGGCACTTTTCCGTAACGGAAACACGGATATTGCAACCGGCATCGTAAAATCGCTTAAAGAACATTCAACCGAAAACGAAGAACTCGGAATGTATTGGAAAGACAATATCGCCGGATATTATTGGTATCAGGCACCCATTGAACAACAGGCACTTATGATTGAAGTTTTTGACGAAGTTACCGGCAACCTAAAATCGGTTAACGATATGAAAATTTGGTTGCTGAAACAAAAACAAACACAAGATTGGAAAACAACCAAAGCCACAACCGAAGCAGTCTATGCTCTGTTGATGAAAGGAACCGATTGGCTTTCAAGCGACGAGCAAGTCGAAATAAAAATAGCCGGTAAAAAATTCAAGCCGAAAAAACACGATGATATTAAAATTGAAGCCGGAACAGGTTATTTTAAAACCTCTTGGAGCGGCAAAGAAATAAAACCCAAAATGGGGAATATTACAATAACAAAAAAAGACGAAGGCATAAGCTGGGGAGCAATGTATTGGCAATATTTTGAAGATTCGGATAAAATAACGCCTCAAAAAACGCCTTTAAAACTTAAAAAACAATTATTTATCGAAAAACTGACCGAAAGAGGCAAAGTCATCGAACCGATTTCCGAAAAGACACAATTAAAAATCGGAGACAAAGTAATTGTCCGCATCGAACTTCGTGTTGACCGACAAATGGAATATATCCATATGAAAGATGCACGTGCAAGCGGATTTGAGCCGATAAACGTCATTTCAGGATACAAATATCAAGACGGACTGGGCTATTACGAAACAACGAAAGACGCTTCAACCAATTTCTTTATGGAATATCTGCCGAAAGGCACTTATGTATTTGAATATCCGTTGCGTGTAACCCACGAAGGTAACTTCTCAAACGGAATAACGACCATACAATGTATGTATGCTCCGGAATTTACGGCACATTCAAAAGGTATAAGAGTTAAAGTTGATAAATAACCCTTAAATAAGATAAAAGTAAAAAATTTGGATTTTATATAACGCCTTCTGAAACTTCTATATACTCAGACACAAGATGGTCGGCAATTTCTTTGATTTCTGTATCAGTTATCAGCTCAATTTCTGAAGGAATATATACTTTATCGAAATTATAGTCCATAGTTTGATGAATTAAAATAAATACTCTTTTATATATCTATATACGATATTTTATACAAAAGGTTTCATTGCAACTCTTTCAAACTACAGCTATCTCAATAATTACAGTTTCAAAATACAAAAACCGGCATTTCAGAAGCAAACACTAACCGGTAATTTTTAAAAAAAGAAGATCTAATTTATCAGAAGCACGTTTAAAAAACTGATAACGATTTATTTGCGAACTGCCGCTGATTAAATCAGATTTTTTAATCAAATTTTCGAGCCATGCTTTAGAATCGGCAACAAATCCGGGATTTCCGGTAGCAATTTTATTAAAAGTATGAACACTTAAATAAATTGATTCAATATCACCTTTTTTTGTAAAAATACAATTATTTCCTATTTCAATACGACTGTGGTAAAGAGTGAAAGTCTCTTCTAATCCGGGCTTCATACTTTTATTACTCAATTCTGCCTGTTTCTTCAAAGTTTCAATTTCTTCACGTGCTTGTGTACAAACCGTCAAAGCATCTTCTTTAGTTTCAAAATACCCGGTATCCCAATAAAATTCAATCTGTTTTATCAAACTGTTAATCGTTTCGTCTGTCCAAATTTCAATTGAAGGGATTTTTTGATAAACTTCATAAATTCCTTTTCCTATTTCTGCAAATTCGGGACTTACATGAGCAACCGAGAATTTTTTCCCGTCTAAAGAAGGCAAACCTACAACAGCTTTCATCCAATAGAACATTTTAAACGCTGAAAGTTCCGGATATTTAAAATGGTGAAAAATCGGAACATCAATAGCAGCATAAATAATTTGTTTAGTTTCGGCTCGCACTATTTGTTTCATATCATTATAAATCGAAGATAAATAAGTAAGAAACCCTGCCGGTGTTTTTAAATCATCATAATGAAAAGCAATATTTTGTGCCTGATGAGTAAATAAGTCAAAAGAAATACGATAATGCGTACATAATTCATATACCTCATTTACAGTCAGTAATGTCTCACCTCTGAGGCGTCGGTAAACACTGTCTGTACTTACTTGGAGTACATTTGCCAATTCATCGGCAAGCGAAACCGATTCAGGAATAATATCTTTTATTCTGTTCAGAAAATTAATTTGTAAATCACTGTCTTTTCCCATTTTCTGTTAAAGTCTTTCAATTTCAGCACCTATTGCGTTCAGTCGTTTATCAATATTTTGATACCCTCTGTCAATTTGTTCAATATTATGAATAGTACTTGTACCGTTTGCCGACATAGCTGCTATGAGCAAAGCGATTCCGGCTCTTATATCCGGAGAAGTCATTGTTGAAGCACGCAAGGAAACTTCTCTGTTTAAACCTATTACAGTAGCTCTGTGCGGATCGCATAAAATAATTTTCGCACCCATGTCAATCAATTTATCTACAAAAAACAAACGACTTTCAAACATTTTTTGATGAATTAAAACACTGCCTTTTGCTTGTGTCGCTGTTACCAAAATTACACTTAAAATATCGGGTGTTAAACCGGGCCACGGTGCATCGGCAATAGTCATAATTGAGCCGTCAATAAATGATTCTATTTCATATTTTTCATAAGCAGGAATATGAATATCATTTCCTGTTTGCTCAACTTGTATTCCGAGTTTTGCAAATGTCGGAGGAATCATTCCCAAGTCGTTAATATTTATATTTTTTACGGTTATATCTGAAGCCGTCATAGCCGCCAAACCTATAAAACTGCCTACTTCAATCATATCGGGCATTACGGTATGAGTACATCCTCCGAGGGTATCAACACCTTCAATTATTAACATATTTGAAGCTATACCGCTGATTTTAGCTCCCATAGAGTTCAGCATTTTAGAAAGTTGTTGCAAATAAGGTTCGCAAGCGGCATTATAAATAGTAGTTTTACCTTTTGCAAATACGGAAGCCATAAGGATATTTGCCGTACCGGTTACAGAAGCTTCGTCTAAAAGCATATATGCCCCTGTTAACTTATTACCTTCAACGGAATAAATACCGTTTTCTGCATCATAATTAAAATGTGCACCGAGTTTTTTAAATCCGAAAAAATGGGTGTCAAGTCTTCGTCTGCCAATTTTATCACCTCCCGGAGCCGGAATAAAAGCTTTTTTAAATCGTGCCAGCAAAGGACCCAGAATCATCACGGAACCCCTCAAACGAGCACCTTGTTCCTTAAATTCTTTGGTTTTCAGATAATCAAGATTAATATTTTCTGCTTTAAACAAAAAATCGGAATTATTGAGTTTTTTTATTGTTACGCCCAACTTTTCCAGTAAATTAATAAGATTATTCACATCCAGAATATCCGGAATATTATTAATTCTGATTTCTTCGGAAGTTAATAAAACAGCACAAATAATTTGCAATGCTTCATTTTTTGCTCCTTGCGGATAAATGTCACCGTGCAGGTGCATTCCGCCTTTAATTCTGAAAGATGCCATATAAATCGAAATTATTCAAATTCAAATCAGGTATAATTTTTCATAATACCGGCTTACACAAAAATTACTTTCTTTTACGTTTTGGCTGTTTTTTATTGCTGCTGACCAATTTATGCGAATCGCTGAGAATAATACTTTCATCAACTTCAATTTTTCCGTCGGAGAGTTCCTTAATTTTTTGAAAAATAAATTCATCGGTTACCATATCTTTACTCCAAGTCAAATAAAGCTTTTTCATATGATTTGCAATTAAAGCAGTCAGTAATTTTTTATCCTCGCCGTCTTCCATTTCAATCGCATATTTAAGCATATCAACAATATTTTTCCCGAAATGCTTATAGCGGAATTTTTTTATTTTATACGGAATTTTCTCAGGTTTGCCGGCAAAAGTTGTCGTTACAGGCGAAGGAAAAGGAGAATCTTCAGTTAATTTAAATTCCGACATAATCACCAAATGATCCCATAATTTATGTTTAAAATCACGTAAATCTCTTAAATACGGATACATACGCCCCATTAATATGATGATTCCGTCAGTATATTTTTTACGTTCTTCTTTATCTTCAATTTCTGTTGCATTTTCAACAAGTTTTTGAATATTACGACCGTATTCCGGCAAAATAAGTTTGTTTAATGTTGTATTATATTCCATTTTTTTAAATTATTTTTCAAAGATAAGAATTGTTTCTGAATTATGAATAATGAATGATAAATTAAGACCTCCGAACAGCGGACAGTTATTTTCATATTTCTGTTGAAAGGAAGGATTTATTCAATGACTTCTAATTTTGCAAATTTTAATAATAGATTTTTAGTTCCGGCAGATTTGAAATCAATTAATGCTTTAATATTCGGATATTCGCCTTCTGTTTTCAGCACAATGCCTGCTCCGAAACGTTGGTGTTTCACTTTTTTACCTTCGGTAATTTCATATATATCAGAAGATGAATTATTGCTGTCGGCATTTTCTATTTTTTTTAATTTTCTGTTAAAATTTGGCTTTGCAACTGTCGGCAGTTCATCTTTCTTTTTTGTTTTCTTTGGGAAAGAACGAGAAACGGCACTTCGGGTATTTACATTTGCGAATAAATTGGTTTGGGTTTCCGCTTCTTCAATATTTTCTTTAAAAGCACTGAAAAATTCAATATATTCATTATTTATATCACGAATAAATCGGCTGGGAGTACAATCATAGAGTTGACCGTATTTATATCTTTGCAAAGCATAAGACAGGTGCAGTTCTTTTTCGGCTCTGGTAAGTGCTACGTAAAACAATCGGCGTTCTTCTTCCAAATCTTTCGGTGCAAATGACGACATTTCCGACGGAAATAATTTTTCCTCCAAACCGACAACATACACATTCCTGAATTCCAAACCTTTAGCTGCATGAATGGTCATTAAGGTAACTTTATTTCGATCCTCATCTTTTTCATTATCTTCATTTGTGAGCAAAGCAACCGATTCCAAATAATGATTTAATTTATTTTCTTCCGGTTCGGCAGTTTCTGTAAATTCTCTTAAACCGTTTATTAACTCCTGCACATTTTCGTGTTTTGAAAGAGATTCCGGTGATTTATCCGCATTCAACTCTTTTAAAATACCGCTTGTTTGTGAAATTTCTTTTCCGAGTTCGGAAGCATTAAGTTCCGGTAATTTTGAACTGAAATCTTTTATAATACCTGCAAAACCGGAAATTTGACTGACAGCTCTGCTGTTCAAACCAATATTCAGTCCGTTTAGTTTTTCAATTACTTCCCACATTGATAAATCATTTTCTCCGGCAAAAGCCGTAATTTTGTCAATGGTAGTTTTCCCGATACCTCTTTTAGGATAATTTATAATTCGTTTTAGGGATTCATCATCTCTTTTATTTACAACAACTTTAAAATAAGCCAATAAGTCTTTAATTTCTTTTCTCTGATAGAACGAAAGCCCGCCGTAAATTTTGTAAGGTATTTTATTTCTTCTGAAAGCTTCTTCAAAAATACGCGATTGTGCATTCGTGCGATACAACACAGCATGATTAATATATTTTGTTCCGTCGGTAAAAACTGAGTTCATAATCTTATTTGCAACTACAAACCCTTCTTCATTATCCGAAAGTGCTTCGAGAACCTGTATTTTATTTCCGTCTTCATTTTTTGAAAAAACATTTTTCTTAATGCGTTCCGTATTTTTAACAATAACGGAGTTTGCCGCTTCTACAATATTTTTCGTTGAACGGTAGTTTTGTTCTAATTTATACAGTTTGTATTCATTATAATCGTTTTTGAAGTTCAGAATATTTTCGATTTTTGCACCTCTGAACGAATAAATACTTTGAGCATCATCGCCGACCACACAAACGTTTTTATGCAATTCGGCTAATTTCTTAATTATCAAATATTGCGAAAAGTTTGTATCCTGATACTCATCGACTAATATGTAATCGAATTTTTTCTGATATTTTTTTAAAACCTCGGGATGATTGCGAAAAAGGATATTTGTTTTCATCAATAAATCGTCAAAATCCATGGCTCCGGATTTCATGCACCGTTGTGTGTATATTTTATAAATTCTGTAAAGTTCGGGTTTTCGCGATCTTTCATCCTGTAATTTTATTTCCTGACTGTTTTCATAAGCTTGGGCAGTAATAAGATTGTTTTTTGCACCTGAAATTCTGCCGTAAACACTGCTTGGTTTATAGACTTTATCGTCTAACTGAAGTTCTTTTATAATGCTTTTAATAATACTTTTTGTGTCCTGGGCATCATAAATCGTAAAACTTGACGGATAATCCAAAAGTTCGGCTTCTTTTCTTAAAAATTTGGCAAAAACAGAATGAAAAGTACCCATCCACAGCGATTTAACTTTTTCTTCACCGATTAAAGCGGCAATACGTTCCTTCATTTCTTTGGCGGCTTTGTTGGTAAAAG
>JAADGE010000059.1 GCA_013152535.1 Chlorobiota bacterium
GCGATGCCGTTAAAGAAAAACGCTTTATGCGAAATCTTACTCGACCGAAAATTAAAAAAGAGTATGCGGCACAAGTTCCCGGTTTCTGGGGGACACTCGGTTTTGCCGACGGCAAACTGCGAAAATGGGAAGGTGATATTCAGTTTTCCGAATACGGTAACGATTGCTTTACGGGAATCGTAAAAAAAGAAGCAAAACTGATTAAAGAAATATTTGATTTGCCTGAAAATTTTCCGATAGTCGAACGCTTTATTTCTTTTGATAACAGCAGCATCGAATTTCCGAAAGGAAAATTTAAGGAGAAAGATATTCCGGAAATGCGGCTTACTTTAATGCTGAAATGCTGAAAAAAAACGAAAGTGCATTGGTGTTTTACGAACACAAAGACCCCGAAACAAAAAAGACACTCGCGGAATATATTATGCCCAAAGCCACTTCAAAACACGAATCAAACAAAAGAGATCGCTTAACTTATAAATTTAAAGCATTACCGCGTTTTCAATACGAGCTTATCGATGAAAACAAGATGACATTTAAAATGACGGCACGTCCGTCCGAAAAACAATTTGTTATTAAAGCATTGGTATTTGAAAGAAAAGAAATAAAAAATTCGTTTGAATTTCTTAATCTTATTAAAGAAAAACACCGGTTCAAATCTAAAAAACGAACACATTATTTACTGAAATTCAATGAATCCGAAAATAATTTTAATACTGTAAATGCCGACGGAATCGATGCCGGTTTAAAGACACTTTTTCTGATTCACGGAACATTCGCATCAACCGAGCAATCTTTTAAAGCATTATACGGCGATAATAAAAAAACATGGTTGAGAAATCGCCTGATTGATAAGGACGGAACTTATGAACAAATAATTGCATTTGATCATCCGACCGTTATTGACGGAGCAGTCAGTAATATTAAAATTTTGTTTGATATGCTCGGTGATAATTTCAAGTTTAAACATCCTGTTGATATTATAGCAACAAGCCAAGGCGGACTGTTAGCCCAATATTTGGCGAATTATAATGCCGAAACAACAAAAATACCGGTCGGAAAAGTTGCATTGGTCGCATCGGCAAACGGAGTAGATTATTTTACTGAGGGACACCGCATTGCAAAATATCTTACGGTCTTAAAATACAGTTTAAAGGCAAGCGGAAGAAATATAGCCGCATTTATAGCCGGACTGGCATCGCAATCGGCTGAATTTTTCTTAAATCAACCGGGTTGCATAGTCATGACACCCGGCAAGGAAGCCTTAACAAGCATTATGAATGCGGAACCGACAAGTGAAACAACATGCTATTTACCGATTATTGATGATTTTGACAAACACGCACAAGTTAATAAAAAGTGGTTGTTCAGAATGCTTTCCGTAATTGTTTTTCCCGTTATGGGAAAATATAACGATTTGGTTGTCAGAACCGAAAACCAATTCAAAATACATAAAGATTATTGCTGCATTCCGAATTACAATCCGAAAGATTTTAAAAAATATATGTATTCTTCACTTCACGGAAGAGCATTAGATATTACACATGTAAAAGACGACATACGCTTGTTTTTTGAAACGGACGGATGCGATTGTATTTAATAATTAAAAAAACATTTATTATGAAAAACAGATTTGATATTCATTGCCACGTCTTTAATAAAGATATTATTTCCAGAAGAATTATTATTTCGGCATTATATGAATTGTCGGAAGCACTCGAAATTAAATACGACCCGAACAAATCATCACAAAAAGAAGACCGAGAAAGATTTTTGACGAAGCTCCGGCGGATTGCAAATTTTTTACGTATCGGGTTTAAAAAAAGCAGTTTAAAAGTATTTGAAACACTTAAAAAAGCTTACCCGGACGAAAATTTTATTTTCACGCCTTTAATGTTCGATTTAAAGTATTGTTTTCAGGAAGAATATGATACAAAACCCGAAACACTGATAAAAAATTCTTTTCAAAAACAAAATGAATTTGATATTTTGATTACGAAAGTCAAAAACTTAGAAGACCATATACATGAAAACCAAAAATTGCTTTCAACGAAGAGATCAAAAATATCGGCAGATGCTAATTTCAGAAAGATTAATTTCTTAATAAACCGATTAAAAAATGAAAGAAAACATCGTTTTTTCTCACACCTTACCTTGAAAAATGACATCGGCAATTTTGAAGAACAAATCGATCAAATGATTGTTATTAAGAAAAAATATCCGAAAAACGTATTTCCTTTTTTTGTGGTTGACCCGAGAAGACCCGGAATATTGGAGTTAATGAAGATATTTGTCGGACAAGACAAACCGTTCTACGGAATAAAACTCTATACGCCCAACGGCTATTCGCCTGCGGATCCTGTTCTGTTCGGGAAAGATAAAAATGACGATTGTGTTTATAAGTATTGTATCGACAATGATATTCCGATAACGGTTCATAATTCCGCTGTGGGATTTTCAAATTTTGTTGATAAAGTTCAGGTAAAAGGATTTATTTGTAAAGACAGAGAACTTGTTAATACAGATACTTTGCCGGGGCATTGGGTTTATTTTAAAACGAATATTTTACACGGTAAAGAGGCAATAAAAGAGCGTGCATTAACACTTAACTATCCTTTATTGTGGGAACTTGTCCTTGAACGATACAACAATCTTCGTCTTAATTTAGCCCATTTCGGAACAGAAGATGAAATATGGACAAAAGAAATTTACCGATTACTTAATGAGGAAAAATCCGGCGGCGGTTTATTGTATCCGAATTTATATACGGATTTTTCGTGCTTTGAAGCAGATGAAATTAAGCAAATAAAAACAAAATATTTTGATGATGCGTCTGAAAAAGTAAAAGCCAAGTTTTTATACGGCTCCGATTTTTATTTGAATATGCTTTCAACAAATTCCATGAAAAAATATTATAAGAATTTCACGGAAGAATTTTCTTCGAAAGATTTCGATATAATTTCAATTAAGAACCCGAAACAATTTTTGAAATTCAAATAAGTAATTCGGAAAAAGAGTTTTTAACTTCGTATTCCCTGTCAAAGTTTAAAACCTTGGCAGGGAATACGGTAACGGTCATTTCATAACTTTTTGTACAAAAAACTTAAAATATCCGAAACTTTAAACCTGCCTAAACATAAGCAAACCCACTGATTGTTAATAACTTTTTGCAAAAACTCACTGTTTGTACGGTTAGATTTTTCGGACTAATGCAATAAAAGGATGTAAGCACTAAAATATTCTTATTATGACTGTAAATATCCGCTTATTAAAAGAACTCGACAGTTTTATCAAACAAAAATCAACCGGAGATCCCAAAAGATTTGCTTCAAAAACCGGAATTTCCGTTGCCGCATTATACCGTTATTTGAATTTTATTAAACAAAACGGTGCACCTTTAAAGTATAATCATCTTCGTAAAACGTATTATTACCTTGAAAAGGGCAGTATTAAAATTCATTTTACGGCGGAAGAATATGATTGATAATCGGGACGAATCCTACGGCACGAATATATCAAAAGTTGGTTTTTCGTTTTCTTAAAAAACGAAAAATTGTCGTAAACAGAAGTAAACCGATTCCGATAAAGCCTAAAAGTCGTTTTTTTTATGAAAGAATAAAGCTGGAAACACCAAGCATTTTAATCATGAAAAAAGAAACAATGATAGAATTTGAGTACAACTATTTAAAGGATACGGATACTGATATTTTGTTAAGTTTAAATAATTTAATAGAAACTTACAAAGAAAAATATTATAAAATAAGACTCGGTATCTCAGAAAAAGATTCTGATTCTGTTTTTTTGAAATTTAATGAGCGGGGAGAGCAGTGGAAAAAAATATTTATTTTGTATAAAATAAAGACTTTATATATGCTCAATATTATCGAATTTTGGTTAATTGATGAGCATTGGGATATTTATACCGACAAATATATCAGTGAAGCGTTTGATGTTATGTTTAAGAAAGAAAAATATTTGTATGTTCTTGTACAATAGCTGATTATTATTTTATTTTGTCTAATATTTCTCCGGCTTCGTTATGTCGGGAATTTTTTTGTGAAGCAATATCTTTGAGAAACGGAACGGCATTTTGCGGTTGGTTCAATTTTATATATGCTAAGGATAAATACCATTCGGCTTCGAAATGATATATGTCGAACTTCGTTAAAACGTTATTAAAAACAAGAACAGACTCAGAATATTTTCCGCTCTCAAACAATGCCAAACCGGAATAATAAAGTGCCTGAACAAAATTTTTGTTTTCAATTGCCGTTTGATGAAATTTATCATAAGCTTTTGAATATTGTCCTGAATTAAATAATTTAACAGCATTCTCAAACTTAATAATCGTGTTAAATTCCGGATTTCTGATTTGAATACCGGTTAATTTTTGTGCGGATTGATGATATTCGGCAAAGATACGTTCATTTGTCGGTTTGTCGACAAAAACATTATTTAATATTAATAATAAAGCAAGCGAAGCGGCAATTGCAATATATTTTAAATTTTCTTTCCGGAAAATATTTACGGTTTCGCTAAAGTAATTTGTTTTATTCGGAATATCATTTGAATTATGTTCTTGTTCCGAATATAATTCATTTACCCATTTTTCCGTTAAATCATTAATCTCGAATAATTCAGCTTCATATTCAGCTTGTTTGATTTGGCTTTTTACCGCTTCTGACCTATCCGGAAAAGCAACGGACAGATAGTCTGAAATTTCTTTATCTGTTTTACCTTCTTGTAAAAAAGTGTTAACATCATCTCTTGCTTCTGCTTCAATAAAAGAAAAATTCGGATTTGTTTCAATATCTTTCGAAAATAATTTGCCTTTCATGTATGAATTTAAATCTCTTATTAAAATAAATTCATTTTTTAAAGAGTTATTTTTGCGTATTTGTAATAAAAATTCTGCAGATTCTTTATCGGACAAGTTGCCGTCAATGTAATCAGATATCAGTTTTGTTTGTGCATTCATTTTTATCTGCTTATAATATAAGCAAAATTAATAAAAAACTCGAATAAAAAAAACGATTGAAAATTTTCAGAAAGCAGTTTGTAAAAATTTGAAAATTTCCGTATCTGATGTGTTGGCTTTGAGAAACATATCTGTTTGAATACCAAATGATTTAAGTTTTTTGTTGTGCTTAATTTCTTTTTCGGCTTCACGAATTAAAAACATATTTTTTATTTTGAAAGAATCGTTTTTATAGGTCTCAAATTTGCTTTTAAGAGTGGGATTCATTTTAAGTTTCAGTTCAAAAAATGTTGAATTAATCACGTTCATGTCCCGGCTGAGATATTTTTCAAATTGTATCATAATAATTTTTTGTGTGTTAATATAATTTAAAGTTTAAAAATCTAATTGATCGGCATTTTTTTTAATAAGTTTTGTTAATCTGAGTGTACATTCATATTTGCGTTTCATTATATAATTTTTATTGTATCCTAATTTCTCGGAAATTTCTTTTACCGAGTAACTGAGCCAATATAAATTAAGTATTTTTTGGCAAACCTCACTGAGTTGTTTGAAATAGTAGTCAAAAGCATGTTGTTTCAGGTTTTTATCGTATAAATAATCAGCTGTATTTTCTTGATTTTGTTTATATTCAAAATCAGCGTTATAATTACTTTTTTTAGTTTCCAACAGTTTTTTTCTCAGCTTAAGTTTTAATAAATTTTTAGCTACGGCGTAGAAATAGGTCGATAACTTAGATTTTAGTTCAAAATTTTTATTAATAATTTTATCTAAAAGAATATATAAAGCATCGTGCAACAAATCTTCCGCATCCGTTAAAGAAGCAGAAACACTTACGTTTCCGTCCGAAAAACGATAATTTAATATCATGTATTTTATCATCGATTCATATTCCTTTCTTAGAAATAAAATTGTTTTATCGTCCTTTCTTTTAATGTTTTCAATAATTTCTTTATCTGTTATTTTGTGCATTTTTTGTTTATTTCCGAATTGGACAAAATAAACATTAATTTATTAATATTTGATAAAATGAATTATAAAATATTTAAAATTTTTCATAAAATAAACGTTTTATCGGGTTAATAATTCTTGCTGCCAAAGGCAAATCTTCTGTAATAATATCAGCATTTCCCTGCATATTCTGTTTAAAATGCAGGTTAATTTTATAATTGGTTATTAATGAATCCGGAAAACTGAGCGTTGCCAAATAAAATTTGTTTGATTGCACAAGAGAGACATCTTTAATTTTTGCCCGCACCATGCCGAATTGTGTATCGGGATAATCATCAAACTTAATATTTACATTTTGTCCGTTTTTTACTTTTCCCGAGCCGGACAAAGGGATTTCTGCATATCCCACAAGTTTTGAGCTGTGCTCCGGCACAATGGTAAAAACGGTTTCTCCGGATGTAACATTTTGATTCTTTGCCTGATAGCTTATAAAATTAACAATTCCGTTAACCGGGCTTATCAATAAATAGCTTTGTTCCCATAATCTTATTTGTGCATTCAGATTAGAAAGGGTTTCTGAAATCTTGCTTTCGTAAGTTCTTTTTTGGTTCACTTTGTCCAGCTCTGTTTCCAAAATATTTTGTTCTGCCTCCGTAATTCTTATTTCAACGTTTGACAGTGCACTTTGTCGCATTTCAAAGATATTCTTTTTTTGAATAACTTTACTCTCCGAATTTTCATAATCTGCCGGGGATAAAAAATCTTTTTTGTATAAATCGGAATCTCGTTTAAATTGTTTTTCGGAAAGTATTAAATCTTTTTTTGACAGGTTTACTTGACTTTTAATATTTATCATATATTTTTGTAATGCTTTCACTTGTTTTTTGTATGCGGCAACTTTTTTATCGTGATAATCCAGCTCAATAAAATCTTTGTATTCTTTCATTTCTCTTATTAAAGCGGAATAAATGTTTTGAATTTCACCGAGGCGGTAATTATCTGAAAAATTATAGTTCAGAATAAAAAATTCAAAATCGGACAAATTCTTTTTAATAATTTTTACATTGTTTTTGAGTTTTAATAAATCGGAATAATTGCAGGTATTTTCAATAATTGCAATTATTTGACCGTTTTTTACCTTTTGTTTATTCCGTACAAACAAATCGGTAATCTTTCCGTTGGTTCTTGCACGAATTTCTGCCGGCGGATTGCTCCCTTTAACGGTTACACGTGCCGTAATTATATCCGGATATTTAAAAAAGAAACTTCCGATGAACAAAAAGGCTGCTAATGCAAAAATAACGGTAATTCCGATACGAATTATTTTTGCCGGCGGTGTTCCTATAATTTCCTGTACTTCTTCACTTCTGATTTCAATATTATCTGTATTCGGCATCTTTATTTTAATCTTTATCGTTTAATTACTTTAGTCGGGAAAATCTAACCGGGGTGGGGAGCTTTTTTTTATTTTTTTTAGAATTTAATTACATAATTGGTGTATATTAACTTCGTTTGTATAAGAAAAGTAAGGGATAAATTCGTATAATTTTTGTCCTCACACACAAGCATTCAAAATTATTAATTTTGAAAGAACTCTAATCCCCGAGTTCCAATTGATTCTTAACAAGCTCAAAATAGGCTCCTTTCTTTTTAACGAGTTTTTCGTGTGTTCCTTCTTCGATTAATTCACCTTTTTCGAGAACAACTATTTTATCGGCATTTTTTACGGTACTTAAACGATGTGCTACCACAATTACGGTTTTTCCTTCAAAAAACTTTTCGAGATTATCCATAATAATTTTTTCGTTGTTGGCATCGAGTGCATTGGTTGCTTCATCGAAAAAAATAAATTCGGGATTTTTATAAACGGCTCTCGCAATTAAAATCCGTTGCCTTTGTCCCTGACTTAATCCCGTGCCTTCCTGACCTATTTTTGTATTGTATGCCAAGGGCAAACTCTCAATAAATTCGCGGATATTTGCTACCTTAACGGCATGCAGTAACTTTTTTTTATCAACTGTTTCATCGCTTACGGCAATGTTTTTTGCAATGCTGTCGGAAAAAATAAATCCGTCCTGCATAACCGTTCCGCATTTATTTCGCCATGTTCTTATGCTGAAATTTTCAAGTCTGATGTCACCTGTTCTTATTTCGCCTTCGCCCGGCGGATAAAATCCCAGCAGAAGTTTCAGTAAAGTTGTTTTTCCGCTTCCGCTTGTACCAACAATTGCCGTAATTTTTTTATCGGGAACATGCAGGTTGATATTTTTCAAAACATAATCGTCCTTGCTGCCCGAATAGCTGAATGACACGTTTTTAATATAAATGTCTTTTTTTTCGGGAAGTTCCGATATTTTTTCATCATCGGGTTTTTCTTCATCGTCTTTAAGATGAATTTCGCCCAGACGTTCCAAACTTATTTTTGCGTCTTGTGCCGAACGCATAAAATCAATCATTTGCTCAACCGGGCTGTTCAGTTGCCCTATGATGTACTGAACGGCAAGCATCATTCCCAGTGTCATATCGCCGTGAATGACGGAAGTTGCGGCAATAAAGGATATAAAAATGTTTTTTGTTTCATTAAGAAAAACCGAGCCGGCTTGCTGGTATTGATTTAAGGCAAGACTTTTTATGTTTACTTTGAACAACCGTGCCTGTATGCGTTCCCATTCCCAACGTTTTTGGCGTTCGGCATTGTGGAGCTTAATTTCCTGCATTCCGGTAATAAGTTGTATGACGTTGCTTTGGTTGTCAGATAATTGACTGAATCGCTTGTAGTCAAGTTCCCGTCTTTTTTTCATGAAAAACCAAATCCAAAGTCCGTAGAGCACACTTCCGACAAGAAAAATGATGAAAATTTTTGTGCTGTAAAAAAGCAGTACCAAACCGAAAATGATAAGGTTTACAAAAGCAAAAATGATGTTTAAACTTGTGCTTGTAAGGAAACTTTCAATACGTGTGTGATCGTTGATGCGCTGTAAAAGATCGCCGGTCATTTTTTTGTCGAAAAAGAAAAAGCTGATAGGGAGTTTCATCAGCTTAATCAGAAAATCACTGATTAAAGATATATTTACTCTTGTACTGATATGTAATAAAATCCAGCCTCTTATGAAATCAACCGCAGTTTTGCCAATGTACAGCGTAATTTGAGCAATAAGAACCAGATAAATAAATCCAATGTTTTGATTTGAAATACCGAAATCTACAACGGATTGTGTAAGGAACGGAAAAATGAGTTGCAGTAAACTTCCGGTAAGCAGACCGAGAAGCAATTGAAAAATAAGTTTTTTGTGCGGTTTTATGTATTGAAACAAAAATTTAAAACTTGTTTTGTCGTTTTTATCGTCTTCGGTTTCGTAAAAATCGGGTGCCGGTTCGCCGGTTCCAGCAAGAGGGCTATACCTTTTTCTTCACCGTCTTTTTTGGTGCTTAACCATTTGTTGAGGAATTCTTTTTTTGTGTATTTCAGCAAGCCTTCGGCAGGGTCGGAAACATAAACGGTATCACCTTTTTTTGAAATTTTATAAACTACTACAAAATGGTTTTGCCCCCAGTGAACAATGCAAGGCAGAGTAGCTTCTTTTTGAAGTTGTTCGTACGTTATGCTGACACCGATTGTTCGCATACCGATGGCTTCCGCCGCATCCGAAATGCCGAGCAATGAAACGCCCTCGCGTGTAATACGGCTTTTCGCCCGAAGGTTCTGCAGGCTGTATGTTTTGCCGTAGTGCTTTGCAACCATGCGGAGGCATGTCGGTCCGCAATCCATAGCGTCTAATTGAGTATAGTGGGGGAATTTCGGCAAAGTTTGTTTGTTTCTGAATTTATTCTAATTCTGTTTAACTGAATTGTTATTTTTACAAAACTACATATCTCTTTCCATATTATATTTTCTTTTTAATTTATTTGTTCGTTTTCCTTTTCGGAAAGTATAAGATAATTTGATAACAAACATCGTAAATTTTGTTCTGCTTTCAAAATATCTTTCATAGTTATTATAATCTTCGGAAGTAATTGTTACTAAATCCGTAAACGGATTTGTAACAAAAACCAATATATTGCCTTTATTATCCGAAAATGATTTACCCGCATAAATTGCATTTATCGAAAATTTGTTTTGTCTGTAACCTTGCAAATAATAATTTTTCCCCGGTGCACCTAAATCTGTTCCGGCAAAAATATTATTTTTTAAAGATAATTCCGCCGAGAAATTAAATCCGTAAGAAAATCCTTCCGTTTCGAATCCGTTATCGCTGAAATATTGATAGTTTATATCAAAATAAGGGTTTATTCGCAGCTTTTTTAATATTTTTATTGAAGAGGTAAATTGAATACCGGAAGAAGTTCCTTTCCCTGTATTACTTGTCCGGGTATATTTTATATTTTTTTCAATAAAAACAACTTTGCCGAAAATATCTTTATACATTTTATTATATAAAGTTGTCGAGAAATTAACATTTTCATTACGGAAATTATAGGATAAAGACAGTTTGTTTGTTGTTGCAGGCAATAAAAACGGATTACCAAGATAGTAATTTAATGAATCCGTTTGATATATAAACGGTTTTAAAGAACGAAATCCGGGACGAGTAATATATTTTTTGTATGATATTTTCAGAGAATGTTGTTTGCCGAATTTATATAAGATACTTGTATTCGGCAATAAATCTGTTTTATCGGTATTAACAGTATCGCTGATTGTATTATTACTGTTTTCAGCTCTAAATCCTGTTGTTACGAAAATTTTATTGTTGCTGTAATATAAGTTGTAATATATTGAGTTGCGAATTTCCTTATAATTAAAATATTCGGCTTTGGCATCCGTAAAATAATCATCGATTTTGCGATAATACAGATTGTAACCTGTTTCAAATTTGAACTTTTCATTGATTCTTTGCACGTAATCAAATTTATAATTTACCGATTTTTTTTTATCGTTTGTCGTCTGTTTTCTTGTTATATCAACATTGTCGTTTATTTCCGTAAAATAAGTGTCAGTATAATTTTTATCGATTATAAAATCCATAATATAATAATTCAAATCTGTTGTAAAATAAGAATCTTTTTTTTGAAATTCTCTTTTGTAATAAAAAGAATAATTTTGCATTAAATAGCTTCCGTCGTTTTGCAAGTTTGTATTAAATTCATCTGAAAGATTGCTGTTTAAATATGTTTTTGTACTTGCAACACTTGTCCTGTCAACATTTATTATTTTATAGTCACCGGTAAAATTAAATGTATTTTTATTGTTTATAAAATAATCAAATCCGTATTGAAAAAGGTGCCCTAATTCTTGTACTTTGTTTGATTTATTTTCGAATACATTATTGTAAATATCTTTATTGTCTTGTGTTTTCAGACTGTCAATTTGTGAAATGGGATGGTTGCGATAATGAAACATATAGTTTGAAAAAAACCTGATTTTTTTGATACCGTATTCGGCATTTATAAAAGATTCGTTATGCATTTTTCCGTAATAATCGGGGGCAAGAGTAAGGCTGAAGCCGGAAATAATTTTCTTTTTTAAAATAATGTTAATAATTCCGGCATATTCTCCGTTGTACTTTGATGACGGACTTTTAATTATTTCTATTTTGTCAATATCTCGCGGTTTTATTGTTGAAATATTTACGTTGCCGCCTCTTTCTTGTCCGTTTATTAATACCATTGTATTATCCGACCCGAGTATTGCAACGGTGTTATTCAGGCGATTTATTTTAAGTCCGGGAACTTTGCCTAATAAGTCCGCAGCCGATGCGGAAGATTTTATCATATTTGTATCGGGTATAAAAATATCTTTGTCTATAAGCGTTTCATATCGCCTTCTGTCGCCTTTTACTATTATTTCGTCTAATGTTTCGTATGAGGGTTTAATATAAACTTTACCCAACTTTATTTTAGATTTTTTAAAAACATCTACGTTTATTGTTTTTCTTTCAAATCCGATAAAATTTATCAGCAGTTTATATTTGCCTTCGGGAACATCCGATAATTTAAATTCGCCTTTGTATGAAGTAATTGTTCCGGATATTAAAGAGTCGTTTAAGTCCGAAAGTCTGATATCGGCATAGGGTATTGCTTCTTTATTTTCTTGATTTAATATTGTGCCGTTAATTTCGGAAATTGATTTAGCTTGTCCGAAAGCTGAATAATTAAACAGCAAAAGTATATTAATCAACAGTAATGTTCTGAAAATCATATTACAATTATACATAAATTTTCATAAAAACTAAAATACTTATCCCTTTTGTGAAACTATTTAAAATATAACTTTGTAAAAATAAACAAATTAAGTATGAATTTAATAAATATACAAAAAAAA
>JAADGE010000029.1 GCA_013152535.1 Chlorobiota bacterium
ATTTGAATTAATCCGATAAAATTTTCAATCAAAAATAAAAAAAAATCAGCTCGGCAAAATGAGCTGATTTTTGTATTTCCTGAAAGTCCCTGATTAAATAAAAATCCCGTAAAAAATAAGATTCTATTCATATATAATCTTATTTTTTATAAGAACAATTTTAAGACGGTACTTCCTTCAGATGTTTTAACTTTTATAAAGTACAGACCCGAAGAGAATTTTGAAAGATTTATTTTGATTATATCGTTATTACCGCGGAGAGAAAAAATAAGTTTTCCGGAAAGGTTCGTAATTTTTATTTCTTTCAATATTTCGTGATTTAAAGATTTTACCCAAAAGTTTTTATCGGCAGAAGGATTCGGGTAAATTAAAATATTCGAATTTTGAATATCGGAAACATCACCGGGAACATCTTCAATAATAAAATCCGTAATTTTAGGTAAGTGATCGGAAGCAATATCCGTATCATCGGCGTTTAAACCGTATTGACTCAAACGTTCAGCAGACATTTCATGCGTGCAAATCGTAAATGTTTTACTGACGGTTGCACCGATATCGGATGCAATGGTATAATCAAATCTGCCGGGCCAATAATCATTCCCTTCTTCCGTCCATGTGGTTGCCGTGCGTATATCCGTATGAAACGAAATAATATCATTTAAACTCGTATTGTCCCAATCCGGAGCAATATTTTCGCCGTAGGTGTAGTTATCTTGAATGTCTCCCGTCAGTAAAGTCGTAAGTTGCTGAGAAAGACCGACAAAATTTAAATCGCCGCTTATGACAAATGGTGTTCCGTAAGGCAATGTAATACCTCCGCCGGATGTTTTTACGTCTCTGATGAAATTAATAATTGCGTCTGCTTCTTCCTGACGAACAGCATCGTTACTGCTTCCGCCTTTTGCTTTTAAGTGTGCATTAATTACCAAAAAATCTCTCGGATACGAAGCGGGTAAATCAACGATGTTTGCCGTTACTCGGTTTATGTATGTCGGATCAATGTCATAATAATCCGGGATATTAAATTTTGAACAGGTAATATTTCCTTCATCGTTTTTGATGCAAGTCCATTCCGTTCCCGTGAGCGGAATCCATGAATTTAAAAGGGTTTTTGCATCGTATTGCGTTGTATTCCAACATTCGTTAAAGGTTATAATATCAGGGTTTACGGCAGTGATGATATGTTGAAACGCTGATACTCTTTGATTGTCGGAGCTTATAAGTCCGTCGTAAAGCGTGTTATAGGTCATTAAGCGAATATCACTTTCATTATTTTTATCAAAGTTTATATATTCATAATTTTCTACGGAAGTGTCGTCAAAAGTATATGAAAAAGTTGTCCCAGTATCGGGCATGTAATCATCGCTTTTAAAACAGATTTTAATCGTATTACTTGTAAACAACGGATGCAAATCATCCGGAATTGCATGGCGATTAATTGCAATTTCAAAAGTGTCGGATGTTGTCGTAGGTAATGCGACAAAACCGATGTCGTAGGGTGATACTTCAATAGTCACGGATGATGAATCAAAATAAAATATTTTTGTTCCGAAAGCAATTCCCAAATCGGCACCTATTCCGTTAACCGAATACCCTGTAGAAGCATTATTATCACAATCAATTTCCAGAACTAAATTGTTGCCGTAATTTAATTGTATTTCTCTGTCCAGAGCAAATTGAATAAATAAATAATTGCTGTCGTTAGCAACTTTAAAAGAAAGTAAATCGAAATCGGTTCCGTCGTTTTGCGTATCGGTATAACTTGCGGCATCGCTTGTCCAATCGTTGAATTTACCGTCTAAACCAATCGGAAGTGCCTGCCCGAAAATCATTCCGAAAGAAAAAATAAGGGCTGAAAATGTCATCAATACTTGTTTCATCTGAATAAAGTTTATTTTAATTTTTGTTAATCGGGTTTGTCGTGTTTTTTTCGGTAAAGTGAAAGGATTGCAAAGATACTCGTATTTTGTTTATTTCGAATAACCATTCAACCGTTGAATGCGGTCGATTGTCTGCAATAAATGTCGGATTAAATTATTGCAAAGATTTAAAAATAATTTCCGCCGTTCGCTTTGACGCTCCTTTTCCTCCGAGAATGTTTCTTAAATTTTCAAACTCCGAAAGCATGGTATTTCGATATACGGTATCTTCAAGAATAAGTTTCAATTCGTTTACGATATTTTCGGTTGTCATATCGTATTGAATAAATTCTTTAATAACTTCTTTTTGCATAACAAGATTAACCAATGAGATGTAATCGACTTTTACTAAACGTTTTGCAATTTGAAAGGAAAGAGAATCGCCTTTATAACAAACCAATTCGGGAATATTTAATATTGCTGTTTCCAAAGTTGCCGTTCCGGAAGTTACTATTGCTGCTTCCGAATGTTTTAAAAGTTCGTATGTATCGTTATAAATGAGTTTTATATCTTTATGTTTGATGTGCTTATAAAAAATTTCTTTATCTAACGAAGGTGCTGCGGCAACTACAAATTGATATTCAGGAAACCTTTCGGCAACTTTCAGCATTATCGGAAAATTATGTTTTATTTCTTGTTTTCGACTGCCGGGCAGCAAAGCAATTATTTTATTTTTGCTTAAATCATATATTTTGCTGAATTCGGTAATATCAGATTTTGCGGTATCTATTGCATCTAAAATCGGATTTCCTATATATTCGACTTCATAATCATATTTCTTGTAAAAATCTTTTTCAAACGGAAATATGATGAACATTTTATCAATAAATGCTTTTATTTTATGAACGCGAGATTGTTTCCAAGCCCAAATTTTAGGTGAAATGTAATAATAAACTTTAAAACCTTTGTTATGTGCAAATTCTGCAATTCTTAAATTAAAACCGGGATAATCAACAAGAATTATTACGTCCGGATTATAATTTAATATATCTTGTTTTATAAATTTTATATTTTTAAAAATAGCCGGTAAATGAATAAAAACGTCCAAAAATCCCATATAGGCAGTATCCTTGTAATGACGTACCAATGTACCTCCCTGTTCTTGCATTAAATCGCCGCCTGAAAATCTGAATTTTGCATTTGAATCAAAATTTTTCAGTGCTTTCATTAAATTTGAAGCGTGTAAATCGCCCGATGCCTCACCGGCTGTGATATAATATTTCAATTTATTTTAATTTTTAACTTTATTAACTTTCAGTTATAACAAAGCACCTGCAACAATAATCAAAAAAATGAACGCGGCAACACCTATTAATCCTTTAACTGCATTATACCGGTTCTTCTTTAAAAAAAAATAAAATAACGGCATAATTCCGATGGCACCACCCTTTAATGACAGCAAAACTCTTGATCTTAGTATAGCACTGATTTCATCATTACCGAAAAATAATTTAAAATGATCGGCAACAGTATAATCTTGGGCATTAGCATAAATAATAATTAAAGTAACGGACACGGCAGCAATCAGACCGCTTGCGATTCCCACCCAAATTTTATTATATTTTGATTTCTTTTCAAACATAATTTTAATAATATGTGTATTAAAAATCACGCTAAATTACGAAAATATTGTATTTTTGAAAATTCTATGGCAAACAATAATTTTATTTACGGAACTCGTGCGGTTATAGAAGCCGTAAATTCGGATAAGCAAATTGAGAAAGTTTTGATTGTGCGAAGTGATGATAATTCCTTGCAAAAAGAACTTACGACATTATTAAAACAACGTCGAATTTATTTTCAATTTGTGCCGCTTCAAAAAATTAATAAAATAAGCAGAAAAAATCATCAGGGCGTGATTGCTTTTGTTTCGCCCGTTTCTTTTTACGATGTTGAAGAAATTGTTACAAGAATTTATGAAGAAGGTAAAGTTCCTTTTATTTTGGCACTTGACGGTGTTACGGATGTTCGAAATTTCGGTGCCGTAATCCGAACGGCTGAATGCTCAGGAGTGCATGCTGTTTTAATTCCGGAAAAAGGATCTGCGGGTATAAATGCCGATGCCGTAAAAACTTCTGCCGGAGCATTATATAAAGTTCCTATATGCAGAACCCGAAGTTTAAGACAAACTTTAGAGAATTTGAAACAAAACGGTTTGCAAATTATTTCCGGAAGCGAAAAAGCCGAAAAAAATTATTATCAAACTGATTTTACTTTACCGACAGTTCTTATTGTAGGTTCTGAAGAAAAAGGAATTTCTAACTCAATTGTTTCATTATCAAATGAATTTGTAAAAATTCCTTTGCTCGGTGAAATAAAATCTTTAAATGTTTCGGTTGCGGCAAGTATTTTGATGTATGAAACAGTAAGGCAACGTATCAAATGAAATAATAATTCTAAAACTATAAAAATGAGAAAAACTTTAATAAAGATATTAATCGTATTCTTCGGCTTATATTTATTTCAATCCTGCGACAGTCAGAAAACCGTAATAGATAATGTTCCTGCTGATAAATTGGATAAAACATTTACTTTGAGTATGGCAGATACTTTAAAAATTGAACTGAAATCAAACCCTTCGACCGGTTATAAATGGTCGATTGATAACAAAATAAAACCTAAGGTAATAAAAGAGTTAAGCTTTGAATGGGTTAAAAATAATAAAACAAAGGATATGGTTGGTGCCGGCGGTTTTGATATTTGGAAATTTGAAACAATAAAAAAAGGAGAAGTAATTTTACATTTTTTATATGCCAGAGAAGACGGCAAAATTAATAAAGAAAAATTTTATAGAATTGTTGTAAAGTAATGCAAGGAAAGATAATACTTTCAACTTTTTAATTTTTAACTAAACTAAATTATTAACTTAAAATCAAAACGTATGAAAAATTTAAAATTTATTATTCCGATAATGCTTATTTTTGTATTAAACGGATGTATTGTTGACAGAACATCTGATTATCCGGAAACAAATGCTTGTTTTACCGTTTCAGGAACAACACAATATATGAATGAACCGGTTTATTTTGTGAATTGTTCACAAGGAGCTGTTTCTTATGATTGGAGTTTCGGAGACGGATTTTCATCAAATCAAAAAAATCCGACACATACTTATTCTGAAGCAGGAACCTATCAAGTTACAATGCGAGCTGTGGGATATGATGGTTCCGATACTTTTACGGATGCTGTAACTATAAGCGGTTCAACCGATTTGGATATATTAGTTATGTATGTCGGAACCGAAGATCCGGTTTCAAATTGTGATGTACAATTATACGGAAATGAAACTGATTGGCAAAATCTCACGAATCCGGTAAGTGATATTGTAACAACTGGAACAGCAGGACTTGTATATTTTTCAGGATTATATCCGATTGAATATTATATTGATGCCTACAGATCTGTGAGTGATACTTCGTATTATTCAAATTTTTTGCAAGGCTATGCAACATCAGTTTTGGAAGAGAATAAAATTAATTATTATAACATATATGTAGAATTATTATATAATACAGGTAAACGGCACAGCGGAAAAACTCCGATAATAAAACAAATAGAAAAATCGTCAAAAGAAGAACATGACAGAATTATTAAAGCATTTAATGAAAAATAAAACGTAAAAATATATGTTTATATAAAGGCATCAGTTATTGGTGCCTTTATTTTTGTATGTGATATAGGTTACTTTTCTATTTGTTTTAATGTGTTATTTTTGCAATTACGTTTTATACAGTAAAAATTATTTTGAAAATACTGCAACTGATTTTTGCTTTCAATATCAATGTATAAAAGTAGCAAACCTCAGATATTTGATTTAATATGGAAATAAAAAAATATGATGAAAAGAATTGTTAATTTATTATTATTTAGTGGATTATTCTTTATTTCTTTTAATGCAAATTCACAAATTGTTCAGCCTGTTAAATGGAAGTTTTACACAAAAGCAGTAAGTGCCGACGAAGTAAAATTAGTTGCAAAAGCAACAATTAAAAAAACATGGCATTTATACGGACAATATTCGGAACCTGCCGGCGGAATTCCTGCCGCATTCAATTATGAAGCAAGTGATAAATATAAAAAGACAGGAAAAGTTGCCGAATGGCCTGCTCCTCATAAAGAGTACGACGATATTATGCAGGCAAATATCCAAACTTTTGAAAAAGAAGTTTTTTTTACTCAAATAATAAAGATATTATCAAATAAAAATTTCGTTATTTCAGGAACTTTTTCCGGACAAGCTTGTACAACCGAGGGGATGTGCATTCCGCTTAGTGAAGATTTTGAATTTAAGGTTCCCGGATTAATTAGTTTAAAGAAGCAATTTTCTGATAATAAAACGGAAAATACCGTTACTGAAAATGATACGATAAATAAGAATAAAATTGATACAGCAGGTATTGTGCCGCCTGATAATGCTGAAAAAATCAAATCTGATTCAACCGCAACAGTAAAACAAGGCGGAAATGAAATTAATTCGGCAACTGATAAAGGCGGATTATGGGGTTTGTTTATTGCAGCATTGCTTGCCGGTATAGCAGCATTGCTTACACCTTGTGTTTTTCCCATGATTCCGATGACTGTTTCATTTTTTATGCATGAAGAAAAATCTAAAGCAAAGAGTCGTGCGGAAGCCATATTTTTTTCTTTATCTATTGTGCTTATTTATACCGTAATAGGAACTCTTGTTGCAGTTACTTTAGGACCTGAATTTGCAAATTGGTTAAGTACGCATTGGCTTCCTAATATTTTATTCTTTATTGTGTTTATGGTTTTTGCAGCATCGTTTTTCGGTATGTTTGAAATTGTATTACCGAGTTGGCTGACAGCCGGATCAGAGAAACACGTTGATAAAGGCGGATTTTTTGCACCGTTTTTTATGGCATTTTCATTGGTTGTTATTTCATTTTCTTGTACCGGTCCGTTGGTAGGAACCGTTCTCGTTGAATCTGCCGGCGGTGATGTTTTAAAGCCGATTATAGGAATGCTCGGTTTCGGATTGGCATTTGCGATTCCTTTCGGAATTTTTGCTTTCTTTCCTCATTTAATGAATAAAATGCCGCAATCGGGCGGTTGGTTAAATTCTGTTAAAGTGGTTCTCGGATTTATTGAACTGGCACTTGGTTTGAAATTTTTAAGTATTGCCGATTTAACGTATCATTGGGGATTGCTGAACAGAGAAATTTATTTGGCTTTATGGATTACGATTTTTACATTAATGGGTTTTTACCTTCTCGGAAAAATCAAGTTTTCTCACGACAGTGATTTGCCGTTTTTAAAAGTTCCGCGTTTGTTTTTTGCCATATTTACTTTTGCGTTTGTCGTGTATATGATACCCGGAATGTTCGGGGCACCTTTGAAAATTTTATCAGGCTATTTGCCGCCAATGAGTACCCACGAATTTGATTTGGCAAAAGTTGTCAGAGAAAACTCCGGTATGCAAACTCCTAACTTAACCTATTCCGAAAGTAATTGTTATGAGCCGAAATACGGTGATATTCACGAATCACCCCATGGTTTACACGGTTATTTCGATTATGACCAGGCATTGGCTTGTGCCAAAGAACAAAATAAACCCGTAATGCTTGATTTTACCGGTTATGCGTGTGTAAATTGTCGAAAAATGGAGGATAATGTTTGGGGAACTGAAGCGGTACTGCCTTTATTAAAAAATGAATATGTTATTGCTTCTTTATATGTTGACGACAGAACAAAATTAGATAAAAAAGATTGGGTAACATCTTCTTACGATGGTAAAGTTAAGAAATCTCTCGGCTCAAAATATGCCGATTTTCAAATTTCACGTTTCGGAATGAATGCACAACCGGCATATATTATTTTAGATTATAACGGTGATGTATTAATAAAGGATCCGTTCTTTTATAATCCCGATCCCATCGCTTTTTCTCATTTCCTGAAAGAAGGAATCATAAAATTTAATGAAAAGCATAAAAAGTAGTTTTTTAATAACCGCTATCGAAATGGTAATTTAGAAAATAAATTATTTTTTAGATAATAATAAAAATATTTCGCATAGAGCAGGAGCTGTGTAAAGATTTTTTGAAGCAGTACAAGCGGAAAAGAAACTTTTTATATTCATCATTTTGACTGCAGTTTGGAATAGAGTAGGGGGCTTGTATATTCTCTAAAGTAAAGTTAATTAGGACCTTTCAGGAAATGCAGCTTTTGAAATATTCGGTTATTTTGCAAGTTGCAATTTTCGACCTCAAAGAAATTTCGTAGTTTTCAAATGCAGAA
>JAADGE010000081.1:0-51395 GCA_013152535.1 Chlorobiota bacterium
AAAAAAGTCGGCTCGGTGGGGTTCGAACCCACGACCCCGAGATTAAGAGTCACGTGCTCTGCCAACTGAGCTACGAGCCGAATATAAAAATAAGCGTGCAAATGTATAAAAAAATCAAGTTTCCAAGTTATTTTTTGAAATTTATTATTTGAAGTATGCCGTTTTTTTCTGTTTGTTCTTTTTAAAGGGTTTTTTCAAGTGCTTCGGTAACATTCATTTTATCTGTTTTACGTGTTGTCCGACGAATTGTTTTTTAAGTAAATAAATAAGATGAGAAATGAAAGATTATTCATAAATCAAATTAAATTTTAATTTTGCAAATTAATAATATTTAATACTGAAAACAAATGAAATATTTATTTTTTGTAACCGCATTTTTGTTTTTTTCAATTACTGCGTGTCAGTCATCCGATAATAATGTAAACAGAAATAAAAAAGAACCTGTTTCTGATAAGCAAATTAAAGGAGACACTTTAATTTTAATCGAAACATCATACGGGAATATGAAAATTAAATTGTATGATAAAACGCCGAAACATAAAGCAAATTTTATTAAACTCGCAAAACAAGGTTTTTATAATGACCTTTTGTTTCATCGTGTAATAAATCAATTTATGATACAAGGCGGTGACCCGGATTCTAAAAATGCACCTGCAGGAAAAATGCTCGGAAACGGCGGACCCGGATATGAAATTGATGCCGAGTTTAACGATTCTTTATTTCATAAAAAAGGTGTTATTGCTGCAGCTCGTGAAGGTGATGATATAAATCCGCTGAAAAAATCTTCCGGCTCACAATTTTATATTGTTCAGGGAAGAAAATTTACCGATGAAGAATTAAACAGTTTGGAAGAAAAAAAATCTCTCGCTAAATATTTCAGTACGCATCCGGAAATTAATAAAGAAGCTGCAAATTACAGATTGACCGGAAATAACCCGGCTTTTGATAAACTGATTGCAGAGATTATGACAAAAAAAGATTTTAAAGTTGAAAAAATGCCTGAATATCAACGGAATATCTATAAAACAATTGGAGGGACACCGCATCTTGACGGAAATTATACTGTTTTCGGAGAAGTTATTAAAGGACTTGATGTCATTGATAAAATAGCCGGTGTTGAAACCGATAAAAATGACAGACCGCTTAAAGATATTAAAATGACAGTTAAAGTCATTGTTGAATAAAAGACTATAAGATAATATAAAACAACATGTTAAATAAAGCAAAAGAATTACTTAATAAGGTGGAATTATTTACTTCCGATAATCCTGAAGAAGTTGAAGCATTCAGAATAAAATATTTGTCAAAAAAAGGTGGGCTTGTAACTGAGCTTTTTAAAGATTTTAAAAATGTTCCGAACGAACAAAAAAAAGAATTCGGACAAGTATTAAATACCTTAAAAAATGAGGTAACAGATAAAGTAAATGCTTTGAAACTATCATTAAAATCAAAGGATACCGTGAAAATATCTTTGGATTTGACATTACCCGGAGATTCTTTTGAAAAAGGTTCTCGTCATCCGATTTCTATCGTAAGAAATGAGATTACCGAAATTTTTATGCGTCTCGGTTTTACCGTTTCCGAAGGACCCGAAATTGAAGATGATTTGCATGTTTTTTCGGCATTGAATTTTCCTCCCGAGCATCCGGCAAGAGATATGCAGGATACTTTTTTTATTGAAAAAAATCCGGATATTCTTTTAAGAACACATACTTCATCGGTTCAGGTAAGGGTAATGGACAAACAAAAACTGCCGATTCGAACAATTTCTCCCGGGCGAGTTTTCAGAAATGAAGCTATTTCTGCCAGAGCTCACTGTATTTTTCATCAAATCGAAGGACTTTATATTGACGAAAATGTTTCTTTTGCTGATTTAAAACAAACCCTGGAATATTTTGCACAGGAATTTTTCGGACACGAAACAAAAATCCGCTTACGACCTTCATATTTTCCGTTTACGGAACCTTCGGCGGAAGTTGACGTATCTTGTTCACTTTGCGGCGGTAAAGGATGTAATGTTTGTAAATATACCGGGTGGTTAGAAATTCTCGGTTGCGGAATGGTCGATCCCAATGTTTTGGAAGCAAACAATATCGACAGCGAAAAATACACGGGCTTTGCATTCGGAATGGGAATAGAACGAATTGCCATGCTGAAATACGGTATAAAAGATTTACGACTGTTTTTTGAGAATGATTTGCGATTTTTGAAGCAGTTTCAAGGGTAAATATGTTTGTTTAAAAAATTTTAGTGTAACTATTTAACATTTTTGTCGTATTTTTGTTTTAAATCAAAATATTAAATTAATATGAAAACTCCGACAATATTTATTTCATACAATCCCGATTCTGATTTTGAACAAACCCTTGCGGTAAGACTTCATACAACCGGTGCAGTAAACGGTTTTAAAATGTTTTTACCGGACAGATATAATTCCGATAGTGAAATAGATACCGAAACAAAAGCTCGAATATCACAATCCGATTGGCTTATTGTGTTTTCAACGGGCAAATTAAGCAATATCGTCAAACAAGAGATACAATATGCTTGGAAAGAATTTAATGACAAATCAAAAATTTTAGTTATCTATAATTTTGAAAAGGGTAAAAACTTAGAAGGAGAAATAACAAAACATTTTACTGAAATTTATTTTAATCCTAATGATGATTTTGATAAAATAATTTTAGGAAAAATCTTTCCTAAAATTCAAATTAAAGAAAGAACAGAAAATCAAAAAGAAATAAAAGAAATCAAACAGCAAAGAAATGCCTTGCTCGCGTTACTTGGAATTGGGGTAGGATTACTTTTATTAGGCGGAAGTTCGGAATGAAAACAAAAATAATTATCGATAATGACAGTCTTGTAAATTTAACGGGGTTAGAAGAGTTTAATATATACAACCTTTTACGTAATATATTTACACAAATTTTAATTCCTACAGAAGTAAAAAAAGAATACGAGAAATGTCTTGAAAAAGAGCCGAAAAGAAGGTTTGTTTTGGAAAGATTAAGACCGAATGAAGGTTTTTGGTCTCTTTGTACAAGATATGATTCATACAGTAATGTTTTTTTATTTAAACATAAAGGTATTGATAAGGGTGAAGCAGAAATTATAAGTCAATCTGAAAAAACAGGAGAACAATTAATAATCTCTGATGATGTTAAATTTAAAGCAGCTTGTGAAAATTTACACAAAAACGTAAGAATTTATAATACTCTGTTCGTGTTGGCGATATTAGATATTCATAGTTATCTGAATGATAGTGTAAATGTTTTTAAAAAATTATATAAAAATCGCCAATTTAAACATAATGATTTAATAGAAGCTTACAATCAGGCTTCAAAAGAATTAAGAATACAATCCAAAAAGGTTTCTGTATCTAAAAAGACAATCAAAAAAATAATTAAAAAATAGCCCGCAGCTGAAACAGTTGCGGGTTTATATTACCGAAATGAAGTATAAAAGAGATGAAATAGAAATAATGGCACCGGTAGGTTCTTTTGAATCATTGGCTGCAGCAATTAATGCCGGAGCAGATTCTGTGTATTTCGGGATTGAGCAGCTGAATATGCGTGCCAAATCAACAAATAATTTTTCAACTGAAGATTTAAAAGAAATCGTTAAAAAATGCAATGAAAATAATCTGAAAAGTTATTTAACCGTTAACACCGTTATTTATGATTACGATATTAACTTAATGAAGCAAATCATTGATATTGCTAAAGTATCCGGAGTTTCGGCAATTATTGCTTCCGACCAAGCCGTTATAAATTACGCATCATCGCAAGCTGTTGAAATTCACATTTCTACGCAAGTGAATATAAGTAATATTGAAACCGTAAAGTTTTATGCACATTTTGCCGATGTTATGGTTTTGGCAAGAGAATTAAGTTTGAAGCAAGTAAAACATATTGCCGAAATAATTGAGAAAGAACAAATAAAAGGACCTTTTGGGAACTTAATTCGACTGGAGATTTTTGTACACGGAGCCTTGTGTATGGCCGTTTCCGGAAAATGCTATTTAAGTTTACACGAACAAAATTCGTCCGCCAACAGAGGTGCTTGCCTGCAAACTTGTCGTAAAGCATATATTGTAACGGATAAAGAAACCGGTTTTGAACTTGAAGTTGACAATGAATATATTATGTCGCCTAAAGATTTATCAACAATAAGCTTTGTGGATAAAATTATAGATGCCGGCGTTAAGGTGTTGAAAATAGAAGGCAGAGCCCGACCTGCCGAATATGTAAAAGCAACGATTGAAAGTTATAAAGAAGCTGTTGATGCTGTTTATGAGAATACGTATTCCGAAGCAAAAATTAATAATTGGACAAAACGATTGTCAACCGTATTTAATCGCGGATTTTGGGACGGATATTATCTCGGCAGGAAATTGGGAGAATGGAGCAAAGATTACGGTTCAAAAGCAACGAAACAAAAGATTTTTGCGGGAAAAGTAAATAATTGGTTTTCCAAAATTAAGGTTGGTGAATTTTTGGTGCAGTCTGGCACAATAAGTATCGGAGATGAAATTATGATAACCGGAGCCACAACCGGCGTTTTTCAAACAACAGTAAAAGAAATTCGTTTTGACGAAAAACCTGTAGCACAAGCCCGAAAAGGACAGGTTATTTCAATGCCGATTGAAGAAAAAATTCGGCGTTCGGATAAGCTGTATAAAATAATTAATAACGCAAATAAATAATTGATTGACAGGCAATTATACTAAGTTATATAAATTTAATTATTGTTTATTATAAAGATGATTGATAAAATCGTTTGTAAACTTTTCTTTTCCTTTTTTATTTAAATGCGAAGCATCTCCGAAATATTTATCGGGATAAGAATATAAGCTGTCGGATATTACAAATGCGGGAAAGCGTTGCTGGGTTTTTTGCATAAATTTTTTGTATTCGGAAATAAAACTCAGACTTAAATTTTTATAAGAACTTTTGTTCATCGGCATAGAAAAAAAGATAATAGTTATATCTTCTTTGGTACAAAGCGTTAATATTTTATCGAAATACGTTTCAAGAAGAGGCGAAGGAATAAAATGTTTGTATTTTGTTTCGTAATTTAATTTTGAGCATGAGTCTTTAAGTCCGGGATGTGGTCTGCCGCCTCTCAGTTCCTGCATTTTTTTTATAAAGTTTTTATTTTCCGAATACCCTCCGAAAACATAATTATATAATACATCAGACTGATAATAAGCAAGATAATCACATTTATATAAAAAATAATGCGGCAAACAAAAATTTCCCAAAACCGTATCTTTTTTGTTTTTATGTGAGATGATTTCTTTAAAATTAGAATAAGTAATAACATTATTTCTGACGGCATAATGCCAAAAAGCAAAAATTTCCGAAAAAAAACGAGGTGAAACAGACAAAAATACCGTATCCGGTTTCGGATGGTTTTGTAAGTATTTTTCTAATACGTAATACATTTCAATCGGAGTGGAGCCGCCTGATGCAAAACTGTATGAATTTGAAATTTTTGTAAAATCAACACCTGCATTTAATCGCGATTCACCCAAAAAAATTTTATTAGCCGAACTTATTTTATATTTACCGCTCAAACTTTCTTTCAGGAAATACCAACGTGTATTGGTCGGACGATTATAATACATCGGCATAAACTCAATATACAAAACCCACAAAACATAGAGAGGCAGTATAATCAGTATCCCTTTTTTAAAAAGTTTTTTAAGGTCTTTGTTTTTCACGTTTTAAAACTTGTATTTTTTTCTTTTTGATAACATAATAATTGCAAAACTGACAAAAGCTACTACCGATATTGAACTTGCAGGCATTAGTATTGCTGCAATAATTGGGGATAATTGTCCGGTAACGGCAAAATACAATCCGACGATATTATAAACAAATGAAATACTAAAGCTAAGCTTTACAATATTAACAGATGTTTTGGTAAATTTAATAAACTTATTTAAATATTTAAATTTTTCAGCTTCTAAAATAGCATCACAAGCCGGAGAAAAATGGTAAATATCATCGGCTACGGAGATGCCTACATTTGCTTCGCTTAATGCTCCGGCATCATTAAGGCCGTCACCAATCATCATAACATTTTTCCCGTTTGCTTTCAGGGATTTTATGTATTCTAATTTTTCAAGCGGTGATTTGTTAAAGTTCAATTTATTTTCGTTTTTAAACAACTTCAGGAGATTTTCTTTTTCAGAATCTGTATCTCCGGAAATTAAATGCAACTCATAATTTTTACTTAAATTATAAATGATGTCTTCTAATCCCTCCCGATATTTATTTTCTATTGTAAAATATCCTTTCGGCTTTTCGTTTATCGAAACAAAAACACTTGTTTGCTTGGCTTTGCCGTTTTCTTTATTGTAAATAAACTCATAAGACCCGGCTTTTATTTTTTTATCTTCAAAAATTCCGATAACACCTCTTGCCGGTAATTCTCTGAAATCTTTTATTTCTTTTGAAGAATATTTTTTCAAATGTTCATAAACGGCAGAGCTCATCGGATGCGTTGATTGTCGTGTAACGGATTTTATCAGAGACAAGTCTTCTTCCGAAAGTTCTTCTCCGAAATATTTTACTTCCAGGCCGTCAGATTTTGTAATTGTTCCGGTTTTATCAAAAACAACGGTATCAACATTTGAAAGTTTTTCCACAACATTTGTTTTTTTCAGATAAAATCCGTTTTTACCGAAAACACCCATAGTCGTTCCGAAAGAAAATGGTACAGAAAGTGCCAGAGCACAAGGACACGCAACAATTAATACAGCGGTAAAGGAGAGCAGAGCAATTTTAGGATTTATAAACAGCCACGTAATTGCCGTAATAAATGCTGTTGACAATACAATAATCGTAAAATATTTGCTGATATTATCGACAACCGAAGACAAATCTTTTTCTTTTATTTCATCTTTATTGTCTTGGTTCCAAAGTTTTGTCAGCTTGCTTTGTAAAACTTCTGTTGTAACTTTCAATTCCAGTGCTTCTCCTACTTGTCTGCCGCCGGCATAAATAACATCCCCGATATTTTTTTTAACGGGTTGCGATTCTCCGGTTACAAAACTGTAGTCAATATATGCTTCGCCTTTCAGCAAAGTTGAATCTGCCGGGATAAGTTCCAAGTTACGAATTAAAACTTTTTGTCCCGAACGCAAGTTTTCCAGTAAAATACTGTCTTCTTTTCCGTTTTCCAGCACGGTAACGGCAATCGGAAAATATGATTTATAATCTCTTTCAAAAGATAACGCACGATAAGTTTTATTCTGATACCATTTTCCGATAAGCAGGAAGAAAACAAAGCCGGTAAGAGAATCCATATATCCTGAGCCGGAATGACTTAATATTTCATAAGCACTTTCAAGAAATATGGCGAGCATACCAATTGCAACGGGCAAATCAATGTTTATAATTTTCTTAAAAAGGTTTTTAAAAGCTGATTTTATATAATCGTTTCCGCTGTACGAAATAACAGGAATTGCAAATAATAAATTCAGTATGCCGAATAAAAATTTGTATTTATGTTCTAACCCGAAACTGCCCTGAATATATTCCGGAAAACTTAGCAGCATTGTGTTTCCGAAAGCAAACCCGGCAACACCTATTTTTTTTAGTAAGTTTTTACTTTCTTCTTTTCGTCTGTCGTGTTCATTCTTTTTTTCAAGTGTTATATGCGGAATATAGTGTATTGATTCCAATAATTCAACTAACTGCCGTAAAGAAATTTCTTTTTCGTTGAAAGTTACCGAAACTTCTTTTTTGACAAAATTAACCATTGAACTTGAGATACCTTTATTCAGAGTATTTAAATTTTCTAATAACCAAACACAAGAAGCACAATGTATTACGGGAATAAAAAGCGTAACTTTTGCCATATCCCCTTCTTTAAATTCATATAATTTTTCTTTTATTTCGTTTTTATCCAGATAGGCATATTTGTCGTCAAAATCATTAAGTTCAACCTTTATTCCGGGGTTATTTTCAATGTCGTAATACGTATAAAGATTATTTTTATTAAGAAGTTGATATACAGCTTTACACCCGTTACAACAAAACGGTTTGTTCTGCAGTAAAATCGGATGTTTGCCGCAATCTTCCCCGCAATGAACACAAATTTCCCCCATATTCTTTAATAATAAAACTCTAAAAGTATTATTTTTCCCGAAACCTTAAAAAATATCATTTTTTGTATATTTTTATTTATATTAGCCAATAAAAAATCTTTTGATATTCTCAAATCAAATACTCGGAATAATTGCTGTTATTGTTGCATTCGGAATAATTGTAACGGCATCAAATCATTTGGCAAAAATTTTCCAAAAAATAAAATTACCTTTAATTACCGGGTTTATAATTATCGGTGTTTTATCCGGACCCTACTTATTAAAAATGATACCGGGAGACTTAAAACACCTTGAATTTATTAATGATATTTCTTTGGCGTTTATAGCTCTTGCATCCGGAGCAGAAATTTTTTTAAAAGAAATTCGAGATAAAATTAAAGACATCAGTATAATGACTGCAGCTCAATTTGTTATTGTGTTTCTTGTCAGTTTTATTATTGTTTTTTTGCTGTCCGATTATATCCCTTTTATGAAAGATGCAGATCAAAACATTAAAATTGCAATTTCACTGCTTTTGTCAACTATTTTTACCGCAAGTTCTCCGGCTTCGGCAATTGCTGTTATTAATGAATTACGTGCTAAAGGACCGTTTACAAAAATTGCACTTGGTGTAACAATTATTAAAGATATTTTTGTTATCATTCTTTTTGCTTTAAGCTTTTCGGTTTCACAAGTATTAATAAGCGGAAAAGATTTTAACGGTTCAGAAATAATAATTGTTTCAGCAGGTATATTGTTAAGTATATTAGCAGGTGTCGGTTACGGAAAATTGATTGAATTAAATTTCAAAATTGATAAAAATGAGTATTTGGATATTTCTGTTATTTTACTTCTCGGATGGAGTATGTTTATATTTTCATCGTATTTTTCCGATTTTTCGGGAAAGTTTTTAGAAACGCCGATACATATAGAAGCCTTGCTTATCGGAATTGTTGCAAGTTTTTATGTTACGAACTACTCGGAATTCCGGATAAACTTGGAAAAACTTATAACCCGTTTCGGCCATTATATTTATGCTGCATTTTTTACATTAATCGGAGCAACTCTTTCAATTGATATTTTGTTAAAATACTGGGCAGTAGCTGTTTTGTTGGTTTCTGTAAGAATCATCGCTGTTATCGCAGCATCAGTAGTCGGCAGCAGTATTTTAAAAGAAACGCGAGAAGGAATCTTATTAAGTTGGACACCTTATATTACACAAGCCGGTGTCAGTCTGGGATTAATTACTGTTGTTTCTTCACATTTTCTCGGATTCGGGGTTGAATTTGAGGCAATATTGATTGCTGTGATTGTAATTAATCAATTTATAGGTCCGCCTTTAATGAAGTGGGCGATTATAAATGTAAATGAAGCTCATATAAAATCTTCTGCACATAAAATTGATTTTCACAAAGATGTTTTTATCATCGGTTTAGGCGGAAAATCAGTTCTTTTGGCAAGGACTTTAAAAAATGAAGGTTATTCTGTTCAAATTATTACGGACAGGAAAAATGTTGACACTTCGTTTTGCAAAGAGGTAAAATTAAATATTGTTGATGAAATAAATTATGAAACATTAAAAAAACACAAGTTTGAAACAGCAGATTCTGTTGTTATTATGAGAAAAGAGGATGTTGCATACAGTATTTGTGAAGTCATATACGAAAAATTCGGAATTCCTAATGTTATTGTTGTGGTTGAAACACATACTGATTCTGCAAAATTTAAAAAACTGGGAGTTATTGTTGTTGCTCCTACCGGTGCATTAATTGCCTTGTTGGAGCACTTTGTGAGATCGCCTCATGCAACATCAATATTATTGGGTATGCAAAAAAATCATGAAACGGAAGAAATTGAAGTTTTAGCCGATGATGTTCACGGCAGAGCAATAAGAGACCTGCATTTGCCTGTCGGTGTTTTATTCATGTCGGTTACACGAAAAGGAACAGTAATGCTTACCGGCGGCTATACACGTCTCCGAAAGCACGATATTGTAACGGTTGTGGGTTCTCAAGAACAAATAGATTTAGTGAGAACAAAACTGCAGTATTAGTTGTCCAATATTCACTTTTTGTCTTTCTGTGATACTCTTTTCGGCGGATTTAACTTTTTTAGGTAAATTTGTTTCTTTAAAAAATGTAAATATGATACAAAAACTGCTGAAACTCGAAAAACAAGCCCTGTTTCTTGAACCGAATGAAAAAATCCGAAGCGGATGGAATAAAGAAGTGCTGGAATATGCCAATCAATTTTTAAATACGGTTAATGAGATTAAAGCTTTTAATGAATATACTGAAGAAGAAATTAATGCAATAACATTTACTGTTCCGGATGCTCCTGCAGATATAAAAAAGGCATTGAGTCAATTAAAAACAGATATTGATTTACCCGGTTTAAATCCGGCTTCCGGAGGTCATCTCGGTTATATTCCCGGAGGTGGTGTTTTTGCCACATCTCTCGGTGATTATTTAGCGGCTGTATTTAATAAATATGCAGGTATTTATTATGCCGGACCCGGAGTTGTAAAACTTGAAAATTTTTTAATTCGTTGGATGTGTAACATTATAGGTTTTCCTAAAACAGCTCTCGGTAACTTAACTTCCGGCGGGTCAATTGCAAACTTGATTGCCGTTGCTACAGCGAGAGATGCAAAAAATATTACAAGCAAAAATGTTACAAAATCGGTCATTTATGTTACCGAACAAATTCATCATTCGGCAGATAAAGCAATAAGGATTGCCGGTCTCGGGGAAACAATAGTGAGGCATATTGCTATGGATAAGCTGTTTAGAATGGATTATTTGAACTTAAAAAGTGCCGTTGAAAATGATAAACATTCCGGATTAAACCCTTTTTTGGTTATTGCATCTGCCGGAACTACCGATACCGGAGCAATTGATCCTTTGGACAAAATAGTCGATATTGCAAAAGAAAATAATATGTGGATGCATACCGATGCAGCATACGGCGGTTTTTTTATATTAGTTGATTCTGAAAAAGAAAAGTTTAAAGGCATTGAAAAATCCGATTCCGTAACAATTGATCCGCACAAAGGATTGTTTTTGTCCTATGGAATCGGGGCGGTTTTAATTAAAGATGTAAACGCATTAAATCAAACACATAAATATCAGGCAAATTACATGCAGGATAAAACAGAAACGCAGAATGAACCGTCTCCCGCCGATTTATCTCCGGAATTAACAAAGCATTTCAGAGGTTTGCGCATGTGGTTGCCGCTTCAACTGTACGGACTGAATCCTTTTAAGGCAGCTCTGGAAGAAAAAATACTGTTAACTCGATATTTTTATGAAGAAATTCAAAAAATCGGTTTTGAAGTCGGACCCTTTCCTGATTTATCGGTTATGATTTACCGTTTTATCCCTAAAAATAAAGATGTAAACCAATTTAATCTGCAAATTATAGAAGACGTAAAAAAAGACGGCAAAGTGTTTCTTTCTTCTACGCGTATTAATAAAAATGTTTGGCTGCGTTTGGCATTACTAAGTTTCAGAACACATAAAAAAACAATTGATTATACTTTAAATCTTTTGAAAAAAATTGTTCGGGAAAACAAATAAAAAAACAAATACGTAATTTTTAAAAAAGAATATCTTTGTAAGCTACGCGAAAAAATCTGTACAAATGAAAAAATATTTATCCCTTCTGACTTTAATTTTATGTTTTTTTGGATTATCTGCACAAAAAAATCAATTGCAAACCTACGAAGCCGAAAATATCGGCTATTTTATAACGCCGATTGAAACTCCTGACGGAATAATTTTTACCGATAACTTTGCATCAAAGATTTATCTGTTGAAAGATAATAATGTTAAAACACTTGTCTCAAGTGCCGGTTGCGGACGATATTTTTCAATTTCCGCCGACGGCTCTGAAATCGGCTATAAATCAATAAATTCACAAGGAAAACAAGCACCGTATGTAATTAATTTAACAAATAAAAAAATATCGCAACTGCATTCATTTGAAGAAAAATGCGGACAACCTTCTTTTTTCGATAATAATATTGCATTTAACGTTAACAAAAACTTTTTTTTCGGTTCAAAATCGATTCAAAATTTCACAACGTCAAATATTGCACCTGTTTCACCCGACGGTAATTTTATTGTTTACGATGTTGAGCAAAAGTATTTTATTTTATATGATATAAAAACAGGTACAAATTTGCAATTACAAAACGACGGCAAAGGCGTAATTTTCCCAAAATGGTCGCCCGACAGTAAAAAAATTCTTTACCAAAACCGTAACATGGAACTTTTGGTTTACGAAGTCGAAACAAAAAAACTATACAAAATAGGTAAAGGCGGTGCCGGTAATTGGGATAAAAAATCCGAAAATATAGTTTTTCAAAAAACGGATGCTGATGCTTCTGCTTTTATCTTAAAATCATCTGATATTTTTATATCAGATTACAAAGGTTTAAATATTCGTCAAATTACTTTTACCGATGATGTTTTTGAAATGACACCGTCTTTTGATTTACAGGGCGGAATTTTGTATCAAACATATGATAAACGTCAAATAATCAGAGCAAAAACAGATGCTTCACAAACAAAAATTATTTCAACTGAAAAATTACTTGATAATCCTAAAAATTTAAAGCCTGAATTTTATGATGTAAGTAAATTTTCGAAAGCAAAATCCATCACACATTTAACCAAAGATGTGCCTTATATTCATCAAAAATACGATGCTCCGACCGGCAGAAACGGTGGTTCGGCTTGTGCACCCACAACTTCAAATATGGCTTTGGCATATTACAATCGTTTACCGAAATGGCCGGAGTCTGCAACAACCTACACATCTGTAACAGGTAAAACTACAACCGATTATGGCGGATATGTACTTGACAGATACAAATATAACGAATTTTCTTTTGATGCCTATTCTTCTTCAAAAAATGCTTACGGCGGATACGCTTATATGTGGGTATCACCCTATACATCGCCCGGAGGAGGCGACGGTATGCGAAATTATCAAAATTTACACGATATGGCTTCCGGTAGTTATGTTTGGACAAACAATGCCACTTTTACAAAAACTCAATCTGAAATAAACAACGAATATCCGCACCCGATTTGTTCGTGGATAACACAATCAGGGCATTTAACTTTGTGTGTCGGGTATGTTAACAACCAACATACTTTGATTATGAATGACCCTTGGGGAAATAAAAACACACCCGGATACCCGTCGTATGACGGAAAAGACAGTTATTATGATTGGCCCGGCTACAACAACGGTTACCAAAATTTTGACCCTGACGGCTCGCACGGAACAGTTGCCTGGACTCTTACCGCTCGCAGTTCCGAACCTGTTTATGATGATTTGACAATCCAAAACACTTTTTATAATCACGGTTTTTATATAAATAATACTCAAGACGGTGCTAAACAGCACTATTACAGACACGTTAAAGATGTTGCCGGCTCAAATGGTCATATTTGGTGGACAGGTGGCGAAGGCGGTTCAAGTTCTGATGTTTGTTGGGTTTCCTGGACTCCTAATTTGTCGAGTGCGGCATCATACAAAGTTGAAGTTTATATTCCTGCAACTTTTACCGATAGTTATTCAACTGCTGCAGTTACAAATTCTGCTTATTACAAAATTTACTACGCCGGCGGAAACACAACAGTTACCGTAAATCAACTTGCAAATCAAGGTTCGTGGGTTAATTTGGGAACGTATCAATTTCAGCAAGGTCAAAACGGATATGTACGACTTGGTGATGCCGTGGCTTCTGCCGATAACGGCAAAAAAGTACTTTTTGATGCTGTTCGTTTTACCTATGTTGCCGGAGATATTGAAGTTAGCTCTGCAAATATTACTTGTACCGGAGCACATGACGGAACAGCAAGTGTAACTTCAAGTCCCGGACCGGCTCCGCACTCTTATTTGTGGTTACCCGGCGGACAAACAACTTCGTCTGTTTCAGGCTTATCTGCCGGCAATTATTCGGTTACTGTTACCGATGCAAATTCATCAACTTATCAGGCAAATATTATAATTAAAGAAGCACCGGAATTGCTCGCAATTACGACTTCGCACACAGACCCGACGTCGTTCGGTGCTTTCGACGGCACAATTACCGTAAATGTAACCAGAGGTGTTGAACCGTTTTCTTTTGTTTGGACACCAAACGTATCAACAACTAATTCTGCTCAAAATCTTTCTGCCGGAATTTATACTGTTGATGTTACCGATGCTTACGGTTGCACAAAACAGGCGATTGTTACTCTTACAGACCCGATTTGTACTTCTTGTTGCGTGCTTTTGGATGAGGATTTTACGGGACAAGTTTTACCTTCAGGTTGGCAAAATATTGTTAACTCGGGAGGAAACTCAAATTATATTTGGAAATTTAACAATCCTGCTCCGCGAACTTTAGGCGGAAATTTTGATGCCGATTTTGCAATTTTAGATGCAGATGATATTTATGACGATATTGGTGTCGGGAAAGCAAATGCAAGTTTGATTACTCCCGCAATTAATTGCACCGGCAGAAGTGATGTTCGTTTGGAGTTTGATCATAAATTCGTATCTTCGACTAATGTTGCCGTTGCAAAAGTTGAAGTCAGTAACGACGGAACTAATTGGACCGAATTAGAAACTTGGTCTGCATCTTCCGAAAATGAAGTTTTGAAAGAATATGATATTTCGGCTTATGCTGCGAATCAAGCAACAGTGTACATAAAATGGACTTATACGGAAATTGATGCTTTTTCAAATTATTGGGCTGTTGATAATGTGAAAATTTATGCTCCGCCGGCAGGGACAAAAACTATTTCTGCAAACGGAGGTGATTATAAGAATTTTACGGAAGCAATTAATGCAATAAATAATTGCGGAATTGGTACCGGCGGAATTACGTTTTTCGTTGCTGCCGATGAGGAATTTATTGAAGACCCGCCAATTATTACTGCCACAGGAAGTGCCGCAAAACCCGTTGTTTTTATAAAAGACGGTTCGGGTGCAAATCCTGTTTTGAAACCGACAGGTACCGCCGGTTCAAATGATGCAGGTTTTGCTCTTGCCGGAAGTGATTATTTTTCTTTTGACGGTATTGATGTTCAAACAGCAAGCGGTTCAGCTTTGGAATACGGTTATTATCTTTATAATGTATCGCCGACTAACGGTTCGCAACATAATACTATCAAAAATTGTTCGATAACTTTAAATCGTTCAAATGAAAATTCAAAAGGACTTTTTCAATCAATTCAAACAGGTACAATCAATCCGATTTCAGCTGAAGGAACAAATTCTTTTAATTTATATCAAAATATCACAATATCAAATGCGTATCACGGAACAGATTTGTTGGGTTATGATGTAAGCGGTCAAGAACCGCTTTATGATGACGGTTGTATTATAACAAATTGTACAATTTCGGATTTCGGGCTTGCCGGTGCAACTGCCGACAGGGCAACAGGAATTTTAACGTGGTCGCAAAATAATATTTCAATAAACGGTAACCTCGTTTACAACGGAATTTCTGCCGACAGAACGCTCGGAATTTATTGTGCCGGAAATAATACCGGAGATATTTTCGGTAACACTGTTCTCGGACTTTACGGCGAAGGTGTTCAGGTTGTAGGTTTACGCGAATATGAAAGCAATATGAATTTTTATAATAATGAAGTTTATGATATTGAAGGGGTTCTGACGGCAAGCGGAATTGAAGGTTTTGGCGGAACTTCAAATATTTATAATAATTTTATTTATGACATAAAAGCTCCTGACGGAAATTCTGTTACAAACGGCTATCCTTCGGCAAGAGGTATTAGTTTAAGAAATGCAAGCGGAACACAATCAGTGTTTTATAACTCGGTTTATATTGCATATTATTCAAATAATGCGGGAAACGAAAGTACCTGTTTGTATTTAGACGGTACAACTGCAGATTTACGCAATAATATTTTTGAAAATAATACAGATGCCACTACCGGAACACGTGCAAATGTTTTGTATTTTAAACAAACAACTGATTTGGGCAATCTTTCGACAAATACAAACAACAATTGCTATTATAACGGTATTGCAAATTCAAAATATGCTTTGGTAAGAGATGAGGGAAGTACGACTGATTATCTTGATTTGCCGGCGTATCGGGCAGTTTCTCCGAATGATATTAATTCTATTGAAGAAAATCCGCCTTTTAAAAGCACTGTTTCTCCTTATAATTTGCATATTGACCCGACACAATCAACAGGAATCAGTAACGGAGGAACAGTAATTGCCGGCTACACTACTGATTTTGACGGAGATATTCGTAATGCTTCCGCACCTGATATCGGTGCAGATGAATATGAAACGGGAGGTCCGCTTTGCGGAACTTACACAATAGATAATACATCGGCAACCGGCGGAACGACTTTCAATAATTTTACAGATGCCGTTAACGCTTTAAATGACAGGGGAATTTCTTGTGCAGTGATTTTTAATATTCACGATAATCAAACATTTTCGGAAGATGTTCCTTCGATTGAAACAACCGGAACAGCCGTAAATACCGTTACTTTCATAAAAAACGGAACAGGAGCAAATCCAATTATAAAACCAACAGGAACAACTGCAGATGACGATTGCGGCATTCATCTTGACGGTGTTGATTATTATACTTTTGACGGGATTGATATTTCAATTTTAAGCGGTAATGCCGTAGAATTCGGTTATTATTTGACTAATGCTTCCGGAACAGACGGAGCACAACATAATTTAATTAAAAATTGTTCGGTTAACCTTAATAATACTAATGCAAATTCGGTCGGGATTTATCAGCTTATCAAAACAAATATTGACCCGATTTCTGCCGATGGTGCAAATTCATTCAATACTTACGATAATATCGCAGTTGAAAATGCCTATCATGGTTTTAAAATTTTAGGATATGATGTAACGGGCGAAGAACCGCTTTACGATGATGCTGCGGAAATTAAAAATTGCTCAATTAGTAATTTCGGAACAAGCGGAGGAAGTGAACGAGCTGTCGGTATTTTAACTTGGTCGCAAAAAAATCTTGCAATTCATGATAATATAATAACCGGCGGTACAACAAATTACAGAACTCTCGGAATATACGGAGCAGGAAACAATCAAGGAAATTTTTACAACAATACTGTTCACGGATTATACGGAACTGCTTCACAGGTAGTAGGATTGAGGGCTTATGAAAGTAATATAAATTTTTACAACAATAATGTTTATGATATTGAAGGTGTTGAAATGGCTTCGGGAATTGAAATTTACGGAGGAACGGCAGATATTTATAATAATTTTGTTCGTGATATTCGTACACCGAATACAGATACTTATAATTATCCGACAACTCGCGGAATTTCTGACAGAAAAGGAATTGTAAATATTTATAATAATTCAATCCTGTTAAACTACGTTTCAACAGCTTCTACAAACGAAAGTGCAGGGATTTTTGTCGAAGGTTTCAGTTACGGCTCGGCAACTGCCGATATTCGAAATAATATAGTTGTAAACAAAACAGATGTTTCAACGGGAGCAATTGCCGCTGCATTATACAAGTCGGCAGAATATTCAACAATTTCAACAAATTCGGATAATAATTTATATTATGCGAGCACTCCTTCTGCCAAAAATTTAATTTATTATGATACAAATATTGCTGATGAAACTTTGGCAGATTATCAAACACGTTGCGTAACTTACGAACAAAATTCAATTACCGAAGATGCTCCTTTTGTAAGCAATTCCGACCTGCACATACAAACTTCTGCAATAACATACATTGACGGAGGAGGACAGGTAATCGGTTCTGTTACAACGGATTTTGACGGCGATACAAGAGATGCTGCAGTACCCGATATCGGAGCAGACGAATATGTTTGCGATTTTATTGTATGGAGAGGAACAAACAATACAGATTGGGCAACGGCGATAAATTGGCAAAAACGACAAATCCCGACTTCTGCCGATAATGTTGTTATTCCTGATGTAAGTTCAAAAAGCAATAATTTTCCGATAATTACAAGTGCTGCCGAAACCAATAATTTGACTATTTTGTCGGGAGCAAACTTGCAAATAAATCCCGATTTTTCGCTTACGGTTAACGGAATAACGGATAATCAAGCCGGTATTTCGGGTTTTATAATAAAATCAGATGCAACGGGAACGGGTTCTTTCATAAATGCAACTGCGAACGTTCCGGGAACTGTTGAACATTATCTGTCGGGAACGCAATGGCATTATATTGCATCGCCGATTATTGACGCCCCTTTGAGTTTATTTAACACGAATAATTTTTATTTTTATGATGAAACAACAGACGACAGTTGGAGCGGGGGAATCTTTTCCGGAAATATGGGCTGGACTACCGTTACAAATCCGAATTTAACAAGTTTTGAAGGATACGCATATTATTTTACACCTACAACTTTGAATTTTGAAGGGAATTTACATACGGGTACATATACAAGTTCGCTTTTAAGTTGGACAAATACTGCGGCAGCAGACCAATACGAAGGTTGGCACTTGCTCGGAAATCCATATCCTTCGGCAATTGATTGGAATTCTTCCGAAATATCATTTACCGATGTTGATAAAACTGTTTATTTTTATGATGACGATATTGATAATTATTGTTATTACAACACAACAAGCGGCGGAGTAAACGGCGGAACACAATACATTCCGGCAATGCAGGGATTTTTTGTTCATTGTTCGCAAAATAATGCTCAACTTCAAATTACAAACGGAACAAGGGTTCATAATACGACTGATTTTTATAAAAAAAGTGAAAAAATCAAATTTCCTTATTTTATACTTCAATGTGCCGGGAATAATCGTACCGATGAAATAAAAACCGTAGTGAACGAAAATGCAACTTTTAATTTTGACAGTGATTTTGATGCTTATAAAATGTATATTCAATCTTCCGAAACCCCGTTTATTTATTTTTATCAAAATAATATTGAAACAGCAATAAACACAATACCCGATATTTCCGAAAATTTAATAATTCCGCTGGGTTTATCTGCAATTAATGCCGATAACTATAAAATTAGTTTAACACAAGCCCGGAATATATATTTTCCGATATATTTGTATGATAAAGAGTTAGGAAATATTCAGAATTTAACCGAAAATCCGGACTATACATTTAGTTATAGCAGCGGAAATACTGCAAACAGATTTGAAATTTTGTTTTCAGAACTGACAAATATTAACAAAAATAACAATGAGTTTGTAATTTTTCCGAATCCTGCAAATACTTATGTGCAGGTACAAGGCAACAATTTAATAATAAAAAGTTTAGAATTAACCGATATTACAGGCAAAGTATTACTTCAAAAGAGTAATACAAGCAGGTTGAATATCGGCAAGTTACAGAAAGGTGTATATTTCTTAACAGTAAAAACCGAAAGAAAAACGTTTACAAAGAAAATCATAAAACAATAAATTTTATAACAGGGTGTTTTTTATTTTAAAAAGAAATTACCCTGTTTTTTATCGAATTTATACAGAAATTCTGTTTGTTTAATGTTTTGGCGATATTTTTCTTCCTGTTTTGCAGCATAATTCATGTCCAGACAAAATTTTATTGTTGTTCCGTAATGCGGTAATTCAAAGTAAGTTCCGAGAAGTTCCTTTTTTAAATTATACGGTTTAATAAAAAATTGATTAGGAGTTGTTACCGGAAAAATATCTTTTAACAGTTTGAAATTTCCATTTTTATATTCATAAAATTTCGGAGGTTTTGAGCTGTTTTGCAGAATATCGTCGGCAAAATAAGTATTTACGGCAAGAATATTTCTTTTATTCGAAGTTTTGAATAATGCAATTTCCGTAACAAAAATTCCCGCACCCGTTCCTTCGTCTTCAAATTTTATATAGCCGTTTTTTATGTCAACAAGGGTTCCGCATTCATTTACAAAACCGGCTTCATCTGTTGATGTGCTTTTCCATGTATTTCCGGATTTTGATAATGTGTAGGGAAAATCAATTAATTTATCTTTTTTCAGAAGCCTGAAATAATCAACAACATTAAGGACTGCAATATTTTCTTTTTGAACAGCCGTGTCCTTTTCAATTATTATGGTTTCTTTTTTGGTTACGATATCTTTAACAGTATTTTTTGTAACCGTATTTTCCTGTTTTTCAGAACAAAAAGATAAAAAAACAGAAAGAACGATTAATGCGAAAACAGATAATTTTTTCATATGTTTTATTTTTAAATTATTTTTTTGTTGCGGCAACATATTGCCCGAATTTTAAATCTTTGACTATAAAAATTCCCTGAACGGCATCGTAAGCGTACCGTTCCGTTTTTATCGGTATAAATTCCGAAAATTCGTCAGGTCGATAAAGTAATACGATATCTTTAAATTCAACACCGAGATTTTGTTCGTTTGAATTAACGTAAAAAGTTCCTTCGGAGTTCATTTTTCCGTTTAGGGCTCCTTTAATATCCCAATATTTTTCTTTGGAGATTTCATATTTTTTACTTAAAGAATTACTCGGGGTAATATAGTTCATTATACTTTGAACAAGTAACTTCCCTTCAAGCTTTGTTATTAATATTGAAAAATCGGTGTATCGAAAATCATAATTTGCCGTATCTGTAAATATTTTATAATTATCAACTGTTGCATCGGCAATTTTTTCTTCAGGATCAACAAGTATTGTCAGGGGCTTTGTATCAAAAAGCAAACTGTAATTTTGCGACAGACCGGACATTTTTACTTTCTTTTTAATGATATTTATGTTATCATCAACAAAATAGAGTTCTAAAATATTATTGTTTCCGTAGAAATCACGAGCTTTTAATCTTTGGTTTATTGTAAAATCTGCTCTGTATTGTTTTCCGGCTTTTGATACATTTAAATCTGAAACCGAAAAGTGCGGAAAACCTTCGGTAAAAACCCATGTTTCAAAAAAATCGTCAAGCGGAATTTTTGTATAAGAAGTTAAAAAATCACGAAATTCATATGTTGAAGCCGATTTGTAAGAAAAAGCTTTTAAATAGGCTGTTACAGAATTAAAAAACAAACTGTCACCGAGAACACCTCTTAAAGTATGAACAACATCGGCACCTTTGTCGTAAACAGTTGTTCCGTAAGTATAATCGTGAGGAATTCCGTAAACGGCACGGTATCCCTTATCAAAAATATGGGCTTGAGTAAGCACTTTTACATGATTTTTTCTTACATAATCTTTGAATGCTTCTTTTCCGTAAACCTGCTCTTTAAAAAGTGCTTCGCAATATGTTGCCCAACCTTCGTTAAGCCACATATCTTCCGTTGTTTTACAGGTAACAAGATTTCCGAACCAATGATGCGATAATTCGTGAGCCATAAGAGTTTCCCGTGCTAAAGTACTGTCAACGGCATATTCCGGATAGGCAATATTACAAACGTGTTCCATTGCTCCGGATGTAAACGGAACTTCGACATAACCCACTCTGTCCCAAACATATTCACCGAAATCATTTTCAAAAGTTCGCAGTGCTTTATTCAAATTTGAAAAAGACACTTTTGCATTCGCAACATCTTCGGGATACATATACAAACTGACCGGAATAGTTCTTTTTATGCCTTTATAAACGGATTTAATTTCTTTGTAATCTCCGACAGCAACTGAAACAAGATAAACCGGAACTTCTTGTTCCAATTTCCAACTCCAAGTTTGTGTATTATTGGTGTTCTTCTTGTCGGAAACCAAAATTCCCGAACAAACGGCTTTATAATTTTCCGGAACCGTAATATTAAAATTGAAACTTGCTTTTTCTTCAAAATCATCAATACAGGGAAACCAGACTCTTCCGAAAGAAACCGGATCGGCTTCCATTCCGATACCGATGTTATAAGCCGAACTGTCAGTAAAGAAAAATCCGCCCCACGACAAGTCTTTTTTCGGGTGTCCGTGATAATAAACGGTCAGTTTTGTGCAACATTCACCTTCAGAACTATCGTGATTATAGGGAATTTCAATAATTTCACTGTTATAAGAAAAGTTCTTTATTTTTTCATCGAAAATAAAAACAGAATCAACGTTTAGTTTGTATAATTCTAAAGTAATATTTTTTAAATTTTTTTTTCGCGGACTTAGTTGCACAACAGTATTACCCGAAATTTCCTGATTTTTGAAATCGGTAATATTCAAATTAATTGTGTAATGCAAAATATCAACATCTTTTCTGAAATTGTTTTCTTGAGAAAATCCGAAATTGACGAAAAAAAACAGCAGAACTGTCAAAAATAAATGCTTCATAGTATATTTTGTTAAATTTAAAACAAAGATATTGTTTTATTTGCAAAACGTTTGTCGGAAATAATAAAAGCCGGAGTTTTATTTTTAACAGAAACTCCGGCTTTAAATTTACGGTTATTAATTCTTATCTAATTTACATTCGAATAATCAATTATTATTGAATCTTTTTTTGTTGAATATCCTGAAAAAAATCCGAAACCGTGATGTATATTTGTTTTGATATTTACCGGTTCGGCAAAAGGGTTTCCTTCAATGTCCTGATATTTTGAATAAGAAATAACATATTGATAAAAATCTTCCGTAACAGAATGCAGTCCGACATAAACTTTATTCGGTGCACTTTCTGTATTTACATAAACTGTTGTATTAAGCGTAAAATTTTTTCCGTTAAATAGATTATCGGAAAAAACGAATCCTTTTAAATCCCTTGTATAAAAATTATTTTCCCAATTTAAATTAGAGGCATTGTAATCTAAATATGTCATTTTTTCTCCTGTGAAAACCGGATTACCGTCCGGCGGCGGATAGTCGTATTGCGGAATGATTGCCGAGAATGTCAAAAAATAATAATTATCTTCATTCGGCGGGTCTTGCAGTATTAAATTAACATTTAATTGTTCTAACTCATAAATTGTTGTATCAAACGGTTCGCCGGTTACACTGTTATACCAAGTTTGAACATTGCTGTAAAATTGCGGTTCGGAATTTATTTCTGTAATAACCGGAGGTTTTAACAGAACTGTTTCTGCATCAACATTATCCAGAGGCGGATATTCTGCGGTAACTTTGTATTCTTTTCCGATTTGCGGATATATTGTTCCGATATAATAACCGTTTGTGTCGTATTGAAGCGTTTCTTTATACGTTTCGTCTTCGTATATTTTTACGACAGCTGTTTTTAAAAATTTCAAATCTTTATCTCTTTCTAAAATGCTTAAACTTTCGGAAAGATTGATTTTTATTGTGCTGTCGGGATTAATAAAGCCATTCAGAACAATTTTCTTTTGTGTTTCCGGAATATTAATGTCAATTGGTTCGCGACAGGAGAGATTGCCGAGAATTGCAAGAAAAAAAAACAGAATTATACAGAGTTTTGTTTTCATTTTTATAATTGTTAGATTATTTAAATTTATAAGTGTAACTGACGGAAGGGATTATCGGAAACAAACTGTATTTCATAAGTTGTCGTTTATTTGAATTATTTTCTGTAAACATCCCGCCGGTAAAATCAACATAAAATGCGTTTTTTCTGTTGTAGGCATTGTAAACACTTATATTCCATGTTCGCACTCCGTATTTAACTTTTTTATTAAAATTGATGCTTAAATCCAAACGATGGTAATTCGGTAAACGATAATTATTTCTTTTTCCGTAATATTCAACGGTGCCGCCGCCGTAGTAATAATAATCAACTCCGGAATTTTGTTTTTGATCAATAATGTCTTCAATTGCATTTAAAGGTAAATATCTTTGTTGAGCAAGGGTTACGGAAATACCTGTTCCGTACACCCAAGTTGCACCTACATCAATTTTATCATTAAATTTATAGGTTAAAGCAATACTTGCATCGTGCCTTCTGTCGTATCGATACGGAAAAACCTGTCCGAAAGAAATATTTTCAAATTGTCGATTTGTTTTAGACCAAGTATATGCCAGCCAACCGGTTAAATTTCCGATATTTTTGCTTAACATAACTTCCGCACCGTACGAGTTTCCTTTTCCTATTTCAACCTTATCTTCCCAGTTTGTTCCGGCAAGGCTTCCTTCTTCCGGATCTTCAAAAAAACTTGCTCCTTCTTTGTATTCAATCAGGTTTGTCATATCTTTATAATATGCTTCAAGCGTAAGATTGAGATCATAAGGCAGAGTAATTGCCGTACCTGCTGCATATTGAACCGAGTGTTGCGGCGGAATACGTTTTGTTGCAGGCAGCCAAAGGTCTGTGGGTAAGCCGATTGTACTGTTTGTTAAAAAATGTAAATATTGTGTCATTTCGGAATATGCCGCTTTAATCGACCATTTGTCGGTAATTAAAAAACGGGCGGAAATACGCGGTTCCAAAGAATAATAAAATGTATCCTGAACCGATAATCCGGAAGCCCGACCGCCTATATTAACTTTAATAATTTTTCCTATTCTGATATCATCTTCCGCATAAACTGCATATTCTCGTGCATAAATATTTTTACTTCCGTATGTTGTGTCAACATTTTGTTTGTTTTCATCGTCGCTTACTCTTAATGCCGAAATGCCCGGTTTAAAAATATGATAAATACCGTTTGCTCCGAATTTTATTTTATGGTTCGGAGACGGTAAATAATCATAATCTAATTTTGCGGTGTAATCTTCAATACCGGACAGATAACTGATTTCAAATTTATCTTTATAAACTTTTGTGTCATCGATGTTGTTCCACGATGTATATTCATCTTCTTCGGAAATTGCAGTTATAAAATTATAGCGACTGTAAGTTAATGTTGTATTTCCGAATAATTTAGGTGTGTAAACGTGATTCCAGCGTAATGCGGAAGTTAAATTTCCCCAATGCAAATCAAAATCGGAACTGTATTTATTAACTTCATCCTGATAACTGTAATCTTCGTTCATTTTCACATAAGCTTTGTCCTTTCCTGTGTAAACACTTAAAAATACTCTGTCCTTATCGGAAAATTTACTATTAACTTTTGCATTTATATCGTAAAAGAAATAACCTGCAGAAAATTTACCTGTTTCCGGAGAAAATGAAGAAAACATTTTTATAAAAGGAGCTGTAATTGCATCAATATATGTTCTTCTTGCAGAAATAATGAATGATGCTTTGTCCTTAATAATAGGACCTTCAAAGGAAATTTTTGAAGCAATAAAACTTGAAGATGCTTCACCCGAGAATTTTTTCATATTTCCTTCTTTCATTCTGATGTCGATAACTGAAGATAAGCGACCGCCGTAGCGAGCCGGAAATCCGCCTTTTATTAAAGTAATATCATTAACGGCATATCCGTTAAACACAGAAAAAAATCCGAAAAGATGATTTACGTTATACACAGGAACGCCGTCGAGAAGAATGAGGTTTTGGTCGGGTCCGCCGCCTCTGACATACACCCCGCTGGTACCTTCCGAACCGGACTGAACACCCGGCATCAGTTGAATGGTTTTTAAAACATCAGTTTCGCCGAATAAAACCGGCAATTTTTTAACGGCGTGCAAAGGAATGTCAACAGAACTCATTTGCGATGTTTGAACAGTATTTTGCTTGCCGGTTACAATCACTTCTTCCAATTCCGTATTAGGAATCAAACTAAAATTGATTACGGTATCTTTCGTCAGAATTAAATCAATGCTTTGAGACTGATAACCGATAAAAGATGCCGTTAAGCGAATGTTTTTTTGCTTAAAAGTTAAACTGTAAAATCCGTAAACATTGCTTGCTGTTCCGAAACCGAATTCTTGATTGTAAACATTTGCACCGATTATTCGTTCACTGGTTTCGGAGTTTTCAATATAACCGCTGACGGTTACTTTTTGAGAGAAAATGACAAAAGAAAAAAGTAACAAAATTGTTACTGAAAAAAGGTGTTTCATTTTTATGGTTTTTAATAAAATAGATTAAATCATAAATTATTGTAATTAAAAGTGTGTTATTTAGCATTTTATATTTAAAATGACGGATTTTATGCCGTAAGGTTGCAAGAAAATCGGATGATTTTTAAGAAGCTGGGAATTATTGCTTTGTAATTTTTTCGTGTATTTTTTGATTTCGGAATGCCGAAAATATTTATGTTTTTGCGGTTATTCCTGCAATAAAGTATAATTTTCAGTTAAATGCTGACAGTTTATACTTGCAGCATAATTAAAAGCTCCGATACAAGCTTTATAATCAGAAAATTTTTGTGTGTTCTGTTGACGGGTACAGGACAAATTTTTCCGGACTTCTTTCTTCACTTTTGAGAAGCAAAAGAGAAAAGTCGGACAATATCGCATTAAAATGAAGATTATTTATCTTTAAAAAAACGAACACTTAAACCATGTGTTTTTTCACATTTTTCAAAATCAACATTATGTTTGTATGCACTCATTTCAAAATGCCAAGCCATTTTTTCATTTTCTTCGGTATTACTCCAAAAATGAGAACTTGCTCCCAAACTTCTGTAAGTGCCGCGAGATGTTCTCAGCCCGCTGTAGAGTGTGTCAAACCCGGAATGTCCGATTTTAAGCTTTTCATAAACTTTTTTAGGATTATTTCCCAGATGATTGTATATTGCTTCCCATTCTTTTTTTGCAGGTAAATGCCAGCCTTCGGGAGCAATATTTTTGGCAGTTTCAAAATCATACAATAATCCGTGTTTTGTTGAATTATCCGTTTTATCTTCATAATGCCAATGATTACCGGTCTTTTTGGCATAATTTTCAGCCATAATAATAAATTCGCCGATTTTCATTACTTTATATGTTTTCCCGTCAGTTTTATCTTTAAATGTGCCGTGACCGCAAACTGTACAAATTCCGTTTACAAAAACATGTTTATCCGTTCTTACAGCTCCGCAGACAGAACATTCTTCACAATTATATTCCCAGTTATGTTTGTTTTCTCTGACCTTTCCGCATTTGGAACATTTTTCGCAATCCGAGGTCCAATTATGATTATTTTCTATAATTGTTCCGCAAACTGAACATTTCTCACAATCGTTTGATAAGTCATGTCCTTCGTTTCTGATTTTTCCGCAAACTGAACATTTACAACCTTCCCACCGGTGGAAACCTAATTTACATTTTAGTATCATATTTTTATGTTTTCAGATAAATAGCTATTCATTATTGTAAGCCCAAAAATAGTTATAATTTTTATTTTATTATAATTTTAAATTTTTCACAGGTTTTTTTTGACTTCAAATTATTATAAGTCGGCAAATATTTATTGAATTGAGATACATATTTTATTTTCTTATATTATAAAAAAATGATGTAATTAAATCACTGCAATTTTCTTTTAATATTCCTGATTTAATTTTTGTTTTAGGGTGCAGAATATTTTTGTTAAATACCGAATAACCTCTTTTGTCGTCATTTGTTCCGTAAATGATTTTTCCTATTTGTGCCCAATAAGTTGCACTGGCACACATCACACAGGGTTCAACTGTTACGTATAAAGTGCAGTCTTTTAAATATTTTGCTCCGAGAAAATTTGATGCTGCCGTAATTGCCTGCATTTCTGCATGTGCCGTTGCATCATTTAAAGTTTCGGTTAAGTTATGTGCTCTTGAAATAATCTGTTTGTTGCAAACAACCACGGCACCAACCGGTACTTCGTCTTTATCGTATGCCTTTTGAGCTTCTTTCAAAGCTTCTTTCATAAAATAATCATCGGTATAAAAATCAGTGTTTAGCATTTTCGGAAAATTAAAATAATAAAAAGAATTCTTATTTCATAATTTGTAAAGTTATATATTTGTCGAAATTTATCAAAAATAATCAGAATGTATCGAACACATAATTGCGGAGAATTAAGAATTAATAAGTTAGGCACGGAAGTAACATTAAGCGGATGGGTGCAGAAAGTACGAAAACTCGGCGGAATGACTTTTATTGATTTAAGAGATCGTTACGGCATTACCCAATTGGTTTTTAATGATGAAACAGATGCCGCATTAAGCGAAAAAGCTCAAAAAACAGGTCGTGAATTTGTTGTAAAAATAAACGGAACGGTTACGGAACGCAGCAATAAAAACCCGGAGATACCGACCGGAGATATTGAAATTATCGTAAAAAAGATGGAAGTTTTAAGCAAATCGGAAATTCCGCCGTTTACGATTGAAGAAAATACCGACGGCGGTGAAGAAATTCGTTTAAAATATCGTTATCTGGATTTAAGACGACCCGTTGTGCAAAAAGGGATTATTCTGCGTCATAAAATGGCACAGGAAATACGCAATTTTTTGAGTAATAAAGAGTTTCTGGAAATTGAAACACCTTTTTTGATAAAATCAACACCGGAAGGTGCACGTGATTTTGTGGTTCCTTCAAGAATGAGTGATGGTAAATTTTATGCACTTCCGCAATCGCCGCAGGTTTTTAAACAATTACTGATGATCGGCGGATACGATAAGTATTTTCAACTGACAAAATGTTTCAGAGACGAGGATTTCAGAGCCGACAGGCAACCGGAATTTACACAGATTGACTGCGAAATGTCTTTTGTTGAAAGAGAAGATATCCTGACAACCTTTGAAGAAATGACAAAGCATCTTTTTAACAAAGTAATGAATGTTGATTTTCCGAATGCTTTTCCCAGAATAGAATATGACAAAGCTATGGAAAATTACGGTTCGGATAAACCGGATATTCGCTTTGAAATGAAAATTCACGACATCAGTAAACTTTCTCAAAATAAAGGTTTTAAAGTTTTTGATGATGCAGAATATGTTGGTGCAATTTGTGCCGAAGGATTGGCAACATATTCAAGAAAACAAACCGACAAATTAATTGATTTTGTAAAACGACCTCAAATAGGAGCAAAGGGTTTGGTTTATGTAAAATATAACGAAGACGGAACTTTTAAATCATCGGTTGATAAATTTTATTCTCCGGAAGATTTAAAAACTTGGGCAGAAGCTTTGTCGGCAAAACCGGGCGATTTAATTTTGGTAATGTCCGGCGAGAAATCAAAAACCTTAACGGCACTCGGAGAGTTACGCCTTGAAATGGGTGAAAGATTAAATTTGAGAGATAAAAATAAATTTGCTCCGCTTTGGATTATTGATTTTCCGCTTTTTGAAAAAGATGAAGAAACCGGGCAGTTTCATGCCATGCATCACCCTTTTACATCGCCGAAACCGGGCGAATTTAATTTGTTGGAGACAAACCCGGAAGCAGTAAAAGCAAATGCCTATGATTTGGTTATTAACGGGAATGAAATAGGCGGCGGATCTATTCGTATTCATAATACGGAAATGCAGGAAAAAATGTTTGAACATCTCGGATTTACCAAAGAAGGTGCCGAAGAGCAATTCGGGTTTTTAATGAAGGCTTTTAAATACGGTGCACCGCCTCACGGCGGTATTGCTTTCGGCCTTGACCGCTGGGTTGCTTTGTTTAACGGGTCTGACAGTATCAGAGACGTTATGGCATTTCCGAAAAATAATGCAGGTCGTGATTTAATGATTGATGCACCCGCTGAAATTGATGAACAACAGTTGACGGATTTGCATTTAAAAATTGTAAAATAAAAAATTTTGTACCGTAACGCAGAAACAGTTTGCGGCTGTTTCTGTTGTTATGCGTATCTCTTTTAACCAACCTGACAGGTTTCCAAATTTTACAAATATCCGTGCCACGCTGCAGCGTGGCACGGTTCATTTAAGCACGGTTCCGGATACAAGCCCAACCCCCTGATTTCCGACTGTAAACAAAAACCTGTCAGGTTCTTATATTTAACGAAATGTCGTATTATTTTGCAAAACGCTCATCATCTTTCGTTTTCTCGAGCTTATAAACATTATCGTTCAGCCATCCGGTTTTTGTTGTATTTCTGTTATCAAATTCCGGCACGAAAGGCTTTATGTCTAAAAGAGGTGTACCTTCTAAAATGTCAATATCTTCAATGTATAATATATTTTTTTCGATTTTATTAAGTCGAACAATTGACATACCAATTGAATTTGGTCTGCTCGGTGCACGTACACGTATCGAAAAAATTCCATGTTTACGATTATCCATAAACGGTTTCACTTTTAAGGATGTTTTTTTTGATAAATGAAAATGATAAATTAAGATAATATGAGAAAATTCTTCTAAATCCTGCAATCCTTCGCTAAATTCAGGAAATACTTCAACTTCGCCTTTACCGTCGGAAGCTGTGGGTTGAATGGGTGTTCCTTTCTGCTCTTTGAAAGGCGAATGAATTATTCCGATTGGTTTGTATATAATTTCAGTCATTTTATTTTATAAAAACTTATAAGCTGTTTTCATCAATATTAAAACTTGTAAGGTCAATAAATTTTTTAACTCTGTATGAAATTTCTTTTTTAGTAAGGTTTTGAATTCTTTCCGTCCCGAATTTTTCGATATTAAAAGATGCCATAACAGAACCAATAATCAAAGCATTTTTCATATTATCAAAAGACAAATCATCAGTTTTTGCCAAGTAACCTATAAATCCGCCGGCAAAAGTGTCGCCGGCACCCGTCGGGTCAAAAACTGATTTTAAAGGCAGTGCCGGAGCACTGAAAATATTTCCGTTTTTGTTGAAAAGCAAAGCTCCGTGAGCACCCTTTTTTATAATTAAAAAACTCGGACCGTCGGCAAGAATTTTTTCGGCAGCCGAAAGCAAAGACTGTTCGCCGGAAAGTTGTTGAGCTTCTTCATCATTAATACAAAGTAAATCAACCGTTGAAACTGTTTTTTTTAAATCTTCGGGTGTTTTATCCATCCAAAAATTCATAGTGTCCATCATCACAAATTTCGGTCTTTTATTCATACGATTAATTACTAATCGTTGTATTGAGGGTGTTAAATTACCGAGCATTAAGTATTCGGAATTTTGGTAAGCATCAGGAACAACAGGGTCGAAAGTTGCCAAAGAGTTTAATTCTGTAATTAAAGTATCGCGAACATTCATATCATCATGATATTTTCCTGACCAAAAAAATGTTTTTTCACCTTTTTTAATTTGAATTCCGCGAATATCAATTTGGTGTTTTTTCAACATATTCAGGTAGTCTTGCGGAAAGTCGTCTCCCACAACGGAAATTAAATTTGTGTTTTTTTCGAAATAAGAAGCCGATAAGGCAACATATGTTCCGGCTCCTCCTATAATTTTATCGGTTTTTCCGAATGGTGTTTCTATTGCATCAAAAGCAACAGTTCCTACAACAGTTAAACTCATTAAGTTTTGTTTTTTAGTGAAATTTTCTGCAAATATATTTGTTTTTTAAAAAATCGTATTACTTTTGCATCGCTAAATTAAAAAATTCCTCCTTAGCTCAGTTGGTTAGAGCGTCGGACTGTTAATCCGCAGGTCCTAGGTTCAAGTCCTAGAGGAGGAGCTAAAAAGACAGCTTTATCGGCTGTCTTTTTTATTTATCTTCTTCAAATCAATATTTTCCTGACAAATAAGTTCTTTTGTGTCTAAATTAAAACAACAAAGTTTGCCTAATTGCTTGTAATCATAGATTTTGTGCGGCTTAGTGTAAACGCAGCCGTTGTCTAAATTGATAATATGATTATTCTGTTTAGCTTGTTTTAAAATTTTTTTATAGTAAGTAGGGCTGTGTCCGGTAATTATACTTTTTCCTTTTGCTTTTTTCTTGTTGTATTTAAAGTTTCTGATATTCAATAATATATTAGCATCGCTAAACGGGTTTTCTTTTTTGAAATCAAAACCGGCATGAACCAAAAAATAATCTTCAAGTTCGATATAATACGGTAAAGATTTCATAAATTTTCGATATTTTTTCCTGAGTTTTTTCTTTTTATTAAGAAGGTCTGTACTGTTATTTAGTTTTTGAACATAAAAATAAAACGATTTTTCATCATATTCTTTTTCTGCCTGAAGCATTTGATATTCATGATTTCCCGATAAAGGAATTACATTGGGGAATTCTTTTTTAAGTTTAATAATGATATCTAAAACCCCGCTGCTGTCGGGACCTCTGTCAATATAATCCCCTAAAAAGTACAAAGTATCTTCGGAAGTAATTTGAAGTTTACTCAATAATGATTGCAGTGTTTTACTGCAACCGTGAATGTCAGAAATTGCCAAACGTCTGCCGGATTTTTCTGATTGTGATAAAACTCGTTGTTTGTTCGTATTTTTCAGCATTTTGTACGAAAAGTTAACATAAATAAAAAATATTAAGCAAATTTGTAATGTTAAAATAAATAAAATTAAATTAATATGAAGAAACTTTTTTTTTATTTCGTATCTGTATTGATTTTATTCAGTGCATGTAATCAAAATGATAAAACCGTGAAAAATAATCCTTTGTTAGTTGCTGAGTTTGACACACCGTTTAAAGTGCCGCCGTTTTCAAAAATTAAGAATAAAGATTATTTGCCTGCATTTAAAGAGGCAATGAAAATTCAAAAGGGAGAAATTGACGCTATTGTTAATAATTCCGAAGAGCCAACATTTAAAAATACTTTGGTTGCTCTTGATAACAGCGGAGAATTGCTTAACAGGGTCAGTAATATTTTCTTTAATTTAAAAAGTGCCGATACCAATGACAGTATCAACGAAATTGCAAAAGAAGTGTCTCCGCTTTTATCGCAGCACAGTGATGATATTGCTTTGAACGAAGGTTTGTTTAAACGTGTTAAAGCTGTTTACGACAAACAAGATGATTTGAATTTGAACACCGAACAAAAAATGCTTCTTAAAAGAGTGTATGAAAACTTTGTGAGAGGCGGAGCAAATTTATCCGGCAAACAAAAAGAACGTTTCCGAGATATAAACAAGCAACTTTCGATGTTGACATTGAAATTCGGTGAAAACTTACTGAACGAAAATAATGCTTTTGAATTAGTAATTGATAATAAAGCAGACCTTGCAGGTTTGCCTGAAACTGTTATTTCCGCAGCAAAAGAAACTGCCGAAGCAAAAGGATATAAAGATAAATGGGTGTTTACACTTCAAAAACCGAGTTTAATACCTTTTTTAACATATTCCGAAAACAGAGCTTTACGAGAAAAGATTTTTAAAGCATACATAAACAGAGGCGATAATAACAATGATAATGATAATAAAGATGTTATTAAACAAATAGTAAATCTTCGTGTTGAAAGAGCACATATGTTGGGTTTTAAAACGCATGCGGATTATATTTTAGCCGTAAACATGGCTAAAACGCCTAAAAATGTTTTTGATTTATTGAATAAAGTTTGGAAACCGGCATTGAAAACAGCCAAACAGGAAGCTGCCGATATTCAGACAATGATAAACAAAGACGGAAAGAATTTTAAACTTCAGCCCTGGGATTGGTGGTATTATTCCGAAAAAATACGAAAAGAACGTTATGATTTGGATGAAGAAGCATTACGACCGTATTTTAAATTGGAAAATGTAAGAAAGGGGATGTTTCTGTTAGCTAATAAATTATACGGTATCACCTTTACTCCTTTAAAAGATGTTCCCGTCTATAATAAAGATGTATCGGTATTTGAAGTAAAAGATGCCGACGGAAGTTATATAGGAATTTATTATGTTGATTATTTTCCGCGTAAAAGTAAAAAAGGCGGAGCTTGGATGACAAGTTTCACGAAACAATCGCACATAAAAGGAAAAGACGTTAAACCGATAGTTATGAATGTTACAAATTTTTCGAAACCGACGGGAGATAAACCGGCATTATTGAGTTTTGAAGAAGTTGAAACGATGTTTCATGAATTCGGACATGCTTTACACGGATTATTATCCGAATGCACTTATAATACACTTTCGGGAACTTCCGTTGCTCGTGATTTTGTTGAATTACCCTCACAAGTTATGGAAAATTGGGCATCTGAACCCGAAATGTTAAAACTATATGCCAAAAATTATAAAACCGGTGAAGTTATTCCCGATGAGCTCATTCAAAAAATACAAAACAGTAAACAGTTTAATCAAGGATTTATTACGGTTGAATATATGGCTGCTGCTTATTTGGATATGTATTGGCATACAATGAAAGAAAAAAATGACAGTTTAGATGTTACTGAATTTGAAAATAACGTATTTAAAAAAATCGGGTTAATTCCGGAAATAATATCGCGTTATCGCAGTACTAATTTTGCACATATTTTCAGCGGCGGATATTCTGCCGGATATTACGGATACCAATGGGCTGCTGTTTTGGATGCTGATGCTTTTCAGGCATTTAAAGAAACCGGAGATATTTTTAATAAAAATGTTGCAACATCTTTCAGGAATAATCTTTTATCGAAAGGCGGAACAGACGACCCGATGAATTTATATATAAAATTCAGAGGTAAGAAACCTACTCCTGATGCCTTGCTGAAAAGGCTCGGATTTAGTGAATAAATAAAAATGTGGTTTATTAAACAGTTAAGTCGGGTGAAATTTTGCCCGGCTTTTTTGTAAATACAGCCTGAATTGTAAGTTTTTTGCCGTAAGTATAAAAATTTTTACATTTGCAGCATAAAAATGTTAATTTCATATATGTCAATCCATAGAAACGAAAAACTCAAACGTAAAAATAAAATGCACTTTTTATTCAACGATTTAGAGTTGGAGGCGTTTGAAAAATATTGTAAAAAGTATAAAATCAACAATAAATCTCGCTTTATTCGGGAAACCGTTATAACGGAAGTTTTAGGACAATTTGATCGTGATTATCCTTCTTTGTTTGATAAGTCGGAAACTTCCGGAGAGTAAGTTTACAGCAGTCCTTTTGCTTTTAACTCTAAATATTTATTGATGGTTTCAACCGTAAGGTGTTGCGGTTCCGTTAAAACAGAATGAATACCGTTTTTCTTTAATTCTTTGGTTATTAAAACCTTTTCGTAACGAAATTTCTCAGCAATTGCTTTATTGTAGATATCTGGACTTGTTTCAGGTTTTTCATCGGTAATGTTTTTAAGTTCGGAATTTTCAAAAAAGATTAAAACAACAAGATGACTTTCAGCTAATTGTTTAAAATATTTAATTTGTCGTTCCAAAGAAACAAAACCTTCAAAATTCGTATAGATAAGCAACAAACTCCGTTGTGTTATTTTTCGTTTTACGCTTGCATACAGCAATTCAAAATTTGCTTCGTCATAATCAGTTTCCTGCTTATAGAGAACATCCGAAATTTTACTTATTTGATTGTTTTTTCGATCTGCCGGAACAATTGAATGAATGTTTTTTGAAAAAGTTATAAGCCCGGCTTTGTCGTGTTTTTTTACGGCAATATTTGAAATAACCAAAGCAGCGTTTATCGCATAATCAAGCAATGACATTCCGTTAAACGGCATTTTCATTGTTCTGCCCATATCAATAATGCTGTAAACTCGCTGTGCTCTTTCGTCTTGATATTGATTTACCATAAGTTGTGAACGGCGGGCTGTTGCTTTCCAGTTGACGGTTCTGAAGTCGTCTCCGTAAACATAATTTTTAATTTGTTCAAATTCTCGGTTGTTGCTTATTTTTCGCAGTTTTTTAATTCCGTAATCGGTTAAATTATTTCTTATTGCTTTAAGCTCATATTTTCTCATTTGTATGAACGACGGATATACCGGAACTTTGGCCCCCTTATTAAAAGTGAAACGTTTTTGAATAATTCCGAGAATACTTGATACATAAATGTTTAAATTTCCGAAATCGTATTCTCCTCTTTTTACCGGTCTCAGAACATAGGTTATATTTTTTTCTTGTCCGGGCTGCAATTTTTTCTTTATCAGAAAATCTCTTTTTTGAAACTGAAAAGGAATTTCGTCAATAATTTCCGTGAAAACAGGAAATTTGTAATTATTTTTAATGAAAATTTGAATGTCATTATCATCACCGTTTGAAAGTTTTGTCGGTAACAATCTTTCGGCTTTTATTTTGAAAGAAGAACTGTTGTAAAGCAGCAGAATGTCGATAATAACAAGTGCCGCAAGAATTAGCAAAATCGCTTTGCCTGCGGCATAAAGCAAAGGAATGTAATATCCGATAACGAAAAATACAATAATTAAACTCGCTGCGTAATAAATGCGGTTTGTGAGGTATATGGATTTTAGAAAATTTTTCAAATATTGAAATTTAAACAACAATATTATTGCTTTTTAAAGAATACAAATATAATATTGTTTGCCGCAACACACAAAAACAGACTTATTTTGTTTCTTGCAAAAATCAAACAGAATATAATCTATATTAATTTTTTAATTACCATTTCTGCTGTTGCTTTGATTGCGGGAATTGCGACAGAATTTCCGAATTGTTTATAGGCTTGAGCATCCGAAACATCGATGATAAAATTATCCGGAAAACCTTGCAGGCGAGCCCATTCTCTCGGGGTCATTCTGCGCCAACCCTCTTTATTTACTTCTCCGCTTATTTTAGTAATAGGATTAAAATCTGTTAATCTGCAATCAATTACAATATTTCGTTCTCGTCCCATACCTCCTACAACAATTGCATTTGAGCACTGGTTATCATTGATAATTTCATAACCGAACCCGTTTCCTTTATTTTTATGCCGTAATTTATGCTTAATAAGTGTGTTTTTATATCTGTTTGAAAGATAATATTTTACAGAAACTATTTCTTCTTCTTTTATATCAGCAAAAATTACTTTCTTTTTAGTCGGTTCCGGATATTCAAAATTATTAATTCCTATATCTTTTCTGAACCCGACAATAAAAATTCGTTCTCTGTTTTGAGGAACACCGAAATCTTTGGCATTCATTATTTGAGGTTCCGGAACATAATAATTCAAATCTTCCCGTAAGACTTTCAAAATTGTTTTTAATGTCCTGCCTTTATCGTGATTTCTCAGTCCTTTAACATTTTCCAGAAAAAAAGCTTTCGGTTTTTTAGATTCGATAATTCTTGCAAGTTCAAAAAATAATGTTCCGCGTGTTTCGTCTTTAAAACCTTTGCGTTTGCCTGCAATCGAAAATGCCTGACACGGAAAACCGGCACATAAAATATCGTGTTCGGGAACGTTATTTTCTTTTATTTTTGTAAGATCTCCGAAAGGAACTTCTCCGAAATTAAGTTCGTAGGTTTTTTTGGCATATTTATCAATTTCAGAAGAAAAAACGCATTTACCGCCGAGGTTTTGCATAGCAATTCTGAAACCGCCTATTCCGGCAAATAAATCAATAAATGTAAATTTTGGATTTTCGGGTTCCGGAAACGGAATGTTTTGTTTAAATTTAATATTATCGGGAAATTTATCCTGTGATTTTTCTTGCCAATATCTCTTTGCCTGTTTTTTAAAGTAGTTTGAAAGTTCCGAATTTTGGTTGTATAAGTAATGAGTGAAATATGCTGCAGCATCATCCGGTTCTTTTAAAGCATTAATCTTAAGTTGTTTTTTTATGTCGGAATATTTAAGCATAGTATTTAAATGTTTTTTGATGCAGATTTTCCTGCCAGCCAACCGGTTGAAAAGGCGATTTGAAAATTATAACCGCCGGTTTCTGCATCTGAGTCAAGAATTTCGCCGGCAAAAAATAAATTTTTAATAATTTTAGACATCATGGTCTTGCCGTCAATTTCATTGGTGTCGATACCGCCTGCAGTAATAATTGCTTCTTTATAACCTCTGTGTCCGGTGATTTTAAATCTTAAATCTTTAAGCAAAACTCTTATTCTCTTTCTTTCCTTACCGGAAATTTGGTTGCATTCTTTATATTGATTAATTTTAGTGAGTTCTAAAACTACGGGAATAAGTTTGGCAGGTAATAAATTTTTTAAAACATTTCTGATTTGTTTTTTTCCACTTTCGTTCAGTTCTCGCTGCAGTCGGTTATCAAGTTTTTGCTCACCTAACGCAGGTTTTAAATCTATTGAAATTTCCACATCTTTTTTTTCTGCCAAAGCATCAACTGCAATTTTGCTTAATGTTAAAATTACGGGTCCCGTTAATCCGAAGTGAGCAAACATCATTTCACCGAATTCAGACCGTATTTTTTTATTATTTACCCAAATACTGACATTTGCATTTTTCAAACTTAAACCTTGTAATTTTCCCGCAATATTACCTTCTGTTTTAAGGGGAACAAGTGCAGGTCTTAAATTGATAATTTTATGACCGAGTTTTTTTGCAACAACAAAACCGTCTCCCGAAGAACCCGTTGCGGGATAGGATTTTCCTCCGGTACAAAGAATAACATTTTTTGTGTTTATTGTTTCAAATTTGCCGTCAATTTGAATATTTACAGCTTTAACCGTGTCATTTTCAGTAATGATTTCTGTAAGTTTTGCATTTTTCTTTATATCAATATTTTTAGATTTTATTATCTTCAGCAATGTGTTTACAACATCTGCGGCTTTGTCTTTTTCCGGAAATATGCGTCCGCCTCGCTCTTCTTTCGTCATAAGACCGTTTTTTTCAAGCAAGTTGATAATATCTTTTGAAAAAAACTGAAAAAAAGCGTATTTTAAAAATTTTGGTTTAGGGTAAATTTTTTTAAAAAATGCTGATTGATAAGCTGTATTTGTAATATTGCATCTGCCTTTACCGGAAATTAACATTTTTCTGCCTTCGCGGTTCATCTTTTCTAAAAGCAAAATATTTGCACCGTTTTCTCCGGCACTTATTGCAGATAAAAATCCGGCAGCTCCCGCACCGACTACTATGACATCGTATTGTTTCAAAGTCTGATATTAAATAAGTTTGTAAAGATAAAAAAAAGACACAATTTCGGTTTGTGCCTTTAAATAATATATGAAATAAAACAGTTACATTTTTTTTGCCAAAATAACGGTGTTTTTATAAACTTTTACATTTCCGTTTCCGTCAAAAACTTTAAAATATACAAGATATGTTCCTGCCGGAGCAAGTCTTCCGTTGTCTTGCGTTCCGTTCCAAACTATTGTGCCTTCGGTTGAAAGAAGAAGACTTTCGGCTAATTTTCTGATAATTATTCCTTTGGCATCGAAAATGTATATTGTTGCAACATTATCGGGTGTGTTAAATTTGAAATTTATATTTGCATAATCGTCAAAACCGTCATTATCAGCTGAAAATACGTGCGGATCAATATTTACCGGAGCATTGCCTGCATTTGTTCCGTCATTATACTGCGAATTTTGATAAGCCGGAGTTGCAAAGCCGACCAATTCCGATGCTGAATGCCAATTTGATGTTTCTTGTGTCGGTTTATCATAATTAACACGTTCAAGAGAAACACCTTCATTATCATCTAAAAGCGGAAATTGCATATCTTCATTGTATGAAAATTTATCTATTACGGAAGTATCTTTGTAAAGAAGTACAACCGTTCCTTTATCATCGGGATAAGTCGGCATACTCGGAATTTCATAAATATTTTCTTCATTTTTACTCATATAAAAAGTCAAAACACCTTTTTTACTTGTTGTGAAAGCCAAATAAGTGCCGGGATTGAAATACTTGTTTTCTTCCGATAAGGGCGAAATTTGTATGATACTGTCCGGGTTTTCGTCATCTGTTGTTGCCAATTGCAAATTTATCAAATCAATAGGAAATTCCGAACGATTATATAATTCGACAAAGTCGTTTCCGTTAGGGAAAGCATTGAAAAGAACTTCGTTTACAGCAATATCGTTTTCTTTAGGTGTGTAGTATGAAAACTTTAAAGTTGTATCGTTCATTGTGTTTCCGTTGATGTCTTTAACTCCCGAAACAGTTAGATTTACTTCTTTGCCGTCCGGAAAAGTGCCGGAAAATTGCAGGTCAACAATTGCAGAATCGAGAGTTTCGCGAACGGCAAATTCCGGGTTTCCGATACCGTTATCACAAAAATAATTGCCGGTATTTACAGCTGAAGAAAAATCTGCCGTTTCAGAGAAATCTAATTTTAAGCGTTTTTCGTCTTTTACCCAAAGGGCAACAGGATGAATACGACGATACGTGAAATCATAACCCGTTGTTTGAATGATGTTTCCGCAATTATCAGAAACATTCTCAATCATTAATTGATATGTTTGTTTGTCGGCAAAATTATTCGTAAACATCACATGAATTATTGTTTTATCTTCTGTATCGACAAAAGCATTATTCGGATTTCCGATACCGTTATTAACGGAAAAATTTGTCAGTTCCGAACCGCTCGCATAACTTATGTTTTCATTAAAAAATAAAGTCAGTTCATTTGATGAGACGATTTTTACAGATTCTAATTCCGGAGCTGTGTTATCTTGGTTAGAAGCAAAAACCGAGTTTTTTTGCCCCGGAGTTCCGCCTGATTGGTCAACGGATGCTGCCCAGTTATCAGATTCTCCGCAAAAATTTGTCGGGTCAATACGCTCTAAAGACCAACCGCCGTTATCTTTGTCGGGGTCGTTATACCAAGTGTCGGAATATGTAATTTCTCCTATGACGCTATTATCGGGCATCATCAATTTCAAATTTCTTCCTGAGGAAATAATATCGCTTGACGTTAAAAAATCAACTACATTCCCGTATTGAGAAAATAAATCTTTTTTTCCTTCTTCACATAAAATAAGATATTCTCCGGATTTTAATGTTATATACGGAAAAATACGTTCCGTCTGACCTTCCGATAAGAAAATCCAATTTGTTAAATCAATATCATAATCGGACGTGTTGTAAAGTTCGATATATCGTTCGGCAGGCAGGGAAATCGGTGCCGGGTTAATGTCTGCCATAACTTCATTAAAAACAATATCGAACGGATGAGGAATATAGTAAATAAATTCAATATTTGCCGTATTCATAGTATTTGCATTAACGTCTTTAACATTTTGAATCGTTAAAGTATATATTTGCTCAAGTGTAAAGTCCGTTGCAAATTGAAGATTTACAATTTTGTCGTCGGTGCTGCTGACAATTGCAACTGTCGGGTTTCCTATACCTCCGTTTACTGAATAATTTGCAGTATTTTCGGCACCGGGGACATCAACAGTTTCGGAAAAATGAATTCGTAACTGATTTGCGGACATAACCTCAACGGTTTTCGGATATATAAGCAGGTATTCAAATGTGCCGGAATATGGTGTCATTAAATTATCGCAATTATCGTTGATGTTTTCAATTTGTAAAGAATTTGTTCCGATTGTAAAATTATTATTAAAATAAATGTCTGTTTTTGAGGCATCATCAATATTTTGAACTGCAGAAACAGGATTTATGTTTGAATTTAAAATATAGTTTGCCGTGTTTTCCGCATCGGCAATTTTAACTTTTTCGGAAAAAATAATTTCAAGATGTTTTGATGAAATATAAACGATTTTTGATACGGAAGGAGCCGTATTATCCGGATTAGATGCGAAAACGGAATTTTTTCTGCCCGGAGTTCCCCCGGTATAGTCTATTGTTGCCGTCCAGTTGGTTTCTCCGCTGCAAAAGTTTGTCGGATCTATTCGTTCCATAGACCAACCGCCGTCGTCTTTGTCCGTATCGTGATACCAGTCTTTCGAATAAGTAATATCTTCAATAACGGTACCGTCAGATGATTTTATAACAAGCCGCTTATCGGTTATAGTGAGTTCCGAAGGGTTCAGAATTCCGATTGTTGTACCGTAAGGCGATAAATCTGTTTCGGCTAAATCTTCGCAAATTATTGCATATCCGCCTGTCGTAATTATTTTTGAGGGAAATATTTTCGGTGTATTTGTTCCTATTGTAAGTGTCCAACCGTCAAGATTAATATCATAAGCAGAATTATTGTAAATTTCGATATATTCGTGTGCGGGAATTGCTTCCGGAGCAGGATTTACATCGTTCATAATTTCATTAATTACAACATCGAAAGGTTGTGTTACATAATAGATGAAGGGCAAGTTTGTTGTATTTACGGTATTTCCGTATGTATCTTCTATATTGCTGACAGTGAGAATGTAATTTTGCTCCAAAACAAAATCAGAAGTAAATGAAAGATGAACTAATTTATCATTAGTTCCGTCGATAATTGCAACGGTCGGATTGCCGATACTTTGGTCAACCGAATAATTTGTAAGAGTCTGTGCCGATGTAATATCAACAGTTTTATTAAAAAGAACATCAAGCGTATTCGCCGAAGTTGAATTTACCGAAATTGCGGCAATTTGAAGATATGAAAAGTTTGCAGTTTCGTTGTTTGTTGCATTTCCGGATAAATCTTCAACATCGTTAATCGTAATTTGATAATTTATGTTATCGGTAAATGTTCCGAGAAAAGTCAAAGAAACTTCTCTCGGATTTGTTCCGTTTAAAATTGCAGATGAAGGATTTCCCATACCGTTATCAACAACATAATTTGACAAAGTTTCTGCCGTTGTTTGGTCTAAACTTTCATTGAAATCAACAATTAATGCGTTATTTGACGTTACCGTTATATTTTGTATTTCGGGCGGGTTTGTGTCCGGTGGTCCGGTAACGGAAATATCGTCAAGCCAAAAGTCCGTTATGTGAGTAGAAGAAAATTCGTAAAAAGCACCGAGATAATTTGCTGACGTAAAAGTTATATCCGTTCCTGTTCCGACATTTACCAAATTATCGAATCCGCCGTCGGAATCTAAATAAACAGTCCAATCACCGCTTGCCGAACGTGTTATTTCTATTCCGGCGGCGGTTGTTCCTATGGTCGTTTCCCAGTTTATTCCGGTATTTATAACTGCAGTCAGAGAGCCGTTTGTTATTTTCCAAAAATAAAGAATATCATCCGAACCGGAAAAATTAACCCCGAGAGCATAGCCGTTAACGTTTCCGCCGTTGTACATTTGCGAAGCATCGGCATCGGCAAATAAAAAGAAAGCCCAATTATTATAACTTGAAGGTGCATAAGCATGTTTCACTTGAAATTGCCATGTTGTTGTACCCGATGTTATGTCAATTCCGGAAAACGGTAAAGAGATTTGATCTTCTCCGCTGCCTCCGTCGGCGACATGTTGCAGGGAATATGTTCCGTTAATCGGTGTATTTGTCGTTGCATCCCACGTTCCGGCACTGCTTTGTGTCCAATTGTTAATATTTCCGTCTTCAAAATCGTCATTAATTTGCGAAAATCCGGAAAAAGAGATTAATAAAAATAATAATAAAAATAAATTTTTCATTGTATTTAAAATAAAGTTCGGAATAGTATTATATTTTTGCTTAAAATTTCAAAATTAACACTTTTGAATGAAAAACAATTTTTCTTTAAAATTAATTTAAAATGAAAGCAGCAATTGTAGGAGTTACCGGCTTGGTAGGGAGTGTTTTGTTAAAGGTTCTGGAGGAACGTAAATTACCGATTACGGAGTTTATTCCGGCAGCATCGGAAAAGTCAGAAGGAAAGTATGTTATATTAAATAATTTAAAGTATAAAATAAAGTCTGTTGAAGATGCAATTAATGCGAAACCTGATATTGTAATTTTTTCTGCGGGTTCTGAAGTTTCTTTAAAATATGCACCGATTTTTTCTGAAAAAGGAGCCTTTGTTATTGATAATTCTTCTGCTTGGCGTTTGGATACCGACAAAAAGTTAATTATTCCGGAAATTAACGGAAATTTATTGACGAAGGAAGATAAAATAATTTCTAATCCGAATTGTTCTGTAATTCAAATGTTAATGGTATTATACCCGCTTCATAAAAAATACAGAATAAAAAGAGTTGTGGTTTCGACTTATCAGTCTGTAACAGGAACCGGGCAGAAAGCCGTAGATCAGTTAATAAACGAACGGGCAAATATTCACGGAGAAAAAGCTTACCCGCACAGAATAGACAATAATTGTCTTCCTCATTGTGATGTTTTTACAAAAAACGGTTATACCAAAGAAGAAGATAAACTGGTAAGCGAAACACATAAAATATTAAGTCGGGATATTAATGTAACGGCGACAGCTGTAAGGGTTCCGGTTTTAGGCGGTCATTCCGAAGCCGTAAATATTGAATTTGAAAATGATTATACACTGTCCGAAATTAATAAATTGCTTAAAGAAATGCCCGGTGTTGTTGTTTATGACAACCCGGAAAACAATACTTATCCGATGCCGATAATTACCGAAGGTAAAGATGAGGTTTTTGTCGGACGTATTCGCAGAGATTATTCACAAGCTAACAGTTTAAATTTATGGATTGTTGCCGATAATTTGCGTAAAGGAGCAGCAACCAATGCCGTACAAATTGCCGAATTATTAATTGAGAAAAGTTTCGTTAAAAAATGAGAGTCGTAATACAGAGAGTAAAAGCTTGCTTTGTAAGTATAAAAGGAGAAATAAAATCAAATATCGGAGCGGGATTATTGGTTTTGGCAAGTTTTGAAAATGCTGATACAGACGAAGATTTAACTTGGATGTCCGGAAAAATTGCTGATTTGAGAATTTTTGATGATGAAAACGACATAATGAACCTGTCTTTAAAAGCTGTTAAAGGCGAAATGATGATTGTAAGTCAGTTTACTCTTCATGCCAAAACAAAAAAGGGTAACCGTCCTTCATATATAAAAGCTGCAAAACCGGAACTTGCAATACCTATGTATGAGAAATTTATTAAAATTTCCGAAAATGAAATAGGAAAAGAAATAAAAACCGGAGAATTCGGTGCCGATATGCAGATTTCTCTTATAAATGATGGTCCGGTTACAATTATTATTGATTCAAAAGACAGAGATTTATAAAATAAGACGTATATTTAAATTTTAAAACAAGAATAAAATGAAAAAACTGATTTTTACGGGAATTGTATTGATTTTCATCTTTTCATCCTGTTGTGATGAAGGAAAAAATGTTGAAAAAGAAGTTCTTATTCAAAAAGACTCTTCGGAGATTTCAAATTCCGAGCATCTAACAATGGCGACATTGTGGTTCCAAAAGTCTGCAGAAGCAAAAGCCGCGTATTATCAAACATTTAACTTTGCCAAAACAGTACTTGATGATAAAATTAAAAAAGACCGTTTTAAATTAAAGAAAAAGAAACCGAAGGCAATTATAACTGATATTGATGAAACCGTTCTTAATAACAGTCCGTACGAAGCTCGATTAATTGAAACAGGAACATCTTATAATGAAAAATCTTGGTCAAAATGGGTAAATGAAAAACAAGCAAAAGCCTTGCCCGGTGCTGTTAATTTTATGAATTATGTTAAAGAAAAAGGAGTTGAAGTTTTTTATATTTCCAACCGAAATGTGAAACATTTAAGAGCAACACTCGAAAATTTGAAAAATGTCGGTTTTCCTTTTGCAGATGAAACACATATTTTATTAAAAGATAAAACTTCCGATAAATCGGCAAGACGTGATTCTGTATTGAAAAATTATAAAGTTATTTTGTACCTCGGAGATAATTTGCGTGATTTTGATGAAAATTTCAAATATGCAAAAAATATGAACAGAAATGATTCCGTTGCTAAATATAAAGACTTATTCGGTACGGAATATATAATTTTTCCTAATCCTATGTACGGCGAATGGGAAAAAGCAGTTTATGAAGGTGATTTCAGTAAAACAGATGCAGAAAAACGAAAAATGCGACTTGATATTTTAGATAAGAATTAAAATTTCATACAAATATCGTTGATTACCACAGAAAATCTTGTGAATTCTGTATGATTATACCAATGTTTATAACAGATTTATTGATAATTTGAGATTATACGAATTCGTATAAAAAATTTAAATTAACAAAAATTATACTTTCATGAAAACACAATTTTTAGACACAATGCACAGTCTCTGGCCTTTGATACTGATTCTTACAATTTTTGAACTGGTTATGAAATTAATTGCCTTGTGGCGAGCCGGAAGAAATAATCATTTAGCTTGGTTTATTGTAATCGGAATAATAAATTCAGCCGGGATTTTACCCGTTATTTATCTTTTGATAAACCGAAAAAATAAAGTAAAAGAAGATTAATTGTTATCGGTAAGTTTTTTTAAAAGCTCAATCATTTCAGTATTAATGTTTTTATAAGGCAAAAGTTCTTTGTTTTTATAAATGATAAAAATAGTGAAAAAAACGTTTGTTCTTTGTGAAAAATTGTAAAGAACAGATTTGTTCAGTCGAAAAGACTCTTTTATTCTTCGTTTTATTTTATTTCTTTTTACGGCAGATTTAAACAGTTTTTTCGGAACACTGACAGCAAATTTATGTATTTTTTGATTTTCTTTTTTCAAAAAGAAAAGTACAAAAGAATCGGAATAAAGAGGTGCTCCGTTTTTATATACACGAGATATCTCTTTTCTGCTTTTTAAATGTTCCGAAGATTTAAATGTATTGTTATTTTCGGTCATTTATTATGTTCAATGATGAACTTTTCAATAGCCATTGTCATTGACGGATATTCCTTTGTGGGAGCATTGATATCCAGTCGCAGACCGGCTTTTTTTACGGCATTTGCCGTAGATTTACCGAGCGAAGCAATAATTCTTCCGTTTTGTTCAAAATTCGGAAAATTTTCAAGTAATGACGTTATTCCTACCGGGCTGAAAAAAACAATCACATCATAATGAATATCAGTTAAATCTGATAAGTCGGCACTTACGGTTTCATACATTACGGCTTTAGAGAAACTGAAGTTTGCAGCTTTAAGTTTTTTAGAAATTGTGGGTTTATGTGTTTTTGCAACAGGCAGCAAAAATTTTTCTTTTCGGTGTTTTGCCATTAATTCCAACAGCTCATCAAACATTTTTTGTGTATAAAATATTTTTCGCTTTCTGTATGTAATGTATTTTTGCAGATAGTATGCAATTGGTTCCGTAACACAAAAAAACTTCATCGAAATCGGAATAGTCAATCTCATTTCTTCGGCAATTCTGAAATAATTATCTACAGCAGTTTTGCTTGTCATAATGACGGCAGAATGCTCTAAAATATTTACTTTTTGCTTTCTGAATTCACGAACATCATATCCTTTTACTTCAATAAAAGACCTGAAATCAACTTTTACACCGTATTTTTTTTCTAAATCAAAATACGGAGATTTTTCATTTTGGGGACTCGGTTGTGAAACTAAAATATTTTTTATTTTCAAAGCGTAAAATTTTAGTTAATGTTTTATAATCAGTCAGTTATGGGTTGCTAAAGTGTTAAAATTTTATAAAAATACAATAAAGGAAGAATTTCAACAGTGCAAAGGTATAAAAACATAAAGAAACTATTAATGTGTTTTGATAAATTTATTTTTATAAACCTTAAAATTCTTAATAAATAAGAAATCACGCAAATAATAATACCTGTATATAAAGCCGTTTCTTTAATTGATGTAAATGAAATTAAAATATTGATAAATAATAATATAATGCCCATAGAGTGAAATAAAAATTGATTGTTTTTATCATAATCCTTTGCAATGTCTTTTAAATTAAAAATATATGCTGAAAAATAATTAATTACAGAATTTAAATAGATTAATAATATAATGCCGATTATAATTCCGGCAAATATCACAAACCGGTTTATATCAAGAGGTAAAAAGTTGAATTTTCCTAAAATGCTAATTAAAAAAACAGTAGCTGCTAAAAAAAAATTTAATGAAAGTAAAAAATTGGTAAGTGTTTTATTGCTGATATCGGACTTTTGAATTAATTGTGCTGAATTATAATTAATTGATGCCGAAAAAATATTTTTAATATATCCGAAATTTCGGTATTTTACAAAAGCAACAGCAGACAGACTTATAATGCAGATAATAAATATTTGTTCTTGCGTAAAAAAATCCATCTGTAAAAATAAATTAATTTTCAGATGACAAAATTAAGCATTTTTTATTTCTTTGTATGACATGTTTCTTCAAATAGTATAAAATGTTTCGGGAAAATGATTTTAACTATAAGAAAAATTGAAGAATATGCAGAAGCTTTGAAGCTGACATTGTTTGATATATCAAGATAAAACATGTAAGAAAAAATTACGGACTTTCAAAAATTATTAAATGATTACGGATTACTTAAATATTGATGATCTGTTAACCGACGAACAAAAACTTATTCGCGATTCTGTAAGGGCTTGGGTTAATAAACATGTTATTCCGATTATTGATGAGTTAAATCAACTGCATCGGTCTCCGGTTGAACTTATTAAGCAAATGGGAGATCTTGGTGTTTTAGGATCTTTTATTCCGAAAAAATACGGTGGCTCCGGTTTTGATCAAATAACTTACGGACTAATAATGCAGGAATTAGAACGCGGAGATTCTGCAATTCGTTCTACGGCATCTGTTCAAACATCTTTGGTGATGTATCCGATTTATGAATTCGGAAATGAAGAACAACGAATGAAATTTTTACCGAAATTAGCAAGCGGAGAATTTGTCGGGGCATTTGGCTTGACCGAACCGAATCACGGTTCTGATCCCGGAAATATGGAGACAAAATTTTCCGATGAAGGCGACTGTTATTTGTTGAACGGTTCTAAAATGTGGATAACGAATGCACCAATTTGCGACATTGCTGTTGTGTGGGCAAAAGATAAGCAAAATAAGGTAAGAGCACTGATTGTTGAAAAAGAATTTGAGGGATTTTCAAGACCTGAAACTTTTAAAAAATGGTCTTTGCGAGCCTCTGCAACCGGCGAACTGGTATTTGATAATGTAAAAGTTCCGAAGGAAAATTTGTTGCCGAATATCTCCGGATTAAAAGGACCGATGATGTGTCTGAATTCTGCCAGATACGGAATTGCATGGGGAGTTCTCGGTGCAGGTTTTGATTGTTTTAATACTGCCCTTCAATATTCGCAAGAGAGAAAACAGTTTAATAAACCGATTGCTTCATTTCAATTGACACAAAAAAAACTTGCCGAAATGTTGACTGAATTAACTGCTGCACAACTTATGGCTTTAAGAGTCGGGCAGTTGAAAAATGAAAATAAAGCAACACCGGCACAAATATCTATGGTAAAACGAAATAATGTTCATACAGCTTTAAAAGTTGCTCGGGAAAGCCGACAAATTCTCGGAGCAACGGGAATATCCGGTGATTTTCCGATAATGCGACATATGATGAATTTAGAATCAGTAATTACATATGAGGGGACACATGATATTCATTTATTGATAACGGGTTATGATATAACCGGAATTCCGGCTTTTAAATAATTTTGAAATGCAAAAGAGAGTTAGCAAAAACAGTCAACATTATACTTCTTAAAAACAAATTACAACATTAGCAATAATGAAAATCAAATTCAGCAAAGAAAAAATTTCAATACTTGTAATAGGGAAAAAGAGATTTTGGATAGGAATTTCTGCCGGTTTGATTTCTTCTGTTTGTTTGTCTTTTTTTATTGACTATTCGAGAGAGGTAATGAGATTTTTATCTGTATTTTCTGAAGATTTATTGATTTTACCTGAAAAAGAAGTTGTTTTTTTTAATTATTTTTTCAGTGCTTTTTCATCTGTTTTCGGTTTGGGGTTTACGCTTTGGATTTGGTTGAGTAATCCGAGAAATAAAAGACCGAAAGAAAGACTCTTTAAAAATTTAGCCCAAACAAATATATTATTGACAACTTGGATGTTTTGGGCTTTTATTGCAAGATACGGAACAATTATTCCGATCGTTTTGTATTCGGTGCGAGGATATGATAACCAATTGGATTTATATTCTGATTTTTGGTTGTTGTTTATATTAATTCCGATTGTTATTTTTTTAAATAACTGGTTTATTATCAGATTGGTTTATAAATCGGGTAAATGGATATTATATTCATTCACGGGAGTAATAGTTCTTACATTAATATTGGCAAACACAAAAACGGTTAACAGAAATATATTAAACGATGCTTATCATAAGTCTTATATTGAAGAATATGCATTTATTAAACAAGAATTGAACAAAGCGTCTTTGTATAATGTTAATTTTGACGAAAATACAAGACGAATTTTAAAACAAGTTAATACCGAAAGTTCTAAAAGAATGGTAAACGATGTACAAACGGCTTTTTCATCAAACAATAAAGTTACTTTAGATACTTTAATTTTAGAAAAAATAATTGTCCATAATTTTAAAAATAAAATATTTAATTTATACGGTCGAAATGAAAAAGAAAAAAATTGGTCTTATGCTTATCCCGTACAAATTTACAAACAGATTAAGATGTATGAAACTGATTGTATTCAAGTTCAATATCTTTTTGAAATATTAAACCAAATGATTCTTCCGTTAAATGCAGAAGAACCAATATGGGATAACACGAAAAAATATTCAAAATATCAAGTTAGGCAATTTAATATGAAATATTTTTATAAATATCAAGTAAAAGCAGTTATAACCGGATTAATCCGAGTCGTTAATAAATTGAAAACTGAAAAACAATACGAAAAATACTACTATTTATTGCCGGAAATAAAAACAGATATTTTTAATGAATATCATCCGCAGAAATAATTAAAAATAAAATCGGACAGTATTAATAGTGTTTATTCCGGGAAAAATTAACTTACGATTAAAATAAAAAGTGATTATGAAAAAAAATAAAAAATCTTTAATATTACTGTTGTTAATCTTTTTTGTCGGCACTTTAACGGCATTTAAAATATATGATGACGGGGATGATTTTGAAATTGCCAAAAGTTTTGATTTATTTCATGATGTTGTTCGGGAAATAAGAATGTATTATGTTGACGATGTTGATATTCCGAAATTAATTAATGAAGCAACCAAAGAATTTTTGCAAAAATTAGATCCTTACACTGTTTTCTATACCGAAAATCAAATTGAAGATTATAAACTGATGACAACAGGAGCTTACGGCGGAATAGGAGCAAGAGTCTTTTTTAAAAAAGAATCATTATTGACAGATGATATTATCAAAGGTTCTCCGGCTGACAGTTCCGGTCTGAAAATCGGAGATGAAATTGTTTCCGTAAACGGAATTCAAATAACAAAGAGTAATATAAATAATTTGAGAAAAACTCTGAAAGGAGAACCCGGAAGTGAATTAACCCTTAAAATAAAGCGATTCGGAGAAAATGATTTGCTTGATAAAAAAATTATAAGACAAAAAATAGTATCAGATATTATTCCTTTTGCCGATATAACGGCAGAAAATTTTGCATATATTAAATTATCTTCGTTCAGAGCAAATGCGGCTGATGAGTTCAAGAAAAAACTTACCGAACTTAACAAGAAACAAAAATTATCAGGAATTATTATTGATTTACGAGGAAATCCCGGCGGATTACTGAATGAAGCCGTCGGAATTGTGAATTTATTTGTTCCGAAAGGCAGTGAAATTGTTTCAACAAAAGGACGTGTAAAAAGTTGGAATCACGATTATAAAGCATTAAAAGACCCGATTTTTCCGACCATCCCGGTTGTTGTATTAATAAATAATCAATCAGCTTCAGCTTCCGAAATTGTTTCCGGTGCGTTACAGGATTTAGATCGTGCCGTTATTATCGGACAGCGGTCATTCGGAAAAGGACTTGTTCAAATTACCAGAAAAACCGAATACAATACACGTATAAAAATTACAACTGCAAAATATTACATTCCGAGCGGAAGATGTATTCAG
>JAADGE010000081.1:51519-92289 GCA_013152535.1 Chlorobiota bacterium
AAAAATACATTGAGTAAATTCACTAAAGAATTATTGCGAAATTTTGAAATATTTGATTTTAGTACAAAATATTATTACGAACATAAGAGTATTCCGCCCGTAAACGAATTTACCGCAAATAATTCCATTTTTAATGAATTTTCAAAATATGTTGAAAAACAAGATAAAAGTTTTGAGTCCGAATCCGGTATTGCAGCTGAACAATTAGCAGAAATTGCTGAAAATGAGCATTATGAACAAGAAATTATTGTTAAAATAAAAGAACTGCAAAAAGAATTAAGTATTGATAAAAATAGTGCTCTGATTCAATTTAAGGAAGAAATTATTCCGATATTGGAAAGAGAAATAATAAAAAGATACTATTTCGGAGAAGGTATAATTCGTGACGAAATGAAGTTTGATAAATCTTTGAAAAAAGCAAAAATAATATTATCCGATAAAGAAAAATATCAAATAATATTGTCCGGAATTAACGATAACCGGAAATAAGTCAAATTTATTTGACTTTCCGGAATAATATTTGTATTTTTATAAAAAGTTTTTTTAGTTTTGTTGAAAACAAAATAATATGTTTCCTGATAAAATAGAATTTAAAAGAGGACAGGATACTCCGGGTGTAATATTTGACCTTGTTGAAAACAAATTTTTGATTACCGGTCGTTCCTTTCCTGCTGATGCAGACAAGTTTTATCAACAATTGATTAAATGGCTTGATGAATATAAAAATTCAAAACCTGAGAAGCCCATCGTTTTTGAAGTAAAAATGGAATATTTTAATACGGCTTCTGCAAAAATGTTGTTGGATACATTTTTTAAACTGGAAGACATAAAAGAAAGCGGATTTCCTGTAAGTATTAAGTGGTATTCATTGGAAGAAGATGAAGATATGCAGGAAGCCGGAGAAGAATTTGAAGATATCCTTGAGTTGGATTTTGATTTTATTGAATATGAAGAAGAAGATTGATTAAAATTTTTATAAGTTTTTCCTTGTACGTTTGATTTTGAGTACGAAGACCCGTTTTGCACAGCATTTCGGGTCTTACTCTTTTTTAGCATTCGCACGTTTAAGAGCTGAAATGTAATCCGCCGATTTATTAATATTTTTAAGTAAACAGTTATTGTAAAAGTTTAAATTTGAAATGTCAATTATTTTGCTGTTAAGTAATTTTATTATATTTCTTACTTTATAATTTCCTTTTTCCGATTCATTTAAAAAAGTTTTTGCAACGTTTTTTTTATAAATCCCTATTAATGGTTGCAGTATGCCTTTTTCAGACAGAATTGTAATATCAAGCTCCGGCTCTGAATTATCTTTCAGGTATTGTAAAAGTTCATATGATACAAAAGGCGTGTCAACACTGATAATAAAATTTTTTTCGTTTGTTGATTTGTTTAAAGAAGAAATAATTCCGCCTGCCGGACCGATATTGCTGATTTCATCACGAACGGACAGTGCTCCGCTTATTTTTACCTTCGGATTATTTGTACTGATAATAATTTCAGAACAAAAAAAAGATAAGGTCTCATATAAAATTTCAGTCAGGGTTTTATTCCTTATTTTCAAAAGGGCTTTATCCTTTCCCATTCGACTGCTTTTTCCTCCGGCAAGTATAATTCCGGTAATATCATTCATTATAAGCGTATTATAATTTTTATTATTGCATTATCTCTTTACTGAACCTTTGCGTGAAAAAATCAAACTCCGAATTTCAGGTTTTCGATTTCCAATCTCTAATGCGCTTCCAACCAATTATTTCCGCTTCCGGTATCAACAATTAGCGGAACACTTAATTGAGCGGCATTTTCCATTTCATAAGTAACAATTTGTTTTAGTTGTTCTGATTCCTTTTTGGGAACGTCAAAAACAAGTTCGTCATGTACCTGTAAAATCATTTTTGCCTGTAAACCCTCTTCGTTTATTCTTTTAAAGCATCTGTTCATGGCAATTTTAATAATATCAGCTGCAGTTCCCTGAATAGGGGCATTAATAGCATTGCGTTCATCATTGCTTCGTAATAAAGAATTTCGGGAATTTATGTTTTGAAGTTGTCGTTTTCTGCCGTATAATGTTTTAACAAATCCCTGTTCTCTTCCTATTTTTATACTCTTATCCATATAGATTTTAACTCCGGGATAACTTGTAAAGTAACCGTCAATCAATTGTTTTGCTTCTGAACGCGGAATTTCTAAATTTTGAGCCAAACCGAAAGCCGAAATACCGTAAATAATGCCGAAATTTGCTGATTTTGCTTTGCTGCGCATTTCTTTTGTAACATCATTAATCTCAACATTGAAAATTTTAGCCGCTGTTGCTGCATGAATATCTTCATTATTTCGAAAAGCTTTCAGCATATTTTCATCTTGACTTAAATGTGCCATAAGTCGCAATTCGATTTGTGAATAATCAGCAGAAAGCAAAATATTATCCTCACTTGACGGAATAAAGGCTTCTCTAATTTTTTTGCCGTCTTCGGTTCGTATCGGAATATTCTGTAAATTAGGATTTGTTGAACTTAAGCGTCCTGTTGCTGTAACTGCCTGATTATATGATGTGTGTATTTTTCCTGTTTTTGGGTTAATAAGTAAAGGCAATGCTTTTGCATAAGTTGACAACAGTTTTGAAAAACCGCGATAGTCCAGAATTAAGTTAATAATTTCATGTGTCCCTTTCAGTTTTTGAAGCTCAGGTTCATTTGTTGCGTATTGTTTTGTTTTGGTTAATTTCGGCTTATCGGTAATTTTAAGTTCCTCAAATAAAATAATCCCGAGTTGTTTCGGTGATGCAATGTTGAAATTTTTACCGGCAATTTCATAAATTTTATTTTCGCAAAAAATTATTTTTTCTTCAAGTTCTTTTTCATAATTATTAAGATGTTCCCGATTAATTTTTACACCTGTTTTTTCCATATCGGCTAAAACATAAACAAGCGGAAATTCAATCTCTTCGGCAAGTTTTTCTATATCGGCATCTTTCATTAATTTTTTTTGCAGTACAGTTTTTAATTGTAATGTAATGTCAGAATCTTCAGCAGCATATTCCGTAAGCTTTTCGATTTCAACATCAAGCATCGACAATTGATTTTTACCCTTTTTACCTATCAGAGTTTCGATTGAAACCGGGCTGTAATTAAGATAAATTTCTGCCATAGCATTCATATTATGCCTTCCGGAAGGATGAATCAAATAATCGGCAAGCATTGTATCAAAAACAGAACCGGCAACATGAATATTGTAATTTGAAAGAATATTTATATCGTATTTGATATTTTGCCCGATTTTTTTTGTCTCGGAATTTTCTAAAATCGCTTTAAGTTTATTAAGGACAATTAATTTTTCTTCATTTTTTCCTGTTAACGGAATGTAATATGCTTCCGCTTTTCGATAAGAAAAAGAAATACCGACAATGTCTGCAAGATGCGGATTTGTTCCGGTAGTTTCGGTATCAAAACAAAATTCTTTTTGTTTTTGCAGATTTGTAATCAATCGATCTAAATCTTTGGTATTATCAACAAGAATGTAGTTGTGTTCGGAATTTTTAATATTTTTAAAGTCGGAAATTGACGTGTCGGAACTTACTTTTGTTTCAGTTTCAAATCCTCCGAATAAACTTCCTTGTGATATAATTTCTTGCTTGTTCGGAAGAATACTTTTTGATAAAAAATCAAATTCAAACTCTTTAAATAACTTTTCAAGTGTATTATAATCCGGTTCAACTTTTTCTAATTCTTTTTCATTTATGTCAATTGGTACATCTAATGCTATAGTAACAAGCTCTTTAGAAAGTTTAACTAAATCTTTACTGTTTATAATATTTTCTTTTTGCTTCCCTTTCAGTTCATCAATATGTTCATAAATGCCTTCAACACTTTTATATTTACTTATTAATTTCATTGAGGTTTTTTCTCCGATACCCGGGATACCGGGAACATTATCTGCCGTATCACCCCATATTGCAAGAATATCAATAACTTGTTCCGGATTGTCGATACCGTATTTTTCACAAATTTCTTTTTTGCCGAGAATTTCTGCTTCATTTCCGCCTCTTTTCGGTTTATACATAAAAATCTTATCCGTAACCAATTGTCCGAAATCTTTATCGGGTGTCATCATATAAGTTGTGAAGCCGGCTTTTTCAGCTTTTTTTGCCATTGTCCCTATGGTATCGTCAGCTTCATATCCGGGAACTTCATAAATCGGAATATTAAAAGCTTTGATAATGTCTTTAATATACGGAACAGATTTTATAATATCTTCCGGTGTTGCATCTCTGTTGGCTTTATATTCCGGAAAAATTGTACTTCGAAAATTTCCTGTCGGCGGGTCAAAAACAACAGCAATGTGTGTAGGTTTTTCTTTTTTTAATATTTCATTGAGTGTATTAGTGAAACCGAGTATTGCAGAAGTATTTAAACCTTTTGAATTATATCTCGGATTTTTAATAAATGCATAGTAAGCTCTGAATATCAAGGCGTAAGCATCTAAAAGGAATAGTTTTTTATCGGTAGCTGACATATATTAAGAATTATCGGATGCGAACCATTCGGCATATGATGTTTCAGTTTCATAAAGACGTACGGAAAAAATATGAACATTCTTCGGAAGATGTTCCGAAATTATTTTTGCAAAATAAGAAACCATATTTTCGCAAGTAGGTTGGTAATCAGTTGCGATAAAGCGTTCAAACATTTCAGGAACATTTACAAATGATTCGTACGGAGCTTCTTTATTTAAAATAACGGCATGGTCGAAAATATCAACAATATGTGTTTTTACAATTTTTTTTAAATCCCCGAAGTCAATCACCATTCCGGTTTTTACATTTGAATTATCGGAAATCGGAGTACCGATAACCGTAACGAAAAGTTTGTAGGTGTGTCCGTGAATATTTTTACATTTCCCGTCGTAATTCCAGAGAGCATGTGCCGCTTCAAAATTGAATTGTTTTGTAACTCTAATTTTCATTTAATGTATTATTTTCCCGCAAAGATAAGAAAAAGGATTTATACGTATTTTATTATCTTTTGAAAAGTCGGAAAATAATTAGGAATTAGTTACATTCCGTACAATTATTAAGACATTCGATAATATGTTTCAAATTATTATTTTGAAGAAAATAATAAGAATTTTTACCGTCTCTTTCGGAATTTAACACACCCTTGTCTTTTAAAATTCCAAGATGATGTGAGGTTGTAGATTGCTCTATTTTAAGTGCTTGATGAATTTCTGTAACTGTTAATCTGTCATTTTCCGATAATAAATTTAATATTGCAACTCTCAGGGGATGAGCCATTGCTTTTAACATTTTAGATGCTTTTTGTAAACTTTCAGGATTTAAAGACTTCATTTTTGTCATAGTTTTGAATTTTAAACAAAAGTATTGCATTTAAATAGTTATAAAAATGATAATTATCATATTTAGATATTTTGATGTATTTGTATGTTTTTATCGTAAAAAGTTTTATGTTTATCAAAAAAAGTTTGTAAAAACTTAATAATATTTACATTTGCATCCCTAATTTTTAATAATGATTCGACCAAAAGATCCAAATATAAAAACTTCAGTATTTGCTGTTATGTCAAAAATGGCAAATGATTATAATGCGGTAAATTTATCACAAGGTTTTCCCGATTTCGGGGTTTCTGAAGAATTAATTGCACTTGTAAATAAATATATGATTGCCGGGTATAATCAGTATGCTCCGATGCCGGGAGTTTTTGAATTAAGAAAGAAATTATCTGCAAAAATTCAAAAATTATATAATCGCATTTACAATCCGGAAACAGAAATTACCATAACTGCCGGCGGAACACAAGCATTACATTCAACCATTTCAACAATTATTAATGAAGGTGATGAAGCTATTATTTTTGAACCGGCTTATGACAGTTATGCTCCTGTGGTCAGACTAAACGGCGGTCGCCCGGTTTATGTTCGATTAAAATACCCGAATTATTCCGTAGATTGGGACGCTGTAAATCAAATGGTTAATTCAAAAACACGGTTAATTATTATTAATTCACCCCAAAACCCGTCCGGGAAAATTTTTTCGGATGAGGATTTTCAAAGTTTAAAAAAAGTTGTTGCAGGAACGAAGATTATGATACTCAGCGATGAAGTGTATGAGCACATTATTTTTGACGGAAAAGAACATAAGAGTATTGCTGAGTATCCTGAATTAGCAGAACGCAGTATTTTGGTTTTTTCTTTCGGGAAAATGTATCATGCAACCGGTTGGAAATTAGGTTATTTTGCAGCACCTGAAAAAATATCCGAAGAAATAAGAAAGATTCATCAATTTACGGTATTTGCTGCAAATACTCCTATTCAATATGCTGTTGCGGAATTTTTAGATAAAGAAGAAGAATACTTGCAACTTCCGAGTTTTTATCAGAAGAAAAGAGACTTTTTTAACGGTATGTTAAAAGATATTGGGTTTGATATTATTCCGGCAGGCGGAACCTACTTTCAAACAGTTAATTTTTCAAGTTTAACGGATGAAACGGATTTTCAGTTAGCCGAAAGACTGACAAAAAAATTCGGAATTGCTGCAATTCCTATGTCTTCATTTTTTCATAATGAAGAAAATACTAAAACTTTGCGATTTTGCTTTGCGAAAACTGAAGAGGTTTTAAAACAAGCTGCCGAGAAGCTGGATGTATTTTATTCGCAGGCAAAAAAACAATTAAATTTGTTTTAATTCAGCTTACACACTTTGAATTATTTTTATAAATTCGGATTTAAGTTTTGCTGCCGGATATAAAGAAATTACAGTACCTAAAGACATTACAGATAAAAATGTAAGAATAAAATCCGACAGCTTCATACTGACCGGATAAGCATCTACAATATACATTCCGTCAGACGGAAAAGTAATAAACCCGTATTGTTTTTGAGCCCAACAAACCACACCGCCGAGAATTATTCCGATTAATGCTCCGGTAAAAGAGATTAACCACCCTTCAATAAAAAAAATGCGTTTTAAGCGATTAATTGTTGCTCCCATACTTAATAATGTAAAAATGTCTCTGCGTTTTTCAATAATCAACATTGTTACTGAACCGATTATGCTGAAAGATGCAATTAAAGTAATAAACAACATAATAATGAAAGCTGCAAGACGTTCTGATTTCATAACTCTGTAAACATCAAATTGTTCGTAAACATCGTGTACGGTATAATCATCGCCGAGAATATTTTTGATTTTTGATTTCAAAGATTCAATCTGCTCAGGATTTTCAGACAGTATTTCAATTGAACTGACGGTAGAACTGTCTCTGTCTGTTATTTTTCTGACAACTTTATTTGAAGTCAGAATATATTTTAAATCAAATTCGGAATCAATAGAAATAATGCCGGCAGGAATTAGATTTATGCGATTAAAAGCTTGCTCAGGATTTAATAAATTTACTCTTTTGCGATTGGGTGTCCAAATTGAAACGCTTTTTCCTGTTTCTGTTGAAATTCCGAGTTTGTATGCAATTCCTCCGCCGATTACTGCATAGTTCAACACTTTTCCCGATATTTTAAAAATGCCGTCTCGTAATGCGGATTTTAAATTAAACTGTTTCGCATAATCATCAGGAATGCCTTTTACGGTACAAATAGTTTGCTTATTATCGTATTTTAATAAAATATTTTCTTCTGTAATTTCGGCAAAATATTTTAAGGCTTTTAAATTTTTAATTTGTAAAAATTTTTCATTATTAATTCTGAAAGTCTTTCCTTTAACGGCTTGTATTTTTAAATCCGGAGCATAGCTTGAAATTTGCTTATCAATCAACGTTCCGAAACCGTTTATTGATGACAGAACGATAACAATGGCTGCTGTAGCAATCGCAACAACGACAATCGAAATTCCGGAGATAATATTTATGGCATTTCGGTTTTTTTTTGAAAATAAATACCGTTTTGCAATGTATAAAGAAAGATTCATTATTGTTTCAGTAAATTGTCAATTCGTTCGGCATAATCTAAACTGTCATCAATATAAAACTGTAAATCAGGTATTTTTCTGACTTGATTTTTGATGCGATTTCCGAGTTCAAAGCGTAAATTACTCTTACTTTTTTTAATTTCTTCAAAAACAACAGTTTTATTTTGTTCCGGAAAAATGCTTAAATAAATTCTTGCCGTACTCAGATCCGGAGCTGTTCTTACAGTTGTTACACTGATTAATTTATTTGAAAATTCATTCGCTTTTCTTTGAAAAATAATACTCATTTCTTTTTGTATTAATGCCGATATTTTTTTTTGTCTTGTTGTTTCCATACTCCTATAATTTTTACAAAAGTAAGTTTTTTGTGCATTTAATAAAAAAGAGATTAAAATTTGTATTTTTGGTGAAAATTAATTTATCAATTTAAAAACAAAATATTATGTTTTCAAAAGAAATATATACAGCAAGACGAAAAAATTTAATTAAACAACTTTCCGGCGGTTTGGTAATTTTTCCCGGAAATTCGGATGTTCCTTTTAACTATCCTGCAAATACTTTTACATTTAGGCAAGACAGTTCTTTTTTGTATTTTTTCGGGGTAAAACAACCCGATGTTATCGGAATTACAGATGTTGACAGCGGCGAAGATTATATGTTCGGAAATGATGTAGATATTGATGATATTATTTGGATGGGACAGCAACCTGCTATGAAGGAATTTGCTCAAAAAAACGGAGTAAAAATTACATATCCTCTTTCAAAAATTGATGATTTTATTGCAAAAGCACTTTCGCAAGGCAGAAAAATTCATTTTTTACCTGCATACAGAGCACAAACAAAATTGCTTTTGGAAAAACTGCTCGGAATTCCGGCAAACGAAATAAATAATAATGTTTCGGAAGAGTTGATAAAAGCCGTTGTAAAATTACGTTCAATAAAAGAAGCCGGAGAAATTGAAGATATTGAAAGAACTGTTGATGTTGCTTATAAAATGCACACAACTTCTATGAAAATGGCTTTTCCCGGTATAAAAGAACAGGAAATTTACGGACAAATTGAAGGTGTTGCCTTATCTCACGGAGGTCCCGTTTCATTTCCGGTTATTTTATCGGTAAACGGTCAGATTTTGCATAATCATCACCATGAAAATATTATAAAATCCGGGCAATTAATGGTTACCGATGCCGGTGCAGAATCTCCGATGCATTATTGCAGTGATATTACCAGAACAACTCCTGTAGGCGGAAAATTCTCTCAAAAACAACAAGAAATATATGAAACGGTTTTAAATGCAAATTTGGAAGTAATAAAGAACTCTAAACCGGGAATTTATTATAAAGAGATGCATATGCTATCTGCAAAAGTTGTTGTTGAAGGATTGAAAGCTGTAGGTTTAATGAAAGGTGATACCGATGATGCTGTTGCAAACGGTGCTCATGCCCTTTTTTATCCTCACGGGCTGGGGCATATGATGGGAATGGATGTTCATGATATGGAAGGTCTGGGTGAAGATTATGTCGGATATGATAATACCGTAAAACGAAGCGACCAATTCGGATTGGCATTTTTAAGAATGGCACGAAAATTAGAGCCCGGATTTGTAATTACGGTTGAACCCGGAATTTATTTTATTCCGGCATTGATTGATATTTGGAAAAAAGAAAATAAATCAGCACAATTCATTAATTATCGGAAACTTGAAGAATACAGAGATTTCGGAGGAATTCGTATCGAAGACGACATTCTGATAACTGAAAACGGATGCCGAGTTCTCGGAAAACCGATTCCGAAAACTGTTAAGGAAATTGAAGATTTAATGAGAAAATAGAATCTGTCATTATATATTAACCCGAGTTCGATAAGTACATAATCTGTGCACTAAAAATCTCTTGATATAAATAATCGAACTCCGGTTAATAAATTTTTATTTATGTGATGATATAACCTTCATCGTCCGATTTTTCGTAGAGCCAATTTATTCGGGTTTGGTATTTATCCGAAAGAAATTTTCGTTTTAATTTTAAAGTAGGAGAGAGTTCTCCGGTATCCGGTCCCCATTCTTCACAAACTAATGCAAACTTTTTGATGCTCATAGATTCTTCAACATCAAAGTTCAGTTCAGTTATTTCTTCATTAAGCTTGTCAATAACTCGCTGATTCTTAATTAAATCCGAATTATTTTTAAATGAAATTTCATGTAATGCAGCCCATTTTTGCAGATAATCAAAGCTCGGAGATATTAAAGCGGAACAAAAGCGTTCATTTTCACCTACAATCATTAATTGGTCTATAAACGGGGATTCTTTCATAATATTTTCAACTATTTGAGGTGCTACGTATTTACCGGTAGAAAGTTTAAAAAGTTCTTTTTTCCTTCCGGTAATTTTCAAAATATCTCCGTTCAATTCTCCCATATCTCCGGTGTGAAACCAGCCTTGTTCATCAATTGCATCTTCAGTACGGTCTTTATCTTTATAATAGCCCTTCATTAAGCACGGACCTTTATACAGAATTTCACTGTCTTTTGCTATTTTAATTTCCGAAGTTTCTAAAAGCTTTCCGACAGTTCCCGGGTGGATGTCGTTTAGTCGGTTAACAGATATTACGGGAGAAGTTTCCGTCAGTCCGTATCCTTCGCAGACAGGTATTTTTGCGGCATTAAAAACACGTGCTAAACGAGGTTGAAGAGATGCACCTCCTGAAACAATAATTTTTATATTGCCGCCGAGAGCCTCTCGCCATTTGTCAAAAACCAGTTTATTGTCGAATGCAAGTTTTGCTTTTAAAAATAACCCCGGAGATTTATGTCCTTCGTATTTTTGTGCCGAACGTAAAGAGCTGAAGAAAATACCTTTTTTTATACCTTTTAAGTCACGCCCTTTTTCATAAATTTTATCATAAATTTTTTCCAGAAGTCTTGGTACTGTGGCAAAAGTTTCGGGTTTTATTTCCTGAATGTTTTCCACCAGTGTATCTGCACTTTCTGCATAGTAAATACTGACACCCAAATATATAAATAAAAAATTTAAACTTCGTTCATAAACGTGATTAAGCGGCAGAAAACTGATTGCTTTATGTACGCCTTCCGGGACAACACAAACTTGAGCCAAAACATTTGTAACAAAATTTTTATGTGTAAGCATAACTCCTTTCGGAGTTCCGGTTGTTCCTGAAGTATATATAATTGAGCAGACATCATTTTCAGTAACATCAGCTCTCATTTGTTGTAGTTTTCCGGTGTTTTGCTCAAATTCTTCTTCTCCTGTTTTCAGTATTTCGTCAAATAAGTTCGGAGCTTCTGTTTTATCATAAGAATATATTTTGATATTTTGTTCTTTAAATATCGCTGCATCTGAAATCTTTTTATAATGTTCCGGTTTTGCTACAATAACTAATTTTGCATCCGAGTGTCTGATGATATGGTCATATTCTGAAGTTCCCATAGTCGGATAGACAGGAACATGAATTACGCCTATTTGACTCATCCCGATATCGGCAACATTCCATTCAGGTCGATTATTTGATATTGTTAAGATTTTATCACCTTTCTTAAATCCAAAACTAATTAGTCCGGAACTGAAGAAATCAATTTTTTGCTTAATGGTTTGAGAACTGAATTTTTCCCACTTTCCGTTTCGTTTAACAGAAAAAGCATCTTCTTTCGGGTAATTTTCAATAGCATATTCAATAAATTCAAAAGTCCTTTTTATTATTTCCATAATTGCCTGTTTCTATTTTCAAATATACTTAAATAAATCCATAATAACAAATATTTAGCACAAAATCAATTGTTTAAAAATGTGGTAGTGATACTCTTATTTACGTATATAAATAAAAAAAGGTTTCGGAAATTGTGATTTTATTTTCCGAAACCTTAATTAATAATCTTTTTCCTGAATGCTATTTTTTCGCAACAAAACCTTCGTCTTCTGTATAGCCGTATAGAAAATCAAGTTTGGTTTTGTATTTTTTTACTAAAATTTTACGTTTCAGTTTCAGCGTAGGTGATAATTCTCCGCTTTCAGGTGTCCATTCTTCACAAACTAATGAGAATTTTTTAATTTTCATTGCTTTATCCAGATATTTGTTCAGACGTTCGATTTCCTGATTATATTTTTCAATAACTGTTTCATTTGTAATTAGTTCGTAATTTCTGTTAAAATCAATATTATGAATAGAAGACCAATTATGCAGATGTTCAAAAGCAGGACAAATAATTGCTGCTGTAAATTTTTCACTTTCACCTACAACCATAACTTGTTCAATAAAAGGAGATTCTTTCATTTTATTTTCTACAAGTTCGGGTGCTACATATTTTCCCGTTGACAGTTTGAAAATTTCTTTCGTTCTTCCCGTTATTTTCAATATTTTTCCGTTTAATTCTCCGGTGTCTCCGGTATGAAACCACCCGTCTTTATCAATCGCATTTTTTGTTTTTTCCGGGTCTTTGTAATACCCCGGCATTAAATTCGGACCTTTAAACAAAATTTCTCCGTCATCAGCAATTTTAACTTCAGCAGAATCAAGTAATTGACCGACTGTTCCGGCCATAACATTTCCCAATCGGTTAACAGCAATAACCGGAGCAGTTTCAGATAATCCGTAACCTTCTAATACGGGAATACCTGCAGCACCGAATACACGTGCCAGCCGAGGTTGTAATGCAGCTCCGCCGGACACAACGGCTTTAATATTTCCGCCTAAGGCTTCCCGCCATTTTATAAATACAAGTTTATTGGCAATTTTTAGTTTGGAATTATAGAAAAACCCCTGATTTTTCGTTTCATCGTATTTTTCTCCGACCTTTATTGCCCAAAAGAATATTGATTTTTTAATTCCTTTTAATGCTAATCCTTTACTATATATTTTATCATACAGTTTCTCAAAAATACGCGGTACGGCTGCAAAAATATCCGGATTAATTTCTTGAATGTTTTCAATAATTGTTTCCATACTTTCGGCATAATATACCTTGACACCCATATAGATATAAAGATAATTTATCATACGTTCAAAAACATGATTAAGGGGCAAAAAGCTGATCCCGAGTTCTGCATCTTTAGGGACAGCAACAGCGGACTCAATTACATTACTTACAAAATTTTTATGAGTCATCATAACACCTTTTGAGAGACCGGTTGTCCCGGAAGTATATATGACAGAAGATAAATCGTCCTCCTTAATACCGTTTTTTATTTTAAGAAACAAAGTGTTATGCTTTTTTTTATTTTTATTTCCGAGATTTATTATTTCCTCAAAAGACGGGACTCCTTTAATCGTCTCAAAAGAATAAACTTTTTCTATAGTCGGAATTTTTTCAGCAATGGGATTAATAAAGTTGAAACGTTCTTCGGAAGATACAATGATAATTTTTGAATCCGAATGAGATAAAATATGTTTGTATTCTGTTTCTCCGATTGTAGGATAAATAGGAACATGAACAACGCCTATTTGTTCCATCCCGAAATCAACAATGTTCCATTCAGGGCGGTTATTTGAGACTGTTGCAATTTTATCGCCTTTTTTAAATCCGAGTTCAATTAAACCCAAACTGAATAAGTCTGCTTTTTCCTTAATATATTGTGTGCTGTATTTATCCCATTTTCCGTTTCGTTTTACGGAAAAAGCATCATCTTTCGGGAAGTTTTCAAGTGCATTGTCAAGAAAATCAAACGTTCTTTTTAATTCCATTTTTGAGAGATTTTTATGTGTTAATAACATATCAAAATTAATAAATATTTATTGGTTCTCCAAAATTATTACTTATTTGAATATTTATCATTCAGAAAAACAGTTATTTATTTTAAAAAGAAATATCTTTGCAGGAAAAAAACATGAAGTTTTCAATTTTAAACAGACAGACACAAGTTCGTTCTCTCACAACAAAAAAATATGATTTATTAATAATCGGAGGAGGAATAACCGGTGCAGGAATTGCATTGGATGCTGTAACACGCGGAATGAGTGTTGCTTTAATTGAGATGCAGGATTTTGCTGCCGGCACAAGCAGTCGTTCGACAAAATTAGTACATGGCGGATTGCGTTATTTGGAGCATTTAGAGTTGGGATTAGTCAGAGAAGTTGGTCGTGAGCGTGAAATTGTTCATAATAATGCGGCTCATATTGTGATTCCCGAAAAAATGATACTGCCGATTATTGAAGACGGAAACTTAGGTGAATTTACCACTTCTTTAGCACTTTATGTTTATGATTTTCTGGCAGGTGTTAAAAAATCAGAACAAAAGAAGATGTTGACAAAAGAAGAAACAGTTAAAATAATTCCTTTGATTGACAGCCCGATACTAAAAGCCGGTGCATTGTATTATGAATATAAAACAGATGATTCCAGATTAACGATTGAAGTGTTAAAAAAAGCTGTTGAACACGGAGCGGAATGTGTTAATTATGTTAAAGCCGAATCGTTTATTTATAAAAATAATAAAATAAAAGGAGTAAAAGCAACAGATATTTTGAATGATGAGGAAATTACAGTTTATGCAAAAAATATTGTAAATGCTACAGGTCCGTGGGTTGACGGTTTAAGAAAAAAAGATAATTCTTTAAAAGGTAAAAGAATTCATCATACAAAGGGAATTCATATAGTATTTGATAAAAAACGATTGCCGATAAATCATGCAATTTATTTTGACACCGGAGATAAACGAATGGTTTTTGCAATTCCCCGGCAAGATATTATTTATGTGGGAACAACCGATACCGATTATTCTGATAATTTAGAAAATCCGACAATTACGAAAACAGATGTTCAATACTTAATTGATGCTGTTAATAAAATTGCACCGACTGTTAAATTGAAATTAAATGATGTGAAATCAGCATGGTCCGGATTAAGACCTTTAATACATGAAGAAGGAAAAGATCCTTCGGAACTTTCAAGAAAAGATGAAATTTTTCACTCAAAAACAGGATTGATTTCTATTGCCGGCGGAAAATTAACCGGATACAGAATAATGGCAAAAGATGTTGTTAAAATTGTAGCTAAAAGATTATTTGAAAAAGAAAATCGTGAATTTTTAAAATGCCAAACTAAAAATTTGAGACTTTCGGGCGGAGAATTTCCTTTTTACCCAGACATGTCAAATCTTATTAATTATGCCGACCGAAAATATGATGAATATAAGCAAACCGGAATAAGCATAAACGATTTTAAACGTCTTTTCTACAGATACGGAACCAATATTGATAAAGTTTCGGAAAAAGCATTTGATTATTATTCTGAAATCCGAGACACCAAACTGTCCTGGCTTAAAGCAGAACTGCATTATTGTGTTAATTATGAATCTATTGCAACTCTGTCTGATTTTTTTATTCGCAGAACAGGAATGATTTTCTTTTATATTGATGAGATTTATGAAATTTTAAATGTTGCTGCAGATATGTTAGCTGAATTTTTAAATTGGGACGAAAAAACGAAACAAAAAAATATTGAAGAATTAAATATTGAGCTTAAAAGATCTGTTGTTTTTGATTAAAACGGATAAATACTTCCGGTTAACATTATTCATATCTAGTTGATTACACACGAATTATGTAAGTTTTGTTATAATATTAAAAATAATTGTAACAAAATTGTATATTATTCGTCTTACCTGTGAACGCAAGACTTAATGACAATAAACGAATACAATAAAAGTGTAGAAGCGTATTCCGATCATATCTACCGTTTCATTTTAAAAAACATAAAAAATGAAAATACGGCACAGGATATTGTTCAGGACAGTTATGAAAAATTGTGGGTTAATCGAAAACCGGTTTATTTCACAAAAGTTAAATCGTATTTGTTTACAACGGCATACAGAACAATGATTGATATTATCAGAAAACAAAAAAGAGTTAGTTTAACCGATGATTATTCGGTTTTTGAAACTCACGAAGAAAATGATTACAGTGATATTAATGAAGTTTTGCACGCAGCAATTGAAAAATTACCTGAAATTCAGCGATCTGTTATTTTGCTGAGAGATTATGAAGGATATTCATATAAGGAAATAGCAGATATTACAAATTTAAATGAATCGCAAGTAAAAGTATATATTTACAGAGCGAGAGTTTATTTGAAAAATTATATAGGAAAAATAGAAAATCTTGTTTAAAAAATATAAACTTGGAAACAATTAACAAACATAATTACGAAGCATATTTTCTTGACTTTACGGAAAGTAATTTATCCGAAAGTGATGAACAGGAATTGATTCGTTTTTTAGCAAAAAACCCGAGTTTAAAAAATGAGTTGAACAATTTTGAGCAATTCAAAATAGCCCCTTCCGATATTAAATATACAAAGAAAAAAGAATTAATAAAAAAGACTCAGGCACAACATTTTGAAATTACCGAATTTGAATATTTATGCGTTGCTTCAATTGAAAATGATATTAACGAAACAGAAAAATATCAGTTAAAAGCGGAATTGAGAAATACAAAGAAACAAAAAGCATTTGAAATATTTATTGAAACAAAATTACAGGCAAATTCGGATATTCGATATTTATTGAAAGATGTTTTACGCAGAAAATATTTCGTTTTAAAACACAGAATAATTGTTTCAATTGCCTCTGCAGCAGCAGTTTTGTTGTTTTTTATTTTTGGAGAGAATATGTTTTTAAACAGCAATAATGAAAAAATAATACAACCGATTGCTTATAAACAAAACATAATAAAGCCGAAAAATAATATTTCAAAAATCTCAAAAACAAAATTATATGACAAAAACCATACTCAACAAGAACAAACATCAGTTATTCATAATCAAACAATTAAAAATTCAGCAAACAATGTTCTTGCGTTTGAAGATAGTGAGCCCCGAAGTAATACAGATTTGTACAAGGAATTGACAGTATCGATACCTGAAATGAAAAGCGGGGCTCTTATCTCAAACATTCATAACAATATTGCAATAAATTACACCCCGACTTCTGTTGCCGTAAATTATGATGAACCGCAAAAAAGTACACAAGATCAATTTTGGAAGTATGCCGAAAAAGGTGTACATATATGGAAGAAACTTACAAAAGATGATGTTGAATTAAAAAATGAGTATGCCAAAAACGGAAGTATTAACGAAGTTAATTTTATTGCTTCAAACTTTCAATTCAGAAAAACATTTAACCGAAAATAAAACCGGACTTATTAATTTAACAGATTTATAAAAAATGAAAACTATATACAAAATATTAATTACAACTTTTTTAAGTATTTTCTTTTTACCGTTTATCATTAATGCTCAAAAAGATACAACCGAACTGAAAGTCGGAAATAAAAAACTGATTATTACCGATAAAAATACACAAAAGGAAAACGCAATTTATAATTTGGAAAAAGGTAAGGAGTCTTTTGAAAAAGAAATAGCCGATATTAAAGAATCAAATATACAACATCAGGAATTAATTCAAAAACTTGAAAAAAGACTTGATTCTTTATCTGAAATTACAAATTTATCCGAACAAACATTCCAATTTTCAGATTCTGACATAAATATGGAAAAAAAATTGACGGACAGTGTAAAAAATGAAATTCTTAAAGAAATAAATGATGAGAAAAGCAATAAAGATGTGAAAATCGTAGTAATAGGGAAAGACAATGAATCTTTAGACAAGTTGATAAAAGCAAAATTAAATGCAATTTTATATGAAACTGAATTAAAAAAATTAGAAGCTGAGATAAAAAAAGAAAAATTATTAATCGGATTAAATCAAAAAAAAGAACAGGCATTTAAAAAAGGTATTGCTGATATTGAAAGCGGAATTGCTGATATTAAAAACAATGTGAATGATTATAACAATGATTTAAATTCTAAAAACGGAAAACATTTCAAAAAAGAATTTCATACCGGTAAAATTAATAATTCCGGATTTAATGCACATTGGGCAGGATTTGAAATTGGCTTGTTAAATTTTTTAAATGCAAAAATGGCATTGGCTTCTGACAAACAATTAGATTATATGGTTATTATTCCGGAAAAAACTATGAGTTACGGACTTAATATTTTGGAATTTGATATTCCGTTAAGCAAAAACAAACGATTTGGAGCTGCAACCGGTGCAGGTTTGGAATGGAACAGTCTGGCATTGAAACAAAATATAACCCTTTATGAAGATGAAAACGGAATTATACGTGCAGAATATGTTGATCCCGAAGAAACAGACTATACAAAAAACAAATTTAATATTGTTTATTTAACTGTTCCTTTAATATTTGAATTTCAAATCCCCGTAAAACATCGAAAAATCTATATAGGTGCGGGAGTAACCGGAGGAATTAGAGCATGGTCAAAACAAAAACAAAAATATAAGGTAAACGGAGAAACCTATAAAAATAAAAAAACAGATGATTTTCAATTAGCCTCATTCCGATACGGCACTACTGCAAGAATAGGATACGGAAATATCGGATTGTTTATAAACTATAGTTTTGTTCCTTTATTCAAAGAAGGAGCCGGACCCGAAATATTTCCGATATCTGTGGGAATAAAAGTTGTAGATTTTTAGATATTTTATATTTTATTTCAAAAAAACTTTGCATAAATTTTAATTATATGCAAAGTTTTTTTATTTTTATACCAATAATTGAAAATTTTCTTTAATTTATGAAGCAACTGTTTTTGTTTTTTATTGTTTTGTTAAGTATAAATAATCTGTTTGCTCAAAAAATATATGTAACAAATACCGAAGCTTGGGCTGATATAAAAGTTTATGTAACAAATACCGAAGCCTGGGCTGATTTGGTTGTATATGTTGAAGAAACAGAAGCTTGGGCAACAGGGAATAAAGGTATTTGGTTTTTTATTGATACTGAGGCTTGGGCAGATAAAAAAATATATTTTACCGATACCGAAGCTTGGGCTGATTTAATTATTTATTATACCGATACAAAAGCATGGGCAGGTTGGAAAAAAAATCAAAAAAAATATCTTTTAGAATAATTTCTGTCAAAAAAATATCTGAATTTGTCAAAATAATTAACATATATCAAAAAAATATTTGAATTTTATATTTTTTATAAAATAAACAAAGTTTTCGCATTATTTTAAAGACTGCATTTTCTGAACAAATATTATAATTGAAATATATTATGAAAAAATTATCAGTATCTCTGTTTCTCCTTTTTTTTATTCTGAATAATATCTTTTCTCAGATAAATAAAGACGGCTTACCTTTTATTACTCATTATACCGATAAAGATTACGGTAATGTAGGGCAAGTGTGGACTATAAATCAAGACAATCGAGGAGTTATGTATTTCGGTTGTAATTACGGTTTAAAAACCTATGACGGTAAAATTTGGAAAAGCTATATCAGCCCGTATAGTTCAAGTGTTAGATCCCTGGCAATTGATGATGACGGGAATGTGTATTACGGTGCTGAAGGTGATTTTGGTATCATGTTGCCGGATGATAAAGGAGAATTAAAATTTCACTCTTTGTATCTTGATAAATTCAGAGGAGACTCGATTGACTTCGGACCGGTTTGGAAAACACTGATTGTAAATAATAAAATATTTTTTCAATCTTTTAATAAGTTGTTTTATTGTAATTTACCTTTAAAATTTAAAGACGACAGTTTAATAAATACAATAACAGAAGTTACTCCGAAAGTTCAGTTTCACTTATCCTTTTCCGTTGATGATGAATTCTACATAAGAGACTGGGAAAAAGGCTTGTATAAATTTTCAAATAATAAATTAAAATTAATTCCGGGCGGTGAAAAATTTGCTCTGTTAAGAATATATGTAATGTTGCCCTATGACAAAAATCGTATTTTAATCGGAACAAGAAGTGAAGGATTCTTTTTGTACGATAAAACAAAAAATAAAGATGCAATAAAACCTTTTCATATTGATAAAAATGCAGAAATACTTGATGCAGCACTATATAACGGAGAACAATTATCCGACGGAAATTATGTAATCGGAACCTTGGGTAACGGTATTTATATGTTTGATAAGAACGGAAAAGTTCTCAATCATTATAATGATAAAACAGGACTTCCCTCTCAATATGTTGTAGCTTTATTTTACAATAAAAATAGTTTAAATCCGAGATTATGGTTTTTTTATCAGGATTACGGAATTTATAATGCCGATATATCCGGGAATTTTACAAAATGGGATAAAACTTTTGGCTTTGACGGTATTGTTAATGATATTATACGATATAACACGAAGTTATATTTTGCCGTAAATAATAATTTGTATTACCTAAGCTATAAATCCGACTTACCTAAATTTATTAATATTTATTCGGAAAATCAAAACATTTGGAAATTTTATAAATATAAACAACCTAATTCAAATAATACTAAACTTTTAATGGCATCAGTATCCGGTGTGTATGAAATAAATGATACAATTGTTTCAAAAATAGCGGATGCAAATAATGCACATGTATTATACCAATCAATAACAAATCCTCAAAGATTATTTATCGGCAGCGATGACGGTCTTTTTTTTATTTCTTTTAAAAATAATACTTGGACAAAACCTGTTAAAATTAATGCAGTAACAGATCCTGTTCAAAGCATTCTTGAAACAAAAAAATATTTAGTATTAGGGTTGACAATAAAAGGTGTCGGAATATTAAAAAATATTGAAGAAAAACAAATTACTCTTCTTGATTCTTCCAAAGGATTACCGCTTCTCGGAAAGGATTATTTAGTTCATAATATCAACGGAAAAGTTGTTATTGCATCAGGTTCCGGACTTCATTTTATAGATGATAATGAGGAAGTAAAACCGTTCTCTTATTTCGGAAAACAATATTGTGACACATTAATAGGAGTTTACCAGCTTGTTCAGGATAATAATGACTATTGGATGTCTGTTTTTAATCAGTTTGTTCATGATAATAATGAAGTGAAGCCTAATCATAGATTAATAAAATTTACCGATAAAGATAAATTAATAAAAGATTCAGTTTTTGCTAATATTTTACCTCGTAAATCTACTCTGTGTATTTATCCTGACGGAAATTATGTTTGGATAGGCAATGAAAGCGGCTTATTTGAATTTAATAAAACAAGGACTAAAAATTACAAACAACCCTTTAATGTTTTAATAACAAAAATTAAGACTTCAAACGATTCGTTGCTTTTTGCAGGAAATTACAGTCAAAAAGAAAACGGAACTTATTCTTCAACCCTAAAACAACCTGAATCAAAAATACCTGTTTTAAAATTTAAGCATAATATGCTCATTTTTGAATGGGCTTCTCCCTTTTTTGAAAAAGAAACAGAAACAGTATATAGTTTCCGATTAGTCGGAAGTATGGATCAATGGTCAAAATGGTCAAAGAAAACAGATACGCGATATACCAATTTGTATGAAGGAGATTATACGTTTGAAGTAAAAGCAAAAAATATTTATAATACAGAAAGTTCTGTTGCTCAATACAGTTTTACAATATTACCGCCTTGGTACAGAACTTTATGGGCATACTTTATTTTCTTGGTTGCGGGTATTCTTTTTATTCTTTTAATTATTAAACTATACACCAAAAAATTAAAAAGAGAGAATGAAAAATTGGAGCAAATCGTAAAAGAGCGAACAGCTGAAATCAGAATGCAAAATGAAGAAATAACAGCACAAAGAGATGAAATTCAAGAACAAAAAGATCAAGTAGAAAAAGCAAAAGATAAAATTGAGCAACAACAAAAAAATATAATGGACAGTATTCATTATGCCGGCAGAATTCAAGAAGCAGTTTTGCCGCCTGATGAATTTTTAAACAGAATTTTAGGAGAACATTTTGTATTATTTCGACCGAGAGATATTGTAAGCGGTGATTTTTATTGGGCAACTCAAAGAGGAGACAAAACGGTAATTGTTGCGGCTGACTGTACGGGACACGGTGTTCCTGGTGCATTTATGAGTATGTTGGGTATTTCTTTCTTAAATGAAATTGTAAATAAGGAGGAAATTCTGCAGGCAAATATTATTCTTAACAGACTCAGAGAAAATGTGAAAAAATCTCTGCGACAAACAGGGAAAGAAAATGAGGCAAAGGACGGAATGGATATCGCACTTTGTATTATTGATAAAAAAGAAATGAAAATTCAATATGCCGGTGCCTATAATCCTTTATTAATTATCAGAAATGATGAAATTTCGAGAATTAAAGCTGACCGAATGCCAATCGGGATTTACTTAAGAGAAAAAGAATCTTTTGCAAATAATATCATTGATATAAAAAAAGGAGATTTATTATACATCTTTTCTGACGGTTATGTTGATCAATTCGGAGGAGAAACCGACTCTAAAATTCGTTCTGCAAAATTCAAAGAAATTTTACTTGCTAACCATAAGAAACCATTAAATGAGCAAAAAGCAGCATTAGTAAAATTTTTGGAAGAATGGATGGCTCATACGGATGAGACAGGCAGAAAATACAAACAAGTTGATGATATTTTAGTAATAGGTATAGAAATTTAACAGTTTAATTGAATAATTTTCCCCGCTTTGGCGGGGATTTTTATATTTATTCCAAAAAAACAGTACATTCGACCAATATTGTCAAAACATATGAACCTGACTGAAAAAAGAAAAGAAGAGCGAAATCGAATTATTGAAACATCTCGGGAAGTTTTTAAAAAATACGGTTGCAGAAAAGCAACAATGAATGATATTGCCTATGCTTCAGGCAAAGCAAAAAGTTCTGTTTATTATTATTTTAAATCAAAAGATGAGGTCTGTAATGCAGTTATTTTTACCGAAGCCGGAAAGTACAGAAATACGGTTTTAAAAGCTGTAAGTGAAATTAAAAACCCAGAAAAACAACTAAAAGCCTATATTTTAATTCGCTTGCAAACAGATAAAGTGTATTCGAATTTTTATAATTCAATGAATCATTTTTCTAAAAAAAGCAAATTTGTCAAGCGATTGAAAAAAATATATGACGATGAAGAGTTCAGAATTTTCAGTAATATTTTAAAAAGCGGTATTGAAGCAGGTTATTTCGATGTTTATGATATTAAATACGCCGCTGTAGGAATAGTAACAGCAATGCGAGGGTTAGAAACTGTTTTATTGCATCAGTTTGAAAATCCGGAAATCGAAAAGAAAATTGATAACATACTGAAAATAATATTATACGGTATTGTAAAAAGATAAATTACAACAGATAAAAAAGAGTAACCGATTTTCGATTACTCTGTTCAAAAGCATATATTTTTATATCGAACTCAGCTTATTAATTACGGGCGTAATCTGCCGTAATAACGAGGGAACGGAATAGTCTCTCTAATGTGTTGTGTTCCGCAAACCCAAGCAACGGTACGCTCTAATCCCAAACCAAAACCGGCATGAGGAACCGAACCGTATTTTCTTAAATCCAAATACCATTCAAATTCTTTCATCGGCAATTTGTGTTCTTCGATTTTTTCGAGTAATAAGTTTAAATCGGTTTCACGTTCTCCGCCGCCTACAATTTCACCGTAACCCTCAGGTGCAAGAACATCTACACCTTTTGCAAGTTCCGGATTTGCTGCATCGCGTTTCATATAAAATGCTTTAATTTGATGCGGCCAATTATACACCATAACCGGAACATCGAACATTCTGGTAATAACAGTTTCATCTGAGCCGCCGAAATCATTGCCGTATTCAAAGTTTGCTGCCGATTCAATCCATTTAGGAATATTTCCGGCTTTTATTTCAAGTTTATGACTGTCGTTTTTTAAAGTATCAATTCTGTTTTGCAGAAAATTGCGTTTGCCTTTTTTGACACCGGCTGCAATTATTTTTTCTTTTTCTGCAATTTCTGTTTTACAGTCTTCAATTTGGTTTTTAATGTCGGCTAAATCTGCTTCTAAAACTTCAATACTCGTATTCCCGTTAATTTTCTTTTTTCCTTTAATAATATCAACGGCTTCGTCATAAGTTAAGCGCGGAAACGCTTCGGAAGTAATATTTTTAAAAACTGTCGTATCTCTTTCAAGTATTTCTAATTCTGTTTTGCAATTATTCAGAACATCACTGACAATGTATTTAATGAAACCCTCAATCAAATCCATATTCATTTCATTGTTATAGAAAGCCATTTCGGGTTCAATCATCCAAAATTCAGATAAATGTCTTCGTGTTTTAGATTTTTCGGCTCTGAAAGTAGGACCGAAAGTGTATATTTTACCCATTGCCATAGCCATTGCCTCACCGTACAACTGACCGGTTTGTGCCAAATAAGCATCGTCATCATAATATTTTGAAGCAAATAATGTGGTAGAACCCTCTGCGGCATTAGGTGTGAAAATCGGGGAATCGGTTTGTACAAATCCTTCTTTTTGAAAAAAGTTATGAATGGCAAAAATCAGGCGATTTCTGATTTTAAGAATTGCCCACTGACGACGGGAGCGCAGCCATAAATGTCTGTGATCCATCAAAAATTCAATACCGTGTTCTTTGTTGCTTATCGGGTAATCAACGGAAGTTCCTATAAGTTCCAGTTCACTGATATGTAATTCATAGCCGCCGATTTGCTTTTCGTCTTTTACAATTTTTCCGCTTATTTTAATCGAACTTTCTTGTGTCAGCTTATTGGCAGTATTAAAAGTAGTTTCACTTACATCATCCTTATTAACAATGCATTGTGCAAATCCGCTGCCGTCTCTTAAAATTAAAAATTCAAGACCTTTGCTGCTGCGTCGGTTAGTAACCCAACCTTGTGTTTTGACTGTTTTCCCGTCAAAATTTTTGAAGTCTTTTATCTGTATCATTTTTATTAGTGATTTTTCAAAATTTGAAAAAGCAAAAGTAATTATTATTATTAATTTTTATTCATTTCATGAAGGAACCTGATTGTTCGTATGTTCAACCGGTAAATGCAATTACTTCTGAATAAATATAAAGTAATGATTATTTTGCAAAGGCAACAAGTAACCCCCCTGTAATATAAGCTGTTACCCACCACAAATAGGCTGCTAATGAATATTTGTGAATTGCTTTTTTAATAATTTGTCCGAATTTGAGATAATTTCTCCAAATCAGGAATGTATCAATCAACATTACCAATAATGCCGAATAACCAATAAAACCATGTAATGTAAATGCCGAATTAGACGAACCGTATATCATAAACGATGTTGCAGTGATATCAAGAATTATTCCGATTGTCAAAAATGTCAAGACAACATTATTGATTTTTTTCTTTATTTGTTCTGTAATAACAGCTGTTGAGTATGACAATAATGCTACGGTAACAGTTGTTGATCCTATTAAAATGTATATGTTCATCTGATTTTTTTTGTAAATTAACATAAAGGTTATAGAAGTGTATTTTTATATTTCTGAGTTTATTTTGATATGAGTAAATGACTTAATAAAGTTAATCCAATTTCAAAACAGCCATAAAAGCATTTTGCGGGATTTCAACATTTCCTATTTGTTTCATTTTTTTCTTACCTTTTTTCTGTTTTTCCAGTAACTTTCGTTTTCGTGTAATATCGCCGCCGTAACATTTTGCCGTAACATCTTTTCGCACGGCTTTAATTGTAGAGCGAGCAATAATTTTTGAACCTATGGCAGCTTGAATCGGAACTGCAAATTGGTGCCTCGGTATCAGTTCGCTTAATTTATCGGTCATTTTTCTGCCGAGTTTATAGGCATTATCTTCATGAATTAATGAAGACAGTGCATCAACGCGTTCACCATTTACCAGAATATCTAATTTTACAAGTTTTGCCGGGCGAAAATCAATCATTTGGTAATCGAATGATGCATATCCTTTTGAAATGCTTTTCAGTTTATCGTAAAAATCAAAAACAATTTCGGCAAGCGGTATTTCAAATGTTAATTCGGCACGGTCGGCAGATAAATAATGTTCTTTTTTTAATTCGCCGCGTTTATCCAAACATAAGCGCATAACTTGTCCGTAAAAATCAGTTTTTGTAATTATTTGGGCTTCAATAAACGGTTCCATAATGGTATCTATAATACCTACATCGGGCAAACCGGAAGGATTATGAACTTCAACAGTTTCACCTTTTCTTGTTTTTACAATATAAGAAACATTAGGAACGGTTGTTATAACATTCATATTAAATTCACGATCCAGTCGTTCCTGTACGATTTCCATATGCAGCAAACCTAAAAAACCGCACCGAAAACCAAAGCCGAGAGCTAAAGAAGATTCCGGTTCAAATGTTAAAGAAGCATCATTCAGCTGTAATTTCTCAATTGAATATCGCAAATCTTCATAATCCTCTGTGTCAATAGGATAAATGCCGGCAAAAAGCATGGGTTTTACTTCTTCAAAACCTTCAATTGCAGCATCACAAGGCTTATCAAATTGTGTCAGGGTGTCTCCTACTTTTACTTCTTTGGAATTTTTAATACCTGAAATAATATAACCGACATCTCCTGCTTTAAGTTCTTGTTTTGGTTCTTGTTTTAATTTTAAAACACCTATTTCATCAGCAAAATAATCTTTTTCGGTATTAAAAAACTTAACGTGATCCCCTTTTTTAATTGTTCCGTTAAAGATTTTAAAATAGGCAATAATACCTCGGTATGAATTATACACCGAATCAAAAATCATTGCTTGCAGGGGAAGTTCGGGGTCTCCTTTCGGAGCCGGAACATTATGAATAATTCGATTGAGAATTTCTTCTATTCCCAATCCGGTTTTTCCGCTGGCTTCAATAATATCTTCGCGTTTGCCGCCGAGAAGTTCAACAATTTGATCTTTAACTTCTTCGGGCATGGCTGTGTCCATATCCATTTTATTCAATACAGGAATAATTTCCAAATCATTTTCAATTGCCATATACAGGTTTGAAATTGTTTGTGCCTGAATGCCTTGAGTAGCATCTACAACAAGTAAAGCACCTTCGCAGGCAGCAATGGAACGTGAAACCTCATAGGAAAAATCAACATGCCCGGGAGTGTCGATGAGGTTAAGTTTGTACAGGTCATTGTTAAATTTATAGTCCATCTGAATGGCATGACTTTTTATGGTGATGCCTCTTTCCCTTTCTAATTCCATATCATCTAAAACTTGCTCTTGCAAGTCTTTGTCCGTAACGGTTCCGGTATATTCTAAAAGGCGATCGGCCAAAGTGCTTTTACCGTGGTCAATGTGAGCTATGATACAAAAATTTCTTATATTTTTCACTTAAAATAATTAATTCGTAAATATGTAACTTACAAAAGTACGCTTTTTTAATGAAAAAAAAACTTTGCTTTCTTCGGGAATGAATAATATATTTTGCTAAGATGCTTTCACTTTTTTAGGCTCGTGAAATAAGTCAACAGCAACAATTATTGCCGTAAAGCCCCAAAAGGGAACCGATGCTTTGTCGGTATTGAGAAAATCATTTAAAAATCCGTGAATGTAGTATGTTATCAGACCTAATAATAAACTTATAACAAGAATTTTTAAATTTTTATCTTTTGCTCTGTAATAAACTTTTATTCCTGTAATAAGAGTCGTGATAACGATAGCAAGAAAAGTCAGAAGTCCGAGAATTCCGGATTCAGCCAGCGGTCCGATGTATTCGCTGTGTGCATTTCCGACATCTCCGAAATCGGTGCTTATAATTGTTCTGTCGTAAGACATTTGATACGGTGCGTATTGAAACATATAAGTTCCCGGACCGAAACCGAAAACGGGTCTTTCTTCAAACATTTTAAAAGCTGAATTCCATCGATTTATACGCTCTAAATTAGAGGCATCGGTTGCAATATTTGTTACGGAGCTTACATTTTTTTCCAAATCTGCAGATGAATCCTGGCGATTTTTCTTTAAATTATCAATAATTTGAAATTGAAACATAAAAAACAAGGCAACAAGTGTAACGCTGCTGAAAATTAAAATATAGCGATTAATTTTTAATTTAATAATAATAAAAATGATTAAAACAGCAGTAATACTAATCCATGCAGCTCTGGAATATGAAAATGTAACGGCAAAAAGGAATAATATCAAAAGGAAGAAATTAATAATTTCAAAACTTTTATTTTGCTTTTTAATGAACAGCCAACCGGTTATTACAGGGATAAACATAGCTAAAACTGCTCCGTATGAAGTGTGATCGTTGAAAAAAGGTCTCATTACTCCATGAGCGATTCTTTTTACGAATAAACCGACACTGATATGATTATACAAAGAGTAAAGAATAATAATTATGAAAGCCGTAATATATGCCCAAATATATTTTTTTATAAAATCTTTATCTTTAAAAAAATAAACAGCCATAAAATACAAGGGAACAACAAACCAGAGTCGAGACAGAAAAAATTTAAAAGATACTACAGGCATTGTGCTTGTAATACCGGTAACTAAAATCCAAGAAAGATTTAATAAAACGGCAATTGAAACCGGGTGTCTGAAAATTCTTTTGTCAATGTTTTTTCCTGTTAAGAATTTTAACAAGAAAATCAGCAAGAATCCGGCAAACATCGGCTCTGTGGGTATTGACAAGTCAACCGGAGTATTAGGAACAAATTCCGAAAGCAGCAGAGAAAACGGCGTAAAAAAAACCGAGACTAAAAAAGTGAGTTTTAAATCTGTAAAGGCATACCACAAAATCAGAAAAATAAACGGAAGCAGAATACCGTACCAAATATCAAAATAAATGAGTGTTACATTAATGATGATATATATTACGGATACGGAAAAAAGTAATTTGTTATTTTTCAGGATATCCAAAATGCAGAATTAGTTGTTTTTAACTCTTTCTTTAAAATTTTTGAAAAAATCAGCAAATGCAACAAAAAGAATTGCAAAAATAAAACTTGAAAGTGTGGATAAACTTACGATTAACCAGCGAACGGGTTTTGCCTTTTTTTCAGACGGAACGGCTTTATCAACAATGTAAATATTCGTTAAATTTTGGGCATATTCCACCCCGGCTTCGACCCATTTTCCTTTTAAATAACTTAAACGTTCTTGTTCAAATTCTATAAACTTTGAAAGTTCTAAGTAAACATGACCGTACTTTTTTAAGCTGTTTAATTTATTCTCAAGATATTTTATTCCTTTTTGTGAAATTTTTCCGCTTGCAATCCCTTCTGATAAACTTGTTGTATATGCCGTTGTTTGTTGCGTATAGTCCAGAATACCCATTTGGTTTAAAATTGTAAGTGAATCAGATATTTTTTGAATTTGACGACTTAACTTTTTGTATTCATATTCAACAATTAATAAAGCACCCCAAGCACGCCCTTTATGCAAATTATTTATCACTGTATCTGCATAAAGTGAAATTTCATTTGCTATATCGGCAGCATATTTCGGGTTTTCGTCAAAAACAGTAATTTGAACCGATTGAAACTTTGTTTTTTTATAAGAAATATTATTGTTATAAGTATCATACAGCTTTGTTCGGCTAAATTTAGAAGTTGTATCAATATCGTAATGTTTTTGTAAATTAAATTTGTCAATAATGTGGTCAGTAATCTCATTGGACTGCAAAACCTGCAGTAATTGTTCGGTTTCTTCTTCATCGCCGAAAGCCATTAAACTTCCTTTTGTATTATTTGAAAGCAATGCTTTTGAAACCGAAACAGAAGATGCCGGATATAATATTACGGTTGATTTGTACATCGGTGTTATTATTAATGAAATAATAATTGATGCAACAGCACCTATTGCTGTAATAATAATAATAGGAAGCCTTTTTTTGTATAAAAAAACTAACAGGTCGAGAGAATTGTTGTTGAATTTATTTTCTTCTGTCATAATTTAAGTTTATTCAGTTATGATTATTGAATATTTTTTTTTACCTTGACGAATTACAATATATTTATTGTTTAAACAATGTTCGGATGTAATATGTTCTTCGGAATTTTTGAATTTTTCCATATTTATACTTAATCCGTTATCTTTAATTAATCGTCTGACTTCACCTTTCGATTTAAAAACTGAGGTTTCTTCGGCTAATAAATCTATGATATTTATACCTTTTTCGAGAATTTGTTTGTTTATTTTAAAATGCGGAACTCCGGAAAAAATATCATTAAAAGTTTTTTCGTCCAATGTTTGAAGATTCTCTTTGCTGCCTTTTCCGAAAAGAATTTGCGAAGCAGAAACTGATGTGTCATAAGCTGATTTACTGTGAACCATTGTTGTTAATTCTTCGGCTAATTTTTTTTGCAACAGTCTGGTATGCGGCATTTCGTTATGTTCTTTTGCCAATGTTTTAATTTCATTTTCAGTTAAAACGGTAAAAATTTTTAAATATTTTTCGGCATCTTCATCACTTGTATTAATCCAAAATTGATAAAATTCGTAAGGGGAAGTTTTTTCCGGGTCAAGCCAGATATTTCCTTTTTCGGTTTTTCCGAATTTGCTGCCGTCTGCTTTTGTTATTAAAGGACTTGTTAAAGCATATGCTTTGCCTTGCAACATTCTTCTTATGAGTTCCGTTCCGGTTGTAATGTTCCCCCACTGGTCGGAGCCGCCCATTTGCAGTTTGCAGTTATATTCTTTGTAAAGATGTAAAAAATCATAAGCCTGAACAAGTTGATAACTGAATTCTGTAAAAGACAAACCTTCGGCGTCTTTATCATCAGCGGCAGTCATTCTTTTTTTAACGGAATCTTTAGCAATCATATAATTTACGGAAATGTGTTTTCCTACATCTCGAATAAAATCCAAAAATGAAAATTTGCTCATCCAGTCGTAATTATTTACCATCAAAGCTTTGTTCTCTTTTTCTTCCGAAAAATCCAGAAATTTTGCAAGTTGGGTTTTAATTTTTTCCTGGTTATGCCTGATGGTTTCAATCGTAAGCAGATTACGTTCTGCAGATTTTCCCGAAGGGTCTCCGATCATTCCGGTTGCACCTCCGACCAGTACAATTGGCTGATATCCTGCTCTTTGAAAATGTTTAAGTAACATAACACCTACAAGATGTCCGATATGAAGTGAATCTGCCGTAGGATCAATACCTACATAGGCAGACGCTTTTTTTTCTTTAAGAATTTCTTCCGTTCCGGGCATAATTTGGTGCAACATGCCTCTCCATTTTACTTCTTCAATAAAGTTCATACAGTGAAAATTTTTGCAAAGATAATTATTCTCTTTTATCCTTAAAGATTTGAATAGTTTTTATGTTAAAAATGGAATTATTTTAGGAAAGTTACTGTACGAATGGTTGTAGGAGCCGTATTTTGTACTGTTTTATAAAATCGACTTTTTCGTTCTTGTTTTGAACTTAACACATGTGATTGTGTCAGAAAAAGTAAGATAATGCTCACAATATAAAGATATTTTATTGAACTTGTAAGTATTCCGAGAATGATATTTACGGGTTTTTTTAATGATACAGAACTTGCTTTTTCTGCTTTATCGGCAACAAGATTTGAAAGCCATAATGTTGCGGAAAAAAGAATTGCAAAAATATATATTTCAATATTTGAGAGAGATACCGTTGATCGTTGACGAATAAAATCAGTAATTTCCGTTGAAAGTGATCCGGAAACAGCAATTCCGGCAATTACCGTTAATAATGATAAAGCATGTACAATAGGTCCGCGTTGATAACCTCTGAAAATTGCCCATATTAAAATTAATATCAATAAAACATCAATTATGCTGATTCCGGAAATATTTATTTGTGAATCCATTTCAAAAACTAATTTTCTCGAAACAAAGTTAAATAAAGTTAAATAAATTTCCTGAATTATCAGATTGAATTATACGTTTAATAAATCAATATTATTGATAAATAGTTTACAATATTTTTGTAATGACACTGAATTCACGGAAGTTCACAAATTTTCTGTGGTAATTTGCGGAATTTGTATAAAATTAATATTTATCAGAAACTCTTGTATTGCTTGGGTTAAGGTTTAATTAGCAGGTATCTTTCAGTTTGAATTATTAACCGGTTCCGATTCTGCCTGAATGATTTCGTTTGTTGAATGTTTACTGATAAAAGCAACTAATTCACAGTGTGCAATGTTCCAATCCGGATTGACAGTAATCGTAAAGTTTTTTTCAAAAACTTCATTTTTACCGGCAGAGTTTAAAATTTTTTCACCGAAAGGTCCGTTAATGCCTTTGCGAAGCATATGCCTGTGAAGATATTTTTCAACATATTCAGAACCGTCTTGCTGCGGTGCAATAATGCTGTCTTCCGTAATATACAAACCTAAATTGATGCTTTCTGTAACGGCATTTAAAAACACGGCTTTTATATTTGCCGTAATACTCTTTTCAGAAGTATTATAAGCTGATTCAATAATAATATTAACATCAGGAGTAATATTATATATTGCATTAACGGCAGAGCGCCAATTATCTTTTCCCAGTACTAAATTCCCGTTAAATTCTTTTCTGTTTATCAGACCTCCCGGTAACCCTTGACTTGAGATTCCGTAGAAATCATTAAGTTCATTGCCTGTTTCTGTTCTGAAATCTTCGGGAAAATTAGGATTTAACGGCTCTGCAAAAAAACTTACATGAACAGCAATCGGAATAATATGGTCGCAATAGTCATCATGAATACCGTCAAGAATTCTTGCAGCATCGGGGCAATTCGGGCAACGATGTCCCGTAAAATCTTCTACAAGTATTTTTCTTATAGGAACAGGAGAGTTTTTGTCTCCGCAAGTTCCTTCTTGTCTTTCTTTTAAAGGATTATTTATTTTGTTGCAGGCAAAAGAAAATATAATGAAACTGATAAATATACTTAGTTTAAAGAATTTCATTTTAGTAATTTTTTGAAAATTAAAAAGTTGAACTGACAGATAAAGAAAAACCGTTAGAGGCAGGGACATTTCTGCAAACGCCTCCTACGCATGTAATTCCTTCTCTTTGTTTTCCGTAATTTAATTGTATTCTTTGAGCACCTTTAGTAAAACCGCCCGAAATAATATAATAATGAACCCTGCGACTTTCTTCCGGATTTCCGTAATTGTATTGATCGGATACCGCAAAAAACCAATGTGGTGAAGATGTGTATTCAAGAGTAAGCATGTACCAATCGCCGTGATCTTGTTTTTTCCCGTCGGTATCTTTTTTTGTTATAAGAATTTCATTTTCAACACGAAGTGCTTGTTTTGAAGTGAATTTATAAGTAAAATCCAAAATTCCTATATCGGCATGCACCATTCCGTATTTTCCTTGTATAACAAGTTTATTATAATCTTCATACATATAAATTGCAGCCGCTTTCAATTGTTTGCTTATTTTTTTATGAAGTTCAATATTAAAATCCCGAAAATATAACTCTTTTCCTACAGAAAAAAAATCGGAAGTGTAGCCTTGAAGATTTGGAATTTCGTTATTCGGATTAATAATAATTTCTGTTTTTTGAATTGAATTAACCTGCGAGTAATTAATGTTTAAATTCATACCGTATTTTCCGCCTAATATGCTTTTTCTTTTGAAGTTATAAAAAATTTCAAAATTTGCACCTATTTGTCCGTTGGGTTGTGTTGCAAAGGGATACATAGCTGCGAAAGCATAAGCATGTGTTTTTGTAATCGCAGGAAGATAATTGATATTTAAATCATTAATTGTTGCAGAGCGGTCAGATCGAAAACTCATATTGTCCAATCGGAGTATATTTATCAGAAATCCGATACCTTTTTTTGACCATGATGTATTGATTAAAAGAGCATTCCCGGTTTTAAATATATTTCCGTTATCCGATGAGGGATCGTTAATTTTATATGCGTATTCGGAAGAAAGTATCAGTGAATTTCTTGAAACAGAAAGTCTGCCTGAAAATGCACCGACATTCTCCGGGTAATTATATATCGGGTCAAGATTTTTCTGATATTTGCTGACGAAACTTCCGCCTATAATGACTATTGTTTTTGCTTTCGTAAATTTTTTAAATGTTTCATTTAAGGATATTTCTCCGTCGAAACCCCGTACTATTCCGGGACCGTATTCCCAGTAAAGTTTTTGTTTTCCGATTAAACCTGTCAAACGAATTCCTTTTATCGGTGCGTATCTTAATCTTATTCCGTCAAGGGAATTATCAATTCCGAGAGTTTTGTCTTCATAAGTTCTGAAAATTAAACCATTTCCGAATTGTTCGTAAAAATTTCCGACCGTTATTTCTAAATTTTCAGAAGTATATGAAGCATAGCGGTTTGCAATTCCTTGTCCGTTATATCTTTGGTCAAAGCCGAGCATCGTATTCAAATACGCTTCATAGCGAATACCGGCAGAGAATTTTCCTTTTGTATAGGTGAAATTTGCGTATGTATTTGCTCGCATAATGTCGTCAACTGTTTCGGCATCAATAACAGAATCCGGAGCATATGTCTGAGCATTTAATTCAAAATTTCCGTGAAATTCACCGTAATCTTTTTTTTCTTCCTGAGAAAACAGTTTGAAAGATGTAAATATTAAAACTAAAATAAATGAAAGTTTGTTCATTTTACATGAATTAAAAAGCCGGTTAATACCGGCTGAATATTAATTTATTGATTGTCAGAATTGTTTTCTGAAGCAGCTTTTTTTAATATTTTGTATATTTCATCTTCGTCTCCGGGAGAATAGGAGTTATGCTGCCATATTATTTTTCCGTTTTTATCTAAAATAAAAGAATGAGGCACATTAATAACATTCATAGCTCTTTTAAAATCACTGTTGGGATCCAGTAAAATTTCAAATTCCCAGGCTCTTCCGTTAACAAAAGGGGCAACACGACTCATACTTTTTGCATCATCAATTGAAACGGCATACACTTTTAATCCGGTTTCTTCCTGCCAATCGGCATAATTTTCGTCAACGGCAATAAGTTCTTTAATACACGGTTTACACCAAGTTGCCCAAAAACTTAAAAAAATCGGACCGTCGGGATTTTTTATATCGGAAGTGTTAAAGGTTTCCCCTGTTAATGTTTTAATATCAACAGACGGAAGGTCAGTGTTTTTATTGTTTTGGGAGAATCCGAAAATCATAAACGATATTACGAATATGAATGACAGCAGAGTTTTTTTCATAATTGGATTATTTCAAAATCAGTTTTTTTGTGTTTACGATTTTTCCGCTTTTAATAATTGAAACAAAATATATACCTGAAGGCAATTCTTCAGCAGTAACGGTTGTTTGTGATTGACTCAAAGGAATTGTTTTAACAGTTTTTCCCAGAATATTTAACATTTTAAGCTCACTGTTTATTTGGTTGTCGGGAATGGTAACAATGAAATAATTTGTTGCCGGATTCGGATAAATTAAATATTCGGGAAGATCTGTAAATGCAACACTACTTGTACTTCTTTCTAAAGTAAATGATGCCGAATTTGATTCGTTATTTTCTTCATAAACCTTAACGGTTATTGAAGCAGATCCGGTGCTTGCATTTGCAAAATACTCAACATCAGCTTCTCCGTTTGTTCCGTATTCAGCTCCGGCATCTATGCTTATTGCTTGTCCGACGGTAACCGGAACAACGGTAATTTGCATACAAGAACCGCCTGCACATACAGATATTCCCGAAGCATCATCCGGAACCGTAAAATCCGTTACCTCAACAATAAATGTTTTAGAAGAATTAGAATTATTTGTTATTGTAAAATAAACTTTATCCGGCGAAACCGGTAATGTTGCTGTTTTATTTGTCAAATCATTATTATTACTGTCTTTTATTGTAATCTGAGAATATGATTCGGCATAAAAAACAAATGCTGATACTAAAACCAATAAAAATTGTTTCATATAATTTAATTTTAATAAGAAGTTATTTTTTACAATATTTTCAACAGATACCTTTATTTAATAATGGTATCTGTTGAATTTTTTAATGTTATCTTGAAATTATAAATTTTTCAGTTCTAACATTATTCTCAGTTGTTAGTTTGATAAAATAGGTTCCGTTTTTTAAATTTGACACATTGATATTTTGTCCGTTTGAAATGTTTTTTTGAGCAAGAACAAGGTTTCCTATTAAATCATAAATTTTCATATCTGCACTTCCTATGTTTGAAATTTTAATAATATCTGTTGTCGGATTAGGATAGACAGAAAAATTATTTTCGTCTATATCTTTCACAGATAAAACATATTGAAGATTAGTAAGTTTTACTTGAACCGCATTTCGAACAGTTCGATCATTTACAGTATTACTTAAATTATTGACCATAGCCACCAAATATAATTGGTTAGTATTCCACGAACTGTTAAGTGTGTATGAAAAACTTTTTTCATAAGTATCTCCGGCATTGGTTGATGTTGTTATTTCATCTCCGAGTCTTTGGGAAATAACATTTCTTATGGTATATCGATGCATCCAATTGCTTGCTCCGGATTGATTGTGAGCAGCAATACTGTCTTCGGTAAGCCATAAAGACACACCGACAGAATGGCTTATATCTTTAAGAAATTTACCGTTTACGGTTATATTTAAATTTCCGTTATTGCTGTATGTCCCGTCAATATTAACCGTTACATCGGATGCCTCGGCAGATCGGGCATCAATTCTGTCGGGTCCGAAAGGGTCTCCGTCCCAAAATACCGGACCGGGATCTGCACCGTCATACTCATCGTTGTCTAATCCGTTATATTCTCTGTCAAACATTCCTGCCGGAGCATAAGTGCTTCCGCCGTTATTATAAAACTCAAGTTGTGTTGAGTTTACGGGAACCGTTAACCAATCTGTATAGTATCCCGAATGGTTACACATCATAATAAAATAAGGATTATCTGAAAAATGATGTTCCAGAGTTGTTAAAGCAGGCGGGCAATTCGAGCATTTTTCTGTTGTAAATTGTTCTAATAAAACCATTCTTTGGGTTGCAGTATCTGAAATAACAATATTTTTACTTTTTGTGTTATCGTCTAAATATGTTTCACCGCCGCCGTTTACGTTAGCAATTGTTGTATTTATCATATAATTTCCGACAGTCATAAAGTTATACGGAACATCATGCGTAAAATTATACGTTCCGCCATAGGGAATATTAATATTTGTTACACTGTAAACAGGACTTTCTGTACCGCCGTCAATATTATACGTAACATCAAAAGATGTCAAATTATTTTCTCCGGTATTAATTATTTTACCGCTGATTGAAACATTACCCGGCAAGCTGTAGAACGGTGTAAACAATTTATCCCATGCAACATCCACAGCTCTTATAACTTTAATATTTTTCGTCAAAGTATCATTTGCAGTATTATCATCATTTCCGTTCCCGTTCATATTTGAATTCCAAACCTTTAATGTATAATCTCCGGATGTTGCATTCCATTGTGTTCCATGGGTAAAATTATAACTGTCTCCGGTGTTTAAATTTAATGAATTTACTGTTTCACTGTGAACCGTACCGTTATCAATTTGCCAATTTAAATCTAAAGAATTAATTTGATTGGTTCCGAAATTAAAAACACTTCCGGTAATATCAATATTTCCTTCGGAAATTAAGCTTTCCGTTGTTATATTTGTTAAACCGGCGTCATTTGCAGAAGCATCTCCGATGCCGACCTTAATATTCCAATTATAAGTTAGCGTAGAACTCAGATCTTTTAAATGTGTCCAGGCACCGTTCCATATCATAAAATTACCGTCAGTATTTACCGGTCCGTCATCACAACTCGCAGGATATCCTCCTGTAAAATTACCGAAATAGCCGACCATTAATTCTTTTGAAGCATCAATTGTGAACGGCGGTGCGAGATATATTGTTGTCCATGCCGTACCGTCGGCATTGGGAGTAAAAGATTGCGTAAAAACAGGTGTTCCCGGAGTTCCGCTGCCGGCTTCTTCATAAATACGCAATTCACAAGATGCAACATTTTCCGGTTCTTTAATTTGTACCATAACTTCTTGTATTTGTCTTCCGTCATGTGCGGCTAACAAGGAAGCCGGAATATGAATAAAACATCCGAAGTCTGCTGCAGAACCCATTCCTATACTATGAGCAGGATCTCCGCAATAGGAAATCCAATCCGTAACAGTTTTTGTGTTGCCATAGGAATTATTAATATCATATATTTTTATTTTATCTAAAACCTTATTTTTATTTTTTTGAGCAAAAGTTATGATACTTAAAAATACAATTGATAAAAAAAGGAGAGTAAATTTTTTCATTTTATTGGTTTTAATTTATAAACAACTCTCATATTGATAATAAAAACAAAAAGGGTTGCATTTTTTACTTAAATAAATGAGTTATTTTATATTTTAATCCTCTCCATCCGGCTTTTCTCCCGTACGGATACAATTCTTTATAATTAAATTGCCACGAAACACCGAATGCAACATTGTTGTAACTCATATTTCTGGCTTGGCTTGATTTGTATATATTTCTCATACTGATATAATATCTTACAAATAAATCAATTGCTTTAAATTGTATGCCGGCATTTCCTGTAAAACCGTATTCATACCAATTATTTTTATAGTTATAGTAATAGGTCGGGTCAGTATCATAATTACCAACTTTTAAACTTAAATCTTTTTTTGATTTTGCGAGAACGGAAATCTTCCCGCCTAATCCGATATGCCAAAAGATAAATTCATAGCCCTTTTTGAATTTTAAAAATACCGGAACCGAAATAAAATAATCTTTCTCATCAATTGATAAATTGCTGTTTTCTATTAACGGAACTTGTTCCGAAAACTTAAATCTGAACTGAGAAAAATTCAATTCGCTTTGTACAGAGAGATTCTCGCTGATTTTATTATCTATATATAAACCTCCGAAATATCCGAGCTGTTTATTAAAAGTTGTAGGTTTGTCTATACCGAATAATCCGCATTTATTTATTCCCCCCGTAATTCCGTATCTTATGTATTGTCCCGATGCTTGTGAAATAATCAGAAATAAAAACAAACTTAAATTAAAAAATATTTTTTTCATTAATGATTTATAATAATACTTACAAAATTATATCTTTGACAAAATTTCAATTCTGAAAACAAAAATAACATTAAATTTAAATTTTGCCGTAAAACTGTGAAAATTATAAATAAAATAGTTAATAAGGTTACACAAAAAAGACTTTTGCAAATTGAAGAATTCAAAAGAAATCCGTTTGAAATTCAATTTAATTTGTTGAAAAACCTTATTAATGATAACAAAAATACGATTTTCGGCAAAAAACATAATTTTTCTGAGTTATCTGAAAATTTCACTGTTGAAAATTTTCAAAAAAATATTCCCGTAAGAAATTATACGGAATTAAAACCGTATATTGACAGAATAAGAAAAGGGGAACAAAATGTTTTGTGGCACAGCCCCGTAAAATGGTTTGCCGTTTCATCCGGAACAACTTCCGATAAAAGCAAATATATTCCCGTTAGTCGAGAAGCTTTGGAAGACAATCATTTCAGAGGAGGGAAGGATATTATTGCTGTTTATGCAAATCAATATGAAGACACAAAATTGGTAAAGAGTAAATCTCTGGTAATAGGAGGGAGCCGACAAATATCAATGTTTAAGAATTCTTTGTATTACGGTGATCTTTCAGCTGTTATTATTGATAATTTGCCTGTTTGGTCCCATCTTTTGCGAACTCCGAATAAAAATGTTGCCCTGCTTTCTAAATGGGAAGAAAAATTGGAGAAGATGGCTGAACAAACCATTGAAGAAAATGTTACCAGCATTACGGGTGTGCCGTCCTGGACATTGGTTTTGTTAAAACGAATTTTAGAAATCACAGGTAAAAATAATATTGCGGAAATTTGGCCTGATTTTGAATTATTTATACACGGAGGTGTGAGTTTTGAGCCGTATCGAAGTATTTATAAAAAAATATTACCGCCGGAAACTCGTTATCTTGAAACATATAATGCTTCGGAAGGTTTTTTTGCTTTACAAGATGATTTAAGTATTAATGATATGCTTTTAATGTTGGATATCGGGATTTTTTATGAATTTATTCCTGCCGATAAAATATTTGAAGATAATCCCCCGGTTTATACTGTTTATAATGTTAAATATAATGTAAATTATGCAATGATTATAACTACCAACAGCGGGCTTTGGCGTTATTTAATCGGTGATACTGTTCGATTTACTTCTTTGAAACCGCATAAAATAAAAATTACAGGCAGAATTCGTCATTTTATAAATGCTTTCGGTGAAGAACTGATTATTGAAAATGCCGAAAAAGCATTGAAAGAAACGACAGAAAAAACAGATTCTCAAATTAGGGAATATACGGCAGCACCAATTTATATTTCTGATAATGAAACCGGGGCACACGAATGGTTGATTGAATTTATAAAACAACCGTCTGATATACACAAATTTGCTGAAATTTTAGATGAGGAATTAAAAAAAACAAATTCGGATTATGCCGCAAAACGCTATAAAGATTTAACTCTGCGAATGCCTGTTATTCATTCGGCAACAGAAGGACTTTTTTATAATTGGCTGAAAGAAAAAGGAAAACTCGGCGGACAAAATAAAATTCCTCGATTAGTAAATAACCGTATATATATTGATGAACTGCTTAAATTAAATTCACAGAAATAACTTTTTAAAACCTTATATTTTTCTGTTTAAATATGTGTTATCTGTGTGAAGTTAAAATTGCAAACCTACTTTAATTAATTTCCGATGAAATTATTTATTTGCCTGATTTCTGTTTTTATATTGAGTACCTTTTCAGATATTCATATAAAGACAATTATTCCTGTTAAGGCAGATAAAATTTATATTGATGATTTTGATAATTTGTATGTTATTTCCGGAAGTTCGTTAATAAAATTTACCTCGGACGGCAAACAATTATTTTCTTTTGACAGTTCGTACAGTGAAGTTATTTCCTCGATTGATGTAAAAAACCCGATGAAAATTTTGGTCTTTTATAATAATCAAAATAAGCTGTTGTTTTTAGATAATAAATTAAGTTTAATCGGGGATGAAATATATCTTGAAAATAAAAACATATATGGTAATGTGCTGATTTGCAGTT
>JAADGE010000076.1 GCA_013152535.1 Chlorobiota bacterium
CTCTTGTTCTGAAAAAAGACTCTGCTGTTGTTTTAAAAAATGAAATAAAAGATGATACTGTAACAATTGAAAATAAACCCGCTGCCGATACAATTTTATTTATAAAAATATCTGCTGAAAATGTTGATGTCGATACTGTTGCATCCGTTCAGAATGATAATATTGAAAAAACCCAATCCGTAATATCAGATAAAGCAATTTCAACAGAAACAGAATTTAACAAAATCAATTCTGTAAAAGTATATTTTGAAACTGCAAAGTTTAACATTAATAACCCCTATCCAAAAGGAATATTACAAATTATTAATTTTTTAAAAAAATATCCGAATACCCAAATTAGTATTCAAGGATATACTGATAATGTCGGGTCATACAACAGTAATATTGTTTTAGCTCAAAAGCGTGCAAAAGCTGTCAGAGAGTTTTTGATTTTAAAAGGGATATTACCTCAAAGATTAAAATTGAAAATTTACGGTGAATCAAAACCTTGCAATACAAACAGTACTGAAAAAGGTCGGGCATTGAACAGGCGGGTAGAATTTAAACTTAATACTAAATAATTATATGATTAATATTTAACAATAAAAACTCTTAAAGTTATGAAAATATTTGATTATAAACAACTATTATTTATTTTATTATCCACACTTTTCTTGTTAAATAATCTGTTTGCACAGACCAACGAAGATTGTTTGATGTGTCACGATGATAAAACATTGACCGCTGTTCAAAACGGAAAAACGGTATCAATGTATGTGAATCAAAAACTCCTGTTAAATTCGGTACATAAAAATTTAACTTGTATTTCTTGTCATAAGGATGCAAAGGTTATTGATTTTCCTCATTCCGAAAAATTGTCTAAAGTAGATTGCGGAAGTTGCCATGCCGGTTATTCCGAACAACTCAAAAATGATATTCATAAACGGATATTAAAAAAAACTTGTGAAAATAAACCTACGTGCAAAACTTGTCATAATACACATTATATTAAGAACCCTTCAAAAATAAAAAATAAATCAAAAGAATTTTGCGGTAAATGTCATAAAGAAAATGTTTTATCAGCAGCGTATCATACAAATACACAAGTAAATGAATCTTGTAAAAAATGTCATAAAGAAAAAAACTATACTGTAAATTTAAGGAAATCTGTACACAATAAGCTGACTTGTGCAAATTGTCACGGATTTATAGCTAATAATATAGAATTACATCAAAAAGGAAATGTGAAAAATAAAACTGCAGACTGTTTTGTTTGTCATCCTAAAATTACTGCAGAACATAAAGAAAGTATTCACGGTGTTGCACTTGAAGAAGGGATAGACGATGCTGCAAAATGTTGGAGTTGTCACGGTTCACATCTTATTTATAAAGTTACTTCAGACAGCAGTACTGCAAATCCCAGAAATCTTGTAAAAACTTGCGGTAAGTGTCATGATGATGTAAACTTTACAAGAAAACATTTATTTGCGTTAAAAAATCCCGGTAAAATGTACTCAATTTCTGTTCACGGTAAATTATTGGCATCAGGAAGTACAAAAGCCCCCAGTTGCATTAATTGTCACGGTGTTCATAATATTAAGAACAGAATACAGGCAAACTCAACAATTTCCGCTACTCAAATTCCGATTACTTGTTCAAAATGTCATAAAAAAATCGCTGAACAGTATATGCAATCAATACATTGGATTGCCGTAAAAAAAGGTGTTCGTAAAGCACCTACATGCAACGATTGCCACAGCGAACATGATATTAAAGCTGTTAATATTATTAACGACAGAGCTGCTGTAAAAAAGATACAAGATAATACTTGCCTTGTATGTCATAACAATATGTTGTCAGCAAAAAAGTACGGATTAACCGGAATAAATGTTTCTTCTTACCGAGACAGTTACCATGGATTAGCATCTTCATTCGGAAACCTGCGGGCAGCAATGTGTGTTGATTGTCACGGAGTTCATAAAATATTGCCGGCTTATTCCGAGGAATCATCAATAAATAAAAAGAACCTGACGAACACCTGTAAAAAATGTCATCCTGAAGCAACAAAGGTTTTTTCCCAAAGCTACACTCATGTAAGTGAGGAAACGCATTCTGCAAAATTTATTGAAAATATTGTAAAAACAATTTATTTGTGGCTTATTTTTATTGTTATTGGCGGAATGATTTTACACAATGTGATTATTTTTATTCACGATTTGAAAGAAAAACACAAACATGAAAAATTACAAATCAGAATTCCTCGATTTACTCTCAATGAACTTATACAACATACTTTTTTGTTGACTTCTTTTATTGTATTGTCGTTATCCGGGTTTCTGTTAAAATATTCGGATTCATGGTTTGCAGATATCCTTCAAAATATAGGATTCGATGAAAATATCAGACGAATTGTTCACAGAGTTGCTGCCATAGTTATGATTGCTTTATCACTTTATCATATTGTATATTTAATTGCTACAAAGCGAGGTCGATCTCTTCTGAACGGGTTATTACCGAGATTTAATGATCTTAAAGCTGCCGGACAAAATGTAATGTATTATCTGAGATTAAGAAAAAAACATCCGGATTTTGAAAATTTCAACTATATTGAAAAAGCCGAATATTGGGCTCTTATTTGGGGAACTATCGTTATGGTAATAACCGGATTTGTTCTTTGGTTTCCTACAATTGTCGGAAATTGGGCACCGGTTTGGTTTATTAAAGTAAGTGAAATTATTCACTTCTATGAAGCTGTATTGGCAACTCTTGCAATCATAATATGGCACTGGTTTTTTGTTATGTTCAGACCGAAAGAATATCCCTTAAACTTTACTGTTATCGACGGACAAATGACATTGGAACATTATAAAGATGAACATTATTTACGATTTAAAAAAGTAATTGTTGAATGGCTTAAAATTAAGAACGGAAGCAAAGAAAAAAGAAAGATGAGTTATTTTACGAAATTTTTTATTACGGCACTTGAGAAAAAAGGAATAAATGTCGAAGACTTTTTTATGTCTGAAATTGAAAAAGATGAAAATTTACAGAAATATATTTCAGATAATAACATTGAAACTGAATGATGTTTTTATAAATTACGAAAATATAACATTGATATATAATAAATAAAATAATATTTACCGTTTTTACCAAATTCAATACTTATGTTTAAGCATATAAAATTTTTGAGGTTACTGTTTTTTAATTGTCTTCTTCTTTTTCTTACATTAAATATTTTCGCACAAACCAACGAAGATTGTTTGATGTGTCATGACGATAAAGGACTGACGATGGTAAGTCAAGGCAAAACAATTTCGGTTTTTGTTAATATACGAACACTTAAAAACTCTGTTCATAAAAAACTTAAATGTATTTCTTGTCATACAGATGCTAATGTTTCAGATTTTCCGCATTCTGAAGATCTTAAAAACGTAAATTGCGGAATCTGTCATAAAAGCGAAAGTCGAAATTTTTATTCGGGAATTCACGGGCGACAGTTGAGAGTCGGTGATTTATATGCACCAAATTGTAAAGAATGTCATGGTACGCACAATATTCTTTCCGGAAGCAATCAAAAATCTTTAACTTATAAGATGAATATTCCTGCATTATGCGGGAAATGTCACAGAGAAGGAGCTCCTGTCGAAAGAGTTTATAACATTTCGGAACATAATATTCTTAAAAACTACAGTCAAAGTATTCATGGTAAAGGACTGTATAAGAGCGGGCTTATTGTTACGGCAACTTGTAACGACTGCCATGGGAATCACCTTATTTTACCTCATACGAATAAGTTCTCATCGGTAGCACCTGATAATATTGCAGCAACATGTATGAAATGTCATACCAGAATCGCAGATGTTCATAAAAAAATTATTAACAAAGAACTCTGGAGTTCAAAACCCGGAGTTATTCCGTCCTGTACTAATTGTCATCCGCCTCATATCATTAAAATCTCGGATGTTGCAGGAACAATGTCAAATCAGTCGTGTTTAAAATGCCACGGGAAAGACGATATTTTTAAAACGGTTAACGGAAAGAAAGTTTCTTTAACCGTCAAACTTTCCGATATTAACGACTATGCACATAAGGGAATTACCTGTGTTAAATGTCATACCGAAATACATTATGACCAAGAAATACCTTGTGAAGGAATCGGGAAAGTTGATTGCTCAAATTGCCATAACGAAATAGCAAATTTATATTACGAAAGCGGTCACGGAACTGCTTATCTTAATAAAAACAAGAATGCTCCTTATTGTACTGATTGTCACGGTTCACATAAAATAAAAGTTAAATCTGATGATACATCACCCATTTTCAGATCTTCAATACCTGCATTATGCGGTTCCTGTCATAAAACAAAAGGAAAAGCTGATATAAATACTAATTTGATTGAAAAAAATGCGTACTCGGATTATTCAAAAAGTGTTCACGGAAGGGGTGTTACGGAAAAAGGATTAATAGTAAGTGCTGTTTGTACGGATTGTCATACAAGTCATTATGAATTAAAAGCTTCTGATGAACGTTCCTCTGTATATCCCAAAAATATTCCTTCTACTTGTGCCGTTTGTCATAAAGGGATTTATGATGAATATATTCAGAGTGATCATGCCATTAATCATGTCGGAAAAAAGAAATATCCGGAATGCGTTGATTGTCATTCAGCACATAAGATATCTAATGTTAAGCAAGATAAATTTATGAATCAAATCATAAACCAATGCGGTTCATGCCATAAGAAACTTGCAATGTCTTATCTCAAAACCTATCACGGACAAGCATACAGACTGGGTTACGACGGTACGGCAAAATGTTCCGATTGTCACGGAGCACATAATATTTTGGATATGGATAACCCAAAATCTACAATAAACAAAAATAATATTGTAGCAACTTGTCAAAAATGTCATAAAGATGCCAATAAAAAATTTACCGGATATTTAACCCATGCAACACATTATAATGAGAAAAAATTTCCGCTTTTATATTACACCTATTGGGCAATGACCATATTGCTTATTTCCGTATTCGGATTTTTCGGTATTCACACATTATTATGGTTCCCTAAATCAATCAGAGAACGAAGAAAGAAAAAACATATAAAACAGGAAGGTGAAATAAAGTATTTCAGAAGATTTACAAAAAGTCAGAGTATTACCCATATATTTATTATAATCAGTTTTCTTTTGTTGGCATTAACCGGTATGATGCTGAAATTTTCAGATATGAATTGGGCAAAGTTTATGATTAAACTTTTTGGAGGAGTAAGCGGAGCAGGAACAATTCATCGAATAGGCGCTGTAATTACTTTCGGCTATTTCGGCTTTCATTTATATTCATTATTCAAACAAAAAATTGAAAGGAAAAAGACTCTGAAAGAATTTATTTTCGGAGCTGATTCTTTAATGTTTAATAAACAGGATATAAAAGATTTTGTGAATTCACTCAAATGGTTTTTCGGTAAAGGACCCAGACCAAAATACGGAAGATGGACTTATTGGGAAAAATTTGACTATATGGCTGTTTTTTGGGGAGTTGCCGTAATCGGATTTACCGGTTTGATGTTATGGTTTCCCGAATTATTTGCAAAAGTTCTGCCGGGGAGGTTTATAAATGTTGCACAAATTATTCATAGTGATGAGGCGTTGCTTGCTGTCGGATTTATATTTACGGTTCATTTTTTCAATACGCATTTACGTCCGGAATCGTTTCCTATGGATACAGTTATTTTCACCGGTCATGTCCCTGTTGAAGACTATAAAGAAGACAGAGCAGCTGAATATGAGAAGCTTGAAAAGTCAGGTAAACTTGAAAAACGGATATCAAAAAGAGAATTCTCAAAATTGAGAATGAGAATAATAAAATTCTTCGGATTTATTTTTCTGTCTGTCGGTATTATATTAGTAGTTCTTATTATTTATTCATTAATATCAGGATAAAAATATTAGATTTGCAACAATTATAAAAATTGATTCAAAACAATAATATAAAACAATAGAATATGAAATTACCAAATTCTTTTTACAATACGACTTCATTTTTCGGCAGTTTAATTGCCGGGTTTACGTTTCTTTTGATAGTTTTTCTTTTTGTGATAACTACATTTTTCACACAATCCGGAAATTATTTAGGATTAATTACATTCATTCTTTTACCCGGTATTTTTATTATCGGTTTGTTAATGATTCCTCTTGGGATGATACTGAAAAACAAAAGGGAGAAAAAGACCGGAATTATTGAAAATAAATGGAAAGTGATTGATTTGAACAAAACGAGTACTCGAAATGCAATGATTGTATTTGTTATCGGTTCTTTCATTATATTATTTGCAAGCAGTATAGGAAGTTATAAAGCATTTCACTATACCGAATCAGTCAAATTTTGCGGTCAATTATGTCACAAAGTTATGAACCCGGAATATACTGCATACCTGCAATCACCACATGCTCGTGTCAAATGCGTTGAATGTCATGTTGGAGAAGGGGCTGATTGGTATGTTAAATCAAAACTTTCAGGACTTTATCAAGTCTATTCAGTTATATTTGATAAATATTCAAAACCCATTCCGACACCGATCAGTAACTTGAGACCGGCAAGAGAAACATGTGAAAAATGTCACTGGCCCGATAAATTTTATCCTAATAAGTTGGTTACAATAAGAAGTTATATTACAGATACAGTTAACAGTGAATGCGATATAACATTAAAGATGAAAATTTCATCGGGAATCAGTGCTCTCGGACATGCCGAAGGTATTCACTGGCACATTAACCCCAATGTTAAAATTGAGTATATTTCAAAATCAAATCATAAAGATACTATTCCTTGGGTAAAATACACTAATTTAGAAACAGGAAAAGTTACTGTATTTCAAGATGTTAACGAGCCTCTTGCTCCTGAAGAAATGTTACACTTACAAACTTCCGAAATGGATTGTATGGATTGTCATAACAGACCTTCTCACTCGTTTAAATCACCTTCTGATTATGTTGATGACGGTATAAATAAAGGAATAATACCCAAAGATCTTAAATTTATTAAACAAATATCAATGCAAGTTTTAACCGTAAGAACCTCAACTACCGATTCGTCATTAAACTATATAAAGGATAATATTACAAGTTTTTATAAAGACAAACATCCTGACATTTATAAAACACAAAAAAGCTCTATAGATAAAGCCATTACAGGAATCCAAAATGAATTCAGCAAAAACAGTTTCCCTGAAATGAACGTTTACAATACATCATACGCAAACCATATAGGTCATCAGCAGACTAAAGGTTGTTTCAGATGTCATTCGGGTAATATGGCTGCCGAGGACGGCACAATTATCAGAAATGATTGTAATTTATGTCATTCTATTGTAGCAGAAAAAATTGAAAATAAGTTCAGTTATGATGTACCCGTTGACAGTTCTTTGGAATTTGTTCACCCTGTTGATATAGATAAGGCTTGGAAGGAAATGTCTTGCTCCGAATGCCATAGTGCATTATTTTAAAATTTGTTTTATTGTATAATTTTGAAAATCAACAGTCCCGTCTTGTTTTGACGGGACTGTTGATTTATTGATATATGATGATTCTGAAATTTTGCAAATTACGAGAAATAACCTGCAATATTATTTGATAAATTTTCGGAACACAAAGCGTAAAAAATAATATTAGTTCCGGCAATAGGATTTATCGTATTTTGTATATATTCACTCTGTTACACAGGAAAATATCGTTGAAAAAAATCCCTAAACAAATAGGGACTTTCAGGAAATACAAAAATCAGCTCATTTTGCCGAGCTGATTTTTTTTTATTTTTGATTGAAAATTTTATCGGATTAATTCAAA
>JAADGE010000020.1 GCA_013152535.1 Chlorobiota bacterium
AATATACGCAGGTAATTTATCAACCCTCACAGCCGTATCCTCAACCAAACTAACCGGACGAGCATCTCCCGGCATATTGGATAAAACTCCGAGACCGGCACGGCGTAAATCCCAAACTTTCTTAATATCATCGCCCCAAATTACAGGAAAATGATAACCGTAGCCGACTTTTATCATTTCAGTTTCCAAGTTTTCGGCAATTTGCAAAATTTCTTCTTTGCTTTCTCTTGAAAATTCAATTATCAGAATTGCTTCCGGTTCTCCTTTCAGAAAAAAACGATTTTTGTCAAGTCCTTTTGACTTTTTTGTTAAGTCAATAATTTTTTTATCCATTAATTCAATTGCTCCGGGTTTAAATTTGAGAGCAATAAGGTTGGCATAAAAGGCTTCTTCCAATTTGCTGAAATGCACAACAATTAAGGCTTTTTGCTTAGGCGGAATATTTGTAAGTTTAAGTGTAATTTCTGTTGTAAACGCAAGTGTTCCTTCGGAACCTGCCAGAAGTTTGCAAAAATTATATTTCTTTTTATTTTCGGAAAAAACTTCACTGTCAAGTAATAAATCAAGTGCATATCCGGTATTTCGTCGCGGAATTTCCTTGTCGGGATATTGTTTTTCTATTTCTTTTTGAATTTCCTTATCGGAAAGAATTTCGTATATTTTTCTGTAAATTTTTCCTTCAAGATTTTGTAATTTTAACTTTTCGTTAAATTCCTGTTTTGTAAGTTCTCCGAAAACAACTTCCGAACCGTTACTTAAAATTGTTTTTATAGAATATGTGTAATCCCTTGTGCTGCCGTAAATTACAGAGTGTAATCCGCAAGCGTTGTTTCCTGCCATTCCGCCTATGGTACATCGGTTTGCCGTAGAAGTTTCAGGTCCGAAAAATAAACCGTAAGGTTTTAAGTAGTTATTTAAGTCGGTAAGTATAACACCGGGTTGAACCGTTACAAGTTTATTTTCAGCATCAAGATGCAGAATTTTGTTCATATATTTTGAAACATCAACAATAATTCCTTTTCCTGTAACCTGTCCTGCAAGGGAAGTTCCTGCACCTCTGGCTATTATTGAAGTCTGATTTTCTTTTGTAAAAGAAATTAACTTTTTTATTTCCTCTTTATCTGTCGGATAAACAACACCTGTCGGTTTTTCTTTGTATGCAGAGGCATCGACGGAATAAATGATACGATGTATGTTATCTTTTATTAAATGAATATCAGTAACAGTTTTAGATTTTAACATACTCATCGGTAACTTTATTTATCCGTTTGTTTATTCTGCCCCTATGCTTTGACTGAATAAATTTAACAAAGCTTGTATGTTTGCAAATATAAAAATAAAGAATAAGTTTTATAATGTTGTTTATACCAATTAAATTTAATTATTTGTATTCAGAACTATAATTAAAATAAACCTCCGGAAGCAGTTGATACCGTGTCGCTCATAAATGCGGCACAGTTATTCCTCTACATAAGAAAACTTAATAAAATACCTGCAGCAATAGCGGAACCTATTACACCGGCAACATTCGGAGCCATTGCGTGCATCAGCAAATGATTATTAGGGTCGGCTTTTAATCCTTCGGTTTGCACAACTCTGGCACTGTCGGGAACTGCTGATACACCTGCTGCACCAATCATTGGGTTAATCGGATTATCTTTTGGTGAAAGCCAATTCATAATTTTTGCAAAAATAACACCTCCCGCAGTGGCAATAATAAAGGAAACGGCACCCAGTACAAAAATTAATACCGAGCTTTTTGTAAGAAAAACATCGGCTTGTGTTGATGCTCCTACCGTAATTCCGAGTAAAATAGTTATTGTATCAATTAGTGAGGTTCTTGCCGTTTCTGCCAACCTGCCTGTTACTCCGCTTTCTTTCAGTAAATTACCAAAAAATAACATACCGAGTAACGGTAATGCGGTGGGAGCCAGAAATGCTGTTAACAGTAATGCGACAATAGGAAAAATAATTTTTTCGGTTTTAGTAACGGCACGCGGTGGTTTCATTTTTATTAAACGTTCTTTTTTTGTCGTCAAAAGTTTGATTACAGGAGGTTGAATAACCGGGACTAAAGCCATATATGAATATGCAGCGATAGCAATGGGACCTATTAAGTTTTTTACCGTTGTTCCGTCAGCTAAAATATTCATTCCGTTTGCTAATTTAGACGAAATAAAAATAGCCGTAGGACCGTCAGCACCACCGATAATACCGATTGCTCCGGCTTCCTGAGGAGCAAATCCTAAATATAAAGCCCCAAGAAAAGTTACAAAAATACCAAGCTGTGCTGCGGCACCCAATAACATTAATCTCGGACTTGAGATCAAAGATGAAAAATCTGTCATAGCACCGATACCTAGAAAAATTAAGGGCGGATACCAACCTTTTGTAACACCTTGATATAAAATATTCATTACACTGCCGGGTTCATAAATACCTAGTTTTAAATTAAAATCAGCAACTTGAAACATAGGAATATTTCCTATTAAAATACCGACACCTATAGGTATTAAAAGTAATGGTTCATAGTCAAATTTTATAGCTAAAAAAATAAAGAATAATCCGGCAAATATCATTATAATATGTCCCCATTGTACATTTGCAAAACCTGAAAATTCATAGAAATTAAACAAGCCCGATAATGCTTCGGGATAATTCGTATATTTAAACCCGTCTGATAATTTTAATTGGTCTTCCGAAATTATTCCTTGTCTGTCCGGTAATTTAACATTTTCTGTTACAGTCTTATAGTTATTTGAACTTTTATTCGGATTATTATTTCGATAGAGATGTGTTATTTTTTTTGTCCTGAAAATTAAATAAATATTATTTTCATTTAATGACCATGTTCCGTTGTATTTTTGTTTTGCCGAATCCAGTTCAAAAGTTCCGTCAACATTAAATTGGAAAGTTTTAAATCGTTCTGTTGTATTCTCGGATTCATTGGATATTTTATATCCTCCGGATTTATTCATCCATTTTCCTTTTGTAAGCAAATCAGCAAAATCAATTTTTTCTTTTGTTTTTGTTTGTTTTGCACTTTTACTCTGAATAAATAAATATGAAATACTGAAAAGTATTATAAATACACCTGCCAGTGTTAATATTTTTTTCATTTTTTTGTTTTTACAAATTTTCTAAATACAAAAGGATATTTTAACCTTTTTTTGCTCTTATGAATTATTCCAATTCTAATAAAATATCTCCCTGCAATACCGTATCACCTTCTGCAACCATTACAGATTTTACTTTTCCGCTAATTTCTGATTGAATATTATTTTCCATTTTCATGGCCTCCATAATCAATAAAGTATCACCGGCATTAACATTATCACCGATTTTAACTTTCATTTTAAAGATGGTTCCGGGCAACGGTGCTTTAACCAGTTTTCCGATTTTTCCTTTGATGCTTGCATCTTCCTTAGAAGTATGTACTTTGCTTCTGACCAATTTCGGTGTCTTAGTCCTAACAATTTCTTGCTCTAATTCAACTTTGTAATTAGTGCCGTTAATGTCAATATCAATAATGTTTTTCTCAAAACTGTTTATTACAGCATTGTAATTATTACCGCGAATTTTAAATTTGAATTTCTTCATGTTTATAGGTTATTTCTTCTGAAAGCATTAATAGTATATATTTTAGAACTCCAGGGTGAATAGTCTTTTTTAACTTTTTTTATTGTTATTACGGCAGTTTCTTCATCATGCAACTGGCTGAAATAGAGGTGAATTGCAGCAGCAATAGCCGCATTTTCCTGACCGGAGATAAATTCACCGCATTTATCACACGGTACGTTTTCTTTATCTCTTTTAAATTTTATTTTAAGATGAAGAGTTAATAGTTTCGGGAGATTTGTAAAAACAAACCAAAGAATTACTAATGCTGCAAAAACAATAGTATATCCGACAATTGCAATTGTATAAGCTGATGAATCCATTTTATAAAGGAATATTAGAATGTTTTTTAGGAGGATTTGTTAATTTTTTATGTTCAAGCGTTTTAAATGCTCTTATTATTCTGAAACGTGTATTTCTCGGTTCAATAACATCATCAATAAAACCATGTTGTGCCGCTATATACGGATTGGCAAATTTATTTTTGTATTCTTCTTCTTTTTCCGTAATATATTTTAATCTTTCGTCTTCATTTTCAAGATTCCTGATATTTCTGCCCTCTAGAATTTCAACTGCACCGCTTGCACCCATTACGGCAATTTCAGCCGAAGGCCAAGCATAATTTATATCGCCTCTTAATTGTTTGCTGCTCATTACATCATGAGCACCGCCGTATGATTTTCTTAGTGTAATTGTTACTTTGGGAACTGTTGCTTCTCCGTAGGCAAATAATAATTTTGCACCGTGTATAATAATACCGCCGTATTCTTGTGCACTGCCGGGTAAAAATCCCGGAACATCAACCAATGTTAACACAGGTACATTAAAACTGTCGCATAATCTCACAAATCTGGCAGCTTTTCTTGATGCTTCTATATCAAGCACTCCGGCAAGGAAGTTGGGCTGATTTGCTACTACACCAACAGGTCTGCCGTCAAATTTTACAAACCCTACAACAATATTTTTAGCATAATGTCTGTGAAATTCCAAAAACTCGCCGTCATCAACAATTGTGTATATAATATCTTTTACGTCATAAGGTTGATTCGGATTTTCAGGAATTATATCATTCAATACATCATCTAACCTGTCAGTAGGATCTTTACATTCAGTTTGTATAGGGTCTTCAAGGTTATTTTGAGGAAGATATTCTAATGTTTTACGAATCAACAGAATACCTTCATCTTCATCGTCGGCTCGGAAATGAGCAACTCCTGATTTTGTGGCATGAACAGTTGCACCGCCCAAATCTTCCGTTGTAATATCTTCTCCGGTAACGGTTTTAGCAACTTTAGGACCGGTAACAAACATATAACTTGTTTTATCACTCATTATTATAACATCCGTAAGAGCAGGGGAATAAACAGCACCGCCTGCACAAGGACCGAAAACCGCCGATATTTGCGGTATTACACCGGAAGCCATAATATTTCTCTCAAAAATTTCGGCATAACCGGCTAAACTCATTACGCCTTCCTGAATACGGGCACCGCCGCTGTCGTTTATTCCTATAACAGGTGCACCTACAAGCATGGCCTGATCCATCAATTTGCAAATTTTCTTTGCATAAGTTTCAGATAAAGAACCCCCGAAAATTGTAAAATCCTGAGAAAAAATATACACAATTCTTCCGTCAATGGTTCCGTGTCCTGTTACTACTCCGTCACCGAGATATTGTTGTTTCTCAAGCCCGAAATCGTGTGAACGATGTTTTACAAACATATCAAATTCTTCAAAACTTCCTTCATCAAGTACCATTTCAATACGTTCGCGTGCCGTATATTTTCCTTGTGAATGTTGCTTTTCTATACGTTTTTCACCGCCTCCGAGACGAGCTTCTTCACGTAAATTAATCAGTTTTTGTATTTCTTCCTGACGTGACATATTAGTTGAAAGTTTATAAGTTAAAAAATTTATAAAGTTGTAAAATGGATATTTACTTACTGCATATCTCCGTTAATACACCGAATGTTGATTTCGGGTGTAAAAATCCGATGTTTAAACCTTCGGCCCCTTTTCTTGCTTGCTTGTCTATGAGTTTAATACCTTTTTCTTCGGCTTCTTTTAAAGAAGCATTTACATCATCGGCAGCAAAAGCTATGTGGTGGATTCCCTGTCCCTTTTTAGCAATAAATTTTGCTGCAGGGCTGTCTTCGGACAATGCTTCAAGCAATTCAATTTTTGTTTCACCAATTTTAAAAAATGCTGTTTTAACTTTTTGGTCAACGACTTTTTCTTCGGCATAACATTTAAGACCCAAAACATCTTCAAAATATGATTTTGCTTCTTCAATATTGTTTACGGCTATTCCGATATGTTCAATGTGTGATAAATTCATATGTTCAAATTTTCGTTTGCAAAAGTTTAAAATATCTATATTTATATATATGACAAAAGTCAGGAAAAAATATTTTTAAAAGCATAATAATTAAGAATAAAAAGTTTTATGTATAAAGTTTAAAGTAAATATAAAATCCTATTTTTGCAAAAATTATAAACTATTCACACTATAAATATTTATAAAATGGCATACAATTTAAGAAACAGAAACTTATTAAAGTTATTGGATTTCAGTCCGAAAGAAATTGATTTTTTATTAAAACTTTCATTAGATTTAAAAGCCGCAAAATATGCCGGAACTGAACAACAAAAATTGAAAGGTAAAAATATTGCTTTAATTTTTGAAAAAGCATCAACCCGAACACGCTGTGCTTTTGAAACTGCGGCATACGATCAAGGTGCAAATGTTACTTATCTGGGTCCGTCGGGTTCGCAAATCGGTAAAAAAGAATCAATGAAAGATACTGCACGTGTTCTGGGAAGAATGTATGACGGTATTGAATACAGAGGATTTGCTCAAGAAAAAGTTGAAGATTTGGGAAATTTTTCCGGAGTACCGGTTTGGAACGGTTTAACAACTGAATTTCATCCGACACAAGTACTTGCCGATTTAATGACTATGATTGAATACAGTAAAAAGCCTTTAAATCAGGTAAAATTTGCTTATCTCGGTGATGCTCGAAATAATATGGGAAATTCCTTAATGGTCGGTGCCGCAAAAATGGGAATGGATGTTCGATTAGTTGCTCCGAAATTGGTTCAGCCTGACACTGAGTTGGTTGCACAATGCAAAGAAATTGCAAAAGAAACAGGAGCAAAAATAACAATTACCGATAATGTTGCAGCAGGCGTTAAAGATGTTGATTTTCTTTATACTGATGTATGGGTTTCTATGGGCGAGCCGGAAGAAGTTTGGCAAGAACGCATAAAACTTTTAAAACCTTATCAAATAAATACCGAAGTTATTAAAATGACCGGAAATGCGAATGTTAAATTTATGCACTGTTTACCGGCATTTCATAACAGAGAAACTATTATAGGCGAAGAAATATTTCAAAAATACGGTTTAAACGGTATGGAAGTAACAGAAGATGTTTTTGAATCGGAAGTATCTGTTGTTTTTGACGAAGCAGAAAATCGTTTGCATACCATTAAAGCCATTATGGTTGCAACTTTGGGTTGCTGATTTTATATTAAAATTATGCTGTAAGGGTTTCATTTTATTTTATGTGTGAAACCCTTTTTTTATATCTTTAGTCCGAAATTTATTCTGCATTTATGAAACTGAAAATATTCTATATTTCAATATTAATCTTATCATTGCTTATAATAAACAATTGTAAGTCAGATGATAAAAAAATATCAAAAAATCTACAAGATTCTGTAACACTGATTACACATGTCCCGAAAAAAGCAAAAGAAGCCATATGGTATCAAATTTTTCCTGAAAGATTTCGTAACGGAGATACAACAAATGATCCGACAAAAGCAGATATTTTCGGAACATACCCTGATGAAATACCTGAAAATTGGACTATTACGCCTTGGGGAAGTGATTGGTATAAAAAAGATGACTGGTTTAAGAATTCTCATTTGCAAAACACTTGGGATAAGTTGCAACTTCGCAGATACGGCGGTGATTTACAGGGTGTTATTGATGAGCTGGATTATTTACAGGATTTAGGAATTACGGCTGTTTATTTTAATCCTTTAAATGATGCACCTTCATTACATAAATATGATCCGAGAGCTTGGCGGCATATTGATGTAAATTTCGGTCCCGACCCGAAAAAAGACAAACAAATTATTGCTTCTGAAAATCCGATTGACCCGAAAACATGGAAATTTACAACCGCTGATTCTTTATTTCTGAAATTAATAAAAGAACTGCATAAAAGAAATATTATATTAGTGATGGATTATTCGTGGAACCATACCGGAAGTGAGTTTTGGGCATTTAAGGATGTGAAAAAGAACGGGAAAAATTCCGATTATGCCGATTGGTATAATATTAAAACTTGGGATAATCCCGAAACACCCGAAAACGAATTTGCTTATGACGGCTGGGCAGGTGTAAAATATCTTCCTGAATTAAAAAAAGACTTAACAAGTAAACTCGAAGAACTTCCGAGACAAGGAAATTTGCACAGTAAAACTGCAAAACAACATATTTTTAATGTAGCAAAACGCTGGCTCGACCCTAATAATGACGGAAATCCGGAAGACGGTATTGACGGTTTTCGATTAGATGTTGCCGAAAAACTTCCTATGGGATTTTGGAGAGAATTCAGAAAACAAGTGAGAAGTGTTAATCCGGATGCATTGTTAATCGGTGAAATTTGGTGGAAAAAATGGCCGGAAGATTTGCTTGCACCTAACGATTATTTAAAAGGTGATGTTTTTGATTGTATTATGAATTATCGTCGGTTTCGTCCTGCAAGGCATTTTTTTGCCGATGCTCCCGATGCAATGAAACCGAGTGAGTTTGTTAAAATTTTAAAAGAAAAAATGAACGGTATCGAAATGCCTCGATTACAAGCAATGATGAATGTAATAGGCACTCACGATTCGCCGCGTGTGTCAACTTCACTTTATAATAACGGAAAATATAAATTCAAGGCAAAACCTACGGAGAATCCCGATTATAAAATTGACAAACCCGGTTTTCATACTCGTAAAATTCAAAAAATGCTGCTTATTCAACAATTTACGGATATAGGAGCACCGCATATTTTTTACGGCGATGAAGTGGGAATGTGGGGAGCAGACGACCCTGATTGCAGGAAACCTATGATTTGGCAGGATATAAAATATGAAGATGAAACACATCACCCGCTCAACAAAAAACGAAAAACAGATAAAGTTGAACAAGATACTGTTTTAAGAAATTTCTATAAATCATTGATTAATATCAGAAAACGAAACTCTGTTTTAACATACGGAAACATTGATTTTATTTTGGCAGATGATACAAACAATACACTTGCATACAGCCGAACCTTTAACAATGACGAAATAATAGCTGTATTTAATAAATCAAGCGAAGAAAAAGATATTGTTGTTAAAACAAAATATAACGGATTGTATCAAAATCTGTTAAATGTTAATCAGAGAATTATTTCTTCCGCAAATAAATTAAAAATTTCATTGCCGGGCGAAACAGCCGTAATTCTAAAATACAAAAAATGAAAAAATGGAGTATCCTAATCGTAATTGTTATGATTTCAGAAATTCTTTTCGGTCAAAATTCTTACATAAAAGAAATCAAAGAATTTCAAAATAAAATCAATAAAGAATATGCCGATACGGCAGAAAGTCCTTTAACCAAAGAAGATTTTGCGACTTTTAAAGGTTTGGATTTTTATCCGATAAATAAAAAATTTCGTGTTACGGCAAAATTTAAGAGAACAGCTGACGAAAAGCCTTTTAATATGAAAACCACAACCGATCGTGCTCCGGAATACGTAAAATACGGCGAAGTTGAATTTACCTTGAAAGGAAAAAATATAAAAACAAATATTTACCAAAGTCTGCGACTGCGAGAAAAAGAAGAATACAAAGATTATTTGTTTTTGCCGTTCAGAGATTTAAGTTCAGGAAAAACATCATACGGCGGCGGCAGATATGTTGATTTAAAAATACCGAAAAGCGATACGATTATAATTGATTTCAATAAAGCATATAATCCGTATTGTGCTTATAATCACAAATATTCATGCGTTATTCCGCCTGCCGAGAATTTTATTGAGCTTGAAATAAAAGCCGGTGTTAAAAAATTTAAAGAATATTAAAATTATTTCACATGTTTTTCCGCATGGTAGGAAGAACGCACTAAAGGTGAACTTTCAATATGGATAAATCCTTTTTCGAGTGCAATTTTTTCCCATTTTTTAAAAATATCAGGATGCACGTATTCGACAACTTCGGCATGTTGCGGGGTGGGTTGCAGATATTGCCCGATTGTCAAAACTTTGCAACCGACTGCACGTAAATCGTCCGTAAGTTCAACAACTTCGTCAAAAGTTTCTCCCAGTCCGACCATAATACCTGATTTTGATATTACACCGTTGTCGGACAGGTATTTAATTACTTTTAAGCTGGTTTCGTATTTTGCTCTGCTGCGAATTTGCGGCGTTAAGCGTTTTACGGTTTCCAAATTATGTGAGATTACCTCAGGCTCGGCATCAATTATTTTTTGCAAAAGAGTTTCGTCTCCGTCAAAATCAGGAATTAAGGTTTCTATAGTTGTATGCGGGTTTAATTTCTTAATTTGAATAACGGTTTCAGCCCAAATTGCGGCACCTTTATCGGGCAAATCGTCTCTGTCAACCGATGTAAGCACACAATGCTTTAAATTAAGAAGCTTTACGGATTTTGCAACATTTAAGGGTTCTTCGGTATCAACGGCAAGGGGTTTTCCTGTTTTGACGGCACAAAATTTACAGGCACGCGTGCAAATGTTTCCGAGTATCATTACTGTGGCGGTTCCTCTGTCCCAGCATTCACCGAGATTAGGGCATTTACCGCTGGTGCAAATCGTATTCAGATGATGTTTCTGAATAGTTTTTTGAACATCAGCATATTTTCGGCTTTGCGGAAGTTGTATTTTGAGCCAATCGGGTTTTCTTCTGCTTGTTTGTTTATTTTGTGTTTGCATGCTGCAAAGTAAAGTTATTTTTTTGAAATTTGATATTTGAAGTTTGAATTTTATCTTTGTAAAAAAAGAAAAAATATCTTTATGATTATCGGTATCGGAGGATGCAGTAATTCCGGAAAATCAGGATTGGCAGAACACCTTGAGAACTTTTATTCCGAAAAGAAAGTTAAGATTTTGTGTCAGGATGATTTTGTAAAAAGACGTGATTTTCTTACGACAATAAACGGGCATGTTGATTGGGAACTTCCTTCAACAATAAAATTCAACGAATATCTTGAAGCCGTAAAAAAAGCATCTTCCGAATATGATTTAGTTATATGTGAGGGTTTATTTGCCTTTTGGTTTGATGAGCTTAATATGCTGTATGACAGGAAGATATTTCTGGAATTGGATGAACAAACATTTAATAATCGAAAACATTCTGATTTGCGTTGGGGCAAAGAACCCGACCGGTATATTGAGCATATTTGGCTTTCTTACTTAAAATACGGACAATTTAACCTTCCGAAAAAAGATACTTTATTTGTTGATGCTTCTGAGATTGTTGATTTGAAAGAAGTTATAAACTTTATTGACTTATAATTCTGAACTCCACCCTGCGATTAAGTTTTCTGCCTGCTTCGATATTGTTGTCGGCAATCGGTTTTGTTCCGCCGAGAGCTTTGGTTTGAATACGTGAAGTATTTATACCTTTAAGTATCATAAACTTTTTCACAGCTTCGGCACGTTGCTGAGATAATTTTATTAATTGTTTTTCATAACCCGAACGTGATTCGGTATGTCCGATAAGTTCTATTCGCATATTCGGTTTTTGTTTCATTAATTTTGCCAAACGGTTTAATTCTTCGTAAGAACTCGGTAATAACTTGGCTTTTGTGGTATAAAAATGAACATTCTTTAAAATTATCGGTTTCTCTGTAACTAAGGGTGTCATTAATAAATCTTTTTTAACTTCTTTATAGTTTCCTTTTTTGCTCAAATCAACTATTTCGTTAACTGCAAAATATCCGTTTTTATTGGCCCTTACATTATATTTTTCACCGTAAGGAAGAACAACTTTATATGAACCGTTTTTTGGGTTACTTCTTGCGGTTCCTTCTGTTTTATCGGTTTTCGCATTTTCGTAAACTATTTTTGCGTTTATCGGCTTTTTTGTCTTAGCGTCAAGCACTTTTCCGTAAACAATTACAACGGGGTCGGGTTTTTCAATATCCCTTAATTTTATTCTGAAAATATCTTCATTCCCGAAAGAAGTTTTAGAAGAAACCAAATATGCAAAATCGCCTTTTGCGGCAACAGTGTAATAAACGTCCCATTGGTCAGAATTAATTTTTTTTCCGAGATTTTTCGGAGTGCTCCATTTTGTCCAAGTATTATCGAGGCGTTTTGACACAAAAATATCGGCATCGCCGTAGCCCGGTTCCGTAAAAGAATAAAAATAAAGCGTTTTGCCGTCGGGAGCAATATAGGGCGTTCCTTCACCGAGATAACTGTTTAAAACGGGTCCCATATTTTTAGGTTCGCTGTATGAGCCGTCGGGTTGCAAGAAGCTGACATACATATCTTTATCACCGTATGAATCGTTACGTTCTACCGACATTACAAGGACTTTTCTGTCCGGAGAAAAGGCAAAACTTTCGTAAATATCTTTGTTATAATAATTTTTTATGTTGATTTTTTTTGGCACGGTCCAACCTGTTGCTGTTCTGTGTGATACGGATATTCCCTGATCGCTTTTATAGCTTCCGTCAAGATTGTAAAGAGTTTCAAGAAAAAGAGTATTATTATCCGGAGTTACCGAAATTACGACATTGTCGCCTGAGTTATTTAAGGGTTTTGGTGCGTGCTTTAACTTAGACCATTTTCCGTTCGGCTGCAAAGTTGAAAACCAAATATCGTATTTATTAATAGGTTTTATATTCAGCGGATGATTGGCACGTGCTATGTATAATGTTTTTCCGTCAGGAGCAATAACAGGAGCAATTTCGGAATAGGGTGAATTAATATTCAGTCCCATATTTTCTTTTGTATATTTTGAAATTTGATTGCTCAGAAGGTTAATTTTTTGTTTTTCGGCTTTGACAAGAAAATAATCTGTTGCAATTTTTGTATTCTGTCCCGTAATAATTCCGGTATAGTATCCGAAAAAATTGTATGTTACTGCTGTATATACTTTTACACCGTTAATATAAAACAACAGATAATTTCCGGATTTTTTTATTGCCAATGTATTATTTGAAAATTTTGATTTTATGAGTTTTTTTCTCAGGTTTGCTTTTTTAATGTAAAAAAGTTTTGAGTTTTTGTAACCGTATATACGAAACCATCCTTCGGATGCAACATCAAAAATTAAACTGTTTTTCCAAGAAGATGTTCCCCAAATAATACCGTATCCTTTTTTTTCAGAGCCGGATAATTGTTTCATTTTTGCTTCTATATAAAAATCCTTTTTTTCATTAAACTTTATTTCTTGAAAGCTCATTCTGAAAATATACGAAGAATCGCAAGAAGTTATAAGATAACCGTTTTTGATTTTAGTGTATTTATTAACTGACCAGGAATTTGAATTGTTATTAAAATTGTCTTTAAAAATTTCAACAGGCTGCGAAAAGGTAAAAAAGGACAGTACAATAAATACAGCAGTAAAAATTGTTTTATACATTTTTTTTGTTTTGATGGTTTTTTATTCTGCTTTTAAAGAAAAAAGTAATTATTGAAAAAACTTGTTTATGGTTTCAAATAATTTTTCTTTTGTTATAGGTTTTGTTAAATAAGCATCGAATACAGTTCCGTATTTTTTTATTTCCGAATCAATTGCATAAGCTGTTAATGCAACAACAGGGATATTACTGTAACGTTTATTTTGTTTAATTATTTTAGCAGCTTCAAAACCGTCTTTAACAGGCATTCTTATATCGGTTAAAATAAGATCGGGTGTCGTATGTTTAAGAATATCAATAATTTCTTGTCCGTTTTCGGCTTCAATGATTGTTATCCTGCTTGTCTCTGTCATTGCTTTAACTAATTCGCGATTAATTATCATATCATCAGCATAAAGAATTGTGATTGAGGGAATGTCGATTATTTTATTTTTCTCAATTAAAACATTTTCTGCAGAAGAAATAATTTTTATCTCGTTTAAAGTAATTGTGAATTCGGAACCTTTATCAATTTCACTTTTAACAGAAATCTTTCCTCCCATTAAGCCTATTAAATTTTTTGTAATTGAAAGTCCTAAACCGGTTCCTCCGAATGTTCTTATATCTTGACCTTCCGATTGCCTGAAAGATTCAAAAATTGTTTCAATTTGACTTTCGGGTATTCCGATACCTGTATCTGCAACGCTGATTCTTAAATTGAAATTTTTGTCGGGCTGAATTGTACCCGTTACATTAACTGAAACTGATCCGGATTCCGTAAATTTTACAGCATTAGCAATTAAATTCAATAAAATCTGTCTTAAATGAACACTGTCAAGTTCCAGTAAATCAGGAATTCCGGCATTGATATTTAAATTAAAATCTAAATTTTTTTCATAAACTTTCAGTGTAAAGATATCTGTAATTTCTTTGATTAATTTTCTGATATTTATTGGTTTCTTTTGAATGGTCATTTCTCCTGCTTCAATTTTTGATAAATCCAAAATATCATTTATTAATTCAAGAAGATTATTACTGCTCAATTTTATGTTATTCAAAAAAGAAAGGTTTCTTTCATCAGATAATCGGTTCGATAAAATATCAGAAAATCCGATAATAGCATTCATCGGAGTTCTTATTTCATGAGACATGTTTGCCAAAAATTCACTTTTTAAACGATTTGCTTCTTCTGCTTTGTGTCGTGCTTCAATCAATTCATTTTCAATTCTTTTTATATTTGTAATATCCGTAAACGATACAATAACTCTGGAGTAATCGTCTTTAATGACATTAATTTTTAAAATTACATTAATAATATTTTTATATCTGTCATAATAGCTGCTTTCTTTTTCAAATATTTTTTTATTTTGAGAAAATGCTTCCAATAAATCCCAAAAAACCTGATTTGATTCATCGGTAAAAAAATCATTCATGTGAGTCATAAGATATTTCTTATTCGGAACTTTAAAAGATTTAACTGCTGCCTCATTCACTCTTTTAACAATATAATTTTCTCTTATTTTTGTGAAAGAATCACCATTTTTTTTCAAATAAGATTTTATATCTTTAACGCCTTCGTTTATTTTCCCGTCTAATATTTTTTTTATATTATGATAATCTTCTTCCCATAAAGGTACCGGATTATTATCAAAAAGGTTTCTGAAACTTTCTTCACTTTGTAATAAATTTTGCTCTGCTTCTTTTTTTTCTGTTATATCGGTCATTGCGACAATTACTCTCTTGTAATTATCTAATACAAAAAGCTTTAAATATATATATATCGGTTCTCCTAAGTAGTTTTTTAATTCTACTTCTTTGTGAAATGATTTTTCATTTTTTGAAAAAGCAAATAAAATTTCTTTAAACATTGAAAAGGAACTGTCGGTAAAGAATTTATAAGGATGCTCGGTAATATATTCTTTAGAAGGTGCTTTTAATGTTGTTAAGGTTTCGGCATTTATTTTAATTAAATGATAATGTTGATTACATTCTTCTGTAAAGTCTTCATTTGTTGTAATATATTCTTTAAAATCACCGGAAATTTCCCGTTTTTTCTTATCTAATAAATTTTTAATCTCAGAATAATCTTCTTCCCAAAGCATTATCGGATTATTATCAAATAGACTGCGGTAATTCTCTTCGCTGGCAATTAATTTTTGTTCGGCTTCCTTTTCTTCTGTAACGTCTCTTATAATAGCAATAGTTTCGATGTGAGTTCCTTTTTTTATTTCAGGAATAGCTTTTACGTGTATTATTCGGCGTTTATTATCATTTGCCCGTATAATATACAGTTCGTAATCTCCGCTTTTGCCGGCTGCCCTGTTTTTTATTTCTTTGGAAATAAAATCCATTTGTTTATTATCTACAAAGTCTGTTAAATTTTTACCGATAATAGAAGTGTTTGTATATCCGAAAATTTCGTTTGCAGTTTTATTTGCTAAAATGAAATTTTCTTCGGGATCATTAATGCAAATACCTTCGGAAAGGTTTTCAATTAAATTTCGGTATTTTTCTTCACTTCTTAAAAGATCCTCTTCTAATTTTTTCTGTTCAGTAATATCAATAATTATTCCGTTAAATAATTTTTCTTTAGTTCGAGAATCTGTAACTTGACTTGATATTATATGCAGCCAAATCCATTTATTTTTAAGCTTATTAAAATATCTGAATATTTCATTAAACATTTCACCGGTTTTCCCGGAGTGTAAATTTGCATTAAATACTCGTTCGAAATCATCTTGATGAATATTTTTAAACCAATTTTCAAAATTTTCCGGATTATCTATACCCAGAATTTGTTTTACGGAAGGACTGTAAAAAACCGGAATTCCGATACTTCCCTTTTCGTAGGTAACTCTTACTCTGTATATTACAAAGTCTCCGGCATTGTCCATAAATGAATTTAAATGTGCTTCCTGTACGGAAAGTTTATGCTTAATTTCTTTTTTTTCTTGTTTTTGTTTTTTTATTTCTTCAATACTTTCTGAAAGTTTGCTGTTCTTTTTCTTTACTCTAAAGCTTAACAGAATTAAAAAAACAGACAGAATTAAGAAAAATATAAAACCGTACGTTAAGTATTGTCTCAGTTTTTTTTCATATTCAGCATTTTTTTTAGAGATAATCTGATTCTCTTTTAATAATTTATTTTCTTTTTCTTTCTTCTCATACTCATACGAAATTTTTAACTCTGAAATCTTATTGTTTCCTTCTTTTTGAAAAATGGAATCGTTCAAGTTTTTAAATTTAACGGAATAAACAAATGCAGATTTATAATTTCCTGTTTTTTTATACAAATTCATTAATTTCTCATAGGCATCTAATCTTATTTTTTTAGCAGAAATTTGCTTTGCAAGTTTGACGGATTTAAAATAAAAAGAAAGTGCTTTTTTGAAATTGTTTAATTGAAAATACATATCGCCCATTCCTGAATATATTGATGCATTTCCGTTTTTATTACCTACTCTATGGTTTTCTTCAATAGCTGAATAATAGTATTTTTCAGATAAATCATATTTTTTTAACTCTCGGTATGCATCAGCCATATTTTCATATACAGTTGCAATATTTAATAAGTTTCTTAATTTAATTTCTATTACTAAAGCTTTTTTATAATAAGATAAAGCTTTCTGATATTTTTTTTGTTTAGTAAGTAAAACTCCGTAATTTATATAATATGTAGCTATTCCGTCTTCAGAATTATTTTTCAAGGCAATTTGATAAGCTTTATTAAAATATTTTTCAGCATTTTTAAAATCTTTATTACTGTAATATATTAAACCAATGTTGTTGTATAAAAATCCGTTAGGAGAGTTTTTGCTGTGTAATTCGCTGAGTGTTAGTGATTTAAAATACGAATCAAGAGCTTTTGCATAATCAGCCCTACTGTCATTAATAACTCCGATATTGTTATATAAATTTATAAGAGAAATGGTATCTTTTAATTTGAGTGCATATTTTAAAGATTTTTGATAATATTTTTCGGCAATTGCAAAATAAGATTTATAGTAATAATCGTTACCTAATGCGAAATTTGCTTCTAATTTGCCTCGTAAGTAATTATGTATTTCGGCTGATTTCAAAGCTTGTTCGGCATAATATACTGAGGAATCAATAAGTGCTCGTGTTGTTAAATTATCGGAAATGTCCAGTAACAGTTCAATTTTTGCAGTATCAATTTTTGTTTTCTTTAATTGAATTAATAAACTGTCTGTTTTTGAGCTTTGAGAATTAACGACAAAATATGATAAGATTAAAAAGATAAAAAAAGCACTTTTTCTGAGAACCATTCTTTAAATTTAGTTTCGTAAAATAACTTATAAAATTACTAATAATAATTTTAATACCGTAAAATTATTTGTATTTCTGATAATTTATTTCCTTTGCATTTTAAATTATCTAATTTTGAAATTAAATTTAATTCTGAATGATATGAAAATTAAAAAAATTATTGCAAGTGAAGTTTTGGATTCAAGAGGAAATCCGACTGTTGAAGTGAATATTAAATTAAAAAACGGGATAAAAGCCCGAGCCATTGTCCCTTCCGGCGCATCAACCGGTGAAAAAGAAGCTGTAGAATTACGTGACGGAGACAAATCTCGTTACGGCGGAAAAGGTGTATTAAAAGCTGTTGCCAATGTAAACGAAAAAATTGCACCTATGCTTATTGGTATTGACCCGCGAAAACAACGAATGATTGATCAAATGATGATTGATGCGGACGGAACTCCTAACAAAGCAAAATTCGGTGCTAATGCTATTCTCGGAGTTTCTATGGCTGTTGCAAGAGCCGCTGCAATTGCTTCTGATATGTCATTATATCGTTATTTGGGCGGAGTTAATGCCCATATTCTTCCTTGTCCTTCGATGAATGTGATTAACGGCGGTTCTCATGCCGGAAATAATGTTGATTTTCAGGAATTTATGATTGTTCCTCATAATGCAACGTCTTTTAGAGAAGCCATAAGAATGGGTGCCGAAACTTTCCATACATTGGGTAAGGTTCTGAAAGAAAAAGGTTACAGTACAGGTGTCGGTGATGAAGGCGGCTATGCTCCGGAATTAAAATCTAATGAAGAAGCAATGGAAGTTATTTTAGAAGCTATTGAAAAAGCCGGTTACACACCGGGAAAGGATATTTCAATTGCTCTTGACCCCGCAACAAGTGAAATGTGGCGTGACGGAAAATATGTTTTCTTTAAATCGGATAATTCTTCCAAAACATCTGAAGAAATGATTGCTTTATGGTCTGAATGGGTTGAAAAATATCCCATAATTCTTTTAGAAGACGGTTTGGGAGAAAATGATTGGGACGGTTGGATTAAATTAAATAAAGCACTCGGCGATAAAGTTGAACTTGTCGGTGATGATTTATTATGCACAAATAAAGTTCTTCTTCAGGAGGCTATTGATAAAAATGCTGCAAATTCTATTTTGATTAAATTAAATCAAATCGGAACGATTACTGAAACACTTGAAACTATTGAACTTGCCGGTAAAAACAACTTTAATCTTTTTGTGTCTCACCGTTCCGGAGAAACCGAAGACACAATTATAGCCGACTTAGCAGTTGCAATTGCTTCGGGAAAACTTAAGACCGGATCCGGATCAAGAAGCGAAAGAATTTCAAAATTCAATCAATTAATGAGAATTGAGGATGAACTTGGTGATGCTGCTGTTTTTGCAGGAATCAAAGCTTATAAGAACAGGTAAGTATTTGAACAACAAATTATTGTGAATAATACTTTTCGGTTTATTCATAAAAATAGCATAAACTTGAAAGCTGTCTTGCAGAAGACAGCTTTTTTTATGCATTATCAGAGTCTACTTTAAAATTAATTTTCTGAATTTTTCGATTATTTGCAGAATCTATTGTAAACAAAAATTTTCCTATGGAAATTACATCGCCTTTTTTAGGTATTTCGCCTTTTATTTCGAGTATTAAACCGGCTAATGAGTCGGCTTCGCCTCTTATGTCTTCAAAAATATCTTCTTTAATGTTAAGAATTTTATAAAAGTCATTTAATTGAATTTTTCCGTCAAAAATATAATTGTTATCATCAATTTTTTGAAACAATTGATTTTCTTCATCTGTTTCGTCACTTATTTCGCCGACAATTTCTTCAATAATGTCTTCCATAGTTACAATTCCGGAAAATCCGCCGTATTCATCGGTAACAATGGCTATATGTATTTTCTTTTCCCTGAATTCTTCCAGTAAGTCATTAATTTTCATAGTATCGGGAACAAAAAAAGGCGGTTTTATTATATTTTTCCAATTATAATTTTCTTCATTAATATTTTTTAATAAATCTTTTATCAGCAGAATACCTTTAATGTTATCAAAATTTTCTTCATAAATCGGAATTCTGGAATAACCGGATTCAATAATAAGGGATTTTAATTTATTGAAACTGAAGTTTATATTTGCGGCAACAACATCCACCCGGGGTTTCATAATTTCTTTAACATCAATGCTTCCGAAAGTTACTATGCGTTCTAAAATGTCTTTGTCTTGTTTAATGTCTGCTTCCGTCAGTTCCAAGGCATCGGACAAGTCTTCCGGCGAAACGGATTTTTTCATTTTTAATCGTTTATTTACGACAGAAGTTGAATTAATTAACAATTTGCTGAAAGGGGAAAACAATTTCATTGAAAGCATTAAGGGTAAAACTGTAAATTTTGCAAATGAAACTGAAAATTCGGACGCATAAACTTTCGGAATTATTTCACCGAACAGCAATAAAATAAATGTAATAATACCGATTTGAATTATAAAACCTGCTATCGGCGAAGACGAAAAATCAAAAGCTAAATTTAAAATATAGGAAGTAAGAATAACAATTCCGATATTAACAAAATTATTTGCAATTAATATGGTTGCCAGTAATTTTTCGTGATTGGTAAGAATTTCCGAAATTAAGTTTGATTTTTTACTGTTCTCTTTTTTTAAATTGTCTTTTTGTTCAGGAGAAAGCGAGAAAAAAGCTACTTCGGAGCCGGATATCATTGCTGAAGAAAATAATAATATGATACTTCCGAATAATCCGAAATAAAATTCTGAAGAAAGTGTTTTAATAATAATGTTCAGTATGTAAATTGTCTGAAAAGGTTCGGGGTCCAATGTTTAATTTGTTAGTTAATAAATAAGAAAAGATGCCGGATTTGGCTTTTCGACATCTTTATTATTTGTATATAAAATCAGAACGGCAAATCATCAACATCTTCAAATCCTTCAGTACTTATATCAGCAGGCGGCTCCTGAACTTTGTTTTCCTGTACCGGCTGGTCGGAAGTTTGAGTTGAACTTGTTTTACTGTCAAGCATAGTCAAATCTCTGCAAACAATTTCAGTGAAATATTTTGTTTGTCCGTCTTTTTCGTATTGTCTGTATGTCAGTTTTCCTTCAATAAAAAGTTTTGAACCTTTTTTAACGTATTTTTCAACTACTTTAGCTAAACCTCTCCAAACCACAATGTTATGCCATTCGGTATTGGTAACTTTTTCACCGTCTCTGTTTTTATATGATTCACTGGTTGCCAGACTGAAACGTGCAACGGGAACATCTTCTTTTATGTATTTAACTTCCGGGTCTTTACCTACATTTCCTATAAGAATAACTTTGTTTACCATAATTTCTATATTTTTAGGTTTTAAAAAAGTAAAGTTAAGTTGTTTTAATTTAATAGCAAAAAAAAATAGCAAATAGTTATAATGTATAAAATTAAAAGTCTGCGGATATAAAATATTCAATTATTTTGAATTAAAAAAGAGCTATTTTAATTACCGTTTCCAAATCTGTTTTAAAATCTTCCTGAATATTATGTTTATACGTTTTCAGTTGAAATTTATCCCCGTCAAAAACACCGAAAGTAAAATTGACGAGCCAGTCGCCGAGATTGATGTGTTTTGAAGATGTGCCTGCGTCAATCATCAGCGGGAAATGTCGGTGTCCGTAAATTAAATAATCGTAATGTTCGGTTTTTAAGACGTTTTCGGAATGCAAAACCAATAATTCTTTGTTTTTATCTTTAAAATCGTAATGCGTTTCTTTATTGCGTCTGGAGTAAGACCATTTTCGAGCAATAAAAAAAGCAAAATTCGGATGCAAACGTGTAAAACACCATTGCAAAAATTTGTTTGTAAATATCTTTTTCAAGAATTTGTATGATTTATCTCCGGGACCGAGTCCGTCACCGTGAGCGATATAAAACTTTTTTCCGTTTATTTCAATTTTCAGTTCTTTCTGAAGAATTTTAATTCCAAGTTCTTGCGAGAGGTAATCTTTCATCCAAACATCGTGGTTTCCCGTAAAGAAAATTATTTTGATACCGGAATCGCTTAGTTCGGCAATTTTTCCGAGAAACCGGACAAATCCGCGAGGCACTACGGATTTATATTCCCACCAAAAATCGAAAATATCGCCTACAAAATAAATGGTTTCGGCATCGGATTTTATTTCATCTAAAAAATTTACGAGTTTAAGTTCTCGTTGTAAACTTTTTTCTCTGTCGGGCAAACCGAGATGAATATCGGAAATGAAATATGTTTTTTTATTGCTCATTTAAAATGCAAAAGTAAACATTTTTCCGGTTTTAGTATTGCCTGAAATGATATCGATTATTTGCGAAAGTTATTTTTAGTGCTTTATGATTTTTTTCAAATAAATTATATGGTTTTTCTAATTCTGTCCAAAATTCAGTGAGTTGCTTCGGTGTCATTTCGGAATTAACTTTTTCGGACATTTTTGCTTTATTTTTTTCAGAAAAACGAAAAGGGAAAATGTGAATTTTGGGATACCCGTAAGTTTTGGAATTATGATAACGTGCAGACAGAAAGACAGGTAAAAAGTTTTTGTTTTCAAAAGAGATACATCCTGCCGTAACACAATTTCCGTGTAAACAAATTGCACCTCCGGGATTGGCTTTTCCGAGAATTTTGCGTGTTCGGTTTCGGTCAATTTGCAAAGGATAATCGATACACATTTTAAAACTTGAACCGTAACCGACCTTGCCGTAATCGTTAATTTCTTCGGTGTTTAATTTTATCCACATAAATCCGTTTGCACTTCCGTACATTATTTTGCAGGTATAAAATCCCTCGGGAGTTTTTCCGTCGCCCTGTCGCAGTTTGGTTCCGGCTTTGTCATCAACAGCACATACAGGTAATATTGCAAGTAATTTTAGTGTGTCAGATCGTTTTTCTGACGCCCAAATTTCAAATTCTTTTTCTTCTTTAAAAAGTCTGAACATAACATAACCGGGAGGGTATGAAATATTTATTTTTGCACATCTTTGTTTGTATGATTTTCCGATGAGTAATTCTAAACGTTGTTTAATAAAATAGGGAGATTTTTCGGCTACTCCTTTTTTAATATCAGAAACTGAATCAACTTCAAAAACCGTGAATTTTGAATTGTGTGGTTCTTTAAAGGTTTTATTATAAAATTTTGCAACTTTTCGGTTTTGAGAATCGGAACAAGATGCAATTGAAAAAGATAAAAGGAAGATTAAAAAAAGACGCATAAAAAAGGTTTACAATCTTAACGAAAGTAAACCTTTTTTATTTTTTACAAATCGGTTTAGTAACCGTAAATTTCGGTTAATTTTTGTCCGAGAAGCGGCCCTCTTAAATTTGTTGCAATAATTTTACCTTCAGGATCAATTAAAAAGTTTGCGGGGATACCTCTTACACCATAAACAGCAGCAGGTGCAGAATTCCAGTATTTCAAATCACTTACATGATTCCATTCATCCAATCCGTCTGTATTTATGGCATTTACCCAATCTTCTTTTGTTCTGTCTAACGAAACTTGATAAATTGTAAAACCCGATTTCTTATATTTCTTATAGTTTTTTACAACATTCGGATTTTCGGCACGACAAGGACGACACCAAGAAGCCCAGAAATCTAATAAAACATAATTTCCTCTTAAAGAAGAAAGTTTTATGTTTTTACCGTCAGGAGACGGCAAATCTATATCCGGGGCTTTGTTTCCGATTGTCGGCATAGGGGGATTATTTGTGATGTAATCGTGTAATCCGCTTATAAAACTTGATTTTGGATAAAGTTTAAACAAAGAATCATCAACTTTCGTGAACAGTTCACGATCATCGTTAATATTAAAAACACTCATATTTTTGCCGAATTGTTGGTATAAAGCAATAATTGCAGCCGGAGAAGTCGGATGTTCATTAATGAAATGCTCTGAATATTTTCTGTGTTTATCAAAAATACTTTTTGAAGATTCGTTAATCATTTTTTTAAGACTGTCTATATCTACTTTTCCTTTTTCGGAAATGTAAATTCTGTTTAAGGAATCCAAACTGTCAAATGCTTTATCTAAATTGTTATAAAGAGTTTGCAGTAATTTTGAATCTTTTGAACCTTCTACGGTATATGAAATTCTGAAATTTGTTGTATCTCCGTTAATTGTAATATTGCTCAAAGAATCGGCAATAAAAATTATTTGACCGTTTTGTCCTTCTAATTGTAAACCGAATAATTCGGGAGCAGCCGTATGTTCCTTAAATTTGAAGTTGCCGTCATTATCTGTTTTTACTGTATCTAAAGCAAGTGTGGTTTTTGGTAAAAATTTATTTAATATTAATTGTTTACCGGCGGCATTTTTTATTTTTCCGGAGACTGTAAAACCTGATGTATCAGAATTTTTACAAGAAAATAATACCATAAAAGGAATAAGTACTAAAATTATTTTTCTCATTTTTTATATTTTTAGTCAAAACAGAACCCTTGTAAAATGTACAACTTCCGATTTTCAGGATTCATTTTGAGAATTTATACTGTTGAAATTATTCTCGGAAGTAAAATCAGTCGCAAAAATAATAATATTTACGGATGAAAAAATACTAAATCTAAGATTTGTCGGTTTATTTTTCTGAATTTTTATTTTTTTCGGGAATACGGCGTATTTTATAATTCAAATAGGCGACTAAAACTGTCATAACAGGGCTTATTAAATTAAAAAAAGCGTAGGGTAAATAATCAACGGTAGCAACTCCGAGTACGCGTGCCTGCGTAGCACCGCCGGTATTCCACGGTATTAATACGGAAGTTACTGTTCCTGCATCTTCTAATGTTCGGCTTAATACTTCAGGTTTTAATCCTCTTTCTTTAAATGCTTTGTTATACATTCGTCCGGGTACAACAATCGAAATGTATTGATCAGATGCCGTAGCATTAAAGAAAATACAGGAAACTGCAGTTGAGGCAACTAATGAACCCGTAGATTTTACATATTTCATTACTGATAAAGTGATTTTCTTAAGCATCCCGCTTGATTCCATAACTCCGCCGAAAACCATAGCCGATAAAATAAGCCAAATTGTTTTCAACATACCTGCCATTCCGCTTGTTCCGAATAAGTCATTAATACGTTGATTTTCAGTTACTATTTTAATATTTCCGTACATAGCTTTCATAACACTTACATAGGAGGCTTCGGCATAATTATCGGTAATTCCGGAAATATGTTTTATGATATCGGGTTGAAAAATTATTGCAAATAATCCGCCCGCAAGAGTCCCGAGTAACATTGAAGGTATCGGTTTTACTTTCTTTATGATGATAAGAATTAAAAATAAGGGAACAAGAAATAACCAAGGACTTACATTAAAAGTTTGGGCTATAGCTGTTTGAACTTCTTTAACATCGGCTGCATTTGTATGAAAATTATAGGTAAATCCGATGATAAGAAAAATGATTAAAGTTAATGACATTGATGGTACAGTTGTAATCATCATATAGCGGATATGGGTATATAAATCGGTTCCTGCCATTGCCGGAGCAAGATTTGTAGTGTCGGAAAGCGGCGACATTTTATCGCCGAAATAAGCTCCGGAAATAATGGCTCCTGCCGTTATCGAATCATTAATACCCATTGTATGACCAATGCCGAGCAAGGCAACTCCGACAGTTGCAACGGTTGACCAAGAACTGCCGGTTGCTAATGAAACCAGACTTGCAATAACAACCGTAGCAAATAAAAATATAGAAGGATGCAAGACATCCAAACCGTAATAAATAAATGTCGGAATAACACCGCTTAGCAGCCAAGTCCCCGATAATGAACCTATTAACAACAGTATTAAAATTGCAGGCATGGCTTTTCCTATGGTTTTAACAATACGTTTTCGGAGTTTTAACCAATTGATGCCTAAACGAAAAGCAATTACGGATGCAAGGGATGCAGCAAGCAGAAGAGCAACTTGATTAGAACCGTCCAATGTTTCGTCTCCCCAAATAATTACGTTTAAGGAGAGCAAAATAATCAGAAAAATAATCGGAATAAAGGATTGAAGGAGGGTGGGAGATTTTTCATTTTTGCTCATATCTTTTTGTAAAAGTATCTTACAAATTTATAAAAAATACTTAAAAAGAAGATATTAATTTATTGATACTGTTCCGTACTGCTGTGCGAAACAAGTAATAACAAACTTAGCTCAATAAATTTTATCAATGTTACAGTTTGTAAAATTGTTTCAAACTGCAGTGATAAATCATCAGGTGTTTTAATCAAATTTATGATTCGTTTACCATTTCAAAAACGGCTTTTGTAACATTCATTGCACCTTCGGCAATGTCGGCAATTGTTGCATCCAGCATATAACACGGTGTTGTTGCAACTTTATAGGTTTTATCGATAACCACTTCGCCGTGATTGGTAATTTCGTGCTTTGAGCCCATTTTTTCTATGGCATCGGACGTATCTTTATCTTGTCCGATGGTTACGCTTACACCTTCGAGTACTTTGGCAACCACAACCGGTGAAATACATAATGCCCCTATGGGTTTGTTTTGAGCAACAGCATCTCGTATGGCATTTTCAACATCGGGTAATACGGTACAATTCGGTCCGTCAAAAGCAAAAGACGATAAATTTTTTGCAACACCGAAACCTCCCGGCATTATCAAAGCATCAAAATCTTCCATATTCAGTTCCGAAAGCGGTTTGATATTTCCGCGTGCAATACGTGCCGATTCAATCATTACATTGCGTTTTTCATTCATTTCTTCTCCGGTAATATGATTTATCACGTGATGTTGTTCAATATCGGGAGCAAAAATTTGATATGTTCCTCCGTTTTTTACTACGGCATACATAGTCATTGTTGCTTCGTGAATTTCGGCACCGTCATATACGCCGCATCCTGCCAGTATAATTGCTGTTTTTGGAGATTTGTTCATAATTAAAAGTTTTATGTGATTAAATGTTATTTGCTTGAAATTCAAATATTAATGTGTATTTTTGCTTAGTATTTTTAAACAAACAATATACTCAAAAAATATTAATTATGAAAACAATTTTATCATTTTTTACTTTGTTCATATTTTTATCGTCATGTTCTTTTACAAAAAATAAAACGATAAGGGATGAACGGACTCAACGAAAAGAATTGGTCGGGACATGTACGAGAGCCGGTTTTCAAAAAGTTGAATTTAAAGAATGGTTTGAGAAGGGATATTCGGATTATGTGCCGAACAAAGAAGTGATAAATCAATTAAAAGATGTATCATTATATAAAGATGTGAACATTAAAATAATCTTCGGAACTTGGTGCAGCGACAGCCGACGAGAAATACCGCGTTTTTTTAAAATTGTTGATGAGGCACATATTCCTGATAACAGTATAAGTATAACAGCTGTTGATACAAAAAAATCTTCACGAAATACAAATCTTGACGAAATTAACTTTACGCGAATTCCCACATTTATTTTTTATAAAAACGGAAAAGAAATCGGACGAATTGTCGAAAGCACGAAAGAAAGTTTGGAAAAAGATATACTGAATATTCTTTTATCGAAGAGTTAAATAAAAAGAGCCGAAAAAACGGCTCTTAATTATGATAAATACATTCAGGCAAATAAAGGATTCTTTCTGTAAAAGATTTCTTTTATTTTTCTGTCTAGTTCATCAATTGAAAAGGGTTTAACAATGACTTCATCAAAACCTTCATCCTTGTACGTTTGATTAAAGTCTGAAGAAAAATCACGGTTAATCATTGCCATCACAGGTATCGTATTTATCGGGTAATCTAATTTTCTTCTTATGTGTTCAATGGTTTCAAAACCGTCAAAGCGGGGTAATTCCAAATCAAGCAACAGAAGATTAAAAGTATTATTTTTTAAAGATAAAATTACATCATAACCGTTGTCGGCAGTTTCATATTCCCAACCGAGCATTTTTAGAATTTCAACCATTATTTTTCTGCTTGGTTCAAATCCTTCTGCTAATAAAATACGTTGATTATTTTTATTTTTCACTTTTATTTTTTTTCATTCTTACATGAGCATATTTTATGCCGTAATTTGCTTTGTACACTTTGCATTACTATACATTCTGTAAGGTTAAACTGACATTAATAAAATCAAAATTTACCTGTAGTTTTTGAATAAAGTTTATAAAAAATTGATAATAAAGCGTATAAAAAAATGTTAAAAAAAAATAAAAAAAGATTTTTTGAAAAGAAAAAACCCTTCCGGAATAAATAAATTTTGTCAAAATGTAATTCATTTATAAATTTACATATTCAAAACAAAGTATTATATTTGTATAATCATAATTTTTACTTTATTTTTACAAAATCAGTATAAAAGAAATTTTCAATAAAGATAATTTCAGGAAAAAGTCAGTGGTATTGAAAAAAATAAAATTTACGCAGATGAAAAATAAAAGTCTTTCTACATTCATTTTCATTTTTATAATTACATTTTTCGGCACAAAATTATATGCACAAGCACCTAAAATGATTTTAGTTGAAGGAGGAACTTATACAATGGGCTCTAATTCCGGTGTTCCGGAAGAAAAACCGGCACATAAAGTTACGGTTAATTCTTTTTATATAGGAGAACATGAAGTTACGGTTGCTGAATATAAGAAATTTGCTTCTGCTACCGGTAAAAGATTACCTGAACCTCCGGATAAAGAATGGATGGACTCTCATAAATATACACAAATGTTTTATGTTTCATCCGGAAAACAATGGTGGGGCTGGGAACCGAATTTGCCGATGCAACATGTAAACTGGTATGATGCTTCGGAATATTGTAATTGGTTGAGTAAACAAAACGGTCTTTCAAAGTGTTATGTGAAAAATGCAGACGGCGGTTGGGATTTTGACCGAACAAAAAACGGCTATCGTTTGCCTACTGAAGCAGAATGGGAATTTGCAGCAAGAGGCGGAAATAAAAGCGGAAAGTATAAATACAGCGGCAGCGACAATATAAATTCAGTTGCTTGGTATGATGAAACTTCAAAATTGTCGGGACCGAAAAATGTGAAAACAAAAGACCCGAATGAACTCGGGATTTATGATATGAGCGGAAACGTTTGGGAATGGTGCAGTGATTATTATCAAACAAGTTATTATTCAAAATCACCCGAAAAAAATCCTTTTTGTGCTACCCCGATGCCGTATCGTGTGATAAGAGGCGGTTCGTGGCATTATCGTGCCGAACTTGCTAAAGTTACAAGCCGAGACGGACCGAAAGCAGGAATGTCAAATTATAATTACGGTTTCAGATTAGCCAAAAATAAATAAAATTCTTAAAAGCGATTCTTAACCGAATCGTTTTTTAATATGATATCTTTATGATAAAAAAAAAGACATACTATATTTTTTTAAGCTTTTTTTTTGTTTTCAGTTTGGTCTCTTGTCATAAAAATCAAAAAGATGCAGAGTTGGCTTTATTATCCGAATACCTTGAAGAACATAATATAACAGAAGAACCTACGGCTGACGGACTTTACGTAATTAATACCGGATTTTCGACTACTGAAAGTCTAAAATCAGATTTTCCTAAAAAAGGCGATACGGTAATAATTTTTTATAAAGCTTATCTGCTTTCTGATCCTTCGATTGTTTTTGATGAAAAAACCATTGATAATCCTGCTCACTATGTTTATTTAATCGATAAAGTTATTCCGGGTTGGGAAGAAGCTGTAGGGCTAATGAAAAAAGATGCTCCGGCATTAATTATTATTCCTTCTGACTTGGCATATAAAGGAAATCAAGCCGGAATTATTCCCCCGTTTTCTACATTAATTTTCGAAGCCAGAATAACAGATATTAAAAAGCCTTAAAAACATATTCTGATACACAAAATGAAGAAAATTGTGATAACAGGACCTGAATCGAGCGGAAAAACAACTTTAACAAAAGACCTTGCCGATTTTTTTAATTCAAAACATTATTCTGAATATGCCAGAGAGTATGCAGAAAATTTGAATCGCAAATATTCTTATGAAGATGTTGTTAGAATTGCAAAACATCAAATAAAAGAATTGACCGAAATTCAAAAAGTAAAAGGCAGCAAATTTATATTTTATGATACGGGACTGATTATTACAAAAGTTTGGTTTGAATACGGATTTAAAGTAGTCCCGGAATTTTTGCTGAGAGCATTAAACGAAATTCATATTGATTGTTATTTATTATGTTATCCGGATTTGCCTTGGGAAAAAGATTCCGTAAGAGAGAACGGCGGAGAAAAAAGATTTGAATTATTCGAAAGATATAAACAAGAAGCAGAAAATTATAAATTTAACTATTTTATTATAAGAAATAAGGGAAAAAAGCGTTTTATTTCTGCCAAAGAATATTTATCTTCGGCATATTGTTTGTAGTTTATTCAGAAACTTAAAACTTAAATCAAACGTAAATTAAATTAAAACACAATGAAAAATTTTTTAAAATTATTATTTTTGACAGTAATCCTCACCGGGTCGGGATATTTTTATCCTAATCAAGCTAAAGCACAAGTTACATACAGTGATAATATGGATGAAAATCGATTAGTCTATTGGTTTTATGTCAGTGTAAGAGAAAAAGAAAATTCTGAAACAGGTTATGTAAGTTATGATTTGCAGATGAAAGGAAATAAAATTCAACACGGAACTCAAAAATTTTATATCAGGAATTTGTGGAAATATCTCGGGAACGGACAAAAAATGGCAATCGGCCCTTTTAATGAATATGAAGAAGCTAAAAAAGCATTTATATTTTATAAAATACAAGACAAACCACATGAATTAGATTCAACTTATGACGAAGACCAAACAGTATTTTGGTTTGTATTGCATGTAAACAGAAGACCGCGTTCAAATTCATATCAATTAGTAAGGAAACCGGGAGCAATTGCTTCGGGGAATTATCATGATTTTGATGTTTTCCTGAAAGAAAATTTAATGTTGCGTGTTATGACTATTGGTCCTTTTAATTATATGCCGGAAGCCGAAGAAGCAAAACGAGTTTACAGATTACTTTAAAAAA
>JAADGE010000037.1:0-29336 GCA_013152535.1 Chlorobiota bacterium
TCGGGTGTGGCATAATGCCCTTTTTCCGAAAGTTTTACACGTTTCCAATAAGCATCGGAAACTAATTTATTCCAATTGAGCTCTGTTTTTTTGCTTTTTAATAAAACAAGTTCATTTTTTATTTCAATATCGTCAAAATCGGCATTCAATATTTTTGCTGCTGTTTCTTTTAATCTTTTCAGAAGTTTATTTGCTGCAATTTCAACAGCTTTACCGTTAAGGTCGGCACCTGAACTTGCAGCTGTCGGAGACGTGTTTGCCACACGTGTGGTATTGGTTGTTTCAAGTTTAATTCGGCTTACGGGAACGGAAAAAATACTTGCCGCAACTTGTTTCATTTTTGTGTTTACGCCTTGTCCCATTTCGATAGCTCCCGTGCTTATGCCGATGCTTCCGTCGGTATAAATATGTACCAATGCACGTGCCTGATTTAATCCGGTATTTGTGAACGAAATTCCGAAACAAAGCGGTGTTACTGACATACCTTTTTTATATTTCGTATTTTCGGCATTAAATTTTTCAATTTCTTTATATTGTTTTTCAATATTGAAATTTTTGTCGGTTGTTTGCCATGAATTTACGGCTTCTGCATCTTTTGCAATTTGTCCGTAAGGAAATTTATCACCCTCTTGCAGTAAGTTCTTTTTCTGAATTTGCCAAGCCGGAACTCCAAGTTTGTCTGCGGAAAGCTGAACGGCAGCTTCAATTGCAAAAAATCCCTGCGGTCCGCCGAAACCTCTGAATGCCGTATTCGGCGGGAGATTTGTTTTACAACTGAATACGGTTATTTCGGCATTCGGGATGTAATAACTTCCCGTTCCGTGAAACAAAGTTCGTTCGGTAATTGCCGGCGATAAATCGGCTGCCGCACCGGCATCTTGGATAAATTCAACTTCGTAAAATTGTATTTTAAAATCTTCCGATAAACCGATTTTATAGTTTGCGATATAAGGATGTCGTTTTCCGGTCATGCGTAAATCATCGTGTCTGCTTAATGTTATTTTTACGGGTTTATTCAGCAAATGTGCAGCAAGAGCAACCATTACCGCCCAAGGTGTTGCTTGATCTTCTTTGCCTCCGAAAGCACCGCCCAAACGCCTGACATCTACTTCAATCATATTCATAGGAATACCGAGAACACGTGATGTTATTTGTTGAACAGCCGTAGGACCTTGTGTTGAAGAATATAAAATAATGTGTTCGTTTTCATCAGGAACGGCATATGAACCTTGTGTTTCGAGATAAAGATGTTCTTGTCCGCCGGTTTCGGCACGTCCTTCAAAAATATACTTTGAATGTTTTTTCCCTTCTCCTGAACTTCCGATTTTAAAAGTTCGAGGTGGAGCTATAAAACTCCCTTTTTCTTTTGCCGTAACAGGGTCTGTAATGGCAGGAAATTCTTCAATCTCAATTTTTATAAGTTTTTTTGCGTCTCTTGCAATACGTTGACTTTCAGCAATAATTAAAGCAATGGGTTCGCCGATAAAATGAACTTCCTTTTCTGCAAATAAGAACTCATCTTGTATAATGGCACCTATCTGATTTTCTCCCGGAATGTCTTTATAAGTCAAAATTTTTACTACACCCGGCAAATTTTCTGCTTTTGAATAATTAATATTTTTTATAATGCCGTGTGCAACAGGCGAATCAAAAACAACTGCATGCAAAGTTCCGAAAACTTCCGGTATATCATCAAGATAAATTGATTCGCCTCTTAAATGTCTGTATGTGTCTGTATTCTTCATGTTTTATTCAATTTTCAAAAAGTAAAATTACATATTCTTTTTTTAATTTCAATATTTTTTAAATTTATGAACATATGTTTGTTAGATTTGCATTTTTTTAAAAAACAAATCAAATGGGAAGACTATTTTTTAATACGATAATAATAATGTTATTATCCGGAAACTTGCTGATTTCACAAAATGAAATTTCAGGAAAAATAATTGACAAGGAAACAAAATCCGAAATTACCGGAGCAGTTGTATATTTTCCGCAACTGCATAAAGGATCTTCTTCCGATAAGAATGGTAATTTCAAAATTCAAAATCTGCAAAGCGGAAATTTTGAAATGATTGTGAGTTTATTCGGATATGAAACTCAAATCAGTAAAATACGAACAGACACGGTAAAACATACTTTGTTAATAAAATTAGTTCCGCAAATTTTCGAAACACAAGAGGTTGTAGTTTCCGCAGATCGCTTTTCTTTGCAACACGAAAATGCTGTTGAGATTAAAAGTGTTGAAATTGCAAATTCCGATAATTTAAGTTCAAATTTAATTGATAAATTGGCTTTTGAACCCGGCGTTGATGTTATTTCAAAAAGTCCGGGAGTAGAAAAACCGGTTATCAGAGGTTTGTCAAACACGAATATTTTATTTGTTGATAACGGTATTCGATTAGAAAATTTTCAATTTTCGGAAGATCATCCTTATATGGCAGATGAATTCGGAGTTGACAGAGTTGAAGTCATTAAAGGACCTGCTTCGTTGCTGTACGGTTCGGATGCAGTAGGAGGTGTAATTTATACAGTCAGAGAAAAACCGGCACTGCAAAATACAATTTCGGGTGATTATAATTTGTTGTATTTTTCTAATAATGAGGGGTTAATTTCAAATCTCGGAATAAAGGGAGCCGGAAAAAAAATACATGCCGGCATACGCGGAGGATTTAATTCTCAAAAAGATTATTTTGACGGAAACGGTGCTGAGGTTCCTAATTCAAGATTTAATCAATATTCTGTAAAATCAAATCTCGGAGTTTCTTATAAGTTCGGGAAAACAGATGTGTATTATGATATACAAAAAATGAAACTCGGGATGACCGTACCGCCGGCAATTGCCCTTGTGAATGATAATTTGAGGAAAAATAAATTTTGGTTTCAGGATTTGTCAAGTACTGTTGCAGCGGTTAAAAATAAATTTTTTGCCGGAAAGACAATGATTGATGCAGATTTTTCATATCAGTCAAATAATCGAAAATTACAGACTTCCGAGCTTCTGCCTCAATTTAAAATGGTGGATATGACACTGAATACTTTAGGTTATAATGTCAAATCAACGTATTCATTTACCAATAAATATGAATTAATTACCGGTATTCAGGGAATGTATCAAACGAATAAAAATGCAGAGGCACCGGCACATATTATTCCTGATGCTTTTGTTTTTGATTTTTCCGGTTATACATTACTGACTGCCGATTTTACGGATAATTTGCATTTCCAATCAGGAATTAGATATGATTTCAGGCATATTTTAACAAAACCGGAAGACATTAAACCTGTTGTCAATAAATTTTATTCAAATTTTAGTTTTTCGGGAGGAATTAATTATCAGATTTCTGAGCAAATATTAGTGAGAGCAAATTTGGCTTCGGCACACAGAACTCCGAATATTGCCGAATTAACTCAAAACGGACCGCACGGAATTTATTATGAAATAGGGAACTCTGAATTGAAAACACAAAAAAACTATGAGCCGGATATCAGTTTTCATTATCATTCGGGTACTTTTATTTTTGAAATGTCGGCATTTTATAATTTGCTGAAAAATTATATTTATCTGCAAAAAACAAATACCTATTCCGAAAACGGAATGTTGATTTATAGTTATGCTCAAACCGATGCTGCCATAAAAGGTACGGAAGGAGGTATTGAATATATGCCCGTGCATTTTATGAAATTATATGCAAATTATTCTTCTTTAATTGCAAAAAAAATCGACGGAAGTAATTTGCCTTTTATTCCGCAGAATAAAATCCGTTCGGAAGTGAAATTTACCGTAAAAAAGTTTGCAGAATTTTCTGAACCGTATTTTTCCGTAAACAGTACTTATGCTTTTAAACAAACTAATTTTGCCCAATTTGAAACAGAAACTCCTGCTTATTATATTCTTAATTCTGCACTCGGATTTACTTATAAAATTAAAGATAAAAGTTTGAGTTTCAAATTGTCGGTTAAAAATTTATTAAACGAGAAATACATTGACCATTTATCTACTTTAAAAGATACCGATTATTTAATGCCGGGCAGAAATGTTATTTTCAGCATAAAATATTCTTTTTAGTTTTTATTGTGGACTTATGTTTATTATATTTGTGTAATTAAACAGACCGAAAATAATATTGAACTTACGAAGATTGATACAATTGTAGTTATCGCAGGAATGTGCAGCGTAAATAATATCGCAAAATAAGCAGACGGGAAAATAAAATATCATCTCATCGGAGATATTGTAAAACCTGCAAAAGTACAAGAAGCAATTTCTTCGGCTTATAATGTTGCAAATTTGATATTGAATTTTGAAAAGAGTGTTGTAAATTGCGAACTTAAAAAGAGTTGTGATTAAAATTATGAAAAATATTTGGAACTTTTACATTGAAGGGTTCAGGGATATGCCGAAATACGGGCGACGTGTTTGGACGATTATTATTATCAAACTCATTATTATGTTTGCTGTTCTTAAAGTATTCTTTTTTCAGGATTTTTTAAGTACAAAGGGCAAAACAGATAAAGAAAAAAGCGAATATGTATCAAAACAATTATTGAATATTAAGAAGTAAATTAATTATTAATTAAAAAAATATCTATGGAACATATTGATTGGGGATTGGTTGACTGGTCCCGGGCACAGTTTGCACTAACTGCTTTGTATCATTGGATTTTTGTTCCGCTTACACTCGGTTTGTCTTTCATTATAGCCATAATGGAGACAATTTATGTAAAAACAGGAAATCCGGAATGGAAACGTATTACGAAATTTTGGATGAAGTTGTTCGGAATTAATTTTGCTATAGGTGTTGCAACCGGTATTATTTTAGAATTTCAATTCGGAACTAACTGGTCAAATTATTCATGGTTTGTCGGTGATATTTTCGGAGCACCTCTTGCTATTGAAGGTATTATGGCATTTTTTCTGGAATCTACTTTTATAGCCATAATGTTTTTCGGTTGGGAGAAAGTCAGTAAAAAGGCACATTTATGGTCTTCGTGGTTGGTTGCAATCGGTTCTAATTTATCGGGTTTGTGGATTTTGGCGGCAAACGGGTGGATGCAAAATCCGGTGGGTATGCAGTTTAATCCCGAAACAGTAAGAAATGAAATGAATAATTTTTGGGATGTTTTATTTAATCCCGTTGCGGTTAATAAGTTTTTGCATACTATAAGTTCTGCCTATGTTTTGGCTGCAATTTTTGTTATCGGTATCAGTGCTTGGTTTTTATTAAAAAACAGAAACACGAGTTTATCCAAAAAGAGTATGATTGTGGCTTCCGTATTCGGATTTCTGGCAATTATATATGCAATTTTTACCGGAGACGGTTCGGCAAAGGAAGTTGCAAAACATCAACCGATGAAATTTGCTGCAATGGAGGGACTGTATCAAGGACAACGAAAAGCACCTTTGGTGGCAATCGGATTTTTCGGCATAAATAAAGATGAACATAATTCGCAAGAGCAAAAATTTGCTTTTGAATTTAAAATTCCTAATGCACTGTCATATATGGCATTTATGGATATTAATGCTTTTGTTCCGGGTATAAAAGATTTGGTTCACGGCAATAAAGACGAAGGTATTATTTCTTATAATGAAAAAATTGAAAAAGGAAAAACGGCAATTGATGCACTTGCTGCTTATAAAAATGCGAAAAAAGAAAATAATAACGAACTTGCCGAAACTTCTTTAAAAACGTTTAATGAAAATTTTAAATATTTCGGTTACGGATATTATTTCGGAAAAGACCCGCATCTGCTTATTCCTGATGTGAAAATTAGTTTTTACGCATTTCATACAATGGTCGGTTTGGGATTTTATTTTGTGCTGTTGTTTTTCTTAATTTATATGTATGCTTACAAAAATAAATTTCAAAAGAAAAAATGGTTATTGCGGATGGCTGTTTGGACAATTCCTTTGGCTTATGTAGCACAGGAAGCCGGTTGGATTGTTGCCGAAGTCGGTCGTCAGCCGTGGGTTATTCAGGATTTGATGCCGAATATTGCAGCCGTTTCTCAAATTGACCAAAGCAGTGTTCAAATTACTTTCTTTTTGTTCTTAGCAGTTTTTACGGCTTTATTAATTGCAGAAATTAAAATAATGTTAACGCAAATAAAAAAAGCAAATATTTCAAATACTAACGAAAATAAAGGAGGAACCGAATAATGTTTGAAACTTTATCACATACTGCATTACAGGAATATTGGTGGTTTATAGTATCGTTACTTGCCGCTTTATTGGTATTCTTATTATTCGTTCAAGGCGGACAAACTTTAATTTATAAATTGGGAAAAACGGCTGATGAACGTAATATTATTGTCAATTCCCTCGGCAGAAAATGGGAATTTACTTTTACTACTTTGGTTACTTTCGGAGGTGCTGCATTTGCTTCGTTCCCTCTGTTTTATTCCACGAGTTTCGGCGGTGCCTATTGGGTGTGGATGATTATACTTTTTGCTTTCATATTACAAGCAGTTTCTTATGAATATCGAAGAAAACCCAATAATTTTCTCGGCGAAAAAACATATGATGTATTTTTATTCATTAACGGATTGATAGCTACGGTATTTCTTGGTGTTGCGGTATCAACATTTTTTACCGGTTCGGCTTTTTCGGTTGATAAAATGAATCTTTTGAATTTAACATCTGTTAAAATGCCGATTATTTCGGCTTGGGAAGTTCCGTCGCATGGTTTGGAAGCAATTTGGACAACAGCACATCTTGCGTTTTTGCAAAATTTAGCTTTGGGATTAGCGATATTCTTTTTATCAAGAGTTTTGGCATTACTTTATTTTCAAAGAAATATTGACAATAAGGAAATTATTGAACGAACAAAAAAATGTTTGAAACGCAATGCTGTTTTATTTCTTGTATTCTTTTTATTCTGGTTAATTCGCTTAATGCTGATTAAGGGTTTTGCCGTAAATCCGGATACACAGGAAATTTATATGGAACCAAACAAATATTTACATAATTTTTTGGATATGCCGGCAGTGCTTATTATGTTATTAATCGGTATTATAGGTGTGCTTTGGGGATTATTTGTTTCAATTTTTAAAAATAAAGATAACGGAATTTGGTTTGCAGGTATCGGAACGGTATTAACGGTTTTGGCTTTATTGCTGAATGTAGGATACAACAACACCTCATTTTATCCTTCAACCTTTGATTTGCAAAGTTCTTTGACTATTGCCAACAGCTCGTCAAGCCGGTTTACACTGTCGGTAATGGGCTATGTTTCATTAATGGTGCCTTTTGTTTTGGCATATATCGTTTATGCTTGGAGAGCTATGGATAAAAAGAAAATTACGTCAAAGGAAATAAATTCCGACAGTCATTCTTATTAATTTTAAAAAGAAGAATTATGTACACAAAAGAAATAATCAGTTTAATTAGTTGGCCGGTACTTGTTGCCGTAAGTTATTTTTTAATTGCTTGGCTTATAAAAAAATATGAAAAAAGAACAGAGCTTAAAAAATGAGTTTTATCAATCTTTCGGAACAAAATAATTTTTCATAAATATTGTCAGAAGTACTGAAAAGAGGGTGAAAATAATTTATTTTCACCCTCTTTTGTTATTTCTTATTTTTCTGTTTAATTGATTTACCGATTTCATCCCATTGTTCCGGTTTTATTTCATCCAGCCAGTTAAATTCTCCGGCACCTGCGAGCCATTCTCCTCCGTCAATAGTAACAACTTCGCCGGTTATATATCCCGAATAATCAGAGATTAAATATGCTGCAAGATTTGCTAATTCCGAATGTTCTCCGACTCTTTTTAACGGAATTTTATTGAGTAATTTATCTTCAAATCCGGCTCCCGGAAATAATCTGTCCCAAGCTCCTTTTGTAGGAAAAGGTCCCGGAGCAATTGCATTCAATCTGATTTTATATTTTCCCCATTCAGATGCTAATGAGCGTGTTAAATTTAAAACGCCGGCTTTGGCAATTGCCGAAGGTACAACATAACCGGAACCGGTAGAAGCATAAGTTGTTACAATACTCAAAACTGTTCCGGGAATCTTATTTTTAATCCAATATTTACCGATTGCCAAAGTGAAATTATAAGTCCCTTTCAAAACAATATCAACAATGGTGTCGAATGCTTTATAACTTAAACGCTCCGTCGGACTGATAAAATTGCCCGCCGCATTGTTTAATAAGCCGTCAACTTGTCCGAATTTCTCAATTGCTTTTTCAAGAACAGCTTCATTCTGAAAAGGTTTTCTGACATCCGCTTGAACAGCTAACACAACATTTCCTGTTTTATTTGTAATTTCATCAGCCGTTTTATTAATAACTTCATTTTTACGACTTGTTATAACAACATTTGCACCGAGTTGAGAATATTTTGTTGCCATTGATTTTCCCAGTCCGGTACCGCCGCCGGTTACTATAATTGTTTTTCCTTTTAAAATATTTTCTTTAAACATATTATTTGAATTATAAATTGTGAATTAAAATTCTCTTTAGAAGATATAAAAATAAAACATATTCTTTATTTTTTCAGTTATCAGTCAATATTTTGTTTATTTGTATCAAATTATATTAAATAAAATGAGCGAAAAAAAGAATTATTATGCACCTATGCACACTGCTGAACATATTTTAAACAGAACAACGGTTAACATGTTCGGATGTGAACGTTCGGAAAATTGTCATATCGAACGCAAGAAATCGAAATGCGACTTTAAGCTTAAAAAAGCTCCGACAGAAGAAGAAATAAAATCCCTTGAACAAAAAATAAAAGATGTTATTTCTCAAAATATTGACATTACGGAAAAGATTTTGGATTTTGAAGAAGCCGATAAATTATTTAATCTTAAACGTATCACAAAAGAACAAAATCCGAAAGTCAGAATTATCAGCATCGGAGATTATGATGATTGTCCCTGTATTGGGCAACATGTGAAAAATACAAGTGAACTTGCAAATTTCAGAATTACGACAGCAACCTATAATGAAGGTATTTTCAGGGTACGTTTTAAAGTCTGAGAATTAACTGCGTTTTATTACTGTTTGTTAAAAAGCCGTAATAGTATTTCTGAAATTCAATAATTACACAAATTATTGATATATAGTTTGTTGTGTAACTGAAATTTTTTTAACCTGAAACTTTATAACAAATATTAAGTATGGAAATTTGGAATAAAATATCGGCTTATTTAAGACAAAAAAAGAGAGTAGTATTGCTTGTTGTTCTGGAAAACAAAGGCAGCAGTCCGGGAAGGCAGGGATTTAAAATGTTTGTTACCGAAGACGGCAAACAATTCGGTTCAATAGGCGGAGGTGCTACCGAACATGTTCTGAGTAATCGTGCTAAAAAAATGTTAGAAGAACATATTACAAAACCTGAGTTACACGAACAGGTTCATCGTACCGATGATGAAATGCATGCTTCGGGAATGATTTGTTCCGGAGAAAATAAAGTTCTTTTGTATCCCTTATATGATATTCATACAGATAATATTAATGAAATTGCCGGTCATGCAGTTATTAAAGATGAAATTACGATTAAAATAAGTACAACTGAGTTTCGTTCAAGAAGCGGTGCAACAATTTCTTCACAGTACGAATATAAAAACGGTATTTATAAAGAAGTGGTCGGATATAAACATATTGTTTGCATTATAGGAGGCGGACATGTTGGGTTGGCTCTTTCTCGGCAAATGAAAATGTTGGGATATTATGTGAAAATTTATGATAACAGACCCGAACTTGATACTTTGAAAGCCAATGAATTTGCAAAAGAACAATATATTGTTAATTATGATGAAATTGACCAATATGTCCCGGAAGGAAAAAATATTTATGTAGTAGTTGCAAGTTTCAGTCATGCACATGATAAAAAAATACTCTCAAAACTCATAAATAAAGATGTTGCTTATCTCGGAATGATGGGAAGTAAAAATAAAGTTCAGGGAATTTTTTATGATTTAAAAAAGCAAGGTATTTCGGAAGAACAACTTAACAAAGTTTCGGCTCCGATAGGTGTTTCTATAAAAAGCGAAACTCCGCCTGAAATTGCCGTGAGTATTGCGGCAGAAATTATTCATATCAGAAACACAGGCAAATAAAAAAACCGAAGCATTGCTTCGGTTTTTATCTTATAAAAAATCTTTTTAATTTGCAATTATCTTTACATTATCAATTTCCCAAGTTTTTGAGGATGTATCTGATGAATACTTGAAACCAATATATACAGAAGGGCTATTTGCATAACTTGATAAATCTTTTGTTGCTGTTACCCAACTGAAACTTCCTGACGATAAATTAAGTCCTGTTAATTCAGTCCAAGTAAAATTATTCGGATTATCTGTTCCGTCATAATCAGTTGAAACAAATACCTGAATATTCGGTCCGCTGTAATTACTTGCATTTTCAAACGAAAATTGAATGTCGGAAAATCCCGTAAAGTCAAACTTAGGTGTAATTAACCAATCTTCATTTACATATGAAGAACCGTCGTAACCGGTCATTGATGCATAGTTATTATTGCCGTCGTAATTTCCTATTTCCCAATATTGGGAACCGGTAACACTATACGAAAACCAACCGAATTTATCTATTAAATCATTTTTAGTAAATTCTTCAAAATCTTCGTTAAAAAATGCACCGCATCTTTCTGAAGTCATATTTACTTCACGTATATTTCTGATTATCAACTGATATGTAGAATTATATTTTGTAAGGACAGCGGTCATATTTCCGTTTCCCTCGGGTATAATATCACTTGCAAAATCAGCATAACCGCTTGTTCTTATAATCATTGAATTTCCGTCGCAATCTTCAACATAACTATCTTTGTCTTCTTTTAAAACAATATCACCGTATGTATCACCTACGCTGTATCTTTTAAATTGAACATTTTTAAGTTGAACTAATTCATTAACAAAAGAACCGTTTACGGCAGATAAATTTATGGTTTTCGGAACAATCGGAATTCCTCCGTCCGATTTTATTAAATAACTATCAATCAAAGGTTCGGCTATTCTTCCGACAGATCCTTCATAGTCGGCACCGAGTTGAATTTGCCCGCCGTATTTACCGATGTACAAACCATTACATTTAACATAAATTAAATCTCCTGTATGATATTTGTTACATAAATTGTATGCATCGAGGCTTATTTGAATTCCTGCTGTACTGTCTTGTATAAAAATAGATTTATAAAGATTACCTGATTTATCATTTGCGATAACCGTTCCCTTTATAATCACATTTGTATCTATTAAAGTCAATTCATTCGTATTTAAATTTTTAAGTTCCTGAATCGTAGTTGTTGCTTTAATATTCGGATTATAAACAGCTTTTGCGGGCTTGGTAAAGTCATTTTTAACACAAGCCGATAATAATAATATCAAACTTATACTGAATATTGAAATAATTTTTATATATTTATTCATAACATTTACTTTTTTATTAATATTTATTTTGTGCAACGATTTCCTGTAAAATTAACATCGTCTGTTGAATTTATTCTCAGTTGATAATCATTCTTAAATTTGCTTAGAACAGCTTTAATTGTACCGTTCCCTTTCGGTAAGGAATCATTTTTGAAATCAGCAAATTGACTTGTGCTTAAAATAACCGGATTACCTGAACAATCTTGAATATTACGTGTAGTATATGATAAAGTACCATCGACATAAGTTAAAGTGGTATCGGCAAACTGAACGTTTTCGATTTTAATAAATGAGCCTATTAAACTGTCTGCATTGTTTCCCGTAAGGTCTTCAATAGTTACGGTTTTGGGCACAACCGGAGTTCCGCCTGCGGAAATATCAAGATAATCTTCGATTAAACCGTCATTAATTCTGTCAACATTTGCTCCTAATCCTATTTGATATACACCGTTATAAGTTCCGAGATACAGTCCTTCACATTTCACGTAAACTAATTTACCCACAGGATAATGTTCATACAAATAACTGTTGTCAAGCCTTATTGAAACAGCTCCGGTTTCATCTTCAATAAATAATTCTTTGTAAAAATTTCCGTATTTATCGTTTGATACGACAATACCTTTTATTACAATGCTTGTGTCGATTAAAACTGCAGACTTGGTATAGAGACTTTTTAAATCTTTTATTGTAGTATTAGCAACGAGATTTGTAACATATTCCGGCGTATTGTCAAATTCTTCTTTGACACAAGAATTAAAGAAAAACAGAATTACAAGACCGGTAATGATATTTATTTTTAATATTTTATTCATTTTATAAATTTTTTAGTTTATTAAAATCTGAAACTGACATTTAAATAATATTGCAATCCGCTGTAATAATAATATTTCGGCTGAAATTTATCAACATTTTCAAAGGTAGCATCAATTCGAGCTTGCTCATAACCACCGGTAATAATTGATTGATTATTTAATATATTAGTAACATTTAAACTGATATTCAGATAATATTTATACTGAAATCGGAATGATTTTCCGGCAAAAGCATTAAGTGTATAAAAACTCGGTAATTTTTCTTGGTCAATAAGTTTTTCAAATTCCGGTGCTGAATGGTCACTGTATTTTACGGCATTTATTGTTCGGGTTAATGCACTGAAAGATAAATAATCATCATCCAAATAATTTGCACTTACACCCATCCACCAATGTTTGGGTGCCCAATATTTTACACCGCCGGAGAATGCTGTTTGCGGTGTTCCGCTGACCAAAAATCCTTCTGCATAAACTGTTTCATTATTTATTTGAACTTCTGCACTGTTATCTACATATGCACTGAAATTCGGTCGGGAAGTCCAACGATAAAAACCGAGATTTCCTACTCCGTAAACGGATAAACCGGGAGAAATTGTGTATTCTGCTCCGATTTCAATTCCCTGATGTGTTTTATTAATACCCGTCATAACAAAATTTACGAAGTTATGATAGCCGTCAAAATAGAAGCTTCTTACTTCTGTTTGATTTTTAAATTGTGTATAGAAGAAATCAACTGTTGCTTTTAATTTATTAGACTGCAAAATATATCCGCCCTGCAATGATAAAATTTGTTCGTTTTCTAATCCGTCAACAATTTGATTTCTGGTTCTTACCGAAACAAAAGAGTTTCTGAAATCAGGGGCTTTTGTTATAACAGCTCCGTCAATATGGAAAAAGTGCATTCCGGTAAGTTTGTAAGTTGCACCGGCTTTTATTCCGTAATTATAAAAATGTAATTTTTCGGAATTTCCGAGAGAATTATCCGGAAATTTTCCGTTTTGCATATTTCCGGTTCTCCAAAAATTGGTATTTGAACCTTCCAATCCGAAATAAACATCAATTTTACCGATATTGTAGCCGGCATTTGCCCATAATTGTGTTTTATTAACATTGGCATAATAATCATTTCCGAAAACTTCTCCGATGCTGTCAACGATATGGTTCGGATGTCGAATGTCATTATCTGCAACACCTTCTCCTGTCAAGTCGCGTTCGGCATATTTATCAATATCAACAATGAAATCACCGCCGAGTAAATCAGCTAAAGTTTTATAATGTCTTGCTTTATATCTTCTGTGTTGAATACCGGCTGTAATCGTCAAATTATCATTTAATATTTTATTATAAACCGAATTAAACCAGAATTGATTGTTTTCATTCATTCTGTTTTCAACAATGTATTCCGAACGTTTTCCTATTAAAGTATTACCTGCAATTCCGTCGGCATTAAAAACAGTATCAATATTTGTGTAATTTGTTTGATACATAGCATCCCAGTCAATTTGTCTTTCTCCGTTTATAAATTCATCCGTTCTTATTTGAGCAGCAACCGAATCTGTAATATTATTAGGTAAATAACGGTAATAGTCAGGTCTCGGATCAGCTGCATTATACCAGTTCAAAGATGTTTTATTATATTTTCCTACGGAGTAAGCTACAGAAGTTTTCAATTTACTTGAATTATCAATAGTCCAATAATGTGTAAAAATAGCCATAGGAGTATGCGAGTCGGTTACTTTTGCATTACGTTTTTTACCGTCTTGCCAACCCCAATTCGGATTATATCTTATACTTGTTAAATTATAAACCTCTTGAGTTGTGGCACTTCTTCCGCCTCGTAATGAAGGGGCACCGAAAACAACCAAACCTAAACTGTGTTTATCGTTAATTTTCTTTTCGGCAGACACTAAATATGAATATGCATCATAAAAAGTTCCTTCGGTATAGCCTTCCGCAGCATATCTTTTTGAACCGGAAACAGCAAGTGCCCATCCGTTTTTCATCAATCCTGTAGAATATAAAAACATTGCTCTGTGATTATAACTTCTGTTTGTAAAAGAATAAGTCAGTTTTGTGCCTGTTCTTATTCGAGATGCTCTGGTATCAATACCTGTTACACCGCCGATACCGCCGAAAGCAAAATCCGTTTCGGTAATACCTTTATAAGTTTCATTATTTCTGACGGCATCATTTAATCCGCCCCAGTATGCCCAAACGGCACGACCCGATTCCATATCGTTGGTTTGAATACCGTTCATAAACAAATCGGAATATTTATTATCGTAACCTCTTACTCTGAACCGCATAGGACCAAAAGTAAAACCCGCTGTATTTAAGAAAATATCTTTTGACCCATGTAAAACACCGGAAACATTAGTTTGTAAATCGTCATCTCCTGCACTAAGTTCGTCATTGGATAATTCTACAATCACATCTTCTCCTGTGTTATCATCCGATACTGTATTTAATAAAATATCGCTGAGATTTAAAGTCCCTGAACTGACTTCTATCTTTTTTTCGACCGTTTCATAATCTTCAGCACTGATTGTTAATAAGTATTTTCCTGACGGAACGCCTTTTAAAACATATTTTCCGTTACTGTCGGATTTTGTATTAAAGTTTGTTCCTTGTAAAACAATAAAAACACCCGATAAAGTCTGTCCTGTAACTTTATCTTTTACTACTCCCGAAATATCACTTTGTGCACTTACAATAAATGATGCAAAAAGAAATAACGAAAGCATTAAAAATAATTTTCTCATAACTTACGCTTTTAATTTAAATTTTTATTCTAATTTTGAAATCTTTTATAAAAAAGGACAGCAAAGATAACACAATTTATATAAAAATTAATTTCAATAATATGTTTAATAAAACTTTTGTCTTAAAATTTGCATTAATTTTATTTATAATATCAGTTTTAACTTCTAATATTAATGCACAAAAAAAGCAATATAAAATTCGATGTGTCGGTTTTTATAATCTTGAAAATCTGTTTGATACAATAGATTCTCCGGATACTTACGATTATGAATTTTTACCTTCGGGAAGTAAAGTTTGGACAAGCGAACGCTACCACAAAAAACTTCACAATATGGCTGAAGTTATTTCTCAAATAGGTGATGAATATGTAAAAGGAGGACCGGATATTCTCGGTATTTCCGAAGTCGAAAACAGAAATGTGGTAGAAGATTTAATCAGTCAGCCGCAACTGGTAAAATCAAATTACGGTATTGTCCACTACGATTCACCTGATGAAAGAGGTATTGATGTGGCTCTGATTTATAAAAAAAATTCGTTTAAAGTAATTCATTCTTCATATCATAATTTATATTTTACATTTGATCCGCACGACAGAACCAGAGGGCAAATGGTTGTTACGGGACTGTTTGACAAAGATACCATAAATATAATTGTAAACCACTGGCCTTCAAGAGGCGGCGGACAAAAAGCCAGTGAACCCAAAAGAAATGCAGCAGGGGACCTGTGTCGTCATTTAGTGGATTCACTTTTTAATTTGAATAAAAATGCAAAAATTATCGTTATGGGTGACTTAAATGATAATCCGGATAACAACAGTGTTGTAAAACATTTGAGAGCTAAAGGTTCTGAAAAGAAATTAAAAACAGGAGATTTATACAGTCCGTTTTATAATGTATATAAAAACGGTGTAGGAACAACTGCCTATCGTGATGCTTGGAGTTTTTTCGATCAATTAATTATTTCTCAAGCCCTGCTGTCAAAAGATCAAACAAGTTTTGTTTATTGGAAAGCCGGTATTTGCAGAAAAAATTTTATGATTCAGCAAGACGGGAAATATAAAGGATATCCGAAGAGAACATTTGCATTCGATCGTTTTCAAAACGGATACAGCGACCATTTTCCGACTTATTTATTTTTAATTAAAGAAAAAAATAAGTCCCTGAATTAAATTGTATTTTTTAATTTTTTTGAAACAAAACATAAAAAAAGGCGTATAATTTTAATATATACGTCTTTTATATCTCATTTTAATACCGCACAAAATATTATCTCTATGAAACATTTTTTATTTACTTTTTTATTATTTTTTACCTTACATCTTTTTGCTCAAATTCCGGCAGGATATTATGACAAAGCAACCGGCTTAGAAGGAAATTCTTTAAAGTCTGCCTTGCACAATATAATTAAAGGGCATACTGAACTAAGTTATAGCGATTTATGGGATGTACTGAAAGAATCAGATGAAGACCCGAATAATTCAAATAATTTCATTTTAATTTATACAGGACGTTCAATTCCTAAAACTTCTGTTTATCCTGATTGGAACAGAGAACATGTTTGGGCAAAATCTCACGGAGGTTTTGATACTAACCCTCCTGCCGGAACCGATGCTCATCACATTCGACCGGCTGACGTTTCGGTAAACAGCGACAGAGGTTCTTTAGATTTTGATAACGGCGGTACGCAAAATAGTGAAGCCACGGATTGCTATTACGATTCCGATTCTTGGGAGCCGAGAGATGCCGTAAAAGGAGATGTGGCTCGTATGATGTTTTATATGGTTGTAAGATATGAAGGTGATGCTTTGGATAACGGAGGTATAGACTTAGAATTAGTAGATTATACGGGTACTTCAGGACCTAACTTCGGAAAACTTTCAACTTTATTACAATGGAATGAAGCAGATCCTGTTGACGATTTTGAAAGACACAGAAATGAAATAGTCTATAGCTATCAACATAATCGTAACCCCTTTATTGATCATCCCGAATGGGTAAATTGTATTTGGGCAAGTGATTGCAGCTCAGATATTAACAGCTTAACAACGAATACTGATTTAAGTATAAAATATTATCCGAATCCGGTTACAAACATTCTTACCGTAAACAGTTCAAGCCCCGTAAAAAGTATTCTTATCACAAGTTGTTTGGGACAAACGGTTTTAGACAAACCAACTGCTGCAAATACTGATTTAAAAATAAATCTTTCCGCTTTAAACTCCGGGATGTACTTTATCAGAATAACAACTGCACACGGACAAACAAGCGTATCAAAATTTATAAAAGAATAAAATTACACAAATATTAAAAATTACCGGAATGAAGAAAGTTTACTTATCTCTGTTACTTGCTTTTGCAATAACAATATCTTTTGCTCAAATTCCCGCAGGCTATTACGACAGTGCAACCGGATTAAGCGGAGAAGCCCTGAGAGAAGCCCTGAGAAGCATTATAACTTCCGGTCACACTGCAAACAACTACGGTGATTTATACGGATACTACGAAACCACTGACAATTACGGGAACAATAAAGTTTGGGATATGTATTCGTTAAAATGTGATGGAACAGCAAATTATTGGTATTATTTCAATTCAAGTAACGAATGCGGCACGTATAAAGTTGAAGGAGATTGCTACAACAGAGAACATTCTGTTCCTCAGAGTTGGTTTAACAGTGCATCACCAATGGTTGCAGACTTATTTATCGTATATCCCACCGACGGGAAAGTCAACGGATATAGGAGCAATTTCCCTTACGGAGAAACAACTAGCCCTTCGACCGTTACAACTGACAGCAGTAAAGTCGGAAGTTGTACTTTCTCAGGATATACCGGAACAATTTTCGAACCTATAGATTGTTTCAAAGGTGATTTTGCAAGAACATATTTTTATGTTGCCACAAGATACAAAAATGAAGTCGGAAGCTGGACGGGTAATGCAACAGTTGTTTTTTCGGTTGATAACTTGTCAACTTTTGCAAAAAATCTGTTCCTTTCTTGGAATATTTCCGACCCTGTCAGTCAAAAAGAAATTGACCGTAATAACGCTGTTTACAACATCCAAGGCAACAGAAATCCCTACATCGATCACCCCGAATGGGTTGAATGTGTGTGGAATAATAATTGTGCCGGCAGCGTAAATCCGCCGAGTAATTTAACGGCAACAGGTGTTGCAATATCCGAAATTGCTTTAACGTGGAGTTTAAACGCCGCAAATAATGATATCCTTTTAGCATATAACACAACAAATACTTTCGGTACGCCTTCCGGAACATATACGGCAGGAAATACAATCTCCGGCGGCGGAACTGTTTTATCTGCCGGGAACAGTACGTCTTTTTCACATACGGGATTATCTGCACAAACGTATTATTATAAAATTTGGTCTTACGACGGAACAGATTATTCATACGGGATTACGACAACGGCAACACCTTTAATTTCGGAACCGTCAAACCATGTTACGAATTTTGCGATTTCAAATCTCGGATCAACGACTATTGATCTCATATGGACAGATGCAACAGGAACAACTGCTCCCGCAGCATATTTAATTAAAGCAAATCTATCCGGCTCTGCAATTAATCCGCCTGTTGACGGACAACCCGAAGCTGACGGAACGTTTTCAAAAAATATAATTTTCGGCACAGAAAGCGTTACATTTAATAATCTGAATCCGAACACATCATACGATTTTGAAATATTTCCTTACACCAACAGCGGTGCAAGCATTGACTACAAAACCGACGGCACAGTTCCGTCTGCAACAGGAACAACAACAGATGTTCCTGTTAACTGCGGCAATGAAACATTTGACGGGCTTACTACGGGAAGCAGTTCCTATTTAACGGTTAATTGGATAGGTCAAGACGGAAGCCAATGGACGGCTACCGATTCAAGAACCGACCAAAATATAGGTAACGGTGCCGCAATATGCGTAAGAAACGGCTATGTAGAATCCGGTTCTGTCCCGAACGGTATCTCGGATATTACAATTTCTGCACAAAGAGTTTATTCCGGAGGTTCCGGAAATATTACCGTTAAAATAAACGGAAACAGTATCGGTACGATTCCGTACAGTGATGTGCTTCAAACAAATTCAATAAACAATATTAATATCAGCGGAGATATCGTATTAAGATTAGAAACACCCGGAAACGGAGACAGAATTATTATAGATGATATCATTTGGACATGCAACGGCGGTTCTTCAGGAAATACCTTACCCGAATTCACAAGTACACCTGTTATTTCGGCAACATCGGGGCAAACATATACCTACAATATTACGGCAACGGATGCTGACGGCGATAATTTAACATTTACGACTCCGACAAAACCCGCTTGGCTTACTTTGACCGATAACGGAAACGGCACGGCAATTTTAAGCGGAACTCCCTCAAATTCTAATGCCGGAAATAATTTAGTATCAATAAGCGTATCTGACGGAACAGGAAATGTTAATCAAAATTTTACCGTTGTTGTTACAGCTGTTAATACAGCTCCGCAATTTACAAGCACACCGGTCACAACCGCAACTGCCGGACAAACATACACATACAATATTACGGCAACGGATGCCGACGGTGATAATTTAACTTTTACCGCTTCTGCAAAACCCGCTTGGTTGACATTAACCGATAACGGAAACGGAACGGCTGTTCTTTCGGGAACGCCTTCAAACTCTGATGCCGGAAATCACGCCGTAACGCTTAGTGTTTCTGACGGAACAGAAAGTGTGAATCAGGATTTTACAATTAATGTTACTGAAGCAAGTTCTGTTTACAATAAACAAGATAATAAGATTAATATTTATCCGAATCCTGCAAAAAATTCAGTAAATATTATATCTCCGGAAAAAATTATTTCGATAAAATTGAAAAATATACTCGGTAAAACAATTATTAATCTTCATAATTTAAATACAAATACATTTATTTTGAATTTGAATGATTTGTCGAAAGGTATTTATTTTATGGAAATAACAAATGTTGCAAATACTAAGATTTTGAAAAAACTTATTAAAGAATAATATTTTAGTAAAAAGACATAAGTTTAAAGTCGATATAATTAAAAATATCGACTTTTTTAACTCAAATAAATATCTTTGTTGCCTAAAATAAAATATAAACAGACTAAACAGATGAAAAAATTAATAATAATACCCTTTGTTTTTATATTCTTTTCGGTATTTGCTCAAAATGATACAACCGAAATTATCATTCTGCATACCAACGATATGCATTCAAAAATTGATAACTTCGACAAACTTAAAACGGTTGTTGACACCTATAAATCAAAATATAAAAATGTCTATTTGTTTTCGGCGGGTGATTTATTTACCGGAAATCCGGTTGTTGACCAATACAAGTATCCCGGCTACCCGATGATTCAATTAATGAATAAAATGCCTTATGATTTATCTTGTTTCGGAAATCATGAATTTGATTACGGACAAGCAACTTTAAACAAACGAATTAAACAGGCAAAATTTCCTTTTATCTGTGCAAATATAGAAACCGAGCCGCATGCTGTATTAAAACAACCTGATGCTTATTATAAATTTACGGCAAAAGACGGTACTGTCATCGGAATTTTAGGACTTTTACAGGTCGGAAAAAACGGTTTTCCGGCTTCAAGTCCTCTGAAAATGAAAAATATCATCTTTCATAATCCTTTGTCATATGTTGAAAAGTACAAAAGTTATAAAGATTCTTCCGATATTTTTATTTGCCTCAGTCATCTCGGATATGAAGACGATATAAAATTAGCTGATAATTTTCCTTATTTTGATGTTATTATAGGAGGACATTCTCACACGGTATTGAAAAAAGGAGTTCATAAAAACAATACATTTATTTTGCAGGCAGGTTCCTATCTTAAATATTGCGGTGTTCTGAATTTGAAACTTGTAAATCATAAAATAGTTTACGAAAAAGACAGCTTGATTAACTTATACAAACAAGATAAAGACCCTGAAATTTCAAAAATCATAAAAGCATATGACAACAATCCCGGTTTAAATATTGTAATCGGAACAGCTGCAAAAAGTCTGATGGGAAAAAACGAACTCGGATCTATGATGACAGATGCAATGAGAGACACTTTAAAAGTTGATATTGCTTTCCAAAACAACGGCGGTATTCGCATACACGAAATTCCGAAAGGTAATATTATCGTAAAACAGGTTTTTGAACTTTCACCGTTCGGCAATACTTTCGTAACTTATAAAATGTGCCCTGTTAAAATCAAAAAACTTATAAAATATGCTTACAGCATTCATAATCAACCGACATTGCAAGTAAGCGGAATAACTATAGAAATGAAAATTGAGAATAAAAAACTTAAAAAGATTATTCTTAAAGACAAAAACGGAAAAAAACTGCCGTTTAAATTCTATACCGTTGCAATAAACGATTATATGGCAAATGCTTACACACTTAAATTCCTGAAAAACGGAAAAAATACAGGATTGCTTGATGCTGACGTAACGGAAAATTACATTAAAAAACATTCTCCGCTTAACTATAAAGGTGTGAAACGTATTTTTGTAAATGAAGTAAAAAAATAGTTACTTCAGAGCAGTATTTTATTGCTCAATAATTCTAACCTCGGTTCTGCGATTTAATTGTTTGCCTTCGGGTGAAGAATTTGCAGCAACGGGTTGTGTCTCACCGTAGCCTTTTGCAGTTAATCTGTTTGGAGCAACACTTTTTTTAATAAGGTAATTTCTGACGGTTTCGGCTCGTCTTTGCGACAGGTCAAGATTTTTATCGGCATTACCGTCGCTGTCGGTATGTCCGGCAAGTTCAATTTTTAAAGTTTTTTTATACTGCATAAATTCTGCAAGATCGTTTAATGATTTATAAGAGCTTGGTTTTAATTTTGCACTGTTCGTGTCAAAATGCACATCTTTAAGCGTATAAGTTTTAGGAAGTTCGTATGATATTACAAGATCAAACTCCATATCATAGTCTGCTTCGGCAACATCTACAGCAGTATAATTCATGTTCTGATCAAAAGATTTTATCTTAATCTCATATTCAGCACCGTTCGGTAAAGTAATTTTAAACTTCCCGGTATTATCCGAAATTTCGGAATAAATTTTCCCTGTTTTTTTGCTGACAAAAAATATTTTATCTCCCGGACTCGGATTCTTCTTCATATCAGTAACCGTAACATTAAGCAGTGAATGATGAATCGTATCCTGCGAATGAGCAGTAAATGTTAAAAAAAGAAAAAGTATTGCAAAGACAGTTTTCATAATGTTCAAAATTATGGATTTAATACATTTGTAAAGATACTTACAATACATGTAATAATCAAGCTTTTAAATATTTTAGTCAAAACAATAATTGAATTAACAAGTATTTGTCTTTAAAATAAATATAAAAGAACCATTTTTACTTAAACAGAGAAAAAAGTTTTTTTATTTTCAGGAAAATCCGTAACGGAAAATGCCTGAAAGGAATACAAAAATATTTATAAATTCAATTTTAATTTTATTGAAGTTACCGAAGATCTTTCAGATATTTTTATATTTTAAATTACTAAAAAAAAACAAGTTATTATCTTTTGTAATATTTATTTTTTTTGTACATTTACATTTTAAAATATTTAATACAAATACTTTAACCAAACAATAATGAGAAATATTGAAATACTGAAAACCCAACTCAGCCCGAGAGTAACATTAGATAAAGAAAATAATACATTTGAAATATTTGGTAAATCAGGTGTGGAAAATGCTGAAGATTTTTACAAAAAGATTCTTGATTGGTTTACAGATTATTTTAAAACACCGAATGAAAATACCGAAATTGTATTTTATTTAGAATACTTAAATTCTGCATCTTCCGTACAAATCGGGAAATTACTCAATATTTTTGAAATGAATAAAGAAAAAAGTAATATTACCGTTAATTGGTTCTGCGAAACTGATGATGAAACAATGTCGGAAGTCGGAAAAGAATTTAAATATATGTTTGAAGTTCAATTCAATTTAAAAATTATAAAAGAAGATTCAGACAATTTTAAATTTTTCGATTAAAAATAATTTTACTGAAAATTAAATTTTGAGAATAAACCGAAAATAAGATTTCCGGGAATTAGAATTTGATTAATAAATTACATCTTCTTGAAAAACAATATTTTAAGTAATATTAAAATTCCTATATGTGTTATTTCCGGATTTTTCAGAATGTTTATTTATTTTTATAAAACGGATAAATAACATAGTGATAAATTATACACCCGATACAAAAGTTAAAAGCGGCATCGGCAAAAATACAAACAGCTAAAATACCGGCAATAACTGAGGCTGCAGTTGGGAAAAAGAGAAATATTACTAAGGACACAGCTGATAAAAAGAAACCTAATCGGGCAGCAAAAATTTTCGGAGCTTTGTTAATCATTTTTTTCGGTAAATTTGCGGAATTGTAAATATTCTTTACAACCCAAGAAACCGGACTGAAAGTTATTTTCTCAAATACCCTGAATGAAAAATCAAACAAGGCAAAAATAAGAAACCATATACTTTGAGTTACAATAAACAGAATTATTAATGACAGAATAATACTTGCTGTTACTCTGCTTACATTTTCATTTATTTGTTTATCGGATACAGGACAAACTAAATTATTCATTTTGTTTTTGTATTATTGATTTATAACAGTGATTTTTCGCAAAGATATAGTTTTAATAAATATCTTTTATGACAAATATCATCTTTCCGAAAAATCAGAATCTTATTCTAAAGTTTTGCATATAATCTCGAAATAATTTTTTTTTGAATTTCTAATTTGAATTCTTTTATATCAATATTGCGACAAAGTTCTTTTTTCACAGAAGTTACACCCTTTTTCGTAAATCCGCACGGATTAATAAAGTTAAAATACGATAAATCAGTATTCACATTTAAAGCAATTCCATGCATAGTAATTTTTCGACTGACTTTTACTCCGATTGCACAAATTTTGCGTTCTGTTGGTTTTTCGACATCCAACCAAACACCTATATTTCCCGAGCTTATTTCTCCCTTAATTCCGTATTGTTTTAAAATATCTATAATTAAATATTCAATAAAATAAATATAATCTTTAACACCCATATGATATTTATCCAAATCAATAATCGGATAAACCACAATTTGTCCCGGTCCGTGGTAAGTAATATCTCCGCCTCTGTCAACCGGAAAAAACTCGGCATTAAGCTCCTTTAATCTGTTATTACCAATCAGTAAATTTTGTCTGTTTCCGCTTTTCCCTATGGTATAAACATGCTGATGTTCACAAAATAAAACTGTTCCGGAAGCAGTCTCATTTCTTAGTTTTCTGTTTAGTAAATCCGTAAAAAGCTCATTTTGAACTTGATACGCATCAGTATATGAAATCAGACCTAAATCTTTAATAATCAAGTTATTCATAAATAAAAATTACAAAATGACAAAGATGCTAATTTTTCATCTTCAAAAAGGGTTATTAAACATAAAAAATATAAACCGGAAAATTATTATATTTGCGGAAATCCCAAAATACATTTCATAAACATTAAAATAAAAATATAATGGATAAATTACTTTTATTAGGAGACGAAGCAATAGCACAGGCAGCAATTGATGCCGGGATGTCCGGTGTTTATGCCTATCCCGGAACGCCTTCAACAGAAATTACCGAATATATTCAAAAAAATAAAATTGCAGCAGAAAGAAAACTTCACAGCGAATGGTCTGCAAACGAAAAAACAGCTATGGAATCAGCTCTCGGTATGTCGTATGCCGGAAAACGTGCGATGGTATGTATGAAACACGTAGGACTGAATGTAGCTGCCGATGCTTTTATGAACTCGGCAATTACCGGTGTAAACGGCGGATTAATTATTGTTGTTGCCGATGACCCGAGTATGCACTCATCTCAGAATGAACAAGATTCTCGTTATTTCGGTGATTTTGCTATGATGCCGATTTTTGAACCTTCTAATCAGCAGGAAGCGTATAACATGGTTTATGAAGCATTTGATTTTTCGGAACACTTTAATGTTCCTGTTTTAGTAAGAATTACAACCCGCTTAGCACATTCAAGATCCGGAATTGAAAGGAAAACCCTGAAAAACGAAAATAAAAACAGTTTTCCCGGAGATTTAAGACAATTTGTTCTTCTGCCTTCTATCGCAAAGAAAAATTATCGTATATTATTAGGGAATCAGGCTCGTCTCGAAAATGAATCAGAACATTCCGAATTTAATAAATATATACGCGGTGATAATAAATCACTCGGTATTATTGCCTCAGGAATTGCATATAATTATCTGATTGAAAATTTTGAAGACGAAAAAGTTCCTTATCCTGTTGTTAAAATCAGCCAATATCCTTTGCCTTCCGATATGATTAAGGAACTATATGAAGAATGCGAAACTATTTTAGTTTTAGAAGAAGGTTATCCTTTTATTGAAAATAAACTAACAGGAGTTCTCGGAGACAAAAAGGTAAAAGGCAGATTAACAGGTGATTTACCGCGTGACGGAGAATTAAATCCAAATCATGTTGCCGTAGCTTTGGGAATAGAAAAACCGATTACAGATTATACTCCTAATATTTTAACCGGAAGACCGCCGGCATTATGTCCGGGTTGCGGACATACAGATGTTTTTATTGCAATAAACGAAGTTATGAAAGATTACGGACCGGGCAAAGTTTTTTCAGATATCGGGTGTTATACACTTTCAGCTTTAGCTCCGTTGAAATCTATTAATACTTGTGTGGATATGGGTGCTTCCATAACTATGGCAAAAGGCGGTGTTGATGCAGGATTAAAAAATGTTATAGCATTTATAGGAGATTCTACATTCACTCACTCAGGTATGACCGGATTACTTGATTGTGTTTATGAAAAAACACCGATTACGGTTATTATTTCAGATAATGATACTGCAGGAATGACCGGCGGTCAATCGTCTCATGCAGAACATATGCTTTATAAAATATGTAAAGGGCTGGGTGTAGAAGAAGATCATATTCGCACATTTACTCCTTTAAGAAAAAATCATGAAGAAGCTGTAAAAATACTCAGAGAAGAAATTGAATATGAAGGTGTGTCGGTAATAATTCCGCACAGAGAATGTGTAAGAACATTAGAACGTAAACATAAAATGAAAGTAAAAGTAACAAAAATGAATTAATTTTTTTATAATTGAAATATCTCGATTATAGATTTACTTAAATATTGATTTTTACTGTTTTGAGAGCTGTGTGTCATTGATTTTGGGGTTCTCATAAATTAAATTAGTGCTAAAAAATTATTTGTAGTATATTTACATAAAATTTAAAACCAAATAAAATATCTTGGGACTTTTCCATTCAATAATAATATTGCTTAAAAATAAAAAAATGACTAACGGAGATTCAGAATCCAATAATCATTTTTTACTTCTCAATTTTTTATTATTAGTATCATTTTCAACGAGTTTAATCTTTGCAATTGTCCATGTTTTATTTTTTGAAATTTCTTTCGGGTATGTATTATTTGCTTTTTTTATTGTACTGTTAATCCTGTTTATTTGTTTCAGAATAAGTCTTAACTATAAGCTTTTTTCAACATTAACAATTGTAATTGTAATCAGTCTTTTCAGTTTAATTACTTTACTCGGAGCCGGGAATAAATCCGGGCTGATGTGGGGATTGACTTTTCCTGTTTTAGTTGCATTAACGACTAAATATCGTAATTATAATATTTGGTCTTTAATTTTTTTAGGAATTAATTCAGCCATATTTTTTATTCCTAATAACTTTAAATTCTGGGCTGTATATCCGGATGATATTATTATGAGATATTTATTTACTTATATTTTAATATATGCACTTCTTGAATTTTATTTAAGATTAAAGCAGCAAAATATAAATGAAAAAGAAAAAGAATTAATAGAAGCAAAACATAAATTATCGGAAAAAGATAAATTTATATCTTCTCTTTCTTATGAAATAAGAACGCCTTTAAATAATATTGCCGGAATTATTAATCATCAAAGACAAAATATTAACGAAAATATTATTGAAGAAATTGAATTATCCGTAAGTAATTTAGCTTCAATTCTAAATAAAATTCCTGAAAATACAGAAACATCAGCTTTACAAATCAAAGGAAATAAAACAACTTTTGCTCTTGACGGAATTATTAAAAAAATTATTACTTTATTTCAAACAGAACAATACTCCAAACTTCGATTTAATCTTTTTCTTTCCGGTAACCTTCCCAAAACAGTATATGGTGACAGAATCAATTTTATGCAATTATTAATTTCAACAATTGACTTTTTATATAATAATTCTGTGGGAAGTACTGTAAAAGTTGATATTTTATCTGAAGAAATTGAGAATAATTCAATTTTAATTAAGATTTCTTGTAAAGCAGGAAATTTGATTTTTCCGAAACATATTGATACTGATAATTTACTGAGAGATGTAAAAGAACTAAAAATAATAAATCAAACAGCAGAATCTTTAAACGGAAATTTTACAATTAAAAAAAACAGCGAAACTTTTACAACACTTTTCAAATTTAATTTTGAAAATGAACCTGTTGAAACAAAAAAAGATATTCAAAATATTGCTTATGCAAATATTAACAATTCATATACTCATAAACATATTAATTTAAAAGATGCCAATGTCCTTTTGGTTGAAGATGATGTTATAAACAGCAAAGTAATGACTCTTAATATTCAAAAGCTTGTTAAGAAAATATTTATTGCTGAAAACGGGAAAGAAGCTCTTGAGAAATTTTCGGAATCAAAAGTTGACATAATTCTGATGGATATAAGAATGCCTTTAATGGACGGATTTAAAACTACGGAAAAAATAAGAAAAGCTGAAATAGGGACGGACTCTCACATTCCTATTATTGCTGTTACGGCAAATGCATCTTCAGAAATTAAACAACACTGCTTTGAAGTCGGGATGGATGATTATACCACAAAACCTACAAACTACAAGCTTCTTATAAGAAAGATGAAAAAATTACTTGAAGAATGAAATATTTTTAATTAGGCATTTTAACAATATTTACAAGCAAATTTTTAAAAAATAAGGTATTACAAATCTAAATGGGCTTTGCAAGCTTTGCGTGAAACTAAAAACTATATATAAAATAAAAAATAAACAAATGAAAGCAGATATTATATTATCAGGCGTCGGCGGACAAGGTATTTTATCTATTGCCGCAACACTCGGCACTGCAGCACTTCAGGAAGGTTTAAATATGAAACAATCGGAAGTTCACGGAATGAGTCAAAGAGGCGGTGATGTTTCTTCAAATATGAGAATCTCGGATAAGCCCATTGCTTCCGACCTTATCGCAAAAGGAAAAGCAGATGTTATTCTTTCAGTAGAGCCTATGGAATCTCTGCGATTTATTTCATACCTGAAACCGGACGGCTGGCTGATTACAAATTCAAAACCGTTTAAGAATATTGCTGTTTATCCTGATATTGAAGAAATTTACAGTGAAATAAGAAAGATAAAAAATCATATTATCGTAAATGCCGATGAAATTGCTGCTGAATTAAAATCATTACGTTCGTCTAATATTGTGATGCTCGGTGCTGCAACTCCTTTTTTCGACATTAATTTTGAAAGTTTAAAAAAAGCTTTGCAAAGCATCTTCGAAAATAAAGGACAGGATGTTGTTGATAAAAATATTGCAGCTTTGGAAAAAGGACGTGAATTTGCTTTGGCAGAAATAAAAAAACGATGACAGAAATACAAATGCGAAAATTGATAAGGCGGGTATCCATATATCCGCCTTATTTAGGTGCCGGAATAAAACTTAAACAAATAAATGAAGATTTTACCCGCTTTGAGGTTCATATGAAATTACGTTGGTATAATAAGAATATCTACGGAACACATTTCGGCGGTTCATTATATGCTATGAGCGATCCGTTTTTTGTTTTTATTATACTGAATTTTTTCGGAAAAGAATACATCGTTTGGGATAAATCGGCAAAAATTGAATTCGTAAAACCGGGAAGAGGAACCGTTAAAGTAATTTTTGAAATTAAAAAGGATGCACTAAAAGAACTGAAAAAAGATATTGACCAAAAAGGAAAAAACACCTACTTTTTTAAAACAGAAATTACAAATGCCGAAAATGAAGTTGTTGCTCGCATAGAAAAAGAAATATATATAAAGAAAAAAACTTCTGCCAATCCGGTATCAAAATGATGATTTAAGAAATGAATTTTTTTTGTTCCGGCAATGATTTTTTTTGCATAACAGTAGTTAGGGAGTTTCAGGAAATTCTAATATAGCTGATTTGCAGCATATTAATAGAATGTTTTAAGGAAATATTTCTCCGAATTCAGCATATTTT
>JAADGE010000037.1:29411-59789 GCA_013152535.1 Chlorobiota bacterium
AGTCAAGACTGCAAATAAATTTCTTTGAGGTCGAAAATTGCAACTTGCAAAATAACCGAATATTTCAAAAGCTGCATTTCCTGAAAGTCCCTAGTTCCGGAAAAAATATTTGTAATACAACATAGAAGGTTATTAATCAACACAACATCTTCCATGCCCGAAGCCGCCTGCGAGGTTTATTAGTCTTGAAGAACCGCAATGCGGACAATGTTTTATTTCCGTATTAAAGCTAATATGAAATGAATGCCCGCAAGTTTCGCATTTTAATATATTTTTTCTGAAATGAATATTTCCGCCTTCAAAATGTAAAATTTTTCCGTTAATAAAGAAATCTGCTGTTTTTTTTCTTGCAACCTCAATTAAACGCGTAAATGTCGGTCGTGAAATTTCCATTTCTGTCGCTGCTTCTTCCTGCGACATTCCCAAATAGTCAGAAAGACGAATAGCCTCAAATTCATCCAATGTTAAAATAATCTGTTCTAAATTTTTTGCAGAAATTCCTGCGGGTTTAAAGTTGGTAAACAAAGGCGGAGTATTGACTTTTCTGTTTTTTTGAGGTCTTGCCATACAAACTGATTTTTAACAAGATACAAACTTAAGTATTAATTCTGAAATAATGTTCAAAACAAACAATTTATGTCTAATCTAAAACCATTCTAAGTTTCCGGAATTTTAAATTTACTTAATAGAATTCCGGCTTTGTTGCGACAAAAATTTTATTTTCCGATTAAAATAAACGGGCTCCAATAAAAAGGATGAGCATATCTACCATCTTTTATAAGTTTCAATTTTACTGATTGTAACGGATGAATAAAATTATCTGTTTCTTCAGATTTATTCAGTATATCGGAATAAAAATCAATCATTAGTTTTTCACCTGATTCTCCCGATGCTTGCCATAAAGACAGAATTATATTATCTGTTTCGGCAGATAATAAAGCACGATTAAATACATTCATTGCCTTTTCGTTTTCATTTTTCCCGAAACCTGTTTCGCAATACGGCAATACAAGTAAATCGCAATATAATTCTAAACCGGAAAGTTCACTGATAAAAAGAACTCCGTCATTTCCGTTTACGGGATTTTGAGCTGTCAGAATGCCTGAAAGTTCAGGATTTTCTTTGTTTACAAAAGCATACGAAGCTATGTGAAGAAATTTATAATCTTCAATTTCATCAGATTTAAAAAATGTCTCATCGGCTTCTGAACGTGTTTTCAATACTGCCTCTTTTTTATTATCATTAAATTCGTTAAAAATCGTAATAAGTTCATTTTCACTTCCTGTAAGAGGAGAAATATAATTACCGTTAAGGAAATTAACTCCGGCATTTTGCAGATTATTTTTTGTTTTTAACGATGTAATTTTTCCTGTTTCTCCGTCAAAAATCGGGGCAACACCTAACCAATAATCGGAGGAATCCGTTTCAAAAGTATCAACAATATTGTCATAAAAAGTTTTATAAAATAAATCACCTGAAACGGAATAAGAAACGGCATATTTCTTTATCAAAAACGGATAATCTTCAAACATTGACGGATTTCCGTAATATTTTTCAGTCAGCAGAGCTTCAAAAGGAATTATACCGGAATTTCGGTCGGGAATAATCAGTAATTGTTTAATTGAGGTATCCTCCGCTGCAACTTCAGGAACTAATTTTTTATACAGTTCATATCCCGCATTCGTATATGCGGTATTATTGCCGCTGTTTGAAGATAAATATTTTTTGAAATCAGAAATTTTATCGTCAAAATCGTTTGTTTTTTTGAAAACTCGGAGGTCGGAATTGTCTTTTTTAATCATAAAAATATAGATAAAATCAGACTGTCCGGCAAAATAATAGTCTAAAACAAGAGTGCCGGCGTTAATTAAATTTTGAATATTTTTTATCGTTACCTTGCAAGGTTCGTATTTTAAATCATAGTATTTTTCATATTCATCTTTCAACATCAGAACAAACGAGTTGAATTTATTTTCCGCTTTAAGCAATTTTGTTTTAAAATCTTCGGGTTTTTCTTTTATTTTTTTTCTGAACCAGGCAATATCGGCTAATAAATTTATTTCAATATTAAGAACGGAATCGGTAATTCCTGCAAGTTTTTTATTTTTAAATGAAGATAAAGTATACAAAAATTCATCGGATTTTATTTTTTCGGAATATACAAATGCCTTGTTAAGATACTGATTTTCAGAAGTTTTTTTAAACAAAAGCATATTTGCCCTGATTGCTCTTTCGTAGGTATATGTCATATTTTCGTATAAAAAAGCTGTTTCTCTTTTTCCTGAAATTGTGTTTTTTATTCTGTCGAAAAGTAAATCGGAAGTTTCATAAACTTTACAGGCATTTTTAAGATTCTCGATATTATTCGTTCTTAAATACAAATTGTTAAGTGCATCTGCTTTTTCGCAAACCGTTTTTATTAATAAATTTTGGTCAAAATAAAATACATTTTCGCTGAAATCAGGATTTGCATTTATATCTTGATTATTAAAATTTTCAATATTGCTTATTAATGCTTTTTGTAAATATTTAAGTTCTGCCGCATAGTTTCTTTTTGCTTTGTATGCCGAAGCCAACAAATAACAAATATGTGCCGTTTCAGTATGTTTATTTCCCGAGAGCTTAATCCGCAACGCCAAACTTTTATTGTAATATTCCATTGCCTGATAATAATCTTTGTTGTCTTGATATACAATTCCGATATTTTGCAGTGCTTCGGCAATTTCAATATGATTATCGGTTTGGTAAACATTTCGTAAAATTTTCAAAGCATTCTCAAAGTAATTTAATGCGGCATCATTTTTAGCTCCTTTATTAAAGATTTTACCGACTTTCGTGTATTCTTTTGCTGTTGCTAAACTCCAAATTTCATATCTTTTTTTAGTAATTTCCAATGACTTATTAAAATATTCAACGGCTGTTTTTACATCATTTTTTTTAAGATAAACGGTACCGATATTTTGCAGGATTTTAATATTTGCAGGATTTTCTTCTCCGTATTTTTCTTTAAATATTGTTAGTGCTTTGTTGTTATATTCTGTTGCTTTGTTATAATTGCCTTTTAAAGTGAGAATAACTGCAATTTCGGCATAAATTCCGGCAGTTTCGGGATGGTTTTCACCCAAATTATGTTGCCTGATTAAAAGTGCATTATTAAAATATTTATAAGATTTATCATATTCTTTTAAAGTTTGATACACTATACCCAAATTATTGTATAAAGTTGCAAGTTCGGGATTATATTTATTTAATCGTTGATTCTTGATTTTCAGAGCTTTTAAATAATTTTCTGCAGCCAAATCCGGATTATCGATTTTTAAATACGCATTACCGACATTTATAAAAGAATAAGCTGTTTTCAGGTCATTTTCGGGAAGAATTTTTTGCCTTATCTTCAAAGCATTTTGATATAGTTTAAGACTTTTATAATATTCTCCTGTTTTTGCATATAAACCTCCTAAATTATTATAGGCATCGGAAACTTTAAGGTGATTATTTCCGTATATTTTCCTTCGTGTTACTAAAGTTTTAATCCACATATCTTTAGCATCGGAATATTTTTTCGCATAAAAATATGCAAAACCCGTTTTATCGCAATAATCGGCATATAACGCTGAATTTATACCGAATATATTCATAGCTTTTTGTTTTCCGACAGACAGAATTTGTAATGCTTTATTCAAATTACCTTTAATAATATATATGTCGGCTGTTTTTAATTTGCACTCCGACAAAGACTTTTTTAAATTATATTTTGAATAGATATTTTCGGCTTTTTCTATATAAATCAGTGAATTGTCAAAGTCCGATTTTTGTTTAAAATTTTCAGCTTTACTTATATATTCTTTTGCCAGAAGCGTATCAGCATCAATTGTTTGGGAAAACGAATTATTAACAAAGAACAGAATTATTAAAAATGGGATAAATTTCTTCATTTGAGTTTGTTTTTTTGCTATACAAATATATGTATATTGTTTAATAATTCATACAACTATTTATATGTTTTATAAAAAAGAGGAGTATTATACTCCTCTTTTTTGAAATAAAATTGTAACAGGTTTTTTATTATTTTATTAGTTTTTAATAAATTTTGTACTGTATATTTTTGAGTGATTATCATTTAATCGGACAAAATAAATACCTTTTTTCAAGTTTTGAATACTAAGCGTATTTTGATTAAAATTTGTTTGATAAAAGACACGAGTTCCCTGAATGTTATAAATTTCAATTGAATAATTATTTTGATGATTTCTGTCAAAATCTATTGTAATATAGTCCGTTGCCGGATTCGGAAATATTTTTAAACTTTCTTTATTTATTTTCTGAACGGAACTTTGAATACTGCCGAAAATCGGATGAATCATTAAACTTCCTTTTTCGGCAGAGGGAATCCATTCTCCTGAGATATTATAAAAAACTTTATCGTTGTTAATTGTATTATAATCAAATCCGATATTCAGTTTGTCTTCGGTGGTTTGTGTCCAGCCGATAAAGAAGTCTCCGTCAATTAATACCGGTTTGTCAAAAATATATTGATGAAATTTATTAATTTCATTTTCATATTCGGGTAATATACCTTCATAGGTTCTAATTGTATCGCCGGGCAATCCGTTACTGTCAACCTTCCAAAGATATATCCAAAAATATTTTTGGCTTGCATCTTTAAAAGCTCTTGTAAAATACATATCTACTCCGGTTAAATAATCGTTTTTCAGCGGTGAGAATTTTAAAGCAACTTGTCCGTATTTTGTTCCGTTTCCGTATATACCGTAACCGGCTTCGGCACTTCCGTCATCATAGGCATAAAAATTATCGAAAGATTGGATATATGAAACGGTATTATTTTGAGTTGAATCATATGAATCGGTTACAATTCTTGCTGTTAATTTAAATTTTGATGTATTACTGTTGTTTTCAGGAAAATTAAACGGTTGTCCGGATAAATTAACATTTGATTCTAAAAATTTTACAGGCGTGTATGTGCCTCCATACCAATATTGTTTTGCGGATGTGCCGGTTAAATCTTCTAAAGTAAAATTCAGACTGTCAATCAGTCGCATTATATTATCATTATTTTTAAAATTAACAGTAATATTTGATTTCAAAGTTTGAGAATTTGTTTCTTTAAAATGCTTCCACGGAACGGCTTCGTAGTTTGAAAGTAATGAATGTAAAGGTTTGGTAAACGCAATATCGTGAAAAACAGTATCGGCAGCATTTCTGTTTTTATTCAAATATACGTAATCAATATGCCAAAAATCGCAATTTGTTGCTAAACTCGGGTAAGTTGAAGCTCCGAAACTTGCATAATTTCTGAATCTGAATTGAAAACTGTCTTTAAGAAATTTTGCTTGGTTAATCGGCAAAACAACTAAAGTAAAATCTTTATTATCGGAACCTGCGACAGACCAAACTTCCGTCCAAGTATTTTCATTAGGAGCATAAAATTCTAAAAATAATGAATCACTGGGTTCCGGAGCATCTCCGATGCCTTGCGGTTGGTAATAAAAACTTAAAAAAATAGTAGAATTTCCGGGATAATTCAGGTTTATAGGTTGAGAAGTTAACGAATCTGCAAGAAATGAGGTGTTGTAATCGGCTCGGTCGTATATTTTTCCTTCAGAATCAACTGCATCTAATGTTGCAACACCTATTGAAGGCGGGTTAACGGCAAGTGTATTATTTATATATGCTGCATCATCTTGCCACAAGTCAGATTTCGGGTAAATATAACTGTCCGAAAAATCGTCCCAGAAAGGCAATTCTAAAACAGCTTTACTTTTATTTTTTTTATAAGCCGGATTTTTTTTTATGAAATTTCTGATTTGAGGGTTTCCTCTTAGTGAGTTTGTATATTCTTGTGCAGAACTTGTAACAACAAAAAGGAAAATTAAAAGAATTGAAAAAGAAAATTTCATTTAAAAGTTTGTTTACTAAATCATTTCCAAAACGTAAAAATAATGATAATATTTTATTTCAGCCTATTTTATTGAATCAGCATTTAAACTCATCCAAACATCAATTTGCTCACCGGGTTGAAAGACGACACCGGGTTTGGGTCTTTGTCGTATAACTTTTGCGTTTATGCTGTCGGCAGATGAAATAATGGTTTCATCATAAAGAACCGTACCGATATTGAGCATAAAATCAGCAGATTCAAGCTCAGCTTCTTCCAAAGTAAGTCCGTATATATCCGGAGTAATTGTATTTCCTAAACTTTGAGATTTTCCGAGAACAAGTTCAATTTCAGCACCTTGAGGTATATCACTGCCGGGTTTAATATCTGCATGTTTATATTTTTGTTTCAAAACAACATTATCAAAAATTGAAGGTTCATACGTTAACTTTCCAATTCTTAAACCGTAAGTTTCAATATCTGCTTTTGCCTGTACTAAAGTTGAATGAATAAAATCAGGCATTTTAATTATTTTCGGTAAAACAGATTTTATTGTAACAAAAATTCGTCTGTTTTCTTTTACTTTGATATCCGGAGGAGGATTTTGGTCAATTATTGTTCCTCTTTTACCCAAGCCGTTATAAACAGAGTCTATAATTTTTATTTTCAGTTTTTTATCATTAGCAATTTGGGTCGCTTGTTTTACGGTCATTCCCGAAAAATCAGGTACTGAAAGCATTTGACCGTGATGTGTTGATATTCTTAACCACAAAAATGTTACGGATAAAAATAAAATTATAAATCCCAGAGCAATGCTGTAATGAATTAAAAATTTCTTTTGCGTTAAAAATTTTATCAAATATTTGAATTTCATATGTCTGATTTTGATGCTTTTTAAGAGAAAAAAGATTTTTATGTTTCTCAAACAGTTGCCGGTTAATAATAAGTTTTGCAAAAATAATTAAATAAATCAAAATTTTCAGATATTTGAAATATACCGTTTAGTTTTTTTAACTTTGCAAAAATATTTCGGAAAATGTCACACGGAAAATATAAATTTAATTCTGAAACTTTAGAATTTGAAAATAATGAAAAAACGAAAAGACAGAAGTTATTTATTTCTGTTTTGTCAATTTTTATAGGTTCAATAATTATTGCAGTCAGCATATTTTTTATTTTTGTTTTATTTTTTGACATTAATATTAAAAAACAAAAAGCCGTTGAAAGTACAATACTTAAGGCAGAATATAACAAACTTATCAAAAGAAAAGAACAAAATGACAGATATTTGCAAGAGTTGATAAAAAAAGATAAAATAATTTATCAGTCAGTTTTTAAAAGTTTACCTGACAATACGATTTTTGAGAATAAAAATCCATATACTAAATTTTCCGGAGAAGATACCGAAACATTAATAAAAGAAAATTCTGAACGGCTTAAAAAAGATAAAACAGCAAGTTTTAAGGAAAATCTTAAAATTTCAAAATATTTTGAATCTTTTAAGAAATCTAATATTTCCGGTATAAAAAGAATACCTGTAATTCAGCCGGTTATAAATTATGATTTTAGATATCCGATATACGGTTACGGTGAACGTATTGATCAAGTTTATAAATCTTTAATTTTTCATCCCGGAGTTGATTACGCTGTTCCCGAAGGTACTGCTGTTTTTGCAAGTGCTGACGGAAAAGTTGAGAAATCGGGAAGGAAAAGAGGATTGGGAAAACGGATTGTTATAAATCATAAGAACGGATATGAAACAGTTTATGCACATTTGAATGAATTAGATGTGCCGGCAGGAAGAAGTGTAAAAAGAGGTCAGAAGATAGGAACAGTCGGTATGACCGGGAAATCTTTGATACCGCATTTACATTATGAAATTCGGTATCATAAAAAGCCGGTAAACCCGGTAAATTATTTCTTTTTAGATTTGAATCCTAAAAAGTATGCAGAAATTATTTCGGAAAGTGAAAAATCCGGTTTAAGTTTAGATTAATTTATTCCGATGAGAATTTAACTTCTGCACCGTTTACATATGTTTTAATTTTATATTTTTCACCTTCGCTTATCGGATTCATTCTTAAATCAACCGAACGAATACTCAGGCAATTAGCAAATTCGGCAGGTAATGATTTTAATTGGTTTCCGAAAAGGTTTAGTATTGAAAGTGATTCCATATTTCCTATTTCTTTCGGAATTGCAGTTAATTGATTTCCGAATAAATCCAATTCTTCAAGAAAAATTAAATTGCCTATTTCAGGCGGCAGTGTTTTAAATTTATTATCACTTGCCGAGAGTTTATTCAAATTCGGAATTTCTGTTACAACAATGGGAAAAGATGTGAAATTATTAGAGCTTATATCTAAAATAATTAAATATTCTAAATTGCTTAAACTCGAAGGAAGTGAAGTTAAAAAGTTACCGTGTAAATTAATATCGGAAAGATTTCTGATATTTCCGATGCTTTCCGGAAGTTCTTTTAAATTGTTATTTCCTGCATTTAGTTTTATTAAATTTTCAAGTTTGCTTATTCCGTCAGGTAATTTGCTTAAGTTAACATTTTGGCTGATATCAAGTTCCGTAATATTTTTTAATCCGCCGATACTTGCGGGTAATGATTCTAATTTATTTTTAGCAGCAAAAAGTGTAACTAATTTTTTTAAGTTACCGATATTTTTTGGGAGTTTGGTCAGATTGTTTGATTCGATACTCAATACTTCTAAGTTAGGCAAATCACAAATTGCATTCGGTAAAGACGATAAGTTATTTTGCCTTAAATCAATGTATTGTAATTCTTTAAGCTCACCAATATCTTCCGGAATACTTGAAATGTCATTATCTCTTAAGTCTAACATTTTTAAATGTTTAAGACGTTTTATTGATTTAGGAATAACCGAAATACTGTTTCGAGCTAATTTTAAAATTTCCAGATTTGTTAATTCTCCGATTTGATAAGGAAGTTTTGAAATATTATTATCTTCAAGGTTTAATGATTGCAAATTTGAGAATTTTGCAATTTCTTTTGGGATAACCGGTGTATTTATTAAATTTAAAATATAAACACTTTCAGGTTTTTTAAGTGCCTCTTCCATTGATGTGTATTCAACGGCATTTTGAAGTTCGTTGGTATTTAATCTCATATTTATATCACAGTTTACCAGAGAATCCCTTAATTCTTTAATTTGCTTCGAAGGAATTTTATTCCCCCTTAAATCAAGATATTTTATGGAGTCGTCATCTAACAAGCCTTTCGGGATTGATTTAATTTTATTAAAGCCGAAATTAATATTTGAAATATTTGTTGTTTCATAAATTACAGGATGAATTGCATCTAATTTATTATATTCCATATCAAGCTCCTGCAAATGTTTCAATTCTTTTATTTTATCACTTAAAGCAACTATTTTATTTTTATTAAGTTTTAAAATTTTCAGATTTCGTATTTTAGCAACAGTTTTAGGAAATTCAACAAATTTATTTTTTGTTAAATTTAATTCTTCTAAGTTTTCCAATTTGCTGAGGTTCCCGAGTTCAACAATTTTGTTATAAGAAAGATTCAAGATTTTTAAATTTTGTAATTTTGTAATTTCTTTAGGAATTTCAGTAATTCTGTTGTGAGTAAGATTTAGTTTTTCCAAATTGCTCAGTTCGATAAAACTTTTGGGTAAGATTTCAATTTTGTTATTTTTTAAATTCAAAATTTTCAGATTTTTTAAATTTCCGAAATCCTTCGGAAGTTCTTTTAATTGGTTTTCTTCAATTATTAAGGTTTCGAGTTTTTTTAGGTTTGTAAAACTCGCAGGAAGTTTTTTAAAATTATTGAAACTAAGGTCTAAATATGTAAGATTTTCAAGTTTTCCTATATTTTTAGGAAGTTTATCAAGACCCGCATTGTTTAAATCCAATGAATCAACATTTTCAGGATCGGCTAATGCAATATTTACGTTATAATAAATTTGAGCTTCTGAATGTAACGAAAAAAACAGAATAAGAAACGTAATTGAAATAAAACGATTGAAGATTTTCATATATATTTTTAATAGAAGTTGTTTTGAGTTTACGAAAGTAAAGATTTTTTTCTAAATATTAAATTTTGATTCCTAATATTGTTATATCATCTCTTTGATGCATTTTTCCCATATGATTTTTTAATTTTTCTAAAAGTATATTTTTTTGCTCCTCAAGAGTATATTCTTTTATTTCTTCAATTATTTTTTGGAACCCTGCTGTTCCGATTTTTTTTCTGTCGGGAGCATTTTGATCAATTATACCGTCCGATAACAAATAAATTATATCACCTGTTTCTGCGGTGATTTTTTTGTTGGTAAAAGGCATATCTTCATCAAAATAACCGCCTATTGTTTTAATGTCTCCGCGAATTTTTGTAATTGTATTTTTTGCTTTTGAATAAAAGAATACAGATTGCTTAGCTCCGCTGAAGATTATTGAGATTTTATTATTTATTGTTTTTTCTAATCGTATTAATGACATATCCATTCCGTCTTTATTGCCGGATATTTTTTGTTTTAAAGCTATTTTTACCGAAACATTCATTTGTTCTAAAATTTCTGACGGTAAATGAATATTTTTTTCAGTAATGAGGTAATTTAACAATCGTTCACCAATCATACTCATAAAAGCACCCGGAACACCATGACCGGTGCAATCAACTACAGCATAGTAAGTATAAGCCGGATTTTCTTTAGCCGTAAACCAATAAAAATCTCCGGAGACTATATCTTTAGGTAAATAAATAATGAAAAAATCATTTTTCTGACGCATATTTCCCGTACGGGGAAGGATAGCATTTTGTATTGTTTTGGCATATCTTAAACTTGAATTTATTTCTTCTTTTTGTTTTTCAAGTTCATAATTTTTCATTTCCAAAAGCCTGCCGGTCTGTACTTTATCTGTGATATCGGTATCTACGATTATAATGCTTTGAATATTTCCCTTTAAATCCGTTACAGTTTTAATGTTGGTTTTTATCCAAATTTTTTTACCGCTTTTGCTTAAAGTTGAAAATTCATAATTGCCGGACGTTTTGTTTTTTATTGTATTGTTTATAACGCGTGATATTTCAATGAAATTATTTGATTTTTTTGATGCGTCGAGGATATTTTTGTATTTTTTTTTAAATTCTTCAAAAGGAATATCGTAAAGTCTGTCAAATCCTTTATTTCCCCATTCAAAATTTCCGTCTCTGTCTAAAATAACAACGGCATTGTCAGTTTCGTCAATTGCCGTTTTTAATTGCATCAAATCTTCATTAATTTGGTACATTTGTTCAGTTTGTGATTTTATTTCTTCGTTTTGCTGTACAATTTCATTGTTTTTTTCTAAAAGAAACTTACGGCTTTTTTCAATAGCGTTGTTGAGTTTGTTTTTAATTTTTAACTGTCTGTTAATATATATTATAAAAACAATTGCTAACAAAAGAATAAGGATAATTACAAAAATCAGCCATGAAATAATTTTAATTTTTTCATTTTGTTTTTTTTGAATAATTTCATTTATTTTCTTTTCGGTTTTTAATTCTTTAATTTTTCTTTGTTGAATATTTATTTCAAAAAAAACCTTTTGTTTAGCTACATTTTCATTGAATTCTTTTTTTGTAAGTATGTCGTGAAGGGAAGAATATCTTTTATAATATTTAAGTGCTTCGGACAAATTACCGGTTTTTTCGCAGTATAATGAAAATGTTTTCAAATAAAGTATTTCGAAAGATTTTTCATGTTTGCTTTTAAAGGTGTTTTGTATTTTTGTTAAATAACTGAGGGCTTGTTTGTAATTTCCCTGTTTAATCAATATATTAGCTAAATTATTTAGTATTAATATTTTATCACTATATTTTCCATGTTTTGAATAAATATTATATGCTTTTTTATAATAGGAAAATGCCTCGTCATATTTTCCTGTCAGAGAATAAACATCTCCCAGTGAATTGTAATTTTCAGCTAAGTTGTTCTGATTAACTAAAAGTTTTTTTAAAGGCAGAGCCTTCAGAAAATATTCCTTTGCTTTAGAGTAATCTTTTAGTTTTGTGTAAAGACTTCCTAAATTTAAATATATTCGTGATTTATTTTCAATATTATTAGTTTTGTTTGCTAATGCCAAACCTTTTAAGAAATAATTTTCAGCTGTTCGATAATCTTGCATTTCTGTATTCAATAAACCTATATTGTTAAATGTTGTTATTACGGCATTTGTATCATTCAACTCTAAAAATATTTGCAGAGATTTTGAAAAATCCATTAAACTTTTGCCGTACAAACCTATATTTTTGTATATCAAAGCTATATTGTTAATTCCGGATGCCTCTCTGTACCGCAAACCGTATTTTTTACTGAGATTAATACTTTTTTGAATGTATTTTACGGATTTTGCATAATTACCGATATTATTATAGCATAGTCCTAAATAGTTATAGGCTTTTACTTCGAATATTGGGCTTTCTATTTCTTTTGTGTGATGAATAATTTTATTAAAACAATATTCGGCACTGTCATTTTTATTCTGATTAAAATAAATTTCACCTTTATGATAAAGAGCTTGCAGGAAAAAATTATCAGAACTGTCCTTAACAATTGCCATAACCATATCGGCAAAAAACAAACTGCTGTCGGGAAAAGATTTTATATTATTTTCAGCTGAATTTAAAAAAATTCGGATTTTTATTGTGTCGTTTTTTGAGAGTATGTTATGTGTGGTATTTTGTCCTGATAAGAATGAATTTATCAGAAATAAATTTAAAAAAGCTAAAAGAAAAAAGCGGTATGTGATTCTTTTTATTTTCATAGCAAGTCTTACTTTTGCAAAGTAATAAAAAAAACGGAAATCCCGGAATTAACTGTGATAATTTTTATTAAACCGTTTATTGTTGTGATTAAATAACTTCTGCAACGATAAAAGTGCTGCCGCCTATGAAAATCAAATCTTCTTTATTTGCATTTTGTTTTGCTGCTTGAAACGCTTCTTTAACTGTGCTGTATGTTTGACCTTTCAAATTGAACGTTTTTGCTTTCTCAAATAAAATGTTTTCATTTAATGCTCTGGGAATTTGAGCTTTTGTGAAATAATACAGTGCATCTTCAGGTAATAAATTGAGAATAGTTTCAATATTTTTATCATTTACTGTTCCGTAGATAAAATGCAGTTTTTTATACTGTGTTTTTCTTATTTGTTCAACAACTTCTTTTATCCCTGCATTATTATGCCCTGTATCGGCTATTGTTAAAGGATTATAAGCTAAAATCTGCCATCGTCCTTTAAAGTTTGTATTTGTTTTTACATTCAAAATACCGGTATATATATGATTTTCAGAGATATTAAAATTTTCAGATAAAATTTCGATGCTCTTTAATGCGGTAATTATATTCTTTTTTTGATATGTTCCGAATAAATCTGTTTTTAAATTTAAATATTCCGGTTTATTATTTTTTTTAATGTTTAAAATTTGTTTGTAGTCGGAAGTCCTCATTTCGTAATCGGTGTAATATTCTTTATTTGCAAAGTAAACAGGAGCATTTTTTTTAAAAGCAGTTTCAGAAAATATATGTGCAATATCTTCTTGGTATTCACCAATAACTACAGGTGTTTTTTCTTTGATTATTCCGGCTTTTTCTTTTGCAATTTCCGATAATGTTTCTCCGAGAAACTGAGTATGGTCAATACTTATGTTCGTAATGACAGATAATTCTGGATTAATAATATTTGTAGAATCCAACCGACCGCCTAATCCGACTTCAATAACGGCAATATCAACTTCTTCTTCTGCAAAATAGTTAAAAGCTAATGAAACAGTCATTTCAAAAAAAGATGGTTGTAATTTTTCAAATAGATTTTTATTTTTTCTTATATAGTTGATAACCTTTTTTTCTGAAATCATTTCTCCGTTAATTTTAATGCGTTCTCTGAAATCTTTTAAATGCGGAGACGTGTACAATCCGGTTTTGTATCCTGCTGATTGTAAAACAGATGCTAAAATATGAGAAACAGAACCTTTTCCGTTTGTGCCGGCAATATGAATGCTCTTAAATTTGTATTGAGGATTATCGGAATGTTCACAAAGTGCAAGGATATTATTCAGGTTTTTCTTAAAAGCCGATTTTCCTTGTCGCTGATACATAGGTAATTTACTGAATAAATATGTAATAGTTTCTTGATAGGTCACAATTTTTTTGTTTTATTTCGTATTAAAATGCAAAAGTAAAATAATCGTATTAATACTTTGAAAACGAGAAAAGAATATTTAAATTTGGGTTTTAATAAATAACGAAAAGACAGATATTATGGCTAAAAAGACATTTATTTTGGATACCAATGTGATTTTGCACGATTATTCAAGTTTGTTACAATTTGAAGATAATGATGTTGTTATTCCGATTACGGTGCTGGAAGAACTTGATAATTTTAAAAAAGGAAGTGAAGAAATAAATTATCATGCACGCGAATTTATGCGTGAATTGGATAAACTTGCCGGAGATAAACTTTTTAACGGAGGTTTGAAATTAGGCGAAGGAAAAGGTTTATTAAAAATTGAATTGGGGAAACCGTATTCAGAAGAAATGAAAGCCTCTTTTTCGGAAGATAAACCGGATCATCGAATTCTTGCTGTTGCAGATTATTATAAAAGGACTTTCCCCGAAAAAAATGTTGTTTTAGTGAGTAAAGACATTAATTTGAGAATGAAAGCTAAATCATTGGGAATTAAAGCAGAAGATTACAAATCTGATAAAGTAAAAAATATTGAAGAATTTCAACGAGAGGTAAATCTGTATGAAAACATTGATGATAAATTAATTTCTCGAATGTATCAGGAAGAAAACGGAATTCCCTTGACTGAAATGAAATTAGAGCCTAAACCCGGCATGAACAGTTTCTTTATTTTGAAAGGAAGTACTTCAAGTGCATTGGCGAAATTTAATCATATTGAAGAAACTATTATTAAAGTAAATAAAAAAACAGCATACGGAATAAAACCCAGAAATGCAGAACAGACTTTTGCAATGGAAGCCTTACTTGATGATCAGATAAAATTAATTTCTTTAACCGGAAAAGCCGGAACAGGAAAAACCCTGTTAGCTTTGGCTTCTGCATTACATCAAAGACGTGATTTTGAGCAAATTATGCTTGCTCGGCCTATTGTTGCACTTGCTGATAAAGATATCGGATTTTTGCCCGGTGACGAAAAAGCTAAAATAGGTCCTTATATGCAACCCTTATTTGATAATCTTACGGTAATTAAACACCAATTCGGGAGACAAAGCAAAGATTATGCTCGTGTGGATGAAATGCTTAAAGAAGAAAAACTCATTCTTACTCCTTTAGCTTATTTAAGAGGTCGGAGTTTATCAAATGCTTATTTTATTATTGATGAAGCTCAAAACCTTACTCCGCTTGAAGTTAAAACTATTGTAACAAGAGCAGGAGAGGGGACCAAAATTGTATTTACAGGCGATATAAATCAAATTGATTCTCCTTATTTAGATTCTAAATCTAACGGATTATCTTATTTAACAGACAGAATGAAAGGGCAGGATATTTTTGCTCATATAAATTTAATGAAAGGCGAAAGAAGTTATTTAGCCGAATTAGCCAGCGATTTGTTGTAACTTTTAATATAAAAAAGCAAAAAGGGAACAACTTTAATTGTTCCCTTTTTTATTTCATTAAAAATATTTTTTTATTTTTACACTAAATCTTTAAAATATAACAGATGAAAAAATTTCTTAAAATAACTCTGATTATTATTATTTTTTTAATTGCAGTAATCATTTTATTACCGATTGCTTTTAAAGGAAAAATTATTGATATTGCAAAAGTTGAAGCAAATAAAAGTTTGAATGCAAAAGTTGAATTTGCCGACATCAATTTATCTTTAATTACAAATTTCCCGAATATAAGTGCAGAAATTGAAAATCTGACAATTACCGGAATTGATACCTTTGCGACGGATACTCTGGCAGATTTCAGTAAATTAACGGCAACTCTGGATTTAATGAGTGTTATTTCCGGCGATGAAATTAAAGTGAAGCGAATTTCATTAATTAATCCGAATATAAATATTAAGATTCTTGAAAACGGACTTGCAAATTATGATATTGCAAAAGAAGATACGACTTCAACCGCAGAAATTGACACAAGCTCGGAGAGTTCAAACTTCAAAATACAACTGGATAAATTTGAAATAAAAAACGGAAATATAATCTATGATGATAAAGAAGGTGATGTGTATGCAAGTTTGGAGAATTTGAATTTCAATTTATCGGGCGATATGACCGAAGACGTAACAAATCTTTTTATCGAAATGACTTCCGACTCTTTAACCGTAAAATCCGGAGGAATTAAATATTTGAATAAAGTAAAAACTGTTTTTAATTCTGAACTAAATGCCGATATGGCAAATTCGGTATATACTTTTAAAGAAAACGACTTAAAATTAAACGAAATAGATTTAGGATTCGACGGCTATGTTGAAATGCCTTCCGACGACATAAAAACAGATATTACTTTTAAAACAAAAAATACAAGATTTAAAGATGTATTATCAATGATTCCCGCAATTTATAAAACGGATTTTGAAGACATTCAAACAGACGGGCAATTTAAAATGAACGGTTATGTGAAAGGAATTTATAATGATAAGAATATGCCCGCATACGGAATAATTTTACTTGTTAAAAATGCTTGGTTTAAATATCCCGATTTGCCGAAATCCGTTAAAAATATAAATATTGATTTAAAAGTTGATGCAGAAGAAGGAAGCGGTGATAATATGACGGTTAATATTAAAAAGGCAAGTATGACAACTGCCGGGAATCCTTTTTCAATGAACGCATTTATTAATATGACTGCTGCTGATGTTGCAATGAACGGAAATGTAAAAGGCAAAATTGATTTTAATTCCGTAAAAGAGATTATTCCTCTCGATGATATGACTTTATCTGGTATTCTTACGGCAGACGTCAGTTTTAAAGGGAAATTATCGGATATTGAAAATGAAAATTATGAGAAAGTTGATGCAAAAGGGAATTTGAGTATTGAAAAAACGGGGATTACAATTTCGGACATGCCGAAAATTAATATTCAAAAATCAAGTATGTATTTCTCGCCGCAGTTTGTTGATTTAAAACAATTTGATGCAACAGTCGGAAAAAGTGATTTTCATTTGAACGGAAAAATTAACAATATTTTTTCTTATATTTTTAAAGATGAATTACTGAGCGGAACGTTTAATTTTAATTCAAATTATATTGATGTTGATGAATTAAGCGGAACTACTTCCGATACCGGAGATGTTGCCGATAATTCTTCATCCGAAAATTCTTCCGGTGAAAGCACGGAATCTGAAGTTTTAGAAATCCCGAAAAATTTAGATTTTGTTCTTAATTCCGATTTGAAAAAAATCAAATACGATAAAATGTTAATTTCGAATGCAAAAGGGAAGATTATTGTCAGAAACGGCAAGTTAGATATGAATAACCTGACAATGAGTATGTTAGGCGGCGAAGTTCAAATAACAGGTGTTTATGATGCGAGAGATTTATCAAAACCGAATGTTGATTTTAAATTAAAAATGATTAAAATTAATATTCCCGAAGTGGTCAAAACTTTTACATCCGTAAAACATATTGCACCCGTTATCAACAACTGTATCGGAGATATAACTGCCGATATAAGTTTGAATTCCCTGTTAAAACAAGATATGACACCGATATTAAAATCTTTGATAAGTTCGGGAAATCTGAGTTCCAATAATATAAGTATTAAAGGGAACGGGTTATTCGGGAAGTTGGCAAATGCAACCAAACAAAATAAATTTAAAACACCTCGCTTAAACGACCTGAATTTGGATTATTTTATTAATAACGGAAATTTAACCGTTAAACCGACAAAATTCAAACTTGCAGGAACTCAAATATCATTCGGCGGAACGCAGGGACTTGACAGAAATTTGAATATGAATTTAGGAATGCAATTGCCTCAAAAAGAAGTAAGTCGATTCATTTCGAGTGTTCCTGGTAACGGGGGAAATAATCCGATTGATATTATTGCAAAAATAGGCGGAACTGCCGATAATCCTAAAATTGCCGGACTTACAAGTTCCTTAACGGATAATTTAAAAGAAGCAGCAAAAGAAAAGATTAACGAAGTTAAAGAACAGGCAAAAGAAACAGCAAATCAGATTATTAAAAATGCTCAAAAACAAGCAGATGCAATAATGGCACAAGCCGGAAAACAAGCTGCAAATATCCGTTCCGAAGCAAAAAAACAAGGACAAAGATTAATAAGCGAAGCCGGAAAACAGGGTGATAAATTAATCAGTCAAGCACATAATCCCATAGCAAAAAAAGCGGCTGAAATATCAAAACAAGAGTTCATTAAGAAAGCGAAACAACAAGCAAATAATTTGAATGTTCAAGCCGGCAAACAAGCAAATAAAATTATTAATACGGCAAAATCAAAATCTGATAAAATAGTTATTGATGCCGAAAAAAGAGCGGGAAGTTATTAATATTTAATGTTGTATTCCCAATAATTTTAAAGAGCTGTCAGATTTTTAAACTTGACAGCTCTTTATTGTCGGCAGTTTTTAATAGTTTTAAAGTTTTTTTAAACTAAATCTACAAATCTCTCTCAACTTCCGAGAATTTTATTCCGTATTTCTGAAGTTCCCGTAAAACAGGATTGTAAATGCTCTTGTTAATAGGAATGCGAATACCTTTTTCTTTAATCTTTCCGGTTAAAATCATTTTTACCGCAATTCCTACCGGTAAACCTACGGTTGATGACATTGCAGTATGTAAGTGATCTTTGCCTTCGATAACCATTGATGAAATAATCTCTTTTTTCTTACCCTTAATTTCATATTCAAATTTATGCTGCATTGCAAGCATATCACGATCACGTTCTTCAAATTTCCATTTTTTCTCCAGAATTTTTTGCAGAATTTTTGCAGGACTTGCATTTTTGATCCCTATTTTTTCATTTTCAAAAATTCCGAGCCATCGTAATTTATACATTACGGATGAATCTTCTTCAATATTTAAATAGTTCGAAATTTTTCCTTCAACAGTTAATATAGGATGATATTTTAAAAATGTATTTATAAATTCCCGATAAGTCATATTTTCTGAATTTTCCAAAGTATAGGTGTCATCTGTTGCACCGAGTTGCACAAAAACATTCCATGCTTTACTGAAACCCGGTCGTCGCATTGTTCCTCTTACCATTGTCGGAATATCCTCCAAACCGTATGATTTTCTGTATTTTAATGAATCTCTGTTCGGATAAACTTCGAATTCACCGTATTCATTAACATTAGTTCGTTCAATTCTTTTGAACAGTCGATGGTACGGTATGTATTTATATTTTCCGTTAACTATGATTTTAGCAGCAGGTCCTTGTCCGGCAACAACAACATTTCTCGGATTCCAAGTAAACTTGTAATTCCAAGGATTATTATCAAAGTCCGGAGCAATTAAACCACCTGTGTATGAACGGAATGCAGTTATTTTACCTCCCTGTTCATGTATGCGGTCAATAATTTGCATAGCCGACATATGGTCAATACCGGGGTCAACACCAATTTCATTAAGAATTAAAATACCGCTTTTTTTAACATCTTCTTTCATATCCTTCAACTCATCCGAAACATAAGATGCGGTAACCATATTCTTTTTATGCTTTATGCAGGATTTTGCCGTTAAATAATGCATTCTTGCCGGAAGCATTGAAATAACAATATCTGAGTTTTTAATTTCTTCGTCTCGTTGTTTTTCATTAAAAATATCAAATTTAACGGCTTCGGCATTTTTATGTCCGTTTAATTTTTGTTTGACGGTATCAACGGAAACATCGCCAACACGTATTTTCCAGTTATGTTTTTCCGAATTGTCAAGTAAATATTTTATTAATGTTGAAGCCGATAAACCGGCACCGATAAGAAAAATCTTTTTCATAATGAGCAATTAAAATTTCGGCTAATGTAAATTTCATTTTTTATTAAAGAAATTATTTTTTATGGTTTTTAAACATATTTTAGAATGTTAATAATATTTGGAATACAACACAGACGTTTAAAAATAAAACGGAGACAAATCATCCTGTTTTTTTGTACAAAAATAAGTTGTGTTTGTCTCCTTAATGTTGTATGATAATATTGAAATTAGATTTAATTGAAATTTTAAAATGCAATTAATCAAGTAATTCCGATAATTTTGCTCTTAATTCATCAGATCGCAAGTTATTTGCTATAATAATTCCGTTTTTATCTATAAGAACCGTATGCGGAATGGAATTAATCCCGTATAATTTACCTGCAGAACTGTTCCATCCTTTTAAATCAGAAACTTGCATCCAAGTTAAATTATCATTCTTAATTGCTTGTATCCAAGCATTGCGATCTTTATCGAAAGAAACACCCAGAATTTCAAAACCTTTGTCTTTATAATCAGCATAAAGTTTCACATTATTAGGATTTTCAACCCGACAGGGACGACACCATGATGCCCAAAAATCAATCAGTAAATATTTTCCTTGAAATTGTGCCGACGAAATAGGATTTCCCGTGGTATCATTTAAGGTAAAAACAGGTGCTTTTTTCCCTGCGGCAACATTTTTTAAAATTTGAATTCTGTCATTTATAATTTTATAATATGGTGATACTGAAAGAGATGTATCAATCAAGCTTAGTAATGAATCTAATTCGTCAATGCTTGCAGAATAAGAAAGTTCATGGTATAAAATATAAGGTATGACAATAGATTTATTATGACTCCCGATATATGCTTTAGTAAATGCCGTCTTTTCTTTATCAACAGCCGAATAAGAAGAATCAATTTTTTCAGTTAATGCGTTATCTCCTTTTTCTTGTGCATCTGAATATTGTTTGTATAAATCTTTCAGTTTGTCATTATATATTTTGACTTCTTTATTATAAGAATTAAATGCATCTTGTGCTTTTGAACCTGTAATTTTAACATTTTCAGGATTTTTAACATCGGCAATAACAGAAATAGTTGAATTTTCAAGATATATCGGAATGAAAAAATCAGTTTTTTTATTTAATAAATAATACATTTCGGGTTGTTCAATACGTCCTTTAAAGGTAAATGTATCATTTTTTACCACACAAGAATCAATAGTTTCCCATTTTCCTGCTTCACGTTTTTTTAAAAAAATAATTGAATCTTGAAAACCGGTTACAGTTCCGTTAATATTAAAACCGGATGTATCTTCCGATGATGTTTTACAAGACCATATCAGGCTTGTCAAAAATATTGCAATTATTATTTTTTTCATTTTAAATTAATTTACCGGTTAATATTTTTTCATTTTGAATTAAGTACAAAGATATTTATTCCGTAATGAATTACAAATTTAAAACACCCGTTTTACAATGCTTAATTTGCGATAAGTGCAATTCGCTTAAATATAAAATTCCGGATTCTGATTTTTACAATTTTATAAACTTTCCGCTTTCCGGTTACAACTAAATTATTAATTTTGAGTTCTCAGATTTTTATATTGGCATTATGGCAAAAAAGATTGCAGAAACACCTTTAATGAAACAATACAATCAGATTAAATCCAAACATCCGGATGCAATTTTGTTGTTTCGTGTGGGTGATTTTTATGAAACTTTTTCGGATGATGCGATAAAAGCATCCGGAATTCTCGGGATTACGCTTACAAAACGTGCCAACGGTGCGAAAACTTTTGTTGAACTTGCCGGATTTCCGTATCATGCTTTGGATACTTATCTGCCTAAACTTGTAAGGGCAGGGCAGAGGGTAGCAATTTGTGAGCAATTGGAAGACCCTAAAAAAACAAAAAATATTGTAAAACGCGGAGTTACCGAATTAGTTACACCGGGTGTTACGATTAGTGATAACATTCTGAATCATAAAGAAAATAACTTTTTGGCAGCTGTGCATATTGAAAATCAAATGACAGGTGTTTCGTTTCTTGATATATCTACAGGTGAATTTTATCTGGCACAAGGTAATCATCAATACATTGATAAATTATTATCCGGTTTTGCACCGAAAGAAGTTTTATACGAACGCAGCAAATACGAAAGATTTAAAGAAATTTTCGGCACAAAATATTATTCTTATAAACTTGAAGATTGGGCTTTTACCGAAAGTACATCAAAAGAACGTCTTCTGAAACAATTCGGTACAAACTCGCTTAAAGGTTTCGGAGTACATAATTTTTCATACGGAATTACAGCTGCAGGTGCAATTTTACAATATCTTGATTTAACGGAACATCGTGATATAAAACATATTACAAATATTTCAAGAATTGAGGAAGAAAAATATGTGTGGCTCGATAAATTCACTATAAGGAATTTAGAACTTTTTACGGCTTCCGGCGAAGGTGCAAAATCATTACTCGATATTATTGATAAAACTGTTTCACCGCCCGGTTCCCGATTATTAAGGCGATGGTTGGCATTTCCTTTAAAAAATATTCTCTCTATTAATGAACGATTAACACTGGTTGATTTTTTTATCAGGAATACGGAAACTACTGAAAGAATAAGAAAGTTAATCAAACAAACCGGTGATTTAGAACGTATGAATTCTAAAATTGCTTCGCAACGAATTACGCCGAGAGATATTTATCAGCTGAAAAATGCTTTGTATGCCGTTGAAGAAATTAAAACTATTTGTGTTGACAGTAAGGAAGTTAAGTTGCAAAAAGCTGCGGAAGTTCTTAATCCTTGTCTTACCGTTCGAAACCGTATTGAGAATGAAATAAAAGAAGATCCTCCGACGGCTGTCAGTAAAGGCAATGTTATGAAAGAAGGCATTTCCGAAGAATTGGACGATTTACGTAAGATTGCTTATTCCGGAAAAGATTATTTGGCAAATATGCAAAGAGATTTGGCTTATAAAACCGGAATTGCTTCTTTGAAAATAGGTTTTAATAATGTGTTCGGCTATTATTTTGAAGTTCGTAACAGATTCAAAAATATGGTTCCCGAAGAGTGGACACGAAAACAGACTTTAGTAAGTTCAGAGCGTTATATTAATCAGGAACTTAAAGAATATGAAGAAAAAATTCTCGGTGCCGAAGATAAAATTCTGGTATTAGAAACAACTTTGTATAATGATTTGGTTACAGATTTGGCAGATTATCTGTCTTTGATACAAACAACAGCCGGCGGAGTTGCAAAGCTTGATGTTTTGACTGCTTTTGCCGGAAATGCCGAAGCCAATAACTATTCTAAACCGGAAATTAATGACAGTGATAAAATTGAGATAAAAGCCGGGCGGCATCCGGTTATTGAAAGACAATTGCCGCTTGATGAAAGCTATATTCCGAATGATGTATTTTTAGATACTGAAAATCAGCAAATTATTATTGTTACCGGTCCGAATATGGCAGGTAAATCGGCTTTGTTAAGACAAACGGCACTGATTGTATTATTAGCTCAAATCGGATCTTATGTTCCTGCCGAAAAAGCAGAAATCGGTTATGTAGATAAAATTTTTACCAGAGTGGGGGCTTCCGATAATATTTCATCCGGAGAATCTACCTTTATGGTTGAAATGAATGAAGCTGCCGGAATTTTAAATAATTTATCCGACAGAAGTCTAATTTTATTTGACGAACTCGGCAGAGGCACAAGTACTTACGATGGTATTTCCATTGCGTGGTCTATAGTAGAATATATTCACGAGCATCCGAAAGCACGAGCAAAAACATTGTTTGCAACTCACTATCACGAGCTTAATGAAATGGAAAAATCATTTTCGCGAATAAAAAATTACAATGTTTCCGTAAAAGAAGCCGGAGGAAAAATTATTTTTCTGCGAAAGCTTAAAAAAGGCGGCAGTGCTCACAGTTTCGGAATTCATGTGGCAAAACTTGCCGGAATGCCTAAAAGTATTTTAAAACGTGCAGATGAAATACTTAAAGAACTTGAAAAAACACATCGTAAAGAGGAACTTATTGAAAAAGTTGATGAACTTGCAGAACATCGTGAAGGGCTTCAAATGAGTATTTTTCAGCTTGACGACCCTGTTTTAAGACAAATAAGAGATGAGATTATAAATTTGGATATTAATAACTTAACACCTGTGGAAGCTCTTAATAAACTGAATGAAATTAAGAAATTTTTGAATTTGTAAACTTCAGTTATCCGGTTTTTCGATATCGCCATACTGCAAGACTTAATACCGTAATACTGTATCCTGTTAATATAAATATTTCATTTTTTATTTGAGCAAATCCCGATCCTTTAAGTAAAATCATTCTGATAACACGCATAAACCAAGCTACCGGATTAATGTAATTAATTTTTTGAGCCCATTCAGGCATACTTTCCGCAGGGGTAAATATTCCGCTCATCATAATGAAAACCAAATAAAAGAAAAAAGCAATAAACATAGCTTGTTGCTGCGTTTCCGTGACAGTTGAAATAAATAATCCTAAACCCAGCATAGCAATCAGATATATTGCCGCAACAACGAAAAGTAAAAGCAAACTGCCTGACATCGGTAAATTAAACAAAAGTTTTGCAATTATTAATCCGAAAGCTAATTCAAATAGTGCTATAATTAAAAACGGAATCAGCTTACCCGCAATGAAATGAAACTTTTTTATCGGAGTAACATTAATTTGTTCAATGGTTCCGATTTCTTTTTCGCGAACTAAATTCATACTTGAGAGAAACAAGCTGACTATTGTAATGAGAATTACTAAAATTCCGGTTGACATATAAATTTTGTAATCAAGTTGCGGATTATACCAAAATTGATTTATTATGTTAATTCGCTTATAATTAATAGGTTCAAGAATTAATTTCGGTGAATTTACAATTATGTCTTTATTGAAATTAAAAATGATATTTTTACAATACCCGGCGGCAACAGCAGCTTTTGTTCCGTTAACTGCATTAAAAAGCAATTGAATATCAGCAGATTTTTCTTTAATAAGTTTCTTTTCAAAATTATGAGGAATTGTCATAATGATATCTGCTTTGTCTTTCTTCATAAGTGAATTTGCCTCTTTATGTGAGTTTCCGAAACTGACATTAAAAAAAGGAGATGAAGAGAATTTATCGGTTAACTGACGTGATAAACTTCCGTAATCATTATTAATAACAATAATATTTATTTCTTTCATCTCAAGGTTAGCGGCATAAACCAGAATAACCAACTGAACAACAGGCATAATAAAAATTATCGGAATCATCATTTTATTCCTGAATATTTGTAGAAATTCTTTTTGTATGATTGCAAGAATGGTTTTCATTTTCAAATGTAAATTTTATATTTTTTTTCGAATTGCTCGCTATCCGCTGCTGATTACTTACTGCTGCCGAAGACTGCCTATTCCAATCTGATTTTAAATTTCTTAGCACTTACTCCGATAAAAAGAACAGTCATTCCTGCCAGAATTAAGGTTTCTTTCCAAACATAGGCAAAGCCGGTTCCTTTAATCATAATATTTTTTAGAATGATGATGAAATATTTCGGAGGCATTAGAGCTGCAAACCATTGCAGAGCTTTCGGCATATTTTCAATCGGAAAAATAAATCCGGATAAAAGAATTGTCGGCAGTAACAGTGCAAATAATGACAGCATCATTGCCGATTGTTGAGTTTTAGCAATTGTAGAGATTAAAATTCCTAAGGATAATGCAAGAAATATAAATAACATGGTTTCTGCCAAAAGTAATGTTAAACTGCCTAAAACAGGCATTTTGAAAACCAAATTTCCGATAGCAATAATTATAACAGAAATAAAAAATGAAAGTACAAGATAAGGTGTAACTTTTCCGAGAAGTATTTGAATGGGTTTTAAAGGCGAAACCAGTAAAACTTCCATTGTTCCGATTTCTTTTTCACGAGCAACGGCAATACTTGTCATCATTGCTGAAATAAGCATTAAAATCATTGCCATTGTTCCGGGAATAAACATGTAAACATCTCTCAGTTCTTCGTTATAAATCATCCGTTCCTGAGTGTTAATGCGTATAGGAATGTGTGCAGTTTTATTAATGTCATAAATATAACTTGTAATAATTCCCATAGTATAATTAACAATCATATTTGCTGAATTTGCATCAGAAGCATCGGCAATTAATTGAATATCAGCACTATTTTCTTTTTGTAATTTTTTCGCAAAATCATTTTCGAAGACAATAACTTCTCTTATTTTTCCTTGTTTAAAGGCTTGCGGAATCTCTTTTTCTGATTGAATGTTTTTATCAAGCGTAAAAAAACCTGATGACGTTATTTTGTTTATGATTTCAGAAGTAATGTTATCTTTTGATAAATCAAGTACGGCAATTTTTACGTTCTTTAATTCATTTGTGATAACATAACCGAATAATAAGATTTGAATAATCGGAATGCCGAACAAAATAATCATCGTTCGTTTATCTCTTAAAATGTGGTAAAACTCCTTTTTTATAAATGAGAATAGTTGTTTCATTTTTTATTCATTGCTTTTGTTCTTTAAAATTGCTGATTTAATTGTTATTAATAAAAATATAGCTTACTGCCTGCTGTGAACTGTTTATCTTGCAATTTTTAAAAATACGGCATCCATTGTTTTTGCGTCATAGTGTTTCATTAATTCTTCCGGTTTACCGATTGCTTCAATTTTTCCTGCATCCATAATTGAAACCCGGTCGCAATATTCTGCTTCATCCATATAATGTGTTGTTACAAAAACAGTGATACCGTTTTCCGATGCTTCGTAAATCAAATCCCAAAATTGTCTTCTTGTTATCGGGTCAACACCGCCGGTCGGTTCATCTAAAAAAACAATTTCAGGATTATGAAAAACAGCAGTTGAAAAGGCAAGTTTTTGTTTCCATCCGAGGGGAATATCTTTTATTCTTTTGTTTAAAGCGTGTGTAAAGTTCAATTTTTCGAGTAATTCGTCTGTTTTTTCTTTAATTTCAATTTTTGACAATCCGTATATGCGGGCATAAAAGCGTATATTCTCTTTTACGGTTAAATCTTCATACAGAGAAAATCGTTGGCTCATATAACCGATATTTCTTTTTATTTCTTCTGTCTCTTTATAAATATCGTATCCGGCAATTTTAACTTCTCCGGATGTGGGATAGGATAACCCGCAAAAAATTTTTATTGCAGTCGTTTTTCCTGCTCCGTTAGCTCCTAAAAAACCAAAAATTTCTCCTTTTTTTACATCAAAATTCAGATTATCGTTAGCCGTAAAATCGCCAAATTTTTTTGTTAAGTTTTTAACTGATATGATGTTGTTTTCGTACATTTTAATTTTTTAATTGATTTGTTACTGCTGACTGTTCTTTTTTCATTAATTCAATAAAACAATCTTCAATATTTGGCTTTACAGCTTTAATTTCAATATCAATATGGTTTTCGGATTTTAAGTGATTTTTAAGTTCATCAATTTTAATATTATTTCTTTTGTCGATATAGTGAATAGCTTGTCCGAATATATTTGCAGAATAAGTTTGCTTATATTTTCTTAAATCTTTAATTAATTTTTGCTTGTTTTTACTCTTAATTGAATAAATCTGTTTTTGAAATTTATTTATAATGTTTTCGGGTGTATCCGTTTCCATAAATTTGCCGTTTTGCATTAAAGAAATTCTGTCGCACAAACCTGCTTCGTCCATATAAGGTGTCGAAACCATAATTGTTATGTCTTTTTTTTGTAAATTTTTAAGCATTCCCCAAAATTCTTTTCTTGAAACTGCATCTACACCTGTTGTGGGTTCATCAAGAAATAAAACTTTAGGTTTATGAATTAAAGCACACGAAAGAGCTAATTTTTGTTTCATTCCTCCGGAAAGTTGACCGGCTCTTCTTTTTTTAAACGGTTCAATATAGGAATATACATCTTTTATTAAATCATAATTTTGTGCAACAGTAGTATTGAAAATGGAGGCAAAAAAGTTTAGATTTTCTTCAACGCTTAAGTCTTCATACAGCGAAAATCTGCCGGGCATATATCCTACAATCTGCCGTATATTTTTATAATTATTTTTTACATCAAAATTTTCAATTTGTGCATTGCCGCTGTCACTTAATAACAGTGTGGTAAGAATTCGCAGTAAGGTTGTTTTTCCTGCACCGTCAGAGCCTATTAATCCGAAAAGTTCGCCTTTTTTTACGTTTAAAGATATATCATCAACAGCTTTAATATTTCCGTAACTTTTTGATATATTTGATATTATGATTGAATGTTTACTCATTTATTCGTTTTAATAAATTGAAAACTTTCTGTTGCCTACTGCCTACTGTTTATTTATTTGTAAATATTACTTCACCCGGCATTCCGATTTTTATAAGACCGTCATTTTTTACTCTTATTTTTACGGCATAGACCAAATTTACACGCTCTTTTTTAGTCTGAATAATTTTAGGTGTAAATTCGGCTTCATTTGAGATGTGAGAAATAACACCTTCGTATTTTTTCATTCCGTTATTTGTATTGTCAATAAAAACGTTTACTTTTTGACCTATTTTGAGTTCACTTATTTGTTCTCCGCTGACATAAGCTCTTAAGGTTATTTCTGATAAATCGGCAATTTTATAAAGTGGTTTTCCGGGCAAAGTAAATTCGCTTTCTTCGGCATATTTTGTTAAAACGGTTCCTTTTATCGGGTTTGTAATTTTTGCTTTATTAATTTGATTATTAACATTTTCAATTTGAACATCAAATACTTTAAGCTGATCAAAAATATTTTTGTTTAAAGTTTTAACTTGTTCTGTTTGTTTGTTCAGAATATTGATTTTTCCGTTAATATCATCAGCTTGTTTTTGTGTTGCAGCACTGTCTTTTAATAAATTATTGATACGATTTTTTTCAATTTCAATTACTTTTTTTCGTTCTTCGAGAACTTTTACCTGAGCTAAAATACCTGAAAATTTTGAAGCAACAGAATTTTTTTGTGCTGCAAATACTTTCTTTTTTAAATAAAAATCAGTTGTATCAATAAGGCATACCTTTTCATTTTTATTAAGAACTTGACCTTCTTTAACAGAGAATTTGAGTATTTTTCCGGGTATTTCAGAAGAAATGATTATTTCTTTTGCTTCAAAATTTCCGTATGCATCTGCTTTGTGTTTATTTTCTCCGCACGAAGTGAAAAGAAAAATACTTATTGTTGAAATTAATATCAGTTTATCCATTTTTTCTGTTTTGTATATTTTAAATCCAAACCTTTGTTTAATTAAATTTATGCCGACTGTTGACTGCTTACTGCCTGTTGTTTATAAATTACCCGTTACAATTAAATACTCATATTTGTATTTTAAGATTTTTAATTTATGAATTTCGTATTGTATTGCTGTTTGTTCTTTGGCATTGAGTGCCGAAATATAATCAACTGAATTTGCCGTTCCGTTTTGTAATTTATTACTTACCGCTGCACATATTTTTTTATGTAATGTCAATATTTTTAAATCATATTCTGATAACTTATGATATTTTTCAATTTCGGATTTTAATTTAATAAGTCGAATATTTATCGATTGATTAAATGTTTCTTTCTGATTTAAAATGCTTGTTTCCTTAATTTTTTGTATTTGTCGGTCTCTTGAAGAATTATTCCAATCCCAAATATTCCAATTTAGCTTGGCACCGACAATAAAATAAGGGTTCCATTCATCTTTTATTAAGGTTAAACCCGGATTTCCGTAACCTCCGACGGCAAAAACACCCAATTTAGGTAATTTTTTGCTTTTTATTAACAGAATATTTGCTTCTGATAATTCATTTTGAGTATTAAAAACAGATATTTCGGGACGAATATTTTTATCGACTAATTTGACAGTATCAGGTGTGTATAATTGAACTGAATTGAATATTATTTTTCCGATAATTTCTGATAAAACAGCATAACCGGCAGTTATATTTTCTTGAATTTCAATTAACTTTTGTTGTGTCAGCAGAATAGTTGCCGATATTAAATCATAATTTTCTTGAGTAACAATGCCGTTTTTAACACCTGATCTCAATGTTCGACGACGTTCCTGCAGTTCGTTTAATGAATGTTTGATTTGCTCTTCAGTTTTTTGAAGAATTAATATTCCGAAGAAAATTTCATTAACTTTTTCTTTAATTTGTTGAAATGCAATTTCATTATTTAAATTTTGCAAAACCAGTTTTTTATTCTCAATTTGTTTAAGCTGTTTGGTAAATCCGCCGTCATAAATATTTTGGTTTATATTTATTGACATATTATATTGATCAAGCGGCGGTGTCAGAAACTGAAATTCTACACCCGGAGGTAATCCTTGTGTATCGATGTCGATATCAATGGTTTGTGACTGATAACTTGCTTTTGCTTCAAAATTAAGATGCGGATAAAAATTAGTATTAAAATTTTTAATGTGAAGGTTTGACAGGTTTTGATTTAACGGATTATTTTTCAAAAGAGCATAATGATTTTTTGCATAAAAAATACAACTGTCAATACTGATTGAGTTTTGTGAGAACAGAATAGTATTAATT
>JAADGE010000014.1 GCA_013152535.1 Chlorobiota bacterium
TCCGGTCGGCAAAATCTTTATCGTGTGTTACGGTAATAATTGTTTGACCGTAATCTTTTGCCAGTTGACTGAAAATATCTACGACAATATCAGTATTTTTGCTGTCGAGGTTACCCGTCGGTTCATCACACATAATAATTTTCGGATCGTTTATCAAAGCTCTGGCAATAGCAACTCTTTGCTGTTGTCCGCCGGATATTTTCGATGCCTGTTTTGATGCTTGGTCTTTTATTCCGAGAAGGTCTAATTTTTCGTAAGCACGTTGTTCAACTTCTTCGTAAGAATATTTGTTCAATTTTAAAGCCGGTATCATTACATTTTTCAGGCAGGTAAATTCCGGAAGTAAATAATGAAACTGAAATACGAATCCGATATGTTTATTTCTTATATCCGCAAGATAATCTGGTTTTTTGCCGGTAACTTTTTCATCGGAAATAAACAATTCGCCTTCGTAATCTGTATCCATTGTCGAAAGAATATACATCATGGTTGTTTTTCCGCAACCCGATTTTCCGACCACGGAAAGAAATTCGCCTTCGTAAACCTTAAAAGATATGGACTTTAAAGCCTGAAATTTTACGGGTTCGTAATAATATTTTATAAGATTCTCAGCTCTGAGAATTATTTGTCTGTCTGTTTCCATCAGTTATTTCTTAAATATTTCTATCGGGTCAACTTTTGCAGCATTTCTTGCCGGTATATAACCTGCCGCTATGGTAATAAACATACCGATTATTGCTCCGGCAACATAAACATTTTTTTCATAATCAATCGGAAAATAACCGACATCGCCGCCGATATACACTTTACTCAGAAAATGAATAAGAACTGTTGCGACCATCAGCCCCATAACAGTTCCGATAACACCCATAATCAATGTTTCTTTTATAAAAATATTCATAACATCTTTTCCCGAAAATCCGGTTGCCTTCAATATGGCAATGTCGTTCATTTTTTCTTTAATAGTCATATTAATGATGTTGTAAATACCGAAAGCCGCTACCAACAATATGGCAAATGATATGGAACCGAACATTACTTTACGGGTTTGTTTTTTTGCCATAGTTGATTCGTTTGCCGCCTGCCAATCTTCTGCTTTATAACCCGTAAGTGCCGAAAATTTTGCCGAATAATTCGGAGCTTTGTTCGGGTCGATGATATTTACGTAAATATCGGTAACGTAGCTCGAACTTTGTTTCAACAATTGCTGTGCAACAGCCAAATTTATATACGATTTGGTATCGTCAACCGATGAATTGCTCGTTTTAAATATGCCTACTACTTTTAAAACTTTTCCCACACCTATCGAAGATATAACACTCATATAATCATTAATTTGAATGTTCAGTTTGTCGGCAATCCCGACACCTATTATAATCCCGTTCGGTGTTGTGAGCAAATCCCGAATATCACCTGCCAACATCACGGATTCAATATCAAACATAGCATTAGCTTCAACAATGTTAACTCCTGACGTAATACCATTTATCTGCGACTTTCCGTTGTTGTAAAAAATATTAACGGAAACTTGTTGTGTAACGTTTACGACATCAGGCTGATGTTTTAAATCCGAAATTAATTTATCCGGATTTATCAAATTATTCGAAAGATTAGAAATTTTAGGATTTACAATAACCGGCATATAGCCGGAATTTTTTTCGGAAATCAAGGGTTTACAAACTTCGTCTTCGTGATAAATTCTAAGATGCGGCACCGATTTAAAAATGCTTTCATCGGAATCCTTATTAAAACCCACAACCAAAGATATCATAAATATAAAAATTCCGATACCGACGGTTACACCCAAAGAAGCAATTAATGTTTGCCTTTTTCGGGTAAGCAGGTGGGTTAAAGCAATATCCGTATTGACTTTAAAGTTCATATTATTTTGAATTTACGGGTAAAAGAATTGATTTTTCGTCCAAGCCGCCGAGAATTTCGACCCAATCGTTCGAAATAAACCCGGGTTTTATAACCTTTTCGCCGGAATCTTTCAACATTACTTTATTTCCGTATCCAAGATAGTCTCGCGGAATAACCAAAACATCTTTTTTATTTTCAATAATGATATTGCTCTGCAACTGTGTTCCTGAAATTTTAAACTCCAAGGAATCCGTGAATTCCGCTTTGCAATAAAACGATTGCGATTTTTCGTCAAAAGCCGGATAAATTTCCGTAATTTTACCTTTATATGATTTCCCTTTTTGTGTATTTAACTCAATAATCACCTCTTGCTTTAATTTTACTTTTGAAATATTACTTTCGTCAACATTTAACAAAGCATATAAATTATTCGGATTCCCGATAACGGCAATTACGTCACCTCTTCTTACATAATCTCCGACCTCTTTATTCTTTTTATAAACTTTTCCGCCGATAACGGCTTTTATATTGTTGTATCCTCCGGCAACGGCATTTACATTTTTTTGCGATTGTTGAATAATCAACTGTTGGTCAGCCTGTTGCTTTTGAAAGCGATAATTTTCTTTTGCCGATAAATAGTTACTTTTTGAACTTTCATAAGCCAACTGTACATTTTCATATTCTAATTTTGAAACACTTTTCAGATCGTAAAGTTTTTTGTAACGGTCTGCTTGCCGCTTGTCCTGCTCAAGTTTTTGTTCGGCAAGTTCAAAATTTATTTTTGCTTGTTTTAATGCCGGTGCATCCGGTTTTGCATTTTCCAGTGCTATCTTATACAGAGCTTCGGCACTTTGAGCATTTATCAAACTTTGCTTATTATCGACTACGGCCAATAATTCGCCCGTATTTACCAAATCACCTTCTTCAAAAGTCAATTTTGTAATGTATCCGTCAGTCAATGCCGTTAAATTATACTGATCTTCCGGAACCAAAATTCCCGAAGCAAAAACGGTTTCGGTGATATTTTTTCGTATCGGCGAAGTTTCGGATTTATTTTTATTACAAGAATTAAATACGATTAAACTTACTGCCAAAAATAATATTGCTGTTCTTATTTTCATTTTGCTTATTTTTATTAATTCAAAAGATTTTCCGGTTTTTCTGTTCCGAAAAAGTTTTATTTTATTCGATTATTAATGTTTATAACAGACTCTGCATGCAGAAAGGCAGCAAGTGCATTACTGTAATTCAATCGGCTTATAAGCATATCGTTAAATGCGGTAAGCAGGCGATCGGAAGATAAAATATCGGCATTGAATTGATTAAGAGCCAAGGTGTAATTTTCTTCTTTTAATTCTTTTATTTGCTTTGCCGTTTCCGTTTGTGCATAAGCTTTTTCGTAATCAATTTTCAGTTGTTTATTTTCTAATTCGTTTTGTAATTTGGTATGTTCGGCATTTTGCAAAGAAATGGTTTTGTTGATTTTTGCCGTTTTGGTCTGTGTATAAGCACTAATACTCGGAAACGGCAAACTGATTTTTAAACCGATGTATTTGGGATTAATCCAATTTGCGTTGTTATCAAAAAACGAATTATTCCCGGTTTGCTGCCAAGCATCATAAAACATCAGAGAAACAACCGGAAGCTGCATGTATTGATTTTGTTTTATCTCTGCTTCCGCCTTTTCAACTTCTAAAAGAGATTGTCTGTATTTCAGCTGATTATTTGTTTCTAAATCTGTCATAAACTCAATATCGAAATTCGAAGTTCGGTCAATATTAATTTTTGTTGTTTCGGGAATATCACACAATATTTTCAACCCGTAATATTGTTGTTTCAATAATTTTTGAAGTTGTTGCAATTTGTCGGCGGTTGTTAATTTATTGATTTTTGTATCGTTTAAATCCTGTAATCGCACAATGCCTTTGTCGTATTTATTTTGAACGTTTTTCAGCAAAGAATCAGCCGATTGCAGGGTTTTTTCTGTAATTTCAACTTGTTCCTGCAAAGAAAGGATGTTGTAATATGCTGCCGAAATTGACTCGAAGAGTGTTTTTTCGGCTAATAAATTACTGATTTCGGTAAGTTCAGAGCCGGTTTGTGCACTTTTTAATTTTGCCCAGCTTGTCGGATTAATAAGGTCGATTTGCGGTATAATGTTAAGATTCGTTATAAATTGTTGCCCGGTGGTAACTTCTTTAAATGTTCCGGGAACTCCGCCGAATACTTCACTCGGCAAATAAGTAACCGGTAATTCCAAATTATCTGTCATGCTGAAATTTGTTTGCACTCTGAAATTTATCAACCCGGTTTGTGCCGCTATTTTTTGCCATTTTGCAATGAGTGTTTGTTGATTCGCGTTTTTAACGGAAACACTGTTTTTTTTTGCATAACTTAAAAGTGAATCTAAATTACGGAAATGCAGTTCAGTTTGTGCGGACACGATTTGCAAAATCGGAAAAAATCCGATAATAATTAAAATTAAACGTTTCATATTTTTTATAAGTTGATTTTTATTTGACTGTATTTAAGCCGTAAGGTTTAAGAAATCTTTTTTACAAAATTTTTTATTTTTGTATCGGCAAATTCTTTTTCGGATAATTTCTCGAATAAAAAAATCAGGGTAAGAGCAAGTATTACACCGGCAATCAAATCAATAATGTAATGATGCGAAGCATATACAGCCGAAAACCAAATTCCGAACATAAATATTACAAACAACAGATTCATTTTTTTCAAGCCTTTTTTTATTCCGTAAAAAAGAACAATAAGCGGGTATGTGGCATGCAGCGAAGGCATTGCCGCTAAAACATTCGCATTTTTATTGTAAATACTTTGAAATATCGGTACTCCGAGCAATTTGTCAAAACGTGAAAGCCCGGCACTGTTTCCGGGAACGGGAATACCGATATGCAAATCGAAGCCGTAAAGCTGCACATACCAAGGCGGTGCCGCCGGATAAAGATAATAAATAATAAATCCGAAAATATTAACAATTAAAAAAACCAATGAAAATTTTGTAAATAAGTATTTGTCTTTCACATAAAGATAGGCGGCAAAAGCAAGCGGAATCGGCACCCAATTTATATAAAATAATCCGGCAAGTATATCTAAAACCGAATTATGGTGTATTGCAAAATACTCATTCGGAGTGAGCAAAACCCCTCCGGAGAAAATACCGAAAAGTGACTTTTCAAGTTCATACGGTTGTTTTATATGCACCGCAGAAACTTCATAATTCGGAATAATCCGCATGGAATCATAAATTATCCAATAAACTATAAAAATCGAAAATGCCAGAATAAACTTTCGTGTTTTTTCAGCGACATAAAACATTGTAATCCAGAGTACAATTAAAAACCAATGCTCTGTTCTCATTCCTCCGACAAAAGTATTCCATGCAATATAAGATACTATAAGCAATATATTAATAAGAATATTTTTTTGTGTAAACCGCTGAAATTTCATTGTCATTTTTTACGGATTAATCAGTTTTTCGTATGTTTTTTTGCCGGTTTTTATGTCTGTTCCGAACAATTCTATATATTTTACATCGGGCCAAACGCCGGAATTATCCGCATAAATATAAAGGTGATGCAAAGCAGATATTTTACCGTTAATGTTCGTATAAACCGCTGCCTTGAACGGTGCCGTTTGTTTAAGCAGAAGTATTTTTTTATCGGTAGCGGCTATTTTAAGCAGAAAATATTCAGGATTTGATTGTAAGGGTCTGCATTTATCACCAAAGGCAAATTTCTTTTCAATTAAACGTAACTCCATTCGTTGTCCGTGTTCCTGATATCTTATCCAATATACATCAACAGGATCGTCTTTTATAAGTTTGCCTGTTTTATCAAATTCGGCATCATAAATAACTGTATTTTTATTATGATTTCTCTGTATGTAAAACAATCTGTTTTGTGTTTTCGGCGGAACGGGATAATCTTTCGGTTGAGCAAAAATTCCCGTTGACATTAACATTGCCGATACTATTATTAATATTTTTTGCATTTTTTACAGTAATTTTTGTTCTTTAAACCATAATATTGTTTCTTTTATTCCTTTTTCAAGCTCGTATTCCGGTTTGAAACCGAAATCTTTAACAATATCCGAACTGTCGCAATACCAATTACCTGCACTTATTATTTTATATTTTTCGGAATTTAAGGTTGCCGGTTTCCCGAACAAACAAGAAATATTTCCGATAATAAAAGAAAGTGTTTTTACGATAATTTTCGGAAAAACAATACGCATGGTTTTTTTATTCAACTCTTTTTTTACGATTTGATTAAATTCTTCGGTTGTGTATTTTCTCAAATCCGATACAAAATATGCCTTACCCGAAATTTTCGATTGTACGACATCGAAAATTAATCGGACTAAATCTTTAACATAAATAAAAGAAATAATTTGTTTGCTTGAACCTATATATGTTTCAATTCCGTTTTTAATGCTTTTGTAAGCAAGGTAATAATCTTTTTCTCTCGGACCGTAAACTCCTGTGGGTCTAATGATTATATTTGGCAAATTACTCAAAGAATTAAGATATTTCTCAGTTTTAAGTTTACTTTTACCGTAAAGTGTTAGAGGGTTCGGTTTATCTGAAAGTTTTATCGGTTGCATAGTTTCTTCATCTCCGGAACCGAATGCCTCCAAACTGCTTATGTAAATAAATTTATCCGGTATATTTCCGGTTTCGATTAATGCTTCCGCCAGATTTTTTGTATATTGAAAATTAACCGTGTTAAAATCCTCGTTGTTGCATGTTTTTGTTAATCCGGCATTGTGAACAACATAATCAAATTTTCCGATTTCTTTAATTTTTTGTTTCAAATTTTCTTTATCGGATAGTTGCGTTTCAAAAAATATGATACGTTTATCCGAAAGATATTGCTTGCTGCTTGTACGTCGAATTCCGGCATATACTTCATATCCTCTGTTTAAAGCTTCTTCAACAAGAAATCCTCCGATAAAACCGCTTGCTCCGGTAATTAAAATCTTTTTCACTTTACTCCTTTTAAAAATTTTATTCAAAATGTTTTATGTAAATTCTTCGTCTTAAATGCTGACGGGTATCATAATCTTTAAACATAAGATGCGAATTAAAATTATCTTCCAGAATATGACTTGAAATTGCTGTTTTTATCCCGTTATCGATATATGCCTGCATTAATTCGGCATAAAATACGGAAACAACACCTTTTTTAACATATTCAGGTTTAACACCTTGTAAAAGCATATCAACTTTTTCATTTTTATTAAGTGCTCTCAAAATATGGATAAATCCGAAAGGTAACAATTTTCCTTTTGCTTTTTGAAGTGCTTCGGATAAAGATAAAACAGTTATTCCGAAACCGACAACTTCATCATTTTTATCTAATACAAAACAAACATATTTTGTATTTATCATCGAAAAATATGCTTTAATATAATAATCAATTTGTTTATCGGTAAGTGCAACATAACCGTATAAATCTTTAAATCCTTCGTTTAATGTATTAAACATACTTTTGGCAAAAGGAAGAATATCTTTTGATTTTTTCGTATCTAAAATTCTCAAATCATAGCGTTTTAATACCATATCGGCAATACGTTTTACTTTTTCGGGAACTTTTTCGGGAACTTTTATTTCGTGCTGAATCCAATCTGCATCTTTTTTATACCCGAGTTTTTCGAGATGTTCGGAATAATACGGATAATTATAGAGTGTTGCTTGTGTTCCGATTTCGTTAAACCCTTCCACCAGCATACCTTCCAAATCCATATCCGTAAAACCGAGCGGACCGTGAACGGCGGTCATTTTTTTTTCTTTTGCCCAATTTTCAACCGTTTTAATTAATGCAGAAGAAACTTCAATATCATCGATAAAATCAATCCATCCGAAACGCATGTGTTTTTCGTTCCACGTTTCATTTGATTTATGATTAAGAATTGCGGCAATTCTTCCTACAATTTTATTGTCTTTATAAGCCAGCCAATAGTTTGCTTCGCAAAAATCAAACGCCGGATTTTTTTCTTTAATCAGTGTTGATTTTTCAAATGAATGCAGTTGCGGCACTCTGTATTTGTTTCCTTTATACAGTTTGTCGGCAAAAGCAATGAACTTATTTAAATCGCTTCGGGATTTTACTTTTTTAATCTCAATATTTTTCATCAGAAAAGAATTTAGTTATAGAAATCAGAATAATTTATTTAAGCAATTTGCGGTATTTTTAAATTTTCAATTTCTGCCCGGCATTCGACTAATTTTTCAACAGCAACATCAATTTGTTCTTTGGTATGAGTAGCCATTAAGGAAAATCGTAAAATACCTTTGTTTTTTTCGACTGCCGGATGTACAACCGGGTTTACATAAACCCCTTTATCTAAAAGCATTGAAGCATAAATAAAGGTTGTTGTGTCTTCTCCGGTGAAAATCGGAATAATCGGTGTTGTGCTGTTTCCGATGTTAAAGTTTTCTTGTATAAGACATTTTTTAGCATAGTTTGTATTGTCCCATAAAGAATTTATTCTTTCCGGTTCTGATTTTATGATTTCCAATGCTTTTAAAACCGTAGCAGCCGAAGCGGGCGGAATGCCTGCACTGAACAATAATGAACGGGCATTGTGTTTTATGTAATTTACGGTATCTTCATCTCCGGCAATAAAACCGCCGAGTGATGCCAATGACTTGCTGAAAGTTCCCATTATTAAATCGGTTTTATCTGTAAGATTAAAATGAGAAGCCGTACCGGCACCGTTTTTTCCGATAACACCTAGAGCATGGGCATCGTCAACCATAACGGAAGCAGAATATTTTTCCGCCAAGGCACAAATTTTATCAAATTTTGCAATGTCGCCTTCCATACTGAATATGCCGTCAGTAACAATCAAGACTATTCTGTCCTTAGTTTGTTTCAGTGTTCTTTGAAGTGCTTTTTCCAAAGATTCCGCATCGTTGTGTTTATATTTGTATGTTGAGGCAAAAGAAAGACGTGTACCTTCAATAATAGAAGCATGATTCTTTTCATCTGCAATTATAAAATCGTTTCTTCCGACAACACTTGAAATAACACCGAGATTTGTCTGAAAACCTGTGCTGAAAATTGTTGCGGCAGGTTTACCGGTTAATTCCGCCAATTTTGCCTCCAACTTAACGTGCAAATCAAGATTTCCGTTCATTAATCGTGAACCGGAAGCACCCGTTCCGTATTTTGTTAATGCTTCCTGCCCTGCTTTAATAAGTTCCGGATGATTGGTAAGCCCCAAGTAACTGTTTGAACCGAACATTAAAATATTTTTTCCTTTAATTTTTACCACGGTATCCTGTCCGGTTTCAATTTCATGATAAAAAGCATAAATTCCTTGCTGCATAGCAATTTGCGGCAATCTGTATTCTGAAAATCTTTTTTGTAACTGTCTCATTTTGTTCTCTTTTTTAAAAGTCAAACTTAAATCTTGCTCTGATTCCGTATTCGGAAACATTCGGGTTGTTAAGATATGTAAGACGCTTAACAACATCAATTCTGAAAAATTTAAAAATGTTTCCGATTCCGGCACTTAATTCGATGTATGGTTTTTTTGTTAATGTAAACGTTGTAGGATTTCCGTTTTGGTCTGTCGGAAATCTCATCAATCCGGGTGTGATATTCGGATTATTTTTATCCGTAACACCGCCGTATATGCCTTTTACGGAAATTATTTCTCTCCATTTCAACCTTTTAAGCAAGGGTATTTTATTAAAAAAGAAACCGTAAAAATGGTGTTCGGCAAATACGGAAACATATTCGTCACTGACGAACTCAAGAAAATTCATCATATTATAGGAATGCAGCTGATAAGAATAAGTTTGATTGGCTCGATGAACAAACATTAAAGGAAACGGTATTCCGGAACCGAAAATTTTTCCGGCTTCGAGTTCAAAATTTGTAAATCCGAGCGGTGCCAGATGTATGCGTTTAAATAAATTAAATGATAATTTTCCGTATGTATAATCTGCATGCCTGAGTGCTTCAAGTCCCTGAGTATATGAAATTTGCATTATCGGATATTTCCCGAGTATCGGTGTTCTGTAATTGTAGCCTTGTATATATTTTTCATTGGGTGCAAATCGAATAACTCCGGTTATTTCACTTGTTGTGATTGAATTGACGGATTTATCATCATAATCAAAACGTAAGGTGCCTCCGGGTTCCTGTTTTAATCTTTTGATATTCAATGTTGTTGAAAAGCCGTTTTTCCAATCTTTATAATGTTCTATCTTAAACATTTCATAATACAATAACTTATCGGCAACACCTCTTTTAAATGAAAGCAAAAAATTATCTTCGTTAATGAACTGCATTTCCATACCGGGAAAATTAGTTTCAACCTGATACATTGCCGAAATATAATGTTTGGGGTTCGATTTAATCGGTTTTTTATTTAAAGAGTATATAACACTTCCGGAATATTTGTATTTTTTATCTTTAAATCCGTACAGAGCATACCCGTCTAATCTTAAGCGTTTACTGAATTTATCACTTGTTCTGCCTCCGATTCTCAGCCGAAACCCTTCTACATCATTAAAACTGTAAAAAGTATTTATGGGACCGACATTTATTTTTCCGAAATTCCAATATCCGGCAACAAGTAATGTTAAAATATTCATTGTTCTTTTGAAAGCCGGAATATTTTGTACGCTGTCAACCATTTTATATACATTTTGCTCTTGACATTTTGCTCTTGATCGGTTAATTTTGTCAGCCGATTTTCTTCCCAATAATTATTATCTTTTTTATCATAATTATTTTCTCTTATTGTTTTTTCTATTCCCGAATAAATTGTATCTCCTCTTTTTTTATTAAACACATAATTATCATAATAAACCGATCTTTTCCCAAACATTCCAGCACCTTTTTTTCCGATATTAAAATCAATTATTAATTCATCCTTCTTTAAAATCCAGCATTTGTTATTAATAAAATCAAATTCTTGACTGATATGAAGATCGGAAACAAAATTCAAGTTTATTTCATTTGCAATTCCCATTTCAACTTTTATTACAGAATAATGTTTGTCATTTGTCATTTGTAACATATAAATTCCCGATAAAAGCAAAGTCTAATTTATTTCTGGGCTGAAAAGCAAGTTTGATACACGAGCGATTATTTACTTCAACCGTATCCAATATTCTGAATTTATAAATAACCGGAGAAATTGTTGAAAGCGGACTGATAAATTGATTTGTAAGAAGCGTAATATCATTATCGTACAAATTTATATCCTGATACAAATAATCAACCATCATATCAGTTCCTTCGCTGTCAATATAATCTTTGGAACCGACTGACTTTGACCCAAATACATATTCCTTGCTTGTTTTCGGAGATTTTCGGTAATAGACTTTAGATAAGGTTTCCTGTAAAAATACAGGCAAATACGGTTTTCCGTTTATTTTAGATGTATCAACATAATTAAATATAAATTGATATTTTTTAAACGCTCGTTTTTGTCGGAATTTTTCCGTAATATTATTTAAATCAAATTCAACCTTTTCATATTTTGAGTATTCGTAATAATCAAACCGTTCTTTTCTGTTTTTATCTTTATTTTTTATAACTTTTTTTATTAATGCAACAGCCGGATTATTTTTGTTTCTGTAACGTTTTCGTCTTGATTTTACAACAACTTCATCAATTTTAAAATTTTCAGGTTCCAATTCAAAATTTATTACCTGACTTTTACCGATTATTATTTTTTTTATACGAGTTTTAAACCCGATGTATGCAACTTGAATTTTTCCTGAAGCCCATTGTGTTTCAAGCGAATAGTCACCTCTGTAGTCGGTTGTTGTTCCGATATTTTTACCGACAAAAACAATGTTTGCAAACGGTATCGGTTCTTTTGTTTTTGAATTAATAACTGTTCCTCTTACACGTGTCATTTTTTGCGAATAACCGTCTGTCTGAAAAATAAAAACAGAAATAAAAACTGTTATCAATAATATTATTTGATGTTTTTTCATTACTGTTTAAAAATGTAATATTTATGCGTTAAAAAATTAAATCCGATACCTACAATAACGGCAATAATTACTTTTGAGATAATGTATTGAAGTCCGGCATATTCAACCAATAAATACAAACCCGAAATGTTTAACAAAATACTTGTAAGCCAAATACCTGCATATTTTTTTGCCTGAACAGACAATTTTCCGTCTTTTTTCATAAATGCCCAATTTCTTTCCAGTATAAAAGCCGTTATACCGCCGCTTACGGCCCCAAAAACAGCTGATACCAAATACTGAATTTGCAAAATCTCCGTAAAAAATATTAAAACAGCAAAATCAACGGCGGTTGCAATTCCTGCAACAACATTATATTTTAAAAATACCTTAACCGGATGCTGTTTCTTTTTCATTCTAAAAAACTTTAAAATAAATTATCAACTGCAATACAATTAAGCTGTATATTCCGGCCAACACATCATCAAGCATTACGCTCCAATTCGTTTTCATATTATCAAACTTTCTGATATACAGTGGTTTTAAAATATCAAAAAAACGAAACAATATTAAAGCAGATAAATAATATTCCCATTTAAACGGAATTGCAAATGCCGCAATCCAAACTCCTACAATTTCATCAATTACAATTTTTCCGGCATCATGCTCCCAAATTTTGTGAACTTCTTTAATTGCCTTTACACCGATGAACGCAATTAAAACAATAATAACAGAATTAAGAACAAGGATAAACCATTCATTTGCATCTGCTTTTTGCAAAGCAAAATTAAGTGTCCAAAACAGAATAATACCTAAAACAGATCCCGCCGTTCCGGGGGCAACCGGAGAATATCCCGTTCCTAATCCTGATGCTGTTATTTTATAAAATTTCATTTGCTTGTTTATTCTTCGTAATAGTCTAATCCCAAATGGTTTATCAATGTTTCACCCATAAGGTGTCGCAATGTATTTTCAAATTTTATCTTTTGTAAGAAAATATCTATAGGTTTTAAGCCTTTTTTTGTTTGCGGTGATTTAAAATAGAACGAAAGCCACTCTTGTATTCCTTTCATATCGGCACGTTGTGCTAAATCCATAAACAATGCAAGGTCTAAAACAACAGGTGCTGCCAAAATTGAATCTTTGCAAAGAAAATTAATCTTTATCTGCATTTTATAGCCGAGCCAACCGAAAATATCAAGATTATCCCAACTTTCTTTATCATCACCTTTTGGCGGATAATAATTTATTCGAACTTTATGATACATTTCTTTATAGAGTTCGGGATAAAGATCGGGTTCTAAAATACTGTCGAGAACACTTAATTTAGATACTTCTTTGGTTTTAAAAGAATCGGCATCATCCAAAACTTTACCGTCTCTGTTACCGAGAATATTTGTTGAGAACCATCCGTCAATTCCGATTAAACGAGTTTTTAAACCCGGTCCGAGAATTGTTTTCATTAATGTTTGTCCGGTTTTAAAATCTTTTCCTGCAATCGGAACATTCAACTGATTTGCCAGTTCGATTAAAGCCGGTGTATCAACGGTTAAATTAGGAGCTCCGTTAGCAAACGCAACACCTGATTTTATTGCGGCATAAGCATAAATCATACTCGGAGCAATTGCCGGGTGATTTTCTTCCAATGCTTTTTCGAATGCTTCAACAGTCAGATGAACATCCGTTTCTTCGGTATAAACTTCGGTAGAAGCACACCAAACCATAACAATTCTGTCGCAATTATTTTCCGTTTTAAATTTTTTAATGTCAGCCATAAGTGCTTTGGCTTCATCCATTTTTGTCGGCTCTTTTTTAATATTTTCTCCGTCAAGATTTTTAACAAAATCGTGATTGAATACTGCCGGCATCGGTTTTATTTGTGATAAATCGTTTTTTATTTCATTCAACAAGTCTTTTTCTAAAACACCTGCTTTCATTGCAGCTTCATAAGCATTCTCTGAGAAGATATCCCAACCGCCGAAAACCATATCGTCTAAAGATGCCAAAGGAACAAAATCTTTAACCCCGGGATTTCTGTTTTCGGTTCTTTTACCCAGCCTGATTTTTCCCATTTGCGAAACAGAACCGATTGGTTGACCGAGTCCTTTTCTAACTGTAATAACGCCTGCCATAAATGTAGTTGACACTGCACCGATACCGGGTGTAAGTATTCCTAACTTTCCTTCCGGTTTTTTAATATTTTGTTTTGAGTTCATTTAATTATAAATTTTGTATGTATATTTTTCTGTTACATTATTTTTCTGCAATGATTTAATCGTTGAAAAGCCGTATAATTTGTTAAAACCGCCGTAATAAAAATCGGAATTGTAAAAATTGAGATATTTTCAAACAAAGTGTACGGAAAAAAATTAATTTCAATTTTGAATGTTCCCGTAAAATATGAGATAAACCCGTATAATATTGCTGATATTCCGATTGTTAAAACTCTTTCGGGGCGTTGCATCAGTCCGACTTTACATTCGACACCCAATCCTTCTGCTCTGGCTCTTACATAACTTACCATAATGGAGCCGATCATAGCGATAAAAGCTAATACACCGCTTAGAAAATAGTGATATGAAACCAAGTAATAAGCAATACCAAAAAACATTATCATTTCACTGTATCGGTCAATAACAGAATCAAAAAGAGCTCCGAATTTTGTCATTTTTCCTGTTTTTCGGGCAAGTTGTCCGTCAAGCATATCAAAAAGTCCGGCAGTTAATAAAACAATTCCGAACCAAGTAATGTATTTTGTATCGCCTCTTGTTCCGATTTCGGCACCGATAATTAAAATAACGGCAGCGGTAATCGTAATAATAAATCCGATTATTGTTATCCCGTTAGGACTAATGCCTGTTTTTTCCGTAATATTCAAAATAGGATCTAATAATTTGTAGGCACGTTTCTTAATTTTTTCCCACATTCCCGACTCCGATTTATTCATGTCCAAATGTTCAATGATTTAAAATAAAACTTTATAGTTAATACTAACTAATCTTGAGCGTTTTTAAAGAAGCCGCAGTTATGTGGCTTCTTTTTTAATTCTGATTTATCAGAAACTGTATTTTAACTTCATATAAATCATAGAATTATCCTGATATTGTCCAAATCTGCCGTCTCTGTCTCCGACAAAAATATTTGATCCGAGAAGAATTGAAAAGCTGTCGTCAAAATCGTAAGTAATTTTTGGTCGTATTAAAGCATCCGTATCCGTTAAACCGATGTATGAAAACAATTCAAAATGTAACAAATCATCCTGAGTATCGTATCTGGCTAAAAATGTCATTGTATTTTGAAACTCCGGATTTACTATCAGGTCGTTATAATTTAAAATAGTTTCCTGAACAAATTGGGTGCTTAACTTTACTTTTCCGATATTGAAATCAAGACCGAGAAGATAATGCAGAAAATCATTTTGACTTAAGGCATCGACTGCTGTCGGATCTTCAGTTTGAAAATATTTTCCGTTATAATATGCACCTTCGCCTCTTAAAACAAAACCGGCTATTTGGGTACTGAAAGAACCTCCGGCAAGATACAATCTGTGATGCTCCGGCGTAATATTTAAGCCTGCAAGATAGGGTTGATGTGTTTGCAGATTTACGGCAAATTCTTTTTGAACATGCATTGTCGGATTAGCATCCCAAGTATAACCTCCCATAATTTCAAAATCAACAGCCGATGTTAAAGCTGTATATTTCACAAATGCCTCACTGTTTTTTAAACTCGGTGTGATACTTGATTTTGACCAATCAAAAGTTGCCGGTGCCGGAAAATGCGGTTGAATATACCAAATTGAACCGGGTTTAGGAGCTTCCGTAGGTGTAAATTGCGGAATCCAAATTGCTTCAAGTGTGTTGTTTCCGATATAATAATCTAATTTTACAGCTTCAACACCGGTTCTGATCTCGTCAAAATCAGGCAATAAAAATTCTTCAAGATTTAAAGGGGAAACGACATCGGTTATAAAAACGCCGTCGGCTTTTCCCCAAACAATTTGCTGTTTTCCGACTCTTACGTCAAAGTTCTTAAAGTATAAATCCAAATAAACTTCTCTTAATCTTAAATCCAAACTGTCAGACCAATAATGATACAACATCGGATTAACTTTAAAGCCGATTTTTTGGCCGGTTTTAGAAACATCCAAATTAAAGGTATTTTGAAGAATTGATAAATCACCGGTTTTGTATAAAACACCCGTATAATTTCTCACAAAACCGGAAAAGTCGGCATTTTGTGCTTGTCCTGTCAGTATAAATACCGAAAAGATGAGTATGATTGATATTTTTTTCATTTTATTCTGTTTTTTATTGTTTTAATTTTTTTAAAAGCGTAACAATTCGGTCATAATTCCGAATCGAATAACATTTAACTGATGATTAAAATAAATATTATAATAATCCTGACCGTGATACAGTTGAATAAAGAATCCGATATCTTCGAAGAATTTCGGTGTATAAAATGCCGTTAAGCCGATATTTATTCTGTCGAATATTTGTTCGTCCCAAGTGTAAATGTCTCCGAACATCACTTCTGTATCAGCTTTTAATGAAAACCCGGCTTTTTTCTTTAAGTTTTTTGTTTCTTTTTGTCTTACTTTAAAAACCGAGAAACTGTTTTTCCATCGAAATTTACTGTATATACCGTTTAATTCGTTATCTTCCCGAATAAAATCTTTTCTGAAAGACATTCTGTAAAACTGAGTTGCATTTAATTTTTTATTGAAAAATGTTCTTATCAAACCTAATTCAATATAATTGGTTGAAAAATCACCGGATTCTAAATTAATGCTTCCGTCTTCTGAATAAAAATCACCGTCCTGTCCGTTTGAATGATGTGCCAAACGAAAAAATAACGTACTGTTTTTCTTTTCTTTACAAAGTTTATAATACATTGTTACTTGCGGTCTGTAGCTCGGCGTTTTTACCGGAAAAGAATATTCCCGATACATCCTTATCATAATTTGCGGAGTTAATACGCCCATTAATCTTGAATCCTTATTTGTTCGAATATGAAAATTCGGAATTAAACTTGCTTCAAACCACAACGGCTCAATGTTTCCGATATCCGTCGGAAATGTAATATAGCTGTTTCCTTGATTGACTTGCGAAATAGTTGTTAAGCTAACGGCAGGAATAGTATCTGCTTTAAGTGTTAAAACAAATTTTCCGCAAAGCATAAAGCTGAGAAACAGAATGAATATAATATGTTTTTTTACTGTTATCACTTTCTTTGATTGTTGAAATAAGACACTCTCAATTTGAAGAGAGTGTTCTTATTTCGAAACTAAACTCTGTTTGATTATTTATTTGTTTATTAAATTATCCGTTGATTATATTCCTCTCATCATCATTCGTTCGGTAAATTTAGTCTCCGGAATTCCGGAATTTATTTTAACATTACTCAAAGACATAATTGTTTTATGATTCTTTTGTTTGTTTTGCATTGTAATTTTAGTAACAACGATAATTCCGTTGATTTTTTTCGAACTGTTTACGTGCATAATTTTTAATAAATCACCGTCTTCATCATAAAATTCTTTTTTAACACCTATAAATGTTGCTTTATTAATCCAAGTTATTGTTTTAGAATACATATAATCTTCATCTTTCGGAATACTTTGAACAACATAACATTTAACTCCGTTTACGGTTTCTTCTCTCAATAATTTATGTGTATCTTGGCTCGGATGACGGTCTCCCAAATCATCATAAGTAAAATCAGAACCCATAAAATAATCGCCTTTACTGTCGCTTGAAATTCGTTTAATTTTTTTCAAAGCAGGAAGATAAATCCATTGGTCGTCGGGTTTTCCGTTAGAATAACTCCAATTCATAAAAGATGTTCCTTTAACGTCTGCCGGAGCAGTGAAAAACATTATCTTTTTTTCAAGCGTACCGTTATCTGTCAGATATTGAGTAAGTTTGCGAACTCTTTGTTTTCCTTGTGCGTTTATCAAGGTCATCGTTAAATTTGAGCTTTGGTCATTTCCGGTCGGTCGATTGTAAACTTTCTCAATAATTTGCAGTCCTGTTAATTGAGCAGATACGTTAAATCCGCTAATCATTGCTAAGATGATTAATACTGATGTGATTTTTAGATTTTTCATTGTTATTGTATTTAATTAATAAATTAGTTTTATTTTATTTCTGTCTGGTTTCAATCCCTGCACCTAAATTATCCGTAAGGCAACAGGGATTTATGAAACCAATCAGGCTTATTTTTTTTCTTTATCTTTCTTTGAATACATTTTTGTTATGCTCAACAGAACCAGCAAAATTGTTAATGTTCCGGCAAAACTTGTAAACATATTAAGCGATACCAATGCTCCGAGTTCTCGGTTCGGCGGGAATACGGAAAATAATAAGACCATAAAGCCGACGATTACAACAATTGCATTATAAATAATTGCTCTTCCGGAATTTGACATCGTTTTTTTTGCCGTAAGCAACATATTATGATTTGTTTCTTTTGCATAATTTTTATATTGTTCAATAAAATGAACGGCATAATCAATTCCTATTCCCACAGCAATACTTGATAATAATGCAGTTGTTGTATTTAAAGGGATATTTAAAAAACCCATAATACCGAAACTTATTAATGCAGTTATTACAATCGGAACCGAACCAAGCAAACCGGCTTTAAAACTTTTAAACATCAAAGCCAAAAGAAGAACTACAATTAACAAAGAAAGAATTAAACTCATAACTTGCCCTTCAAGAATAAGGTCTGTAAAAACAAGCCCTTTATAACCGCTGCCGGCATAATTCATTGTAACTCCGTATTTTTTAAAATCTTTTTCATACGTTTTTAAAATAGCTAAAGCTGAATTTATGGCTTTTGAATTATCACTTTTCAGCTGAAACGTTACATTCAGTTTTGTATAATCGTAATTCACGACCTTATTTAGATTTTCCGGGTCTCCGGACATTTCATAAAGCAACAGATATTGTGCTATCATATTTTTACTGTCAGGAATTGTATTAAATTTATCATTATCGGCATGCATCACTTTATTCATTCTGTCAATAAAATCGGCAAGAGAAAATGAATTTCCGACAACTTTTAAATCTTTTACAACTTTCTTTTGCATTTCGTCAGTAAGTGAAAGAAGTTTCGGATTTTTAAATGCATCGGGATTTTTACCGGCATCTAAAATAAGGTTAAGCATTGTGGTTCCGCCGAAATTTTCATTAATAAATTTATCGGTCATAACAATATCACTGTCTTTCTCAAATTTATCCAGAAAACTGGAGTTTATCCAAATTTTTTGCATTCCGAATATAGAAAGAACAACGATAACAGCTGTGATAATAATGGTTAAACTCTTTCTTTTAAGTACTTTATCGGCAAATTTATATAAGAAAGAATCGTTATCATTTCGTTCCTTAACTTGTCTTCTTTTCGGTAAGCCAAATGCCATAATGCCTGCAGGAATAAAAATTACCGATAAAATCCATGCTACCGCCACACCGAAAGCTGTAAACAGTCCGAAATATTTAATCGGATAAACTTGCGATGTTAATAATGAAATAAATCCGACGGCTGTTGTTACTGCAGCCATCATAACCGGTTTCCACATAGCCTTAATCATGTCAACCACAGCTTCATTTTTTGTTGCTTCCGGATTTTGATTTATGAACAATTGCAAATGGTTATATAAATGCACGGAATATGCCACCCCGATTGCAATAAGCATTACCGGAATCATCGTAGAAACGGCATAAATAGGAATTTTAAGCAACGCCATTAACCCAAAAGCCCATATGGTACTGAAAAATACAACCCCGAGTGTTAATAATGTGCTTTTTACACTTCTTAAAATAAGAAACAAAACCAAGGCAATAACCAAAATAACAATCGGAACCATTTTTTTCATATCTTTCGGACCAAGAAGAGCCATTTCACCTTCCACAATCGGTCTGCCGGCAACATGAATTTTAATTTTGTCGGTTTGAAACCGTTTTGCCAAATCCAGAATTTCGTAATAAAATTCTTGAGAAAATACATCATCTCCGATTTCTGCCACAACAATAGCAACTTTTTCATTTTCGGAAACCATTCTTCCGTAAACCATTTCGTTACTCCGTACATTTTTCCTTAAAGTGTCTAATTTCGCCTGTGTTTTAGGAACACGCTTGTAAAAACGTTTGACATCCAAACCGTCTTCGCCTCCGACAATATTATCTGCTGTATATAAGGATGTTACATCATCTTTATTAATTTGTTTCATTTTTTGCAATGCCTTAGTCAACTGCTTTAAGGTGTCTAAGGTTTCGGTATTAAAAATACCGTCCTGATTTTCTACGGCAACAATAATTCCGTCTTTAATACCGAAAATTTGTTCGGCTTTATCGCTGTAAATAAATGCAGGGTTTGCAGCCGGCATATATTTGTTTAAATCCGTTTCCATCCTTGAGTTATCTTTCATCACAAAGAAAAACATGATTGTAATAACGATTGTTGCACCGATAATCACCCAAGGTGATTTTAATAATTTAATTAATATTTTACTCATTTTATTTTCTGAATTTTAGTTAGTTAATATTCACTACATATTTAATCTTAAAAAAGACACTTTCAGTATTTCTTAAACTTTATTTTGACAGAACTTTATTTATAGCCGTCAACAATTTTTTTCCTTCTTTTTTTAAATTTATTTTATTATTATTTAAGTCCCATCGTTTTACCAACAACCTCAATGATCCCATAACCAACAAAGCCGAACTTTTTTTATCAATATCAGTTCGTATTTCATTTTTACTTTGTCCTTCACGAATAATATTTTCAATTGTATCTTCATTTTTATTAAGAATTTTTACTATTTTATTTTTTAGAACTTCCTCATTTTTAAATATTTCTTCTGAAAAAATAACAGATACCAAAGAAGGAGTTTCTGCAAATAAGTCAATCATTTTTTCAAACATAAAAGAAAGTTTTCCGAAAGCAGTTAAATCAGACTCAGACATTTTTCCTGATAAAAACACTGCTAAGGTTAAAAATTTCTCCAGTATTGCAGAAAGAATCTCTGTTTTACTTTCAAAATGTCTGTAAATTGTCGGTTCAGATTTACCAATAGCTTTTGATAAATTTTTTATCGTAAATCCCTGAATTCCCTTTTCGGCAATTAGTTTTATTGATTCTTCAATTATTTGTTTTTGTCTTTCAGATAGCATACACTTGTTAGTTAGTATTCACTTGCAAATAAAATGGTATTTTTTTTACTGTGCAAATGTTTTTTTAAAATTTATTTATTAACATATAAAATTAAACCGTAAAGTTCTTATATTATTTGTATTATAAACCAAATTTTTTTATTAATAAAAATTGAATTTCATCAAATAAACAGGAAATTTACCATATTTTTGATTGTCTTATTCTTAAAATAGTTTAATTTTAAACGCACAATTCATAAAATTTAAACCTATGTACACCAATAAACCATTTTTTACTCTCGGCTATACGTTTTTGAAACCATTTTTTACTCTCGGCTATACGTTTTTGTTGATGTTGTTTTTTCTTTCTCCGAAATATATAAATGCACAAAGCAAAGTTCAAAAGTTTTATGAATCGGAAAATTACGGCAAGTGTATTAATCTTAGTAATAAAAATCTCAGCAAAGGCAGGGATATATTAAATTCAAGTCTTTATAAAAGTTTGTCAATAATTGAATTATATAATAACAAGAAATTAAATGAGCAATACTCAAATCCGATTTCTCAAGCACTGAATGGTATTAAAACCATTGAAAAATATTCTGCGAAACACCCTTCCGATTATTTTCATTCCGAAAACAGATACCGAATAGATAAAGTAGTAAGATTTGCCGAAAATGAAGCGGATAGTTTTTATATACAAGGAAAGATTAAAGAGGCAAAAAAAATTCTGATAAAGCTTCGAAAAATTTTTCCCGAAAACAATTTATACCTTTATAAATTTGCAAAACTTTATAATTTTAATTCTTATGCCGTTCTTAAAAGTGATAAAAATATCAGCGAAAAAGAGTTACACAAAAAATTGTATGAAGTTATAAAAAACTCTGAAAAATATTTCAAGAGTGGGGAAAAATCGGAATTTTTAAATGACTTAAATTTATTATACAGCGATACTGCCTGCGATTTAGAAACGGCAAGTACGATTTTAGTTTTATACCCTCAGAAATTTAAACAAGATGCAGAATTTGAAAAACAAGCAATACGATTTCAAAAAAAATATTATCAAATAAAAATGCTTTTTGAAATTAACAGTACACGAGCTGCCGGATATGCTTGCGGCAGTTTGTTAACAGACCCCAGACCTCCGCTGATTTTAGACAATTGCCTTTGCAGAACGGCTAAAAAATATGCCGCATATATGCAAAAAGAAAACTTTTTCTCTCATACCGGAAATGACGGCAGTTCGCCTTGGAACAGAGCTGAAAGAGAAGGTTGTTCGGCTAATGCTGAGAATCTTGCCGAAAATTCAACAAAAAATACAAAAACGGTATTGCAACAATGGCTCAACAGTGAAGGTCATTGTAAAAATATAATGGGATTTCACCAAAAAATCGGTATCGGAAATTCCGGAAGCTATTGGGTACAAATGTTTCGTTAAATATTTCTTTCGTATAAAAGTTGATTTTTGTTAATAGTGCACTTAATCGGTTAATGTTGAAAGAGTTTTGAATAAATTTATAGACATATCTGTCAATTATTCTGAATAATTAGGGAGTTTCAGGAAATGTTATGTGTTTATATTTCAGCAAATTGCCAATGTCTTTTTAATATAACTATTCCAATTTAAGCCTATTTTGTG
>JAADGE010000053.1 GCA_013152535.1 Chlorobiota bacterium
ATAAATTACCCCAAAAATACACAAAATAGGCTTAAATTGGAATAGTTATATTAAAAAGACATTGGCAATTTGCTGAAATATAAACACATAATATTTCCTAAAACTCCCTAATTATGCAACTTTCAATTTTTTAATATTTGTTTTCTCTAATTTTGATTTTGCATATTTCAAATCAATCGTAAATTTTTTCACTTTTTTTGAGGGTAACTCAAACATAGCATCAGTCATTATTACTTCACAAATTGAACGTAAGCCTCTGGCACCGATTTTATACTCAATCGCCCTATCCACAATATATTCCAAAACATTATCATTAATATGTAAATCAATTTCATCAATTTTGAACAACTTATGATATTGTTTAATAATAGAATTTTTAGGTTCTGTTAAAATGGCTCGCAGTGCTTTTTTGTCTAAAGGATTTAAATGAGTTAAAACAGGCATTCTGCCGATAATTTCCGGTATTAAACCAAAAGATTTTAAATCCTGAGGCGAAACATACTGCAAAAAATTTTCTTTATCAATCTGATTTTTTTCCTGCTTATCAAAACCGACAACCTGTGTATTTAGTCTTCGGGCAATTTTCTTTTCTATTCCGTCAAAAGCACCGCCGGCAATAAAAAGAATATGTTTTGTATTAACCGGAATCATTTTCTGTTCCGGATGCTTACGCCCGCCTTGAGGCGGAACATTTACTACTGCACCTTCCAGTAATTTTAATAAACCTTGTTGAACACCTTCTCCGGAAACATCTCTGGTAATTGACGGATTATCACCTTTTCGGGCAATTTTATCAATTTCATCAATAAAAACTATTCCCTGTTCGGCTTTCTCAACATCGTAATCTGCCGCCTGCAAAAGTCGAGTCAGCAAGCTTTCAATATCTTCACCCACATAACCGGCTTCGGTTAAAACAGTTGCGTCAACAATCGTAAACGGAACATGCAGCATTTTTGCAATAGTTTTTGCAATCAGCGTTTTTCCGGTTCCGGTTTCACCAACCATAATAATGTTTGATTTATCTATTTCAACACCGTCATCGTCTGTTATATTTGAAACAGATAATCTTTTATAATGATTATAAACGGCTACAGACAAAACTTTTTTTGCATATTCCTGACCTATAATGTATTGGTCAAGAAATTCTTTAATCTCAACAGGTTTTTTTACTTTAATTTTATTTATATCAAATTTACTTTTTTCTTTCCCGGTAAGCTCTTCTTCTTTTAATATTTCATAGGCACGAACAGAACATTCATCACAAATGAAACCTGTAACTCCCGAAATCAATAAATTGACTTCGGATCGTTTACGACCGCAAAAGGAACACTTATCCATTATAATAAATTATAAATTATCAATTATTTTCTTATTTTTCATTAACCAAAACACGATCAATCATTCCGTATGTTTTAGCCTCATCTGATTTCATCCAATAATCTCTGTCAGAATCTTTTTCAATTTTCTTGAAAGTTTTACCGGTATGTTTCGCTAAAATTTGATATAATTCGTCTTTAAGTTTTTTAATCTCATTATATGTAATTTCAATATCGGTAACTTGTCCCTGAGCACCGCCCATTGGCTGATGAATCATTACTCTGGAATGTTGCAAAGCAGCTCTTTTATCCTTAGTACCGGCTGCTAATAACACGGCAGCCATTGATGCTGCTATTCCGGTACACGTGGTTGCCACATCCGGCGTTATATATTGAATGGTATCATAAATTCCCAGTCCGGCATACACACCGCCACCGGGTGAATTGATATAAATTTGGATATCTTTTGACGGATCGGATGATTCTAAAAATAATAATTGTGCTTGAATGATATTTGCAACATAATCATCAATCGGTAAACCCAAAAAGATAATTCTGTCCATCATCAATCTTGAAAAAACATCCATTTGTGCAACATTTAACTGACGTTCTTCAATAATAGTCGGTGAAATATAACTGTTTTGAACAGCTTTATAATATTTATGTAAATTCAGGCTGCTGATGCCTTTATGCTTTGTTGCATATGTATTAAATTCATTAACGTTCATAGTATTGAATTTTAATTTTGTTCGTATAATTTTTTAAAATCATCAACCGAAATTTCTTTTTCTTGTATTTTAACTTTTTCTTTTACAGAGTCGATAACTTTATTTTCCATTGCTTTTTCAGCAAATTTATTACGATCTTCCTGTTTTTCCAAATTTTTATCAATGAAACTTTGCATATGTTCATCACTTATTGAACCTAAAGGCAAGCCGTACTGAATAAATTGAGCTTCAGTAAATCGTTTTGATTCCTCCCTTATTTCTTCTTCGGTGACTTTAATGTCTTCTGTTTTTGCGATTTCACCTTTTAATAATTGCCATTGCGTATCTTTACTGAAAACAGGATATTCTTTTTCAAGAATTTCATCATTCAGTTTACTTTCTCTGTCTGTAACTTTAAGCCACTTTTTTAAAAATTCATCGGGTAATTTTACAACTGCTTTTTCAGTTAATATTTCTTTGGCATCAACAGCAAATCGGTATTTTGATTCATCGGCATACACTTTTGCAATATTTTCTTTAACTTTTTCACGATATTCTTCCTCACTTTTCACGATATCTTTCCCGTAGATTTTATCAAAAAGTTCCTGATTAATTTTTGCGGGAGTGTAGCTTGTAATTTCTGAAATTAAAAAATTAAAATCAGGCTCAAGTGAATCAACTTCAGCGGAATCAATTTTTAAAATTCCGGCAATTTCCGTATTATTCGGAAAGGCTTTTTTTATATCGAATACAACAACATCATTTAATTTTGCACCGAGAAATTTTTCTTTTTCTTTTTCATCTTTTATTACATCAACGGCAATCAGTGTGTCTTCGGAAAAAATTCCGCCTTCAACAGGTTTTCCGGTTTTATCTGTTTGAGTTACATTTCCTTTCAGGTATGAATTTGCTTCAACTTTTTCACTTTGTTCCGCTGTTGCAAATTGATTTTGATGTCTTTTAATTTCTTCTTCAATTAAAGTATCATCAATTTTAATTTTATAATACGGAATTTTAATTTTCTCATTAACTTCAAAATTTATTTCAGGAGCCAAACCGATATCAAACAAAAATTCATGTTCTTTTTCATTAATGATATCAACCGGTTGTTGGTCATCAGACGGTAATGGTTGTCCGAGAATATCTAATTTTTCATCAATTAAATATTGTGTCAGTTTATCAGAAACCATTTTATCCAGTTCCTGCATCACAATTTGGTTTCCTGCTAATTTTTTAATTAAACCCATAGGTGCTTTACCCGGACGAAATCCTTTTATTTGTGCCGTTTTTTGATATGCTTTAAGTTCTTTTTCAACCGCCGGGGCATAATCTTCCGCCGTTATTTTCAATGAAATTACGGCATTCAATTCATCTTTGTTTGTTTTTGTTATCTCCATAAAATTAAAATCAATTTAAAAAATTAAAAAACCGCCTGTAACACAAGCGGTTTGTGCGGATGAAGGGACTCGAACCCCCACGCCTCGCGGCACAAGATCCTAAGTCTAGCGCGTCTGCCAATTTCGCCACATCCGCAATTTGTGCGTGCAAAATTAAGTTATTTTTAATTTAAAAAAAAATAATTGTTATTTTTGTTTTAATAATACCGAGAACACAGTCAACTTTGGCAAAATTATCGTTTACAAGACATACAATTATGAGATGTACACATTAAAAAATGATATACCCATATTTTTTTGAGACGCACACAGGACGTATCTTCGGGTATTTTATGCAGCAATATTTTACTTAAAATCAATGTTTTTTTATTCTTATGTCTGCAAGGCTTAATAATTTTCTTTTTTTGAATAAAGAACTTATAAAACGAGTCATCACTTTTGTTGAATTTAACCAATTAAATGATTTACCATGTGTCGTATTATTTATCATTTTATTTACTAACCAAGGTGTTACTGTTTCAACTTTATCAGCTAAAATATTTGTAATTTTTAAAAAACGTTTTGCTTCTTTCTCATCTCTGTCGGAAGGTCTTAAAAACAAATCCGTCAACACCATTCCCGGACTTATTGTTCCGATTAATACAGATGATTGTTTTGTTTCTTTTATAAAACTTTTGGTAAAATAGCTCAACGCTGATTTCGATGTTCCGTAAATACTCAATTTTTGCATTTTTCTTCCGTCGCTTCCGAAACCTTCCATATTATAGACGGCACCAAAACCTTGTTCCGACATTTTATTGTAAATAATTCGACTTGCATGAATAACACCTTTTATATTTGTATCAAGAATTAAATTGATTGCATCTTCCTCAAAATCTTTAATAAAAATAAAATCTTGCCCTGTTCCGGCATTATTAACCCAAATATCAATATGTCCGAATCTGTTTTTTGCAGAATTCCATAAATTCTCAATATCGGAACAGGAGCGAACATCGCAAGTTTGAATATGCACAGAGTCTTTTGAGAAACTTTTTATCAAATTTTCTCCTGCACTGTTAAGTTTTTCATTGTTTTTACCTGAAATTGTAACAGAAAATCCGTTCTTTAAGAATTCTGTAGCTAAACCAAATCCTATTCCCGAAGAGCTTCCGGTTATTACTGCATGTTTCATAGTTTTTTATTTAATGATTTTTAAAGTTTTATAATAATATTCCTATACTTAAATTCCTTTCAACAAGAAAATTACAACATATAAGTAATCATTATTGTGTCTGTTTTAAAATAAAAATAATGATTTTATAATCATATATTTAGCTGTATATCAGTTATTAACATTTAATTTCATAAATTCGGGAAATACTTTTGCTTTTGGTTTATTGCCGTATAAAAAATCATCACCGGCTAAGGCAAATTTACGAAAAATAACAGAACCTTTTATTCCTTTTCTCACAATATTATGTAAAAAATTATTCGGGTGCGAATATGGACAAACTTGCAAACATTTGCTGCAATCTGTACCGGATTTTGTCCAATACGTATAACATGCTTCCTGATTTATCTGCCAACGAATTACATCGTTTATTTTTTCTCTGTCGAAAAATGAAATGGCTTGAGAAGGACAAGTATAGGCACATTTCTTACATATAATACAAAAATCAATTACCGAATTTTCCTGAAACGGATTATCAGTAACCATTTTTAATGAAGTTGTTACAACTGCAATTCGTACACGCGGACCTAATCCCGGGGTCATCAGCAAACCCATGCGACCGATTTCACCCAATCCGGCATCTTTTGCAACAAGCGGACAAACTACTTCATAATTTCCGTCAATATGAGCCCGAGCGGAATAACCCATATTTCGGATAAATGCAGCTAATTGTACTGCCAATTTACCGACTTCAAGGTATTGCCTTGCCGATTCGATAACTGTTGGTGCAGCCGGTGCTGTATCCGTCATCTCTTTTGCCATTTCAACTGTTATTGCAATCGCAAACTTATGTGTATTTGTAACCTTTTTACCGTAAAAATCTCCCCTGCCCCTGTAACTGTATAAATGATACTTTTTTAATTCCGTAACACCGCACGCTCTTGCACCTGAAAACTGCATGTAATTCTTAATAAATTCTGTAATTTCTTCCGGAGAAATAAGTGTTTCATTTTCATATAATTCACCGTCAACTCTGTTTTTAAAACTCTCAACGGTATAAAATGACGCATCGGCAAGTGCAAATAATACGGAATTATATTTTGTCGTTCCGACCTTTAACAAACCGGGATTTTTTCTGAATTTATTATCCTGTTCAAGGTTTTCGGGATGTTCGGCATAATAGTTTATAAATTTTTCTGTGTGCGGAATAAGTTCTGCCCGTGAAAACATAATATTGCGTTCATCAATTTGAGTTTTCGGTGTTTCTGTTTTATGCAATTTCCCTTTAACAGGAATAATCAACAGTAAAATTATTAGAATAAAAACTCCCGACAGAACGGCAAAATAAAATTCACTTAAATGAAAAATAAAAGGAACTGACAACAATAAAGAAAAAATTACGGATAAAATTAACAATCTGTATGCTGCACGCTTTTCATTTTCATTCAATGAAATAAGCACTGAATATATTAGAAACAAAAAGACAGCAACAGCAATTATTGATGTTATAATTTGAAACATTAAAAAATTATCTGTAATTATTAATTTTCCGAAAGATAGATTAATTTGTTTATCTGTACAAGAATCCCTTATAAATACAGTACAAAATGCCGTTTCCTGCAAACATACAGCCTCCGGCGGAACTATGTTTGTCTGTGAAGCAGAAGTGCAGGTTCAGAAAGTAAATACAACTTTTGAAGTATCAGAAACAATTAGTTAACGATTAAAAGTTTATTCCGGATAATTAAATATTATTATCAGAAATTTGAATATTATAATCTTCAGTTTTACGTTCTTTAATTTTTATTATTGAAAAATTTCGGTAAAGATAAAATTCCCTATTAATAATAAATAATCCGAAAAAATAATGCAACCAATTAACATAACTCATATCTGTATTAAAAAAAATTTAACTCAAATTTAATTCTGACTATGAAAAAAACATTTATTTTATTTCTAAGTTTCTTATTCACAGTTTACGGTTTTTCTCAAAAAGATATCAGCAAAAATATGTTAAATATAAAATGGGAAAACAAAACCCATATTATTCATTGTTCTGATTTCAAAATTACAAAACCGTTAAGAGAAATTGCAGCCCGACATTCTACTTTTTTAAAAAATCAATCATATCTTTTTACGGAATATCCGGACAGAGACAACAAACCGGCTCAGAAATTTATTTATTCGGTTGAAAAAGACGGTGCAAAATACGGTAACAATCCGTCATTAATTCAACGAGATTTCGGGAAATCAAAATCAAGTAAAACTTTAATGCAAAATTGGGCGGGGCAAGTTGCTTCAGGATTCAGACCCTTTGATCCGACTGGTGCAGCAGGTAATACATATTATATTCAGATGATTAATTCCACAACTTATACAATTTATAATAAAGCGGACGGAACCGTAGCTTTAAGCGGAACTCTCGGTGACTTATGGTCACCCTCAACAGGTGATGCAGGAGATCCTATAGTTTTATTTGACAAAGAGGCAAATCGCTGGTTTTTAAGCCAATTTGATGATGGTTCCGGTTCTGATGCTAATGATATTCATATAGCAATTTCTCAAACTGAAGACCCCACCGGCTCTTGGTACACTTATACATTTACCTCTCCTGATTTTCCCGATTATCTTAAATTTTCCGCTTGGCAGGACGGATATTATATGACAGCAAATTATGCTCAAAAAATATTCGCATTTAACAGAGATAAGATGTTAGCCGGTGACAGTTCTGCAAAGGTCGTATATCAATTTTTTTCTCCGCCGCAAAGCGGTTTCTTTGTACCGCTTCCGGCAGATGCTTCCGACGGTATAATGCCCGGTGTCGGTACGCCTTGCCCAATATTCTCATATTCCGATGACGGATGGGGCGGCGGAAATATTGATGCCGTAAATATTTATAATGCATCAGTTGATTGGGGGGGAACACCTGAAATGACTGTTACTTCAGCAGGAGCAATACCCACGGATGCTTTTGAATCTTATGATTCATGGTGGGATGATATCCCTCAACCCGGAACATCACAAAAACTTGACGGTATCGGCGGCTGTTTAATGTATCGGGCACAATGGAAAAAATGGTCAGGTTATAACTCCGTTGTTTTAAGTTGGGCAGTAAAAGTAAGTGCTGACCAAAGAGGAATTTTTTGGTGCGAATTAAGACAAAACCAAGCAGATGATACATGGTCACTGTACCAACAGGGAATTTATGCTCCCGGAACAGATTATTACTGGATGAGCAGTGCCGCTATGAACAATATGGGCGATATTGCCTTATGTTATGCTAAAGCTAACAAAACCGACACCTATATGAGTTTAGCTTATACGGGAAGAAAAGCTGCTGATGCATTAGGAACAATGACATTGAACGAAGTCGTGGTTAAAGCAGGTACAGGTTCTCAAACAAGCAACAACAGAAACGGTGATTATGCACAAACATGCGTTGATCCTGACGGTATTACTTTTTGGCATACCGGAGAATATATGCAAGCAGGCGGTTCTGCCGGCACTCAAATATATTCATTTCAAATTTCGGATACGATTAATCCTGTTTTATCAGCTCAAGAAGTAAATACGACACAAATTGATTTATCATGGAATTTAAATTTGAATAATGAACCTGCTTTAATCGCATGGTCTTCCGACGGAACATTCGGGACACCTGTTGACGGAACAACCTATAATCCCGGTGACAATATTCCCGGGGGCGGAATTGTATTGACATACGGAACGTCACCCACAACATACAACCATACCGGATTATCAGCATCAACAACTTATTATTACAGAGCTTGGTCTTATCAATCAAATAATACCTACACCGGCGGAATTACAACGCAAGCTTCGACATTCTCAGGTAATCCCGAAAATTTATCAGCTTCCGGAATTTCTTTTTCAGAAATAGACT
>JAADGE010000021.1 GCA_013152535.1 Chlorobiota bacterium
TATTTTTGACGAATTTGAAATTTGGGGAGCTTCGGCAATGATTTTAAGTGAATTTATTGATTTAATTAAACCCGAATTTGTGTAGAAACAATTTGCGATTGTATTAAAAAAAATGGGAAAAAATAAGCTTAAAAGATTTAAAGAAAACGAAACATTTAAACATCTGTTTCAACCTTCACCGAAAAAAATGCTGACAAATAATTTTTTTTTAAAAGGAAAGTGGAACAGCGATTTTTTTAATAACAACAATCCGATTATTTTGGAAGTAGGTTGCGGAAAAGGCGAATATACCGTAAATCTTGCCCGAAAAAATACGGATAAAAACTACATCGGAATTGACATAAAGGGTCCGCGATTGTGGCGAGGCAGTAAAACAGTGCATGAAGAAGAACTGAAAAATGTTGCTTTCATCAGAAACAAAGTTGAATTTTTAACATCTTTTTTTACCGAAAACGAAATAAGTGAGATTTGGATAACTTTCCCCGACCCGCAAATTAAAAAAATTAAAAAGCGGCTGACATCGGCACGTTTTCTTGAAAATTATTCGAAAATTTTAGTTTCGAACGGTATCATTCATCTGAAAACCGACAGTACTTTAATGCACGAATTTACCAAAGAAATTATTAAACTTAATAATCTTGAAACCGTGTTTTCAACAAATAATTTATACAGCAGTGAAATTTCCGGAGAAGTCAAAGAAATAAAGACATTTTACGAACAAAAATTTCTTGACGAAGGCTTAAAAATAACGTATTTGAAATTTAAATTGAACGAAAAAAATACTTTTATTAACCACGAAGAGTAATTTAATGAAGAAAATATTGTTCATTATAAATCCGATTTCCGGTATCGGTAAACAAAAAAAACTTGAAAAGATTATCGCAGACCCAGACCGACTTGATAAAACGAAGTTTGACGTTCAAATACAATATACCGAATATGCCGGTCATGCAACGGAAATTTCACAAAATGCCGTCGGAAAATACGATGCACTTATTATTGTCGGAGGTGACGGTTCGGTTAATGAAGCGGCACAAGGCTTAATAAATACCGATACGGTTCTCGGAATTATCCCTGCCGGTTCCGGAAACGGTTTTGCAAGACATTTGAAATTGCCGCTAAAACCCGAGAAAGCAATGGATGTTATTAATAATTACAAAATTAAAACAATTGATACGGCAATTATCAACAATAAACCGTTTGTGAATATCGCAGGTGTCGGATTTGATGCCGATACGGGATATGCTTTTGCAAATATTAAAAAACGCGGATTTTTTGGTTATGCTAAGGTTGTTTTATCGTCTTTAAATAAAATGAAAGGAAAACAATACAAAATTATTATTAATGAAAAAGAAATTGAAGGTCGATTTTTTATTATTGCTTTTGCAAACGGTTCACAATATGGTTTAAATGCGAAAATTTCTCCTACTTCGAGTGTGAATGACGGAAAAGCGGAAATCGTTACCGTAAAACATTTTCCGCTTATTGCCGTACCTTTTTTAGCATTAAGATTATTTACGGGAAGTATTCACAAATCAAAATATACCGAAATTATTCAATCAAACGAACTGAAAATCCTTAATAATGAAATGCAGTTTGTACATACTGACGGTGAACCGTTTGAAATATCCGAAGATATTGACATTAAACTTATTCCCGCTTCTTTATCGGTAATTTGTTAAAAACTTAATCCGGTAATGAGATAATAACTTCAAACTTTTTTAATATCTTTGTTCCAAAATCGAAAATGTATAAATATTTTATTCGCCCGATTTTATTTTTGTTTCAACCCGAAACGGTTCATCATTTTTTAATCAATTTTTTAAAAGTATTAAATATTATTCCTTTCACGAAAGCCCTTTTCAGGGTTTTTTTTATGACCGAAAATAAGCAGTTAAAACGCACGGTTTTCGGTTTGGAATTTCAAAATCCCGTGGGTTTGGCTGCCGGTTTTGATAAAAACGCCGAAGTTTATGAAGTTCTCGGGAATTTTGGTTTTTCGTTTGTCGAAATCGGAACGGTTACACCGCTCGGTCTAGCCGGAAATCCGAAACCCAGACTTTTCAGATTGAAAAAAGACAAAGCAATTATAAATCGAATGGGTTTTAACAATCGCGGTTTGGTATCTGCCGTTACAAATTTAAAAAAACGAAAAAGCAAACTGATTATCGGCGGTAATATCGGGAAAAATACTTTGACACCAAATGAAAAAGCAAATGAAGATTATTATCGCTGTTTTAATAATTTGTTTCCCTATGTCGATTATTTTACGGTTAATGTCAGTTGTCCGAATATCAGTGATTTACACGAACTTCAAGACAAAGATGCTTTGCTTGAATTACTTGAAGGTATTCAAAATCTAAATCACCGGAAAACAAAGCCAAAACCCGTTTTATTAAAAATATCGCCCGATTTAAACTTTTCTCAAATTGACGACACACTTAAAATTATCAAACAAACCGAGCTTGACGGTATAGTAGCCGTAAATACGACAACATCAAGAACAAATTTATCTTATTCCGAAAAAGAAATTAGTAAAATCGGAAACGGCGGATTGAGCGGCTTGCCTTTAAAAGAGCGTTCAACCGAAATTATCAGATACATTTCCGAAAAAACAAACGGAAAATTACCGATAATCGGTGTAGGCGGAATAATGAACCCGGAAGATGCACTGAAAAAATTGGAAGCAGGTGCAAGTTTGGTGCAGATTTATACCGGCTTTATTTATGAAGGTCCTTCATTAGTTAAGAAAATTAACAAACGATTATTAAAATGAGATTTATGAGAAATACTATTTTTAAAATATTTGTAATTATTAATTTATTTATGTTAACATCAACATTATACGGACAAAATCAGGATACTTTGGTGCATTTTGTTAAACCGATAATTGAAAATCAGAAATATCATAAAATATTTGTTCCGTTTAAAAAAGACGAAATAACAATTTTTAATGAAAAAGGACAGCATCTGTCCGGAAAATTTATGAGTATTTCAGGAAAGTATATTTTTGTTAAATTTATGAATGATAAATCAATTTATGGTTTTAATCTTGATTCTTTATCAAGAATTTCTTATAAAAAAGGTTGGGGATATTTTGGAGGTGCAATTACCGGTTTAGCAGTAAGTACTGCTCTCAGTTCAATGGTACTGTTAGACAATAATGACGGTTGGCAAGTTTTGGGATTTTTTATTTTGATGTTAACCGTTGTACCGGCTGTAACTTTTTTATCCGGCGGTGCAACAGCAATTTTTTCTGAAAGAATTAATATAAAGATGCATTCGTCAAAAAAAGAGAAAAAGATATTGAAATTAAAACGCTTCGAAAGAATTCAGATAAATAATATAGATTCGTTTGAATTTAAAAAAGCAAATTTTTATCCGATAAATTAAAAGATTTTTTATCATTTGCAGATAATTAACCTCCGGATTAAGTACCTTTGTATAAGATAAATATATCATGGAATGAAAATATTATTGAAAAATTGCAAACTCAATAACGAAACGCTTAATATTCTTATAAAAGATAATATTTTCGATTATATCGGAAAAAATGTACCCGATGTCGATACAGAATACGATTTGAAAAATTTAACCGTAATTCCGGGCGTAATTGATCCGCACGTTCATGTAAGAGATTTAAAACAAAGCAAAAAAGAAGACTGGACAAGTTTTTCCGAAGCAGCTTTAAAAGGCGGAGTTACAACTGTTTTTGATATGCCTAATACTCGACCTCCGACTGTAAATTTGCAATATCTGAATTTGAAAAGAGAAAAAGCAAAAGCAGCAAAAATTAATTACAAATTTAACATTGCCGCAACTTCGCAAAATATTCCCGAACTTATTGAAATTCTTGATACAAAACCGGAAGATGTTGTTGCCTTAAAACTTTTTTTGGCAGGTTCAAATTCTAATGAATTTGTTGATGATAAGGAGATTATTAAAATAATTTTTGAGATTTCTTTAAAATACAATTTGCCGGTAATTATCCATACCGAATTGCAACAATGCGTGGATGAATATAGTTTGAAAGTTAAAAATCCTACCGCAGCAGATCATAATTTTATACGAAATCGCGAGTGTTCCGTTAAAGGAACCGAGCTTGTAATTTCACTTGCAGAAGAAATCGGAAATAAAATATATCTTGCTCATATTTCAACGGCGGAAGAAATTGATATTATAAAAGAGAACAAAAATAAATGTCGTGTATTTTGCGAAGTAACACCGCATCATTTGCTTCTTAACGAAGAAATCCTCGCAAAAGCAGGAAATTTCGGAAAAGTAAATCCGCCTTTGCGAACAAAAAACGATAATAAAAGAATTATGCAGGGGATTAACGACGGAACTGTTGATACAATCGGCACCGACCACGCACCGCATCTTTTATCCGAGAAATTAAAAGATTATTCCGAGGCACCTTCCGGTTTCCCGAGTATTGAAATCAGTTTACCGCTTTTGCTTAATGAACTTAATAAAGGAAATTTCACTTTAAAAAAACTTACTGAACTGACATCAGGTAAAAGTGCCGAAATTTTTAATTTAAAAAACAGAGGGAAAATTGCAGAAGGTTATTTTGCCGATTTAACGGTTGCAGATTTGAATAAAACTTGGAAAATTGAAGCAGAAAATTTTAAAACAAAAGCAAAATATTCACCTTACGAAGGTATGAAAGGAAAAGGCGATGTTGTTATGACTTTTGTAAACGGTAAGTTGAAATATCAGAAAAAATTTTAGGGTTGTTATGCTGAAACAAGTTCAGCATGACTGTATAAATTAATGAATATTACTTATAAATAGACAGAAAATGAAAACAGAATATTTTATCCTTCGCCTTCACGACATAGGAGCAATAAAATTCGGAGAATTTACTCTTAAAAGCGGGCATAAATCACCCTTTTATTTCGATTTGCGCGATATGATTTCTCACCCTGAAATATTATCGGGAGTTGCAAACTTGCTGGTTGACCAAATTCAAGATTTGGATTTTGATTATATTTCCGGTGTTCCTTATACTGCTTTGCCTATTGCAACTTTAGTCGCCGATATTTTGGATAAACCTCTGATTTACATTCGTAAAGAAGAAAAAGCCTACGGAACAAAAAATAATATTATCGGGAAATTTGAAAAAGGAGAAAAATGCTTAATAATTGATGATTTAATTACTACCGGAGAAAGTTTGCTCGAAACTGCCGAAAAATTTAAAAACGAAGGTCTTGAAATAGTTGATTTTTCTGTTATCATTGACAGAAGTAATAATATTGAACAATATCTCAATAAGTCGGGTTACAAACTTCACAGCTTAATAAAATTAGATAAAATTATTGAAGTCCTGAAAGAAAATAACCGAATATCAAATGATCAAAAAATAAAAATAAAAAACTTTACAAATAAAATCAGTTACAAAAATAAAACAGGCAAAAATCTTGAAAATCATTTAACAAAACTTCTGAAAGAAAAAATCAAAGCAAAAAAATCAAATCTTATTCTTTCGCTTGATGTTGATAATCAAAAAGATTTCTTCAATATCCTTGAAAAAACAGCAAGACAAATTGTTATGCTGAAAACTCACATTGATATTCTTAATGATTTTGATGCCGATTTTATTACCAGACTAAAAGAATATTCGATAAAGTATGATTTTTTGATTTTTGAAGACCGGAAATTTGCCGATATAGGTAACACTGTCCGAAAACAATACCAAGGCGGTATATATAAAATTAAAAATTGGGCACATTTTATTACCGTTCATGCTATTCCCGGAGAAGGTATTTTGCAGGGACTTTTCGACAATGTTGAAAACAGAGCTTGTTTCTTACTTGCAAAAATGTCATCAAAAGGAAATTTAATGAACGAAACATACACCCGTAAAGTATTCGAAATCGGTGAAAAATATGCCGATGTCGTCAGCGGATATATTTGCCACGCAAACAGCAAAGAAGAATTAAGAAAATTGAAAAATAAAATCCCTAACGGACAATTAATGTTGGTGCCGGGTGTAAAATTACAAGCCGGAAACGATTCTGTCGGGCAACAATACACAACCGTCGAAGATGCAATGCAAGGCGGTGCAGATTGTATTATCGTAGGCAGAGGAATTACGGATGCCGAAAATTCCGAAGCAGCAGCAAAAGAATATCACGAAAGAGCGTGGAAGGTTTATAAAGGTTAGTGTTTATTTGTTTAAATGTTTAGCTGTTTAATGTTTAACTGTTTTAGTGTAAAATATTGTAATTTAATATGGTTGTTATGAGGCAATTTTCTTTTGAAAAGTTAGATGTTTGGCAATTATCAAGAAACTTGGCGGTTGAAATATATAAAATCAGCAATGATTTTCCGAAAGAAGAAAAATACGGTTTATCATCACAAATACGAAGAGCGGTTATATCTGTTTCTTCAAATATTGCCGAAGGTAGTTCAAGACAATCAGGAATTGAGCAAGCAAGATATACGGAAATAGCATACGGCAGTTTATTGGAAGTTTTAAACCAATTGATATTGTCATCGGATTTAAATTATATAGCTACTAAAGAAGTTGAAGATTTGAGACCGAAAATCGAAGAATTGGTAAATAAATTATACAAATTAAGATTATCACAACTCAATAAAAACAAAAAGAAATTAAAACACTAAACATCTAAACACTAAACAATTAAACATCAAATATTAAACAAAAAAATGAAAAACCTAATCTCAATGCGTGATATCGGTAAAGAAGACATTCTGAAACTGATAACATTAGCGGAAAAAATCGAACGGAAAAAACTGACTGTTGATATGAGCGGAAAATTAGCGGCTCTGCTGTTTTTTGAACCGTCAACGCGGACACATTTCTCTTTCGAAACAGCCGTAAAAAAACTCGGAGGCAATACATTCTCTATGTCCGGAACAAGTTCTACTTCGGTCAAAAAAGGTGAAACACTGGCAGATACTTTAATGACAATCAGCATGTATGCCGATATTATTATAATGCGGCACGTCATAGAAGGAGCCGCTCGTTTTGCTTCCGAAACGGTAAAAGTGCCGGTAATAAATGCCGGTGACGGAACCAATCAACATCCCACGCAAGCTATGCTCGATTTGTATTCGATACAAAAAACACAAGGCACGCTCGAAAACCTGACAATAGGCATGGTAGGTGATTTACGACTCGGACGAACGGTGCATTCTTTGGCACAAGCCCTTTCCGATTTTAATCCGAAGTTTTATTTTGCTTCGCCTCGCCATTTACAAATGCCTCAATACATAAAAGACGATTTAAAAGAAAAAAATATTGAATTTACCGAATTGGAGGATATAAAAGAAGTAATGCCGGAACTTGATATTATGTATGTTACCCGCATACAAAAAGAACGGTTTGCCGTTTTGGAAGATTATGAAAAAGTAAAAGACAGCTACATCATTACAAAAAAACTGCTCGAAGGCGTTAAGAAAAATTTTAAAGTATTGCATCCGCTTCCGCGCGTAAACGAAATAACAACCGAAGTAGATAATACGAAATATGCCTATTATTTTCAACAAGCACGCAACGGCGTATTTATGAGACAAGCAATCATCACAACCTTGCTGAACCTTTAAACAATAAACAAATAAACATCTAAACATCAACAAAAAATGAAAGAACAATTAAAAGTCGATCCGATAAAAAACGGAACCGTCATCGATCATATAACAGCCGGAAAAGCACTGCAAGTTGCCGAAATATTAAACATTCCGAATTATAAGAAAGAAATAATGATCGGAGTGAATTTAAGCAGTCGAAAAATGGGTAAAAAGGATATTATAAAAATAGAAAATCGCGAACTTTCGGAAGAAGAAGCCGGAAGCATTGCCTTGATTTCTCCGACAGCAACAATTATTGTTATCCGTGATTATCAGGTTGTTAAGAAATTTGGCGTTGACATACCGCAAGAAATTCATCAGCACATTATTTGCCCGAATTCCAATTGCATAACAAATATCGAAGCAGTTGATACGCGTTTTTATCTTGCCGGAAAAAATCCGATTGAAGTGCGTTGTGCATATTGCGAAAAGAAATATTTTATTGATGAAGTAAAATTTCGGTTTTAAATACGATTTTTTATTAATTGAAAAAGTTGAGGAACAACCGGAAGAATTCTAAGGACGGAATAAATAAAAACAGAAATATTTAAACATATTATTATTGAAAAACTAAATAGGGACATTCAGTAAATGTCTAACTGTTTAAAACTAAGATAAATAGTTAATAACTTTTTAAGAAATATACCCCGAAATTGGCATAAAATG
>JAADGE010000082.1 GCA_013152535.1 Chlorobiota bacterium
ATTTAGGAATTGAACATATAACCGATTTAAACGGTTATGATCATATTTTATTTCTTATGGCTTTGTCAGCGGTTTACCTGCTGAAAGATTGGAAAAAAGTGCTTATTTTAGTAACTGCTTTTACGATAGGTCATTCTTTTACATTGGCATTAGCAACTTTACGAGTTATTAAAATACCGACAGATTTAATCGAATTTTTAATTCCCGTAACAATATTTATTTCTGCTTTTTCGGATTTCTTTTATAAAGAAAACATTAATGATAAGAGATTGCATCATTTTAAATATGCCTTGGCAATGTTTTTCGGTTTAATACACGGTTTGGGTTTCTCTAATTATTTAAGAGATTTGCTTGGGAATGAAAAAAATATAGTATCGCCTTTATTTGCATTTAATATTGGTTTAGAATTCGGACAAATCATTATTGTTCTCAGTTATTTGAGTTTAGCAACAATTTTAGTTTTCTTTTTTAAAGTAAAAAGACGAGATTTAACGTTAATAACAGCCGGAGCAGCTTTCGGAGTTTCAATAATATTAATGATTGAACGTTACCCGTTTTAAAATAAAAAAGCCCTGCTTAAAGCAGAGCTTTGTGCCCGGAACAAGAATCGAACTTGCACTCCGAAAAGTCGGAACATGGCCCTCAACCATGCGCGTCTACCAATTCCGCCATCCGGGCTCTGAATTTGGGATTGCAAATTTATTTATTTTTCTTAAATCGAAAAAAGATATAATACTATTTTTAAAGTTTTTTTCGGATTAAGGCAAAAATTCTTTTTTTAAAAATATTTGTATTAAAAATAAAAAAGCAATAATCCTTATATCTTTTTATAAGTGATTATTGCTTTTAAATTGAAATAAATTTGATTATTTTACTTCACCTGCTACAATAAAAGGTATTTCTTTTGTTGTTGTAATACCGTTATCTTTTTGTTTTGTTGTAATGATAATTTGTTCGGCAAATTTACCTTTATTCATTACCGTAGGGTCAACTGTTGCAGTTATTACGCCTTCTTGACCGGGTTTAATGTGCATATCAACAACTGTAACACCAATTTTTTCGGGTAATTTAATATCAATGATGTGCAGAGGAGAAGAGCCGGTATTTTTAATTTTAAAATTATACGATTGAACGGTACCGGTTACTTTTCCGAAATTGTGACTGAATGCTGATTTTACGCCTCTGACATTTCCGAACATAGGTGCTTCTGCAGGTTCTACTTGTCCGTAGCTTATAAAACTAAAAGCAAATACGGCAATTGTTAACATAATAAGTTTCTGTAATTTCATAATTCCAATATTTAAATTAATAATAAATTTTTTGAACTTTAACTAAAGATGATTTAATACTTTAAATTCCATAAAAAAAAAATAAAAAAGATTACATTTTTTCTGAAAAACAATACAAATATACATTTATTTTATCTTTGTATCAAGATATATAATTACTTTTTTTATGAACGGAATTTCTTTTAAGGCAATTGATTTTGAAACTGCAAACGAAAACCCGGCAAGTGTTTGTTCGCTTGGTGTTGTTATTGTTGAAAACGGGATAATTACAGATAAAAAATACCGATTAATTAAACCGCCTGATTTGAGGTTTAATTATCAAAATATTTCAGTTCACGGAATTCAACCCGGAGATGTGGAAAATGAGCTTGAGTTTTTCAGGTATTGGAAATCATTAAAATTATTGTTTGACAATTCTGTAATTGTTGCCCATAATGCCGAATTTGACATAGGAGTGTTAAAAGCTGTTTTGAATTCTTATCAATTAGATTATCCGGAGTTTAGTTATTCATGTTCATTACGTGTGGCAAGAAGAACTTGGAAGGGCTTGAGAAGTTACTCTTTGGGAAATATCGGCAAACATTTCGGATTTTCATTTTCACATCACCATGCTTTGGAAGATGCTGAAATGAGTGCAAATTTGATTTTGAAAGCTTGTAAAGATACTGATTCTCGAAGTATGAAGGAATTAAATTCAAAATTGAATATTACGTGCGGATTTATTTCTTCTGACAAAAAACATATTAAAGTTAAGTCTAATCCGATAAAATAAAAAAGTCCCTGATTTCTCAGAGACATTATGAAGAGTAATTTTATTCTTTAATTATTTTGCATTTTTAGCAATATTATAAAGAGTTTCTGCATCTTTTTGAGTAAATTCGGTAAATAATTTTAATCCTTCCGTAAACTCAATTGCCTTATCGTCTTTCATTAATACATAATGAAATTTATAGTCTTCATTATCATCAAGTTTTACTTTATAAATAAAACCGTTCGTTTCTTCTTTAACAAATTTGATAAACCCTTCTTCAGTTTGAGCTGTTTCTTTGGCATCATCAATAATTTGTTTAATACTTCTTGTTTCTTTTGCCTCATTCATCGAAATTTCCATAACGAATTCACCTTTTACGATTTCATAATCAAGCATTTTAATTCCGCCGAATTCACCCTTAAACATTCCGTCTTTCACTTCTGCACCTTCAGGAGCCTGAATTGTAACAGGAATACCTTTGTCTGTAAGGTTTAATGCCGTTAGTTTCATATCTGCTAACGAGTTACTGCTATTAATAAAAAAAATAGCAAAATTATCAATATAAAAAACTATTTTGTAACAGTTCCTTTTAAATGAAGGATTTGAGAACTTTTTTCAATATTCATGGTAAGAGTAACCGTTTTGTTGAAGACACCAAGTAATTCTGCATCATAAGTAACAATAATCTCTGTTGTTTCACCGGGTAAAACCGGTTTTTTCGGATAATCAATATCTGTACATCCGCAAGAGCCTTTTGCGTTAGTTATAATTATGGGTTTTCCTCCGATATTTTTAAATTTGAATACGGCTTGAGTGGGATTATATTGTTTAATATTTCCTAAGTCAATAATCGATTTTTCCCATTTTACGTCGGCATTTTTTCCTGTACTGAGAGTAGCATTATTCCCTCCCCATTGCCCGAAAGAAACTCCCGAGAATAAAAAAAAGATAAATAATAAAGATAATTGTTTCATAGTTTTTTCCTTTTTAAACGCTTGTTAAATTTTAATATTACAAAGCAGACCAAAAAATATGCCGTTTGGTTGCAATAAAGCGAATTGTTTTTTAAGAATTTTTATTTTTTAAATAATACCCTAATTTGTAGAAATCGAATAAAAAAAGTATCGGATGTTTGCTTTTAAGATTTTTTAAAATTAAATTTTCAGATATAATGAAAGTTAAAATAATAAGAGGTTTTAAAAAAAACAGTTTTTTTGAAATTCTTAAAAGTTTGATTTTTTTATATAATTCCGGATAGTTATAATTTTTTGAAATATATATTAAATTTTCAATTCCGGTTTTTGTTTTATTAATAAATGTATTATTATCTTCTAATCCATTGTGAATTAGAGGATTGTCAATATGGGCAATTGTGATATTTTTTCTTTGTAATTCAATACCGAAAAGTGTGTCTTCGTGTCCGTATTTTGAAATATTTTCATTAAATTGTATTTGTCTGAAGATGTTTTCACGAATAAAAAAATTTCCTGACATAAATGAAGAGTAAGGATTCAGACTTCGATTTTTTGCAGATTTTTTTTCTCTTTTAATGCCGTAACACCATCTTAACAGAAGTTGTTTATCTTTTGGTTCTTGTTTTTGATAACATATTCCTCCGCAAATTACAGAATACGAATTTTGGATGTTGATATATGATTTAATAAAATTATTGTTTTTTATCAGCATATCGCAATCCGCAAACAATAAGTTTTCATATTTTGCTTTTTCTGCTAAAAGGTTTCTTATTTTTGAACGACCGATATTTTTCTCAAGTTGAATGTATTCAACTTGTTTGAGTCCGGTTAGTTCCGAATTTTTTTTTCTGTATTTATTTTCAGAAGCATCATCTGCTATAATTATTTCAAAATCAATATTTTCCTGCATTGTTTGATTGTGCAGTTGTGAAACAAATTCTCTCACATCATAATTATAAATCGGTATCAGAATTGATAACATTGCTTCGGATAAAATAAATCCTGTCAGGTTTTAATAACTTGACAGGATTATTATGTTTTTAGTATTTTATTTAAATTTTTTCAAAATGTCTTTTACTGCATTTTTATTAATGGTAAAGCCCATCATTTTAAGTTTTACATAATCTTGGCGGAAAAAGTAGTAACCGAATTCCGGAGCATTAGGGTCGTTATTTCTGGAACCTGAACTTGAATCTTTGATTAAATACCAGTCCATGCCGTTTCTTTCGGTATATCCTACAAGGTGCATTCCGTGATCGTCGGTTGTTGTGCCGTTAGAAAAACGGAATTGTCTTGCATTATCGTTAATGTATTGATACGGAATATCAAAAGAAGGTATAACAGCAGCTTGTGTGCTTCTTAAAAATCCGGCTTCTGAAACATCACCGCCGATACTCATTGTGTAACCGTTGCGAATGGCTCTTTTTAATACTTTCATAAAGTCTTCAAGCGGAATATTATAATAATCTTTACTGTGCCACCAGTTATCCGGAACTTTGTATTCTACTTTTTGCCAGAACGGTTCTTGTTCGTATGATAAAATTTCGATATAATCATCAGGATTAATTTTTAAATAATTTTTCAGATATGACATTGGTGTGTATTTTTTCCCGTCAACTACAAAAGATGTCGGAGGTTCGCCGATGTGGTAATTCATAATTGCTTTAATTGTTGCAACAACTTCTTTTTCATTCCAAGCATCAGATTTTTTTACTGTTTTCAGATATGTCATCATTTCGTCAAACATTTTTGCATGGGAATGATATTTTCTGCCGTTTAGTAATCCGGTATAAACAGAATAGGGCATTGTTCCGTATTTTTTCCAGTCTCTTGTTACGGCATTTCCCTCGGAACCTTCAGAGAAATTACTCGTTCCTCTGGTTTTGACATATTCTTTTGCTTTTTCAACATATTCCCAATAAACGGTATAAATTTCAGACAATTTGACTTTTTTCTTGGTTTGTCTGTAAATTTCTGATTCTAAAAAAGAAACTGTAGAATAGCACCAGCAAGTACCTGCATTTCCTTGTGAGATAACGGGATTTGCCCATTCCCTTTTGTAATCACTTACTTTATTCGGAATATTATATCCGGTTTGAACCATTTGAAAATGTTTTTTAATTTCTTTCGGTTTCATATTATCATTCACATGTCTCACGTCTTTCAAAATGGAGTTTTGATAAAATCCCGGTTGATATTCTTGAAATTTTGCTTTGTCTGTTTTGGTTTGAGCAAACAGATTTGCAGTCATCATAAAAGCTGCAATTGTAAATATTATTTTTTTCATTTTTTATTTATTTAGAAATTTAATATGTAAAATTATAAATTTTCTTTAATTTTTTGTACAGGAATTTTAAAAATTAATCCGTCTTGAGCAATAAATGTATTTTTAAATATTTTTGTTGCTTCATTATAAAAAGGTGTACCATTTTTATATCTTGAAGAAAAATGACCTATTAATAAACTTCCGGCATTAGCTTGTAATGCAATTTTAGCAGCATCTGAGGCTGTAGAATGTTTTGTTATTGCGGCTGTTTCTTTTAACTCTTCGGTAAATGTAGCTTCGTGATATAACAAATCAACGTTTTTTATATGTTGAATTATTTCCGGAAAGTACATTGTGTCAGAACAATAGGCATATGAGCGCGGTTTTACTTCAGGTAAAGTTAAATCTTTATTTTTAATACAAACTCCTTTTTTTGTAATAAAGTTATTTCCTGCTTTTATGTCGAGAATATTTTTTATTGATAATTTATATTTTTGAATAAGCTCTTTTTTGATGTTTTTTTCTTTTTGTTTTTCTTCAAATAAATATCCGTAGGTTTCAATTCTGTGATTTAACGGGAAACAGCTTATTTTTATACTTTTGCTTTCGTAAACGGTTTCTTTTGTATCGGTATTTAAACGATGAAAAAAGAGTTGAAAATTTAAATCATTTTTTTTAATTACTGTATATATTATTTTCTCTAAATCTCCGGGAGAAAATATGTGTAAGTCATTTTTTCTTCCTAAAAGGTTGAAAGACGAAATCAGCCCGAAAATACCGAAAAAATGATCGCCGTGAAGATGAGAGATAAAAACATGATTGATTTTAGAAACTTTAATTTTATATTGTCTTAATCTGATTTGAGTACCTTCTCCGCAATCTGTTAAAAAAAAACGCTCATGTATATTTATTACATGAGCGGAAGGGAACTTATTATATGAAGGAAGAGCAGAACTGCTTCCCAATACTGTAATTTCAAAAGGCATTAATTATCCGTGTTAAATTTTTGTTCGGCTTTTTCTAAATTATCTTCAATATCAAGAACTGAATCTAATTGGGATATTGTAATTAACCGTTCGACAGCGTTTTGCAAACCGGATAAAATAAATTTTCCTTTTGCATTCTTACATAACCGATTTGCAACTAAAATGGAACTTAATCCTGATGAATCACAATATTCTGTATTACTTAAATCAATAATCATATTTTTTTCACCGTTTCCTGCAATCATTACTAATTCGGATTTAAATGAAGGGGCTATGCTGGTATCAAGTTTTTTTGCCAAAACCTGAATAATCGTATGATTATCTTTTTTTATTACATCATATTTTTTTTCCATAATTATAATTTGTTAATTATTTATGTGTAAAAATACAAAAAACGAATGAAAGATAAAAATCTTTCATTCGCTAATTATAATTTTATTTTTCATCTTTTTCTTCAGGAGCATCACCTTTTTCCGGTTTTGCTTCTTTATCATCTGCTTTCTTCTTTTTTGAAGTTGTTTTTTTCTTTGGTTTTTCAGCAACTTCTTTTTTAACATCTTTTTCTGCAGCGGTTTCAGTTTCAGCTTTTTCTTCTTTTGTTGCAACTGCTTTTTTAGTTGTTTTCTTTTTAGCTTTTTTAGAATCCTTGTTAAGTTTATCCTTTAATTCTGAAAGACTGCTGATATCTCCGAGTGTTGTTTTCTCAATATCATTTTGATAGTTTGCTTTTGTTTTAGCAGATTTGCTTCTTTCTTTATAAGTTCTTAAATGCGAAACAACTATTTTTTTAGCATCTTTATGAAAATCAATCACTCGAACATTAATCTTTTCATCTTCCGAAGGCATGCTTCCGTCTTCTTTTTTCAGATGATTAACAGGACAAACAGCTTCCACACCATATGGCATAGCAATTAATGCTTCTCGATTTCCGATTTTAATAATTGTACCTTCATGTTCGCTGTCAATTCCGAATAAAGTTTCAAAAACATCCCAAGGATTTTCTTCTAATTGTTTATGTCCCAGACTTAATCTTCTGTTTTCTTTATCAATTTCCAAAACAACTACTTCAATATCTGCATTAATTTCCGTAAATTCAGCCGGATGTTTGATTTTTTTAGTCCAAGATAAATCAGAAATGTGGATTAATCCGTCAACACCTTCTTCAAGTTCAACAAAAATACCGAAATTAGTAAAGTTTTTAACTTTTGCAGTATGTTGAGATGCTTCAGGATATTTCTTTTCAATATCTTCCCACGGATCTGGTTTTAATTGTTTAATACCGAGAGACATTTTTCTTTCTTCTCTTTCAAGAGTTAAAATTTGAGCTTCAACAATATCTCCTATTTTAAAGAAATCTTGTGCGGTTCTCAAATGTTGAGACCAAGACATTTCCGATACGTGAATTAAACCTTCAACTCCGGGTTTAATTTCCATAAATGCACCGTAATCAGCAATAACAACAATTTTTCCTTTTACGGTATTTCCGGGAATTAATTCGGGGTCTAACGAATCCCAAGGATGTTCTTGTAATTGTTTTAATCCTAAAGCAATACGTTTTTTGCTTTCATCAAAATCAAGAATAACCACATTTAATTTTTGATCAAGTTCAACAACTTCGTCGGGATGATTTACTCTTCCCCAAGAAAGATCGGTTATGTGGATTAAACCGTCAACACCTCCGAGGTCGATAAACACACCGTATGATGTAATGTTTTTAACAGTTCCTTCAAGAACTTGTCCTTTTTCAAGTTGTTCAATAATTTTAGCTTTTTGTTCTTCCAATTCAGCTTCAATAAGAGCTTTATGTGAAACAACAACATTTTTAAACTCTTTGTTAATTTTAACAACTTTAAATTCCATTGTTTTTCCTACGTAAGCATCATAGTCTCTGATTGGTTTAACATCAATTTGAGAACCGGGTAAAAATGCTTCAATTCCGAAAACATCTACAATCATACCGCCTTTAGTACGACATTTAATAAATCCGTTAATAATTTCGTCATTTTCTAATGATGAATTAACTTTTTCCCAAGAGCGGAGAGTTCTTGCTTTTTTATGAGAAAGGATCAGTTGTCCTGTTTTGTCTTCTTGAGATTCGATATAAACTTCAATAGAATCACCAACTTTTAAATCGGGATTATATCTGAACTCATTTTTACTGATTACACCGTCGGATTTATAACCGATGTTTACTACAACATCTTTATCGGTAAGTGCTATAATAGTTCCGTCAAGTACTTCTTTTTCAGAAATAACAGATAATGTTTCAGAATATAAATCTGTTAATTCTTCTCTTTTTTTACCTGTGTATTCATCTGATTCAACAGCTGCTGAATCCCAATCAAAATCAAGAGTTGATGCATTTTGAATTTCAATCGGTTTTGTTTCTTCAACAACTTCAGTTTTAGTTTCTTCAGCAGGTTCGTTAACCGTTACTTTTTCTTCCGGTTTTGTTTCTTCAACAGCTGCTTCTTCTTTCGGAGCAGTTTCTTCAACAATTTCAGTTTTAGTTTCTTCGGCAAGTTCATTAACTGTTACTTTTTCTTTCAGAACTTTTTCTTCAATTGTTTCCTGAATTTCTTTTTCTTCGTTTTCGTTCTTTTTTTCGCTCATTTTACTTTTAAATTAATAAGTTAGACATTATATATAGTATATATTTTTGAGCCGCAAAATTAACCTTATAATTTTATTATTCAAAGATTTTACCGACTTTCTTTTATTTTGTGTTGTATAATATTCCTTAAAATGATATAAAATATCTTATTTTGCACGTTTATTGATTGACTTTTTACATAAGGAATTAATTCATGAAGAAATATCATATTTTAACAATAAATCCCGGTTCAACTTCTACTAAAATAGGTGTTTTTCAAAATGAAGAATGCTTGTTTGAAATCAATGTAAGCCACAGTCCCAAACAATTAGAACAGTATTCTGATATTTGGGAACAATATTCATTTCGTAAAGAAGAAATTATCACAGCAATTAATAAAAATGGTTATAATTTAAATAAATTAGATGCTGTTGTAGGCAGAGGCGGTTTAATAAAACCGATACCCAGCGGGACTTATTATGTTGATCAGGAGATGATAAATGATGCACGTGACGGTTACCAGGGGCAGCATGCTTCAAATTTGGGTTGTGTTATTGCATACAGTATCGGTTGGGAAAACTCAATTCCGTCATTTATTGTTGATCCGCCGGCTGTAGATGATTTAGAACCGATTGCTCGTATTTCGGGACATAAAGATTTTGAAAGATCGTCGTTACTGCATGCTTTAAATATTTTTGCAACGGCACGTGAACATGCTCAAGTTTTAAAGAAAAAAATAACTGATTTAAATTTGATAGTGGCACATCTCGGCGGAGGAATTACGGTTGCTGCATTAAAAAAAGGAAAAGCCGTAAACGTAAATCACGGTTTGTATGAAGGTCCTTTTTCTCCCGAAAGAAGCGGAAGTTTGCCTCTTTTCAAATATCTTGATAAATCTCTCTCCGGAAAATATTCCGAAACTGAATTAAAGAAAATGGTTGTAGGAAAAGGCGGACTTGTATCATATTTTAATACTAATGATGCTCGAAATGTTGAACGGTTTGTTGCGGCGGGTTCTGAAAAATACGAATTGGTTTATAGAGCAATGGCATATCAAATTGCAGAAGAAATCGGAAAAAGAGCTACTAATTTAAAAGGTGAAATTGACGGAATAATTATCACAGGCGGTTTAGCTCATTCTAAATTATTGACAGGTTGGATTCGAGAACGTATAGATTTTCTGGGAAAAGTAAATATATATCCCGGCGAAGCTGAACTTAAGGCATTGGCACAAGGTGCTTTGCGTGTACTTAAAGGAGAGGAAAGGGCAAAGCATTATATGCGAAAAGTTAAAAAAATCGGTATTCTTTATTGGGATAATTTAGAAATTTTTATAAAATCAATTAACATTATTGAGGCTCGTTTAAAAAAGGCGGGATATATTTTCAGAAAAGAAAGAGATAATAATTTGCAAATTACTTATGTGAACTGTAAACGCGATGAAGAAAATTTAATGCATGCTGTTGATAAATTAAAAAAAGATAAAGTTGATTTAATATTTTCTATCGGTTCTCCTGTTAGTATGCGAATAGGGCAATATCTTACAGATGAGGAAATTCCGGTTGTTTTTACCGGGATATACAGTTCTGCAATAATTGCCGATTTTGAAAAGAATCATAACAATAATTATTATGCCGTTTGTTATGCTCCCGAAATTAAAGATCAATTTGAGCATACTGTTTTAATATCGGATAAGAATCTGAAAAAAATAGGAGTTTTATATCGCCGAGGAGAGCTGCAGGCAGAAATTCAATACGATGATATTATAGAATATACCGAAAAAGAAGGAATAGAGGTTATAAGTTATGAAATTCAGGAAACTGAAGATTTTGAAAAAGCAAAGAATTATTTCACACGTAAAAACGTGAAATGGGTATATATAGGCACAAGCACTGTTATCGCTTCATCCGGATATGACTTATTAAGTACTATTACTGATAATTTTCCTACGGTTTGTATGCTTGAAGATACTGTAATCAGAGGTGGTTTGGAAGGATATGTTATTCCCTGGGATGCAGTAACCGAAACTTCCGTTAAGATTGCTCTTGATTTATTGGACGGTAATCCGGTTACTTCCAGAGTTTTTAAACCTGATTCGGTAAAATTATTCATTAACAGAAAAACTGCTGAGAAATTAAAAATTCTTGGTAATTTTGAAAAGTTTGAACAAGCAGAATTTGTTTAAGCTGACAAGTTTATTTAAAAAAACGGATTTTTAAAATCCGCTTTATAAAAAACGATCAAAATAGTTACTCCGATTTTTCTGTATCTAAATCTTCAAATTTAATATCGGTATAATCTTTTACTGATTCATTTGATTCTGTCTTTTCTGTAACATCAGAATATTCTGTTTTTTCCGGTATTTTTCCGGATTCAACATATTCAATAACATCATCTAAAGCATCTGCAAATTTATCGAAATCTTCTTTGTAAAGGAAAATTTTGTGTTTTTCAACTTTGTAGCTTCCGTCTTCATTGTAACGGCGTTTTCTTTCCGTAACGGTAATGTATTTTTCACCGCCTTTTGTTTCTTTTACGTCAAAATAATATGTTCTTTTTCCTGCTCTCACTGAACTGGTAAAAACATTCTCCCTAAATTTCTTGGCTCCGTCAGTCATTGATTCTTCCATCTTGGTTTTTTATTTTTGTTAATAACAATAATTCTTCCTTATGCAAAATTATATAAAAAAGTTATATATAAAATTTTTGCATCTCTTTTTTTGAGTTTTATAAATTTTATTTCTCATTTCCAATGCTTAATTATACATTTGCTTAATTGAAAATCGTATATTTGATTCATATGCAAAAAAAAAGGCTTAATTTTTTCTATAAAATACTGATGTTTACCGTTGCTGCTTTAATTACGGTTTTTATTTTACCTCACAGTAACAAATTTAAATATGAATTTCAAAAAGGAGAGCCGTGGAAACACAAAAGTTTGATTGCTGAATTTGATTTTCCTGTTTATAAAAGTGATGAAACAATTAAAGCAGAAAAAGACAGTATTTTAAAACTTGCTAAGCCATATTATATTTTTAATTTTACTGTTTATAAATCAATTGACAATGAAGTTGACAATGATATAAAAGGTTTATTTTCAGAGTTGACTGTACCCGAAAAAAATCGTAAGGAATTTACTGCTTTTACTGATTCATTTATAACCGGATTTAAACAAAAACTAAAATCAATTTACGAAAAAGGAATTATACAACCTTTACCCCAAAATTATACTGTTAATTCTGATAACAACGAAATTTATGTGTTAAAAAATAATGTGGCAGAATTAACAAAATACTCTGATTTCTATTCTTCAAAGCAATCCTATAATATTCTCTATAATTATTTTAAGAATTATACGGAAAAAAGTCCGGTTATTGTTTCCGAAATTAATTTTTCGAAGTATATTAAATTCAATGTTATTTTTAATTCTGAATTAACTGAAAAATCAAAAGAACGATTAATTAATGATTTATCCCCTGTAAGAGGGATGATACAAGCCGGGCAAAGAATAATATACGAAGGACAATTGATTAATGATGAAAAATATCAAATTTTAATGTCTTTGAAAAAAGAATATTTATCGGAACAAAATTCATATACGGATAAATTTATTGTATTTTTAGGGCAATTTATTTTAACAGGTGCTATACTTGCTATTTTATTTCTGCATTTGTTTTTCTATAACAGACCGATTTTTGACAGTAACCGTAAACTGTTATATTTTATAAGTTTAACGTTAATATTTATAATAAGTTCCGCTATAGCGGCAAAGACTGACAGCACAAATATTTATTTAGTTCCGGTTACTGTTTTACCCTTAATAACTGCAACTTTTTATAAACCGCGAACAGCATTCCTGCATCATACAGTAACAATTATGATTATCGGTTATATCGCTGCTAACGGTTTTGAATATATTTTTATTCAGTTCATTGCAGGATTTGTCGCTATTTCCGGTGTTAGTCGGTTATATCGAAGAAGTCAAATTCTTTGGACGGCATTAATAATTTTTATCACATATTTGGTTTTATATTCTGCTTTTACAATTGTTCGCGAAGGTGATATTTCGCGTATTGAAACATCTTATATAATATGGTTTGCCGTAAGCAGTATTTTAGTATTAATGGCATATCCTTTAATTTATCTTTTTGAAAAATTATTCGGTTTTCTTTCGGATGTTACTCTAATTGAACTGTCCGATACAAACAGACCCTTATTAAAATTACTTTCTGAAAAAGCTCCGGGCTCATTTCAACATACCGTACAAGTCGCAAATATTTCGGAAGAAGCTGCTCGCGAAATCGGAGCAAACGTTCTTTTAGTTCGTACCGGTGCATTGTATCACGATGTCGGGAAAATGAATAATCCCTCTTTTTTTGTTGAAAATCAACATGGTGAAAATCCGCATGATAAAATTGATCCTATAAAAAGTGTACAGATAATTAAAAAACATGTTGATGACGGCATTAAAATTGCCGCAAAATATGGTTTACCTAAAGAAGTTGCAGATTTTATTCCTACGCATCACGGAAGCGGAAAAATAATGTGGTTTTTGCATAAATATAAAGAATTGCATCCCGGAGAAGAAATTAACGAAGATTTATTTAAATATCATGGAAAACTGCCTTATTCAAAAGAAACAGCAATAGTAATGATAGTCGATTCCGTAGAAGCAGCTTCCAGAACTCTGAAAGATTATTCAGAAGAAAGCATTGATGCACTGGTGGAACAAATTGTACATTCTAAAATTGCACAAAATCTGTTAATAAATGCCGATATTACTTTTGCCGAAATTGATAAAGTTAAAAAAGTTTTGAAAACAAAGTTGAAAAATATTTATCATACACGTGTTGAATATCCGAAAGATGAAGATTAAAAATATATTAAAGAATAACAAAACATCCTAAAAACTCGTTAATATTACAGATATGAAACGTTTAATATTAAGTACAATAGTTTTATTTTCGGTAATTTTTGCTTTTTCACAAACCGGTGATATCCGTAAGGATAAAGTAAAATATACACCTGCTTTTAAATTTAAAGACGGCATTTTTATTAATTTTCAGCAGGTTAAAGATAATAATCCTGTTCCGAAATCTCAAATTCTTACAACAATTGATTATAATGCTTTTGATTTTTATAATAAATTATTTCAAAATAAATACATTACAATTTACGATAATTTGGGAATACAAAAAAAAATTAATACAGGCAGAATATGGGGCTTTAGTAACCGAGGAGTTTTATTCATTAATTTAAATGATGAATTTAATCGCATTCCGGTTTTTGGCAGTATCAGCCATTTTACTGCAAATAAAACAATTCAGGAATATGATCCGTATCGATATAATAATTCGTATTATTATTATAATGACCCGTATTCTGAAAAAACCGTTTTGATGCAATATCTGTTAGATTTTGATACCGGTAAAATTTATAATTTTGACGTAAAATCTGTTGAAGCCGTTATTTCTAAAGATCCCGAACTGTATGAAGAATTTTCAAAATTAAGTAAAAGAAAAAAAAATAAACTAAAATTCGTATATATCAGAAAATATAATCAAAAACACCCTATATATTTTCCTAAAAATTAGGAATAACTTTTATAATAAGATACCAATAAAACAAAAATATCGTTTAAAAAATGAAACTAAATTATTACAACAATACTTTAAAATTATTATGATGAAAAAACAAGCATTATTTTTAATATTTTTTGTTACTTTATTTTCTTTAGATGCTCTTGCTCAGCAAATGTTACCGACTGAAAAACAGGTAACAAGGTTTTTAAATTCACGTACCTATTTTGTTTATGATAATAATATTTTCGGAATGTATAATACGGCTATCGAAGATGCTGCAAATAAACATTGGAAAATAACAGATTTTGATTTTATAAATAAAAACGAATTTAAGAAAAAAAAGAATGTTTCTACGGCATCAATGGTGGTACAAACCGAATCACATTTTGAAGGGCAAGAAGAACTCGGTGTTTTCACTTCTTTAAGTTTAGTACTCGGAAAACCCGGAGGAACCATAAATACAATGCCTGATATTATTACTGTTCCGCTTGCATACAGCGATGTAGATTATGACAATTATTATTACAAACTCGGATTAGCATTACTGTTTATGCAAAATCACGTCCAATGGCTCAAAAATAATCCGCATGTTGAAGACAGGGTATTGCTTAACCATTATAAAAACAGCAGAAAAAGTACAAAAAACAAAACATTGTGGTTGCTGAAAAATGAAATGAGCCAAGATGTTAATACTATTACAAAAATTAAACAATATTATGACGGAGACGTAAAATTTGTAACTAAAGACGATATTAAACAAGCCGTTGACAACAAAAATCAAGATGTATTGGTTTTGCATTTGGTAGCACCTTCTCGCAACATAAAAGGCAACGTTGTAACAAAAATGATTTTGAGTGCAGCAAATGCGGATATTTATTATTTCGATTTTCACAGAATAAAAGGTAAGAAAAAACCTAATAAATTTCTGAAATCGGATTTTGTTGCTTTAAATAAATTATAAATACAAAGCCCCTGATTTAAGGGGTTTTATTTTGATACGCTCATTTTTGATTAATATAAAATGCTTCAAAAAACTGTTTTTCTGTTTTCTTTATTTTTTTCTCAGCTTATAATTGCACAGAATTCATTCGAATTATTGGATGCTGCATATCGAAATGATGAAAAAAAGGTTTATTATCTGTTAAAAGGAGGTGCCGATGCAAATTTTGCGGATGACAATAACGTAACGCCTTTAATGTATGTTGTTGACAATAATAATTTGTATTTGACGAAACTGTTGATAAAATACGGTGCCGAAGTAAATAAAGTGCCCGATAACGGAGTAACGGCATTATTATCTGCCGTAAAAGGAAATTATCCCGAAATTCTTGAATTATTATTAAAAAATAATGCGAATCCGAATGTCAGCGATGAATACGGAAATTCTTCCTTAATGCTTGCGGCTGCATACGGTTATCCTTTGGTTGCAGCTTATCTGTGTAGTTACGGAGCCGATATTTCTTACAGTAATGTTTACGGAACCGATGCCGCAATGATTGCAGCCTGGTATAATGATACGGATATTTTACAAGTATTGTGGGATTATTATGCCGATTTTAATTCAAAAGACGATTTCGGCTTTACGCCATTAATGATTGCTTCGCAGCAGGGTAATACGGAAGCCGTAAAGTTTTTAACAGAAAACGGTGCGAAACTTAATTCGATAAATTCTGAGAATTTGAATGCACTTGATATGGCATTGTTGCATTTTCATTCCGAAACGGCGGAGTATTTAATTCGCCGGGGCTTGTCAAATCATCAAATTAACGATAATATTTCAACTTATGATATTGTAAAATATAAAGAATTGAATAATCTTTTAAAGTATTTTGAGAAAAAAGAATCCGATAAAAAAAGTAAACATCATAAACTCTTAAATAAATATTTTAATTTTGCCGATAAAAATATTCCGTCGGAAATATTCGAAATAAAGAAAAAACGAAATCGACATTTAACTATCGGATATCTCAACAGTAGTTTATGAATGAATTTTATGATAAAATACCGAAAGATATATTAAATGATTTACCTGTTAAAAGTTTTGAAGGGGAGATCTTTTTTATTTCCGATGAAGAATCCTTAAACGAAATAATTCCTTACTTGCAAAAAACCGATGTTTTGGGCTTTGATACCGAAACGCGTCCGGCATTTAAAAAAGGCATAACTTATGATGTTTCTTTGCTGCAGCTGGCAACTTCCGATAAAGCTTTTTTATTCAAATTAGATAAATTGGGATTGCCGAACAAACTTATTCAAATTCTTGAAAATAAGAATATTGCAAAAGTCGGTGTTGCCGTTCGCGATGATTTGAAAGCATTACGAAAAATACGAAAATTTACGCCCGGTGCTTTTATTGAGCTCCAATCATTTTCCGATGAGTTCGGTATTGAAGATAACGGGTTAAAAAAATTAACGGCTAATTTACTTAATTTCAGGATTTCGAAAGGTGCTCGCCTTACGAATTGGTCTAACGAGGTTTATACCGAAGTTCAGTTAAAATATGCCGCAACCGATGCGTGGGTGTCTTATTTGATATATAAAAAACTCTTATCTTTAAACGGAAATTTTAAGATTAAAAAAAATACGGATATTTAAGATTCGTAAAATTTTAAACCATCAATTTTAATAAGAAAAAAATGAAACTCGAAATAAAAAATACCGAAAATTTTATAAGTAAATCAGAATTGTCAGAATATCAAAAAAAAGCGGAAATTGCAAATGAAACTTTACATAACAAAGACGGCTTAGGCAATGATTTTCTCGGTTGGGTAAATTTACCTTTTGAAGCATCCGAAGAAATAATTTCCGATATTGAAGAAACGGCAAAAAAACTGCAAAACAAAATTGATATTATGGTAACTGTCGGTATCGGCGGTTCCTACCTCGGTGCAAAAGCCGTTATAGAGGCACTTTCGGATAATTTTTCCGATTTAAAAGATACGGGTAAAATAAAAATGCTTTTTGCCGGTAATAATTTAAGCGAAGATTATTTATACGAGCTTACCGAACTTCTCAGAGATAAATCGTGGGCAATTACGATTATTTCAAAATCGGGAACAACAACCGAACCTGCCGTTGCTTTCAGAATATTGAAAGCCGATTTGGAAAAAAAATACGGAAAAGAAGAAGCAAATCAGCGTATTATTGCCGTAACCGATAAGGAAAAAGGTGCCTTAAAACAACTTGCCGATAAAGAAGTATATAAAACATACGTTATTCCGGACGATGTCGGCGGAAGATTTTCGGTGTTAACTCCGGTCGGCTTGTTGCCGATTGCAGTTGCAGGATTTAATATACGAGAATTATTAAAAGGTGCTGTTAACGCAGCCAAAGAAACAAATTCCGATTCTTTCCGATTCTTTTGGAAATTCGGCAGAAGAATATGCTGCTGTCCGCAACATTTTGTATGACACCGGTTTTACTAATGAAATATTGGTAAATTATAACCCCAAACTCACTTTTTTTGCCGAATGGTGGAAACAACTTTACGGTGAAAGCGAAGGAAAAGACGGAAAAGGTATTTTTCCCGCAAGCGTAAGCTTTACAACCGATTTGCATTCTATGGGACAATATATACAAGACGGAAAACGAAATTTATTTGAAACCGTTATTTCTGTCGAAAAAATAAAAAAAATAAAAAATAATCTTATCCTTCCGGAAAATGATAGTAATTTGGATAAATTAAATTATTTGGCAGGCAAACATATTGAAGAAATAAACAAAAGTGCAGAACAAGGAACTTTAAAAGCCCATCTTGACGGCGGAGTTCCGAATATCAGAATTTCAATTCCTCAAATCAACGAGTATTATATCGGTGAATTAATTTATTTTTTATTTTTTCGAGAAAGCCTGCGGTATCAGCGGTTATATTCTCGGCGTAAATCCTTTTGACCAACCCGGTGTGGAAGCCTATAAACGCAATATGTTTCAGATTCTCGGAAAACCCGGATATTAGAGAAATATCATTTTTCAAAAACTAAATTTATATAATAATGATTACTTGTTTATATTTGCAAGTTATTATTTTTTTACATAAAAAACTATGAGTAATATTGAATTAAGCGAACAAGAACAACTGAGAAGAAAATCTCTTGAAGAAATTAAAAAGTTAGGTATAAATCCTTATCCTGCATCAAAATATGAGATAACTGCATGATAACTGCATACAGTAAAGATATTAAAAATGCTTATAATCCGGAAGAAAATAACTTTCAAAATATAAGTATTGCAGGCAGAATAATGACTCGGCGGATAATGGGTAAAGCATCTTTTATTGAACTGCAGGATTCAAAAGGAAAAATACAGGTTTATTTCAATCGAGATGAAATTTGTTCCGGAGAAGATAAAACATTATATAATATTGTTTTTAAAAAGCTACTTGATTTGGGTGATATAATCGGCATAAAAGGCGATGTCTTCATTACACAAACAGGTGAAATCACCGTAAAAGCAAAAGAATACACAATTCTTACAAAATCTGTTCGTCCTTTGCCCGTAGTTAAGGAAAAAGACGGGAAAACCTACGATGCATTTTCTGACCCGGAACAAAGATACCGAATGCGTTATTTGGATTTAATTGTAAATCCGCAGGTTAAAGAAACCTTTATTAAACGCACTAAGTTAACAAATTCAATGCGTGAGTATCTTAACGGAAAAGGTTATTTGGAAGTGGAAACACCCATTTTACAACCGATATACGGCGGTGCAGCTGCACGACCTTTTAAAACTCATCATAATGTGCTTGATCAAACCCTGTATTTAAGAATTGCCGATGAATTATACCTTAAAAAATTAATTGTAGGCGGATTTGACGGTGTTTATGAATTTGCAAAAGATTTCCGTAATGAAGGAATGGACAGATTCCATAATCCGGAATTTACGCAAATGGAACTTTATGTTGCTTACAAGGATTATTTTTGGATGATGAATACTGTTGAAGAAATGGTAGAAAAAATTGCTTTAGATATTCACGGAACTACAAAAGTACAAGTCGGAGAAAATACAATTGACTTCAAAAGACCTTGGAAACGTTACACAATGTTTCAAGCCATTGAGCATTTTACCGGCATTGATATTTCCGAAATGAATGAAGAAGAATTGCGTACAACAGCTGAAAAACTCGGTATTGAAACAGATGCAACGATGGGAACAGGAAAATTAGTTGATGAAATTTTCGGCGAAAAATGCGAAGCTCAACTCATTCAACCCACGTTTATTACCGATTATCCGGTAGAAATGTCGCCGCTTGCAAAAAAACACCGCAGTGTTGAGGGTTTGGTCGAACGCTTTGAAGCTGTTTGTAACGGAAAAGAAATTTGTAATGCTTATTCGGAACTTAACGACCCGATTGACCAAAGAGAACGCTTTGAAGAACAACTTTTACTTGCAAAAAGAGGCGATGACGAAGCTATGATGCTCGATGAAGATTTTCTGAAAGCTATTGATTACGGTATGCCGCCGACATCAGGTCTTGGTATCGGAATTGATCGTTTGGCAATGATTATGACAAATTCAAACTCAATTCAAGATGTTTTATTTTTTCCGCAAATGCGTCCCGAAAAGAAAGAACAAATTGATTCAACGGATAAATATATTGAAAAAGGAATTTCGGAAGAATGGGTCTTTCTTTTGCAAAAGCTTGGTTTTAAGACTGTTAACAGTCTAAAAGAAGCAAAACCGGGAAAATTATTTAATGATTTATGCGGATTAAATAAAAAAGGAAAACTCGGATTACAAAATCCGTCTGCGGATGATGTAAAAAAATGGTGTGAATAATTTTGAACAAATTGTGGAAGAAAAAAGTACCAAAGTCATAAAAGAATTGTTTTTTCATGTCGGTTTGGCAAAAACAGGTTCAACATTTTTGCAAAATAGGTTTTTTCATAAGCTGAAAGGTATCAGATACATTCATACATCAAAATTTTATCGTTATAACAGCATCATTAAGCAAAGTAATGAAAATCAACTGTTATTTTCTCGCGAATTTGACAGACAATTTTTTGATGAGACTTTAAAAATTGCCGAGAAATATCCTTATGCAAAAATTATTATTGTTTTACGTTCAAATGAAAAATGGATTGCATCGCAATACCGAAGATATGTGAAAAACGGCGGTTCTCGCTCTTTTGAAAATTTTATTAATATTAAAACAAATAAAGGTATCTGGAAGATTGAAGAAGCCTTATTTTTACCGAAATTAAAATTTTTAACAAGACATTTTAACAATCCTCCTTTAATTCTGTTTTACGAAGAATTTAAAGAAAATCCGCATAAAGTTTTCAGAAAAATTGCTGACTATACAAATTCTGATTATGACAAAAATTCAATAAATCTGAAACCAAAACATAAATCTTATTCCGATAAACAACTATTGTTTATACGAAAATTAACACGAAAATTCTATAAAAAAGACCCTTATGAATTTACGGACAAAGAAGTAACTTGGCTGAAATATCGAAGCCGATGGTTTCTTTTGCATATATTTTTATATCTTGCAAAGTTCATTCCGATGCGTTTTGAAGAGGAACTGATAAGCAAAAAACAACTTCTGGAATATGAATCTTTTTATCGAAAGGATTGGGAACAATGTTTGGAATTTACAAAAGAAAATTCAGTATTTTAAAAAACAGGAAATGAAAATAAGCGGATTTACAATGGGTAAAAATGTATCGAAATTATACTATCCGATACGCGAATCAATTGAATCAATTTTGCCGATTGTTGATGAATTTGTTATTGCATTGGGCGACAGCGATGAAGATGATAATACCGAAGATATAATAAAGCAAATTAATTCACCTAAAATTAAAATAATACATACGGTTTGGGATATTGAAACCTATCCGAACGGAACTGAAAATGCACGTCAGACAAATATTGCAAAAGAAGCCTGTACCGGTGATTGGCTTTTGCATTTACAAGCCGACGAAGTTATTCATGAAAAATATCTTGACCGAATAAAAAACGCTTGTCAAAAGTATCTCGACAATGATAAAGTTGAAGGTTTTTTGTTTCAATACAAACATTTTTTCGGAGATTATAATCATTATAACAATGCACACGGTTGGTATCCGAAAGAAATTAGATTAATCAGAAATAAACCGGATATTTATTCTTTTCGCTCGGCACAATCGTTTAAACGTGTTCCGAATTTTGATAAAAAAGATTTCAGACAATCCAACGGAACTTTTCCGCTTAATGTTGTTGAATTGGATGCATATATCTACCATTACGGCTGGGTACGCCCGCCCGAATATATGCAAAAAAAGACTAAGTCTTTAGATACCATTCATAAAGGAAAAGAAAAAGTTGAATATGAATATAAAAATAAAGATATTAATTTTGATTACGGTAATTTGTCAAACTTATCTGTTTTTAAAGAAACACATCCTAAAGTGATGGAAAATAAGATAAAGGCATTCAATTGGGCTGATAAATTACATTATGAGAAAAATTATAAACCGTCTCGTGCCAAAATGAAACATGAAAAATTTAAAAGCAAATTACTGACTTTTATTTCAAAAAAGATTTTCGGAGGCAAACAACTTCTCGGTTATTCCAACTGGAAAATAATCGGTAAAGAATTTTAATTAAATAAATACAAAATTGAAAAAGTTAAAAAAAATATTAAAATATCTCGTTCCTTATTATGTAAATATTATTTGGAACTTTGTTCTCAACATATTCCAAATCATATTTTCTGTTTTTTCTTTGTTGATGATTATTCCTTTTTTGAGGGTTTTATTTTCACAAGAAGCAATTGTTACCGTAAAGCCTGAGTTTTCTTTTTCAGGAAGTGCATTTAATAATATCATTAACTATTATTTGGGACAAATTATTGAAACATACGGAAAAAAAGAAGCCCTTTTGGTTGTAAGTATTTTTGTTATCGTAATGATATTATTTAAAAATATTTTATTCTATTTCTCGAAATATGTAATGGTTCCTGTCAGAAACGGAGTTATTCGTGATATGCGTAATTCAATTTATAAAAAAATACTTGAGTTGCCGTTTTCTTATTTTTCAGAAGAGAGAAAAGGAGATATTATAAGCAAAATGACAAATGATTTAAAAGAAATTGAATGGACAATAATGACTTCGATTGAAATGCTGATTCGTAATCCGCTGACAATCATTGTGTATCTGATTACATTAATTATTATGAGTCCGCAATTGACCGTTTTTGTACTGATTTTAATTCCTGTAAGCGGAGCCATTATCGGAACCATAGGACGCTCACTGAAAAAAACATCTCGAAGAGCTCAGGATCAAATGGGAACTTTGCTTTCCAAAATTGAAGAAACACTTTCGGGTTTAAGGATTATTAAGGCATTTACTGCCGAAAATTTTGTATTTAAAAGTTTTGTTAATCATAATGAAACCTATAATAATACAATGAATAAAGTTTATCGTAAAAATTACTTAGCTTCTCCGATAAGTGAATTTCTCGGTATTTTACTGATATCAGGAATTATGTATTACGGAGGGTCTTTAGTTTTGGGTAATCAAAGTGCATTGTCTCCGGAAGCATTTATTGCTTATATTGCTGTTTTTTCACAAATAATTAATCCGGCAAAAGCTTTTTCAACAGCACTTTATAATGTTCAAAAAGGTGCTGCTTCAATTGATCGAATTAACATAATTTTAGATGCCGAAAATACGATTTTAGAGAAAGAGGATGCCGTTGAAATGAAATCTTTTGAAAAAGAAATAACATTTAAAAATGTTTCTTTTGCCTACGAAAATACTTTTGTTGTAAAGGATATTAATTTGACTGTTAAAAAGGGACAAACAGTTGCGTTAGTCGGTCAGTCAGGTTCCGGCAAATCAACATTGGTTGATTTAATTCCGAGATTTTATGATATCACTGAAGGAGAAATTTTGATAGACGGGAAAAATATTAAAGATATTAAAATTGATGATTTGCGAAGTTTAATGGGGAATGTAAATCAAGAACCGATTTTATTTAATGATACCGTCAAAAATAATATTGCTTTCGGTTCGGAAAATGTTCCGGATGAGAAAATAATTGAAGCAGCAAAAATTGCTAATGCTCATGATTTTATTTTGCAGACAGAAGCAGGTTATGATACTAATATCGGAGACAGCGGTATAAAACTTTCAGGCGGACAAAGACAGCGGATGAGCATAGCACGTGCCGTGCTTAAAAATCCGCCGATTATGATTTTAGATGAAGCAACTTCGTCATTAGATACCGAATCTGAAAAAACTGTTCAGGAAGCTTTGGATCATTTGATGCAAAACAGAACTTCTGTGGTAATTGCTCATCGACTTTCTACAATAAGAAATGCTGATTTAATTTGTGTGATGCACAAAGGCGAAATCATAGAGAAAGGAACACATAATGATTTAATTAAACTTAACGGCAATTATAAGAAATTATATGATTTGCAGATATTTTAAACTCAATGTTGTAACAAATTGATATTTTTGTTAAAAGATAAGTTGTGCTGAAACATATTTCCATACAAAATTACGCTTTAATTGAATCTTTAGAAATTGATTTTGAGCCCGGTTATTCCGTTATTACAGGTGAAACAGGTGCCGGAAAATCAATATTATTGGGTGCTTTATCATTAATTTTGGGTAATCGAGTTGAAACCGGTGTTTTAAAGAATAAGGAAAAAAAATGTGTGGTTGAAGCTGAATTTGATCTTCAACGCTATTCTTTAAAAGTATTTTTTGATAAAAGTGATATTGATTATGACGAAATTACCATAATCCGACGCGAAATTATGCCCGGCGGACGTTCACGGGCATTTGTTAATGATACTCCCGTAAATTTGAGTGTTCTGAAAGATTTAAGTGTCCGACTTATCGATATTCATTCCCAGCATCAAAATTTACATTTAAATGACAATCGTTTTCAGCTTAATGTGTTAGATGCCTTTGCAAGACTTAATTTGGATATTGAAGATTATAAAATAAATTATTTTAGGTATCTTTCAGTTAAAAAAGACTTTCAAAAACTGATTGAACGTTCCGAAGAAGAAAAAAAAGATTATGATTTTTTACAGTTTCAATTTGATGAGCTGGAAAATGCAAATTTACAAGTCGGTGAGCAAGCTGAAATTGAAACAGAATTACAACAATTAAATCATGCAGAAGAAATAAAACAGAGTTTATCAATTGCTTTTAATGCAATTTCTGATGATAACAGCGGTATAACCGTTAAATTACGAGAAGGAATTTCTTCATTGAAACAAGTTCAAAAATTTTTCGGAAAATCAGATGAATTTCTTCAACGTTTAGAAAGTGTGAAAATTGAATTGGATGATCTTTCTCACGAATTAGAAATTTTATCGGAAGATTTAGAGCATAATCCCGACAGAGCTGAATATCTGAAAGAAAGAATTGATTTAATTTACGCTTTACAGAGTAAACATAAAATTGATACCGTTGAAGATTTGATTGCAATAAAAAATGATATACAAAATAAATTGGATGATATAACAACGTTTGATTCTCGAATTATTGAGAAAAAAAAGCAATTGTATGAGCAAGAAAAAAAAATAACTGAACTCGCAGCAAAATTATCTGAGGGCAGGAGAGAAGCTGCCGGAAAATTTGAAAACAGAATTGTTGTAATTTTACAACGCCTCGGTATTCCTTCGGTAAAATTTAAAGTACGTTTGGAAGAAACAAATAATTTTACGGAAACAGGAAAAGATACCGTCAACTTTTTATTTTCTTCCAGTAAACATTCTGATGTTCAGGATATTGCAGAAATTGCATCCGGCGGTGAAATTTCGCGTTTGATGTTAAGCATAAAATCGGTTATTGCTGATACAATGGCTCTGCCTGCAATAATTTTTGATGAAATTGATACCGGTGTTTCGGGAGAAATTGCTGAAAAAATAGGACAAATTATGAAGGAAATGTCCGACAATATGCAGGTAATAAGTATTACTCATCTTCCGCAAGTGGCTGCAAAAGCAGACTTTCATTACAAAGTGTTTAAAATTGAAGATGAATTTAACACCCGAACAGATATTAAAAGACTCAACAGAGAGGAACGTGTTAAGGAATTAGCAACGATGCTGAGCGGAGAAAATATTACGGATGCCGCTTTTAAAAATGCAGAAGAATTACTGAAACCGTAAATTAATGATTTTCTTTCTCAAATGCCTCCACAATAGGAGCTACTAACGGATGTCTGACAATATCTTCTTTTTTGAAATCAACGAAACCGATACCTTTTACATTTTTTAGTATCTGATTAACTTTTACAAGACCCGAAGCTGTTTTTTTCGGTAAATCAATTTGTGTCATATCTCCGGTAACAATAAATTTTGAATTTTCACCCATTCTTGTCAGAAACATTTTCAGTTGAGGGACTGTGGTATTTTGTGCTTCATCTAAAACAACAACGGCATCACTTAAAGTTCTTCCGCGCATATATGCCAAAGGTGCTATTTGAATAACGCCTTGTTCCATTAATTTGTTTAATTTGTTTCCGGGCAAAATGTCAAGTAAAGCATCGTAAATTGCTTGCAAATACGGATCTAATTTGTCTTTTAAATCGCCGGGCAGAAAACCTAAATTTTCTCCTGCTTCAACAGCCGGGCGACTCAGAATAATACGTTTTACTTCATTATTTTTTAAAGCTCTTACGGCTAAGGCAATTGCTAAATATGTTTTTCCGGTTCCGGCAGGTCCCGTAGCAAATATTAAATCTTTTTTATCGTAAAGTGCAACAAATCTTTTTTGATTTTCGGAACGCGGAAAAATGGGCTTTCCGTTATTTCCGTAAATAATAATATTATCAGATTTTTTTTCCGCAGTCAGTTTTTTTTCAAAAATAAGTCCTATTTCGTTAACGGATAATTGATTGTATTGTTCCAGCCTTTGTTTTAATTTTTTAATAAAAGAGTTAAAATCATTAACTTCTGTTTTTTCTCCGGAAATAATGATTTCGTTACCGCGAAAAACAATTTTTAATTTCGGAAATAAAGATTTAATACGTCCGATATTCTTACTGTCATTTCCGTAAAAATCAATCAAAGAATCAGTCTCTAAATATATTTTTTTTTCAATCATTAAGTAATAATTTTGCGTTTACAAAGTAAATATTTTTTCACTAATAAAGAAATCTTGCCTGTAATTACCTTAATATCCGACAGAAATGTTGATGATTTTTTTCTCGGGAGATTAAAAGGTAAAATTTTAAGTACCTGTGATGATATTAACATCATTGATTTGGCTCATAATATCGGGCATCACAGTGTTTCAAGAGCAGCATTTATTCTGAAAAACAGTTGGCGTGATTTTCCGGACAAAACGGTACATCTTATAGGTGTTGACAGTGAATGTAACGGAAAACGAAAACATTTAATTGCCGAAATTAACAAACAATTTTTTATTGCTTCCGATAACGGACTTTTAAGTTTGGTATTCGATTCTTCTGAATTACAAAGGATTGTGAAAATCGAAATTTGTAAAGAGAATGTAATAATGATACCGGCTTTGTTTTCTTTTGCAGAAGCAGCATGTGAAATTATTAAAGGAAAAAAACTTGAAACATTCGGTAAAATAACTTCCGATATTAAAAGAATGCTGGCAATTAAACCGATGTTTGATAAATCTTATATTCTCGGAAATATGGTTTATACCGACAGTTACGGAAATGCGATTTCGAATATTTCTTTTGATTTGTTTCATGAAGTTGCGAAGGGCAGAAACTATAAAATATTTACCGGAACTTCAGGATATTCAATTAATAAAATCAGTTTACGTTATCAAGATGTGGAAGAAGGCGATTTGGCTGCTGTTTTTAACTCGTTGGGTTTGTTGGAAATAGCAATGAACAAAGGCGATTTGGCTAAGCTGATGAATTTTGACAATAATACAAAAATAAGAATCGAATTTTATGATTAACAGAATAGTTAAGATGACGTTCCGTAAGGAACATATTGAAGATTTTATCCGGTTTACCGCAGAAATTCAGGAAACAATTAAAAGTCATGAAGGCTGTTTGCATTTGAATATTTTGCAGGATAAAAAGTATCCTGAAATTTTTTTTACATACAGTTGCTGGAATTCCGAAAAAGATTTAGAAAATTACCGAAAATCCGAATTTTTCAATACTATTTGGTCCCGGACAAAAAAATGGTTTTCCGATAAACCTCAAGCCTGGAGTACGGAAATAGTTTCGGCTGAGGCTGTCGTTAATTCAACGGCAGTAAGAATTATTGCTTTTGAGCGTATTCTCGGAATTATGGATAAAATAAGAAAAGAATGTCCGTGGGATTCGGTACAGACTAATGAAAGTTTGAGAAGTTTAACCTTGGAAGAAGCTTATGAATTGGCGGAAGCCGTATTAAATTCGGATTTTGAAAATATTAAAAAAGAACTCGGAGATTTATTTTTACATATTATTTTTTATGCCAAAATTGCCGAAGAGAAAAAACAATTTGATATTGCCGATGTGATAAATTCTTTAGCGGAAAAGTTGATTTACCGGCATCCGCATGTATTTGGTAATGTTGAAGTTTCTGATAAAGAAGATGTAGAAACAAATTGGGAAAAACTTAAATTAAAAGAAAAATCAAACGGAAATAATCATACGGTACTCGGCGGAATTCCCAAATCGTTGCCTTCAGTAATTAAAGCTGTAAGAATGCAGGAAAAAGCACGAGGCGTAGGTTTTGACTGGGAACAAAAAGAACAGGTTTGGGATAAAGTAAAAGAAGAATTGGGCGAATTTGAAGCAGAGTTGAAAGCAAATGACCAACGAAAATCCGAAGAAGAATTCGGTGATTTGATGTTTGCGATGATAAATGCCGCTCGTTTGTACGGCATAGACCCTGAAAGTGCACTTGAACTTACCAATCAAAAATTTATCAGGCGATTTAACTATCTGGAAAAAAATACTTTACAGAAAGGATTGTCTTTGCAGGATATGACTTTAGACGAAATGGAAGCCATTTGGCAAGAAGCAAAAAAAACTGAGTAAATTTGAAAATAATAAGTTACTGATTTATTATTTTTTGAACTCTTCCTACTTCGCCTGTTTCCAAACGCACTTTTATGCCGTGCGGATGTGTTGCGGATTTAGTTAAAATTTTTTCAACAAAACCTTCGGTTAATTCGCCTGTGCGTTGGTGGTGTTTTTGTATAATTTCAACTTCCAGTCCCGGTGTTATGTCTTTTCTGTTTTTTCCGCTTAGGTATTGATTCATTTTTTGCAGTTAAATGTTTTTCATCAAATTTTCAATTTTATTATAAGTCTCTCTGCTAACGGATGCCAAAGGTAATCGCACATATTTTTTACAAATATTTAATATTTCCAATGCGGCTTTTACGCCTCCCGGATTGCCTTCCGAGAATACGGCATTTGTAAAGTCAAGTAATTTATAATGAAGCTGTTGCGAGGTGTTAATTTCATGTTTTAAAGCGGCTCGTACCATATCGGAAAATTGCTTTGGGTAAGCATTTGCGGTAACGGAAATGACACCTTGCATGCCCAATGTTATATAGGGCAGGGTATAAGTATCATCACCGGACAGTACGGTAAAATTTTCAGGTTTGTTTTTTAAAATTTGCATCACTTGGTTTAAATTTCCGGATGCTTCTTTTACGGCAATAATGTTTTCAAAATCGTTTGCTAATTTTAAAGTGGTTTCTGCCGAAATGTTTACGGAAGTTCTGCCGGGCACATTATATAAGATAACGGGAACGGGAGAAGCACTTGCAATACTTTTATAATGAATGTATAAACCTTTTTGCGTGGGTTTGTTATAATACGGTGCTGCTGAGAGAATTGCATCAATATTTGTAAAGTCAGTATTTTTTATTCGGTTAATAACAGCCTGCGTGTTATTGCCTCCGATACCGAAAACAATCGGCAGTTTTTTTTCGGAAATTTCTGTAACATAATTTAAAATCGCTTCTTGTTCTTGTACGGTGAGCGTGGGATTTTCTCCGGTTGTTCCCATTATTACCAGAAATTCGACACCGCCGTTTACAATATGTTCGGTCAGTTTTTTTAAGGCATTAAAATCAATACTGTCGTCATCTCTGAACGGGGTTACCATTGCAACTCCGGTTCCTTTTAGTTTGTTTTGCATAGTTTTGATAATTAAGATATTATGCTTGTTTTATGGTGCTCAGGTAGTACATTATTTGGTCGGCTAAAAAGTCGGGGTTTTGAGTTTTCTTATAATTTATATTTAAGTCGGAATATTTACAATCAATGATACCTGAAACTTTAAATTTTGCTTTCGAGAGTGCAAAAATATATTCTGTATAAAAACTGTTTTCCGCACATAAATTAATCAAAATATCATTTTCTTTATTAAGAAATTCTACGATACAAGGTTCTTTAATTTTACCGAATTTAGTAATATGTTTTTCCGAAAAAAAGTTATTATTTCCCTGCCCGAAATATATATTTCCTATATCTTCAGTTTTCGGAACGTATGCTAAAGTGCTGATATTAATTCCTTTTTGTAATAATTCTTTAGCGAAATGCTTCACACGTTCGAAATCGTCTTTGTTTCCTATACAATAAAGAATTGCAATATTTTTTGCTGTTTCAAAATTATGAAATTCAACCTTTCGCCGACTGCGGTTAATGTTTTTCGAAATTATAAGATCTTTTAAACTCACTGTTTTGTTTTTGTTTACAATACAATATTACAAAATAAAACGGATTTTTGAAAATTCCTTATTCATTTATCATATTAACGAATTCATTTTCCGATATTTTTTTAATTCCGAATTTCTCAACTTTTTCAAGTTTTGACGGACCGACATTTTCTCCAGCAAGAAAAAAGTCGGTGTTTTTTGATACCGAACTTGTATTTTTTCCTCCGTATTTTTCAATTAATTTTTTTAATTCGTCTCTCGAATGATTTTGAAATGTGCCGGAAATAACAATTTTTGCTCCGTTTAGTTTATTCTCAACTTGATTATTTTCAGAAATCTCAAATTGTAATCCGTAACTTTTTAATCTTTCAATGATTTTCAGATTATGGTCATTCTTGAAAAAGTCGATAATACTCTCGGCAATTTTATCACCTATTTCATCAACTGCAATTAATTCATTAAAGTCGGCTTTTTGTAAATTGCTGATGTTCTTAAGATTTTTTGCCAATACTTTAGCCGTTATATTTCCTACATAACGAATACCTACGGCAAATAAAACGTTCTCAAAAGGAACATCTTTTGATTTTTGAATGCTTTCGAGTAAATTTTTTGCTGATTTTTCTTTAAAACCTTCCAAAGAATATATCTGTTCAAGAGTTAGTTCGTATAAATCTGCAATATTTTTAATAAATCCGGCTTCGTAAAGGGCATTAATCGTTGCTTCTCCGCAATTGATATTCATGGCATTACGACTTACGAAATGCTCAATTTTTCCTTTAATTTGCGGCGGACATGCGTATTCGTTCGGACAATAATGTTTTGCTTCGTCTTCTTTTCGTATAAGCGGATGTTTGCAAGCGGGACAGTTTTCAATATAGTTTGTTTCAGACAGTCCGGCAGGTCTTTTTTCAATATCAACACCGACAATTTTAGGGATAATTTCGCCGCCTTTTTCAACAAAAACGGTGTCCCCGATTCTAACGTCAAGTTCTTTAATAATATCGGCATTATGCAGAGATGCTCGTTTTACTGTAGTTCCTGCTAATTGAACAGGTTCGAGATTGGCAACCGGCGTAATCGCTCCGGTTCTTCCTACTTGGTACTCTATTGATAATAATTTTGTTGCAACACGTTCGGCTTTAAATTTATATGAAATTGCCCAGCGCGGTGATTTTCCTGTCATTCCGAGTTCTTCTTGCAATTCTATAGAATCAACTTTTATTACTACACCGTCAATATCATATTCTAAATTGTTACGTTCTGTATCCCAATAGTTTATAAATTCAAAAACCTCGTTAATATTCCTTGCTTGTTTAATATCATCTGAAATTTTAAAACCCCATTTTTTTAGGTTTTGCAAATTTTCGTAATGCGAATCCGAAGGCAGATTTTTTCCGAGCATAAAATATAAAAAAGCATCAAGATTTCGTTTTGCTACAATTGCGGAACTTTTCATTTTCAGCGTTCCCGATGCTGCATTTCGCGGGTTAGCAAAGGGTGTTTCTCCGATGTCTTCTCGTTCTGTGTTTAAGCGTTCGAAAACTTTATGAGGCATAATTATTTCTCCTCTTACTTCAAATTCATTCGGATAATTTTTATTTTGCAGTATAAGCGGAATTGAGCGAATTGTACGGACATTTTCGGTTACATCATCACCTTTTATGCCGTCACCTCGGGTTACAGCTTGCAAATATTTACCGTTTTTGTATTTTATACTTATTGCGGTACCGTCGAATTTTAATTCACAGGTATATATAAAAGGTGTGTCAGAACCTATAATATTTTTAATTCGCTTATCAAAATCATTCAGCTCATTAATATTATAAGTATTTCCTAAAGAAAGCATAGGATATTCGTGCTCAAATTGTGTAAAAGTATTTGATAAATCATTTCCTACACGTTTTGTCGGAGAATTATCATCATCAAATTCCGGAAATTGCTTTTCGAGTTCTTCCAATTCTTTAATCATCATATCATAATCATAATCGGATATAACAGGCTGAGAAAGAACGTAATAATTATAATTATGCTTAGCTAAGTCATTTCTTAATTGTGTAATTATTTGCAAAGCTTTGTCTTTATTCATTTTTCGGTATTGAATCAGTTTGATTGATGATTATTTTTTTTCCGAAATCGAAAGCAGAAAAACGTACATAACGTTTTGGATTGTTTTTAATGTCTAACAGTAAATCATCCAAATCGGAAGATGCATTTTTCAGTTCATAGTATAATTTATCGTCATGAATTAACAATCCCAGTGATCCTTTGCCTTTTGCAATTTTATTAAGAACAGTATTCAATTTAAAAATTGCTGTATCTGCATTATGAATGATATTAACAAATCCGGATGCCGACAGCGAATCACTGATATCACCGAAGTTGCTTAATATTTTATTAATATTATCATTATTAGCTTTCAAATTATTTGTTATAGATTCTGCATTATTTATAATCTTAGCAATTCTTGCTTTTTCTGTAGTCATTAATGTATCTAATGTACTTGTTGTACTTTCGAGGTTTTTAAGTGTGATTTGTATATGTTCAAAACTTTTTTTGATATTAGTACGAGTTTTAGGATTAAAAACAGATCGAAAAGCAACAAGTAAGGAATCTAATGTTCCTATCATATTTTCAGTTTTTATTTTTAGCGGAAGTATTTGTTTATTAACTTCTTCGGATAAACTGTTTTCTACGCGAGTAGACAAAGTATCACCGGATTTATAAAAGGTTTTCCCTTTTTTATTTATTAAAATTTTCAGCCCCATTGTTCCCATAATATCTATGCTTGTAATCATTGCTATTGAGCTGTCGGGTATTTTAATATCATTTCGTATATGGAATTCAACAACAAGTTTATTTAAATTTCCGTCTAAAAAATCAACGTTGGAAACTTTCCCTATTTTTGTTCCGTTTAAAAATACAGAATTACCTTCTGACAGTTCTTTTACATCGTCATAAACGCCATATAGTTTAATTTGACTTGATAACAAATCGTTACTGCGAATATAGTTAACACCCCAAATTGACATAATAATAATAATAATAAACAGGATGCCTGTTTTAACATATCTTTTTTGTTCTTTAGTCATTGTCTTAATTATTTAATATTTGCAAAGCTTTTTTTATAGTAATTAATTTGCCGTTATTTACGGCAATAATATAGGCATCAGGTATTTTTTTTTGAACTTTTTTCTGAAGTTTTGCAATTTCTTCATAAGATTTGGTATTACCCGTAAAATATCTGTAATACCTCCCGTCTTCAACACATTCAACATTTTTAATACCTTTAAAATTTTCCGGTTTAGTATCTATTTTTTTTCCTGAAAATGCAAGTTGAATTTTAAATGTAACTTTTTTCTCTGATTTGATAATTTTATTTTGATGTTCTGTTTCGTATTTATATTTTTTTATTGCTCGGTATATTGCTGATGCAATAATGGCTTGTCCGTTTTTAGAATTTAAAAAAAGTTCTTCGGCAGGATTAGTAATAAAACCTGTTTCAATTAATATACTCGGCATTGCACAATTCCATAATACAACTAATCCGGCTTGTCTCACATCTCTGTCTGTTCTTTTTGCTTTTTGTTTAAATTCTTCCTGCACCAATTCTGCTAATCGAATACTTTTATCTAAATAAGCATTTTGATACAGTGAAAAAATAATATCGGATTCGGGCGAATTGGGATCAAAACCTTCGTATTTGTTTTTGTAATTATCTTCGATAAGTATAACAGAGTTTTCACGTTTTACAACATCCAATTGTTTGTCTGCCTTGTTGAGTCCCATAATAAATGTGGATGTTCCGGTAACGCTTTTTTTTGTGCTGGCATTAACATGAATTGAAATAAACAAATCGGCATTATTTCTGTCAGCAATTTCCGAACGTTCATGAAGTTCAATGAATTTATCTGTTTTTCGGGTATAAATAACTTTGACGTCAGGTAAGTTTTCATTGATATACTTACCTAATCTTAAAGCAATTGCAAGTGTAATATCTTTTTCTTTACTTTTTTTGCCTAATGCACCTGAATCTTTACCGCCGTGTCCTGCATCAATTACAATTACATTCACGTTATCATTTGTATCTTGTGCCGAAGTTTTTTGAAATATAAAAACAACTGAGATAACAAAAATGAGTTTTAGCAGTTTATCCATATTAAGCTTTTTATTATCTTTTAACATTAATTAATATAATGAATTTTCGGTAATTGTGTTAATATTTTAATTTTGCGTAAATTTAAAACATTTGAATAACAACAAAAATAATATATTAATTACAAATAATCTGCAAAATTTTGTAAAGTATTTTTTTACAATTATATTTTTATTCGTATTTACACATATTTTCGGACAGCAAGATTCCTTATTTGTGAAAGACAGTATCAAAAATAATGTTATAACTGATACTCTGCCGATAAATAATGTTTCAGATACAACTGTGAACGATACTGCACAAAATAATATTGTTTCGCCGGATGCTGTTGATCAAATTATAAATTATTCTTGTAATGATTCTATTTTATTTTCTTTTTCGGAAGAAAAAATGTTTTTATACGGAAGAGGTGATATTCTCGCAAAAGATATGGAATTAAAATCTGCTTATGTTGAAATAGGAACAAAAGACAGTTATTTATATTCTAAAAGTGTTTCTGACAGTAGTGGTGAACATATAATAAAACCTGTTTTAAAACAAGATAATGAAGATTTTACTGTCAGCAGTCTTAAATATAATTTCAGAACGAAAAAGGCACTTGTCAAAGATGTAAAAACAAAAATGGAACAAGGTTATTTACATAGTGATATTGCAAAAATGCAAACTAATAAAGAGTTTCACATTAAAGACGGTAAATTTACAACTTGTGATTTGGATCATCCGCACTATTATATTAAATTAACAAAAGCCAAGAAAATTCCGAATAAACATATTATTTCAGGACCGATGTATTTTGTAATTGCAGATATTCCGTTATATATAATAGGTTTACCTTTCGGTATTTTACCAAATCAAAAACATAATTCTTCGGGTTTGATAATTCCCGAATACGGTGAAGAAAAGCAACGCGGTTTTTTTCTCAGAAACGGAGGATATTTTTGGGCTGTAAACGATTACATCAATGTAGCGGTTTTGGGAGATATTTATTCACGGGGAAGTTGGGGTTTAACTTTGAGATCAAATTTTAAAAAATTGTATAAATATTCAGGTAATATAGAATTAAAATATGATTTTATTCAAACCGGTGAGAGAATTTTAATTGATTCTAAAACTACAAATGCTTTTTCTGTAAACGGTACGTTTAATCAGGACCCGAAAGCTAATCCTAACGGAACTTTTTCAGTATCATTAAATTACGGAAAAAATTTTCAGCTTACTTCTAAAAATATTGATGATTATACAAAAACAAGCCAGTCTTCTAATATTTCTTATCGCTGGTCCAAACCGGGAAGTATTTTTAACTTCAGCGCAAATTTAAGGGGTACTCATAATTCAAAATCTCAAGAATTTAACCTTCTTTTGCCGAGTTTGTCATTTAATGTAAAAAGACAAACACCTTTTAAAAAATTCGGAACGGGAACAAATAAATGGTATCAAAAAATCGGTTATACTCTCAGTGTTGATGCAAAAAATTCATTAACAACAACGGATACTACTATTTTTGATAAGAGTAATTTTAATAAAATGAAAAACGGGTTAAAATATAGTTTACCTGTTTCTACTTCATTTTCTTTATTAAATTACATCAATGTAAGCCCCTCAATGAATTTTACCGGACGAATTTATACAAGTTATATTAAACATCGAAATATTATTTTAGTTAATGATAATCAGATTATTACGGCGATTAAAAATGATACAATTCACAAAATAACTTTTCCTTTTGATTTTAACTTTTCTTTTCCCTTGTCAACAAAAATATACGGTATCTTTAATATTAACAAAGGAAGAGTACAGGCAATAAGGCATGTAATGTCGCCGTCATTATCTTTTAGTTATCGCCCGGATTTCAGTACAGATTTTTGGGGATATTATGGTTATAATAATTCAGACAGTACTTATTATTCATATTACAACGGATATTTATACGGGGGACCTCAAGGCGGAAAATCAGGCTCAATTAATTTTTCTTTAGGGAATAATTTTGAAATGAAACTAAAAAGTAAAAATGATACAGTTACAGAATCTAAAAAAATTAAGTTAATTGACAATTTAAATATAGGAACATCATATAATTTAGCTGCCGAAAAACTTAATTTTTCTAACATTTCTATACGAGGAAATACCAAATTATTAAAAAATATTTCATTAACTTTCGGTGCAGATTTTGATCCTTATATCAGGGACTCTTTAGGGACAAAGGTTAATACTTTTGAATGGGATGTAAATCATCGAATTGCCAGATTTAATTCAGGAAGAATTGGTCTTTCGGGTTCTTTAAAACCTAAAAAATCTCAAACAAAAGGAGATCAAATTAATTCGGATTTTTACTATTATCAACATCCGGAAATTCCCTATGCAGATTTTGATATTCCTTGGAATTTATCTGCAAATTATAATCTGAATGTTATTAATAAGTTTGATATTGCTTCTCAACTTTATGTCAAAAAGATAACTCAAACAGTTTCATTAAACGGTAATTTTTCTTTAACCAAGAATTGGAAAATTACGGCAAGAACAAATTACGATATTGTTGCCCAAAAATTTTCTTATGCTCAATTTTCAGTTTATCGAGATTTGCATTGTTGGGAAATGAGTTTTAATGTTATTCCGTTCGGAACATTAAAAAGTTATTCTTTTCGTATAAATATTAAATCAAGCGTGTTCAAAGGAATTGAATACAATAAACGTAAGGAATGGGATAAGAGTAAACTCTTCTAATACAAACTGTTACTGCTGAGTATGCGTATCCGGTATATAAAATAATTGAATCTATTTTTCCGAATATGTTTGAACTCGTACAAGCATTAATATTTTAGTTTACGTTACGGTGATACAGATTAAAAAAATATCTGTTAAATTTGAGAATGTTCGAGACCAATAATGTTTCCGAGGGTTAAAAATGATACTTCTTAACGTTAATAAACAGCATATCATAAATGAATTTCTTCCAAAGTTATTAACGGCGTATTTTTCAAGTGAATTCGCAGTTCTGTTATAAAATGATAAATATTAATAATACACCTCATATCGAAAGCTCAAATAATCATTTTTTTTTGATGATTTACAGTTAAAATATTATTTTCGCAGATTGAAATTAATTATGTTCTTAATACTCATTTTATAAAAACAACACTCATGTCTGATAAACCTATTAACCCGACAGAAAATAATTCTGAATCTCTCAATGAAAAAGAAGAATTGTCTTCGGCAGAAAAAATTCACCAAAAAATTAATGAGTTAAAGAAAAATATAACAGCCGAGGAAACAGATGAGACCATAGAAGATATTGTAAATGAAACAGAAAAAGTTATTTCGGAAAATAAAGAACCTCTTTCTGAAGCTACAGATAATACTGAAATTTCGGATGATAAAAAAGAAACTGATAATGTTGTTTCTGATGAATTGACTGAAACTGATACTGAAACAGAAAAATTATCAGAACAAACAAATGAAAAAAACGACAGCAAAGAAGTTGTTGAAGAAGAATTTTCAGAATTTTCCAAAGAACAATTAGCAGAAAGATTAAATGTTTTATTAAAAGATGATTACAAACCTGCATTTGATAATATAATCAAAAGAATTAAAGAATATTTTAATAAATTTGTTGAAGAAGACACAAAAAATAAAAAAGACAACTTTATAAATGACGGCGGCAAAGAAGAAGATTTTGAATATGTAAAAGATAAAACTGAACTCAAATTTAAAGAACTTTTACAAAAATTAAGAGATAAAAAAGAAACCTATGAAATAAGGTTAAATGAACAGAAAAAGAAAAATCTGGAGTTAAAATATTTAATTGTTGAAGAGATTAAGGAACTTGTAAATAAACGTGAATCTTTTTCAAAAATTTTCAATAAATTTAAAGACCTTCAAAAAAAATGGAATTTAATAGGCTTGGTACCCGGAAATGATGTAAAAACTCTTATGGACGAGTATAACAAAAACGTTCAAAAATTTTATGAATTTCTGGAAGTCAATAAAGAATTAAGAGAGTTGGATTTTAAGAAAAATTACGAAATTAAATTGTCTTTATGTGAAAATGCCGAGGAATTAATTCTTGAAGCTAATTATAACAAAGCAAACAGAGAGCTTCAATCGCTGCATAAAAAGTGGAAAGAAACCGGATCGGTAGCAAATGAAGTGAGAGAAGAGTTGTGGGCAAGATTTCAAGCTGCAACAATTAAAATTAATGAAAATTACGGTCAATATCTGGAAGAAATAAAAGAGCAACAACAAAAAAACTTGGAATCAAAACAGTTCTTGGTTGAAAAAGCCGAAGAGTTTGCTCAAAACAAATATGAATCACATATTGAATGGAAAACTGCATCCGATAAAGTGATTGAAATTCAAAAACTTTGGAGAAAAATTGGTTATGTACCGAAAGAATTTAATAATAAAATATATACTCAGTTTAAACAAGCCTGTGATATCTTTTTTGAAAGAATAAGAAAATATTATGAAGAAACAGAGAAAGATCGCGAAGATAATTATCAAAAAAAATCAGATTTATGTATTCGTGCCGAAAGTCTTCAAGATTCTACAGAATGGGTAAAAACTGCCGACATTTATAAATATATTCAGAATGAATGGAAAACGATAGGGCCGGTTCCGAAAAAACATTCCGATGAAATTTGGAAACGTTTCAGAAAAGCTTGTAATACATTTTTTGACAGAAAAAAAGAATATTATAAAAATCGAAAAACAACAGAAAAGGAAAATTTAATCAAAAAACGAGAATTGATTGAAAGAATCGAAAATACGGAATTCTCGGATAATCAAAATAAAAATCTTCAAAAATTGAAAGAACTACAAAACGAGTTTCTTTCAATAGGTTATGTGCCTTTTGAGCATAAAGATGAGATTTACGAAAACTTTCATAATGCTGTAAATGCACAATACGAAAAACTTAATATAAGCAAAGAAAAATTAGATGAATTAAAATTTGCAGAAAATATTGAAGCATTAAAAAAATCACCGGATTCTGATTTTTTAATTCAAAAAGAAATGGGTAAAATTCAAAATCATATTGACAAACTCAATGACGATATTAAAATTTGGGAAAATAATATCGGTTTCTTTTCCAGTTCTTCAAAATCTGATTCTTTATTGAAAAATGTAAGAGAAAAGATTGAAAAAGCTAAGAACAAAGTTATTTCCTTAAAGAAAAGAATGAATGAATTAGAAAAAACTCAAGAGTAAAGAATCATTTGAAAAATACAAGATATATATTTATTACAGGTGGTGTAACATCATCATTAGGAAAAGGAATTATTTCTTCTTCATTGGCAAAATTACTCCAAGAAAGAGGTTATTCCGTTACTATTCAAAAATTGGACCCGTATATCAATATCGATCCGGGTACTTTAAATCCTTATGAACACGGAGAATGTTACGTTACGAAGGACGGTGCCGAAACCGATTTGGATTTAGGACACTATGAGCGATTTACCGATATTACAACTTCTCAGGCAAATAATGTAACAACGGGCAGAATTTATCAAGCAGTCATTAATAAAGAACGTAAAGGTGATTATCTCGGTAAAACCGTGCAAATAATTCCGCATATTACCGACGAAATAAAACGCAGAATTAAATTACTCGGGAAGCAGGATTTTGATTTTGTAATTACCGAAATAGGAGGTACCGTAGGGGATATCGAATCCTATCCGTATATTGAAGCAATTCGCCAGCTGAAATGGGAACTTGAAAATCCGGTGGTTGTTATACATCTGACATTAGTTCCTTATCTTTCGGCATCTAAAGAATTAAAAACTAAACCGACTCAGCACTCGGTTAAATTAATGCTTGAAAGCGGTGTACAACCCGATATTATTGTTTTACGTACCGAACACAACTTAACATTTTCGGTAAGAGAAAAAGTTGCTAAATTCTGTAATGTCAGTATGAATGCAGTTATCGAATCTATTGATGTATCAACAATTTATGAAGTGCCTTTATTGATGCAAAAAGAGAAATTAGATGAAGTTGTATTATCAAAATTTAATCTTAAAATAAAAGAAGCTCCGAGTTTAAAGAAATGGCGTAAAATTGTTAATACCATAAAAAATGCCGACAAAAAGGTTAAAATTGCACTCGTAGGGAAGTATGTTGAATTACCCGATGCCTATAAGTCAATAAATGAAGCTTTAATTCATGCCGGAGCACATTTAAATTTGAAACCCGATATTCAGTTTATTCATTCCGAAAAATTGGAGAATGAAAATATCAGCGAAATTTTAGCTTCTTTTGACGGTGTATTGGTAGCTCCCGGTTTTGGTCACAGAGGAATTGAAGGTAAAATTAATGCAGTCAGATTTGTTCGTGAACATAACATTCCTTTTCTCGGAATTTGTCTCGGATTGCAATGTGCAGTTATTGAATTTGCACGTGATGTTTTAAATATGAAAGATGCAAATTCTACCGAAATGCACCCGAATACACCTTTTCCTGTAATTGATTTAATGGATGAACAAAAAAGCGTGATAAATTTAGGCGGAACAATGAGATTAGGCTCTTATGACTGTATTTTGAGCAAAGAATCGAAATTATATTCGGAATACGGAAAAACAGATATTAAAGAAAGGCATCGACACAGATATGAATTTAATAATAAATATATTCAAAAATTTGAAGATGCAGGAATGAAAGCAACAGGAATAAATCCGGATTCGGATTTGGTTGAAATTTTTGAAATTCCGGAACATAAATGGTTTACCGGTGTTCAGTTTCATCCTGAATATAAAAGTACGGTATTAAATCCGCATCCGATATTCATATCATTTTTAAATGCGTGTAAAAAATAATTTTAACAGAAAAAATGGATAAAAATCAAATCTTCGGAATTATAATTATTGTAGCTTTACTTATAGGTTACGGTATTTATAATCAACCTTCAAAAGAGGAAATTGCAAAAAAACAGAGAGAACAAGATTCTTTAAGAAAAGTTTTAGTTGAGCAGGGAATTAAAGATTCAATTACTCAAGCACGGGATTCTGTTACTAAAGCATTAATTGTTAATAAACTTGATTCTGTTGCTGCCGATACTGCAACAATAAAAAAAGATTTAAAAACAGATTTCGGTGTCTTTTCTTCTTCTGCATTAGGGAACGAAAAATTAATTACATTAGAAAATCAAAAAATCAAAATTAAATTTACGACAAAGGGTGCATATCCGTATTATGCCGAATTAAGAAATTTCAAAGCAGGAGGCAAAAAACCGTGGGATAAACCGTTGATATTATTTAATAATGACGAAAATAAATTTGAACTTAAATTTTATTCGGATAATAAAGATATTTCAACTTCCGATTTGTATTTTGTAAATATAAAAGGTGATTCGATTTATGATGCAAGTAAAAAGAAACAAACCGTAACTCTAAGATTAAATGCCGGAGAAGGTAAATATATTGATTTTATATACAGTTTAGAACCCGACAGCTATTTGATGAAATATGATATTCAATTTCATAATTTAGATGATGATTTGGCGGCAAATTCAAGTTATTTAGATTTATATTGGAAATCAAAAATTCGCAGACAGGAAAAAGGGGCAAAATGGGAAAATCAAAATTCCACGATTTACTATCGATATTATGAGGACGAAGTTAAATATTTAACTGAAACTTCTGATGAGAAAGAAGAATCAGAAGATACCAGAATTGGATGGATTGCCTATAAAGATCAATTTTTTTCAACCATTTTAATTGCTGATAAATATTTCTCTTCGGCAGATATGAAATATACGAAAGATAAAACTTTTGTTAAATATTTAAAAAACCTTGAAAGTACTCTTTCAGTTCCTTACGAAACAGGAAATCCGCATTACGGTTTTACTTATTACTTCGGACCGAACGATTTCGATATTTTGAAAAAAATTAAAAGAAAAGACGGAAAAAGTTTAAGTTTAAACCGGATAATTCCTCTCGGATGGTCTGTATTCAGATGGGTAAATATATATATTATTATTCCTCTGTTTAATGGTTTGGGGTATCTTTTCGGTAATAATATGGGATTAATTATTTTAATTATGACTTTATTAATTAAGTTAGCTTTATTCCCGTTTACATTTAAATCCTATAAATCATCGGCAAAAATGCGTGTATTAAAGCCGCAAATTGACGAAATAAATAAAAAAATTCCGAAAGAAAAATCAATGGAACGCCAACAAGCTACTATGGCATTGTATAAAAAGGTAGGTGTAAATCCTATGGGAGGTTGTTTGCCTATGCTGTTCCAAATGCCTTTTTTAATTGCAATGTTCCGATTTTTTCCGTCGTCAATTGAATTAAGGCAAAAAAGTTTCTTGTGGGCAAGCGATTTATCATCTTATGATTCTATTTGGAATTTCCCTCACGGATTCAGTATCCCTATGTATGGTGACCATATCAGTTTATTTGCTCTTTTAATGGCGGTGGCAATGCTTATCAGTCAATTATTGAATAAAAATCAAATGTCCGGCGGCAACACACAAATGCCGGGTATGAAACTGATGTTGTATCTTATGCCTGTGATGATGGTTTTATGGTTTAATAAATATTCTGCAGGTTTAAGTTATTATTATTTCTTGTCAAACGTAATTACTATTATCCAAACTTTAGTAATTCGCCGAATGATAAACGAGGATGATTTATTGTCAAAATTAAATGCTAATAAGAAAAAGGCAAAACCGAAATCGAATTGGCAAAAACGTTTAGAAGACATGCAAAAAGTACAAAAGCAGCAGAAAAATAAAAAAAGAAGATAATATTAAAAAATTTATGATAAATCCCGATAGTTTAACAATCGGGATTTTTTTAGTTAAAAAATCTTAATTATAAGGTCTTGCGTATAAAGATTGTTGCAAATATCGCAAATAATTTAACTTCTTGTTGCAAATATCGCAAATAATTAAGTTTCTCAGTATTATATATTCAATTTTTTGCATATTTTACAGATAATATTCTTTTAATTGCAAATATCCGTTTTGTTTTGGAATTATCCCGTTCTATCTTTGTATTGAAAATAAACACAAAAAATAACAGTTATGAAAACATTTACGAAATTATCAGTGATTGTAAGTCTGTTCATTTTTTTAAATTTGAATATGCTTGCTCAAAAGCCGAGTCTTACAGTATTAAATATGGATTCGCAAGGTATGGAATACACTCCGGAGCAACTCGGGAATTTGCTGCGTATGGAAGTTGAAAAATTAGATAAATATGAAGTTACCGACAGGTATGATGTTGCTTATTTGGTTGAAAAAAACAATCTTAAAATTGACAATTGTTACGGAAAAATTTGTTTGACAGAAATGGGAAAACTTTTAAAATCCGATAAAATGATGAGCGGAAGTGCCGAGTTATACGGAAATAAAATTATTCTGTCAATTCGCTTGGTTGATGTGAAATCAGACAGAATTGAAAAAGCTGAGGTTATGGAATTTTTAAAATATCCGGAGCAAATTCAAGTTATGATCCGAATTGTATAAGATGTTTGATTTACCGACAGACGATTTACAAAATCAAATTAAAAGTTTAACAAACGAACAAGTTTATGAAAGCGAATTGATTAATCCGAATACCGACAAATTAAACCTTTCCGGTCCGCGGTTGGGATTAACCTATTTTGACGGTGATATCAAAGATATTATGATGAAACCGAAAGACGAAGGCGGTTACGATGTATGGCCTGTTATGTTTATGTTCGGGTATCAGTTTGAAGTTCAGTATCTTAATTCAGGAAATTTTCAGGCATTATTTGAATTCTTGCCTACCGTAACAGGTGTTGATCAAGGACTTTTTTTACCGAATTTATCAATTCTTATGGGTTTCAGGCATAATGTAAGAGGTTGGGAAATAGCACTCGGTCCTACGGCAGGATTAACAAAAAAAGCAACCGGCTATTACGATGCCGAAGGAAATTGGCATTTATCTTCTGATTGGGACAATACATTAGGTCTGAACCCAAATCCGAGCGAAAAAAGACTTGACAGCAGGGGATATATAACCTATCATACGGGATTTGTTTTTGCTTTCGGTAAATCATTTAAATCAGGCAAAATGAATTTTCCCGTAAATGCTTTTGTAATTCCCTCAAAAAACGGAATGCGTTTCGGAATAACCTTCGGATTTAATTCTAAAAACAAACAAGTAAATTAAAGTTCAAAATTATTACGGGAAGTTTTTTATCTTTGTTATATGATTAAAAATTTCAATATAAAATATCTTCCCGTAATTTTAATCTTTATTTTAACATTATATTCTGTGGAAATTATGGCGGTTCAAGCAAATCCCGGAAATAATAATTCTGCCGGAGGAGTTGAAATTGTAAAGCAACAAAAAACAAATAATTTACCGTTAAAAAAAAGGTTTCTTAAAAGATTAGTTAAAAAAATAGCAGAAAATTTTAAAGAAACAAAAAGAAAAATTGTAAAGAGAGTTAAACGAATTTTTTCTAAACGAAAAGCAAAAAAAGAAAGGATGAAAAGCAGTTTCAGACACAGACACCATAATTTATTTAATATTCTTGTGTTTTTAAGTATTTTTCTTTTGCTTACCTGCGGGATTATTGCATTATTTTATTTTACAGTTATTTCTTCTGCCGTTTTTTTAATTCTTTCACTTATTTTGGGTATAACAACTTGTGTTATTGCATTAATTTACTTTTCCGGGAGATACATCGTAAGACCGCATTTCAAATCTTAGAGTAATTTTAACTATTTTAATCAATTTAAAATGAGATATTTAGCATCTGTTTTTTTGATTATTTTGTCTGTAATATCTCAGAGTCAAAATCGATACCTGAGTATCGGAAATAAGCAAAACGGTATTTGTTTCGGTAATTCTGAATTATATAACGGTTTAAGAATTAATTTCTTGGATAAAAATACAGATTTAATTAACGGTATGAATATTTCCGTGATATCAAAATCAAATGTAACTAACGGAGTAAAGTTTTCTTTACAATCTTATTCTCAAAAAACAAACGGAATTAATTTTGTAATTTGGGGACTTGACGAAACTGAAAGCAATGGTTTTACATTTGCAACTGCTATGGTTGCAGAAGAACTTAACGGTTTAGGAATAGGTTTAATTTCTGCGACAGCAAAAAAAATGAACGGTGTATTTTTTACCGGTATAATAGGAACAATGACGGCTCCTGTTAATCAAATTACCGGTATTGCCGTCGGATTAATTTTTAATGTTCAGTCAAAAAAATTTAACGGTCTCGCAATAGGAGGCACAAATGATGCAGAAATTTCAAAAGGATTATTGATAGGTGTATTTAATTTTTCAAAAAAACATTACGGAATTCAAATAGGCTTAAATAATAATTCTGAAGAATTACACGGTCTTCAAATCGGCTTATGGAATACTGCAATGAATAATTCTTTTTTTAAAAGAATGCCTTTAATTAACTTTAATTTTAAAAGAAAATAAAAGACGTATATTTTTATTAATTATATTGTAATTTATTTATTATGAAGAATTTAACATTATTAGTAGTTTATTTGTTATTCTCGTTTATAAGTTCTTCGCAAGATATTATTTACCTGAGAAACGGAACGGAAATTAAAGCTGAGATTACGGAAATCGGTGTTAATGAAATAAAATATAAAAAATTTAATTTTCAGGACGGTCCGGATTATGTTGTTCTTAAAAAAGCAACCAAATATATTGTATATGAAAACGGTAAAAAAGATGTCTTTTTTAAAAACTTATCCGGAGTGCAATATAAAATGCTCTGCGAAAGAAAAGTAAAACATTATTATAAACAGCAAAAATTCGGAATCGGAATGGCGGGAGCAGGTTTGGCAGGTGCAATTTTAATCGGAGTAAACAATTATAACTATAATATGAACCATCCGAATGATTATGACCGGCAAATTTTATATGATTTCAGTTATGCGATGTGTTTAGGGACAATTGTAGGCGGAACAGTATTGTATCTTACCGGAAAACATAAAGTTAAACAATATTCCGAGAAGTTAGGTAAACTTTCTTTTGGGTTTAATTATTCAGATAAAATGAAAGGAATTACATTGGTTTATAAGTTTTAAATTAATCAGTTTGATTTATTTTTCAAAAAGATTTATTCTCGGACCGCACTACAGAAATTAATACTATTTTGATAATTAAGTTATGAAAAATTTTATTTTATTTATAATTACAGGAGTACTATTTTTATTTACAAGTTGCTACACTTATAATATTCCCTCAGGAGCAACAACGCCTTTAATTACCGAACAAGGTGAAAAAAAAGCATCCGTCGGTGCAAATTTTAACGAAGCAGGGGGAAATTTTACCATCGCTTTAACAAATCATGCTTTATTTTCAGCATCCGGAAATTTTATTTTTTCAAAAAATTATTACAAACCGGATTACGACAGCTTATTTGATAAAAAAACACCGAATAATTTTGAAGTGGCTTTCGGATATTACGACGGAATGAAAAAATTTGCAAATAATATTTTGTTCGGTATCGGAACGGGCAATAATGTTTATAACTTCGGAAGATTGTGGAATAATTATTTGTCCGGTTATTTTCAAACTGAATATATTCAATACTTTTTACAATACAATGCCGGATTTAAATATCAAAAAATCAGAAGAGGACATAAGCGGTTTAAAGAACAAGGCTTATCATTACGATATGCTTACCATAATTATCATCTAATCGGTATTTCGGAAGAATACAAATATGAAGAAATTTGGAATGAGGAAGCGGGTTATTATGATTATCGTGATTATATTGTTACTTCAAAAGTTGAAAAAAACAGTTTCTTTAATTCATTTTCCGTTTATTATTTTTTCAGAACCGGAAACGATAAAATACAATTTGAGGTCAGTCCCGGATTTACATTTTACGACAGAGTACCAAATTTTAATAAATACAGAGAATTAACAACTAATTTGCATTTTAATGTCGGGTTGGTTTTTAATATTGGTAATTTGCTCTAATACTAAAGTTAAAACTCCCGTTTTACGGGAGTTTTAACTTTCAACTATTGTTAATCTGACAGACTGTGAACAATCAAACCGCTTCGTAGTTTCGGTTCAAACCAAGTAACTTTCGGCGGCATAATCATATCATTATCGGCAATATCCATAAGCTGTTTCATAGAAACAGGATAAAGAGCAAAAGCAGCTTTCATTTCTCCGGAATCCACTCTTTTCTCTAATTCGCCCAAACCTCTGATTCCGCCTACAAAATCAATTCTGTCGGAACGACGTAAATCTTTAATGTTCAGATGCGGTGCCAAAACTTGTTCGGTTAAAATGGTAACATCCAAAACGCCTACCGGGTCATCTTCTTTGTATGTGCCTTTTTTGGCTGTCAGTTTATACCAGTTTCCGTCGAGGTACATCGAAAATTCATGCAGTTTAGAAGGTTTGTATTCTCTGTTGCCCATGTTTTCTATGTCAAAACTTGCTTTCAGTTTTTTAATAAATTCATCGTTGGTCAAACCGTTAAGGTCTTTTACAACTCTGTTATAATCAATTATTGTAAGCTGACTTTCCGGAAAGTTTACTGACAGAAAAAAGTTATATTCTTCATTTCCCGTATGGTTGGGATTTTGTTTCATTCGTTCTTTTCCTACCAAAGCAGCTGCCGCAGTTCTGTGATGTCCGTCAGCTACATAAATATATTCAACTTCTTCGGCAAATATTTTTTCAATATTTCCTACAGTTTTTTCATTATTAATAATCCACATTTGATGTCTTACGCCGTCTTCCGAAGTAAAATCATATTCCGGTTTATCAGCGGTTTTTGCGGAAACGATTTTGTCAATTTTTTCATTATCTCTATATGCAAAGAACACAGGACCGGCATTAATGTTTGAAACTCTTACGTGGTTCATTCGGTCTTCTTCTTTATCCGGACGTGTTAACTCGTGTTTTTTAATAATCCCGTTAACATAGTCATCTACAGCAGCTCCGGCAACTAAACCATATTGAGTTTTACTGTTCATGGTTTGGGCATAAATGTAATAACACGGTTCATCGTCTTGTACAAAAATACCTTCTTGAAACATACGTTCAAAGTTTTCTTTAGCTTTTTCATAAACCGGTGCCGAATGAATATCAATGTCTTCAGACAAATCAATTTCGGGTTTGTTTATATGAAGAAAAGAGTAGGGGTTTCCCTGAACTTCTTTTCGTGCTTCCGCAGAATTCAGAACATCATAAGGACGTGCGGCAACTTTTTCGGCTATATCCGGTCGCGGTCGTATTCCTTTGAATGGTTTTAGTATCGACATAATTTTATTTTGTTTGTTATTAAAAAAATGAGAGTTTTTATGAAATCAAAACCCTCACTAAAAATATTTTATTTATTTACCTGAAACGTTGTATCACCGTTTTCAAAGAAATTAATAATTTGTTTTGCAGATGCTAATGCTGCATTAAGATTTGCTTCAATGGTTTGTGCACCCATTTTTTTAGGTGTAAAAAAAACTCTGTCGGCATATTTCTCTTCAAATTCGGCTTTTTTATCCGGAGCAATGTCTGAAATGTATTTAAAATCATCTCTTTCACTCATTAATTTTAACAGTTCATCTTCGTAAATGACTTCTTTTCTGGCAGTATTAACTAAAGTCGCACCGCTCGGCATTTTAGTAAGCAAATCATAATCAATTGATTGTTTTGTATCTTCATTTGCCGGAATATGCAATGAAACATATTGACAACCGGAATATAATTCATCTGCGGAATCAAGTGCTTTTATGCCGTCGGCTTCTATATTTTCTTTGGGTACAAAGGCATCGAAAGCAAATACTTCCATTCCGAAACCTTTAGCAATATTTGCTACTAATCTGCCGACATTTCCGTATGCGTGAATACCGAGTTTTTTACCTTTGAGTTCGGTACCGGATTTACCGTTAAATTTTCCTCTGGCGGCAAATACCATTAATCCGATAGCAAGTTCGGCAACGGCATTAGAGTTCTGTCCGGGTGTATTCATTACAACAATACCGTTTTCGCTTGCTGCTTCCAAATTAATATTGTCGTATCCTGCACCTGCTCTTACGATTATTTTTAATCTGTCGCCTCCGGCTTCTATTACTTCTTTGGTTGCTTTATCACTTCTGATAATTAATGCATCGGTATTTTTTGCTGCTTCGATTAATTCGTCTTGGCTTTCGTATTTTTCGAGTAAAGCAAATTCGTATCCTGCATCTTCAGCAGTTTCTTTAATTTTTGTAACGGCTGCAGGTGCAAAGGGTTTAACTGTTGCTACGGTTATTTTCATTTTTAAATTTTTTGTTATAAATAATTTTTAAACCTTTTTACTTTTGTTTTTTTACTTTAAACTATTTTAGTGTTTACTTTCAAATTCTTTCATTACAGCAATAAGTGCATTAACGCTTTCAATATCAAGTGCATTGTAGAGTGAAGCTCTGAAGCCGCCGACAGAACGATGTCCTTTTATGCCCACCATTCCTTTGGAAGTTGCAAATTCAAGAAATTCGGCTTCAAAATCTTTGTATTCTTCATTCATAACAAAACAAACATTCATAATTGAACGATCTTCTTTTGCAACAGTTCCTTTAAACAGTTTATTTCTGTCAATTTCATTATACATTGCGGATGCTTTTTCATTATTCCGTTTATTCATCCCTTCAACGCCGCCGTTTGCTTTAACCCATTTTAATGTTTGCAATGCCGTGAAAACAGAAATTACCGGAGGTGTGTTAAACATAGAATTTTTGTCAATATGTGTTTGATAATTAAGCATTGTAGGGATTTTATGCTCAACTTTTCCGAGAACATCCTGACGAACAATAACAAATGTAACACCTGAAGGAGCAAGATTTTTTTGAGCTCCTCCGTAAATTAAAGCATATTTTGAAATATCGACTTTACGACTGAAAATATCAGAAGACATATCGGCAATCAAAGGAACATTAATATCTAAATCTTCGTGATATTCAGTTCCGTAAATTGTATTATTTGTTGTAATGTGAACATAATCAGCATCTTCAGGTATGTCGTAACCTTTAGGAATTGAGAAGAAATCATCCCCTTTAATTTCAATAACTTCTCCGAACATTTTTGCTTCTTTAATCGCTTTTGTTGCCCAAGTTCCGGTATTGACATATAGTGCTTTTTTTCTCATTAAATTAAAAGGAATCATAGCAAATTGTGTGCTTGCGCCGCCGCCGAGAAATAAAACAGAGTAGCCTTCGGGAATATCCAGTAATTCTTTGAACATTGCAACTGCATCGTTCATTACGGCATCAAATTCTTTTGATCTGTGAGATATGGAAGCCAAAGAAATACCTGTTCCCGCAAAATCTTTTAAGGCACTGATTGTTTCGTCAATTGCCGATTGAGGCAGAATTGACGGTCCGGCGTAAAAATTATGTTTTTTCATTTTATATGTATTAATTTGTTTTATTAAAATGATTTTTTGCAAATTTGCAATATTTTAACAAAATACGGAACTGTTTTTGAATGTTTTATAAAAAAAACGAAAAATATTTTTTAATGAAAATATATTCTTATGAAAAAACTTTACTTTTCTCTTATTTTTATGTTGATTTTTTCTTTAGGAGTCAATGCTCAAAGCCAGATTATTTTTAATAAAGCAAATGTTTTAACTTTTCTTATCAGATATGATCAAGGACAATCAAATATAAAAAATCAAATTTTCAGAAAAATAGCCCAAGGATATTCGAAACCGATTACAAATGTCAGTTTGACTTTTTCATTTAAACAACATCGACAAATTTTAAAACGCAGCAATCGTTTAGAATTTATTGTAAGCATAAATAATATTCGTATTACCGGAGATAATATGTATCGCGAATTTGATGTCGGAAAAACTCTGATCCCGAAGAAAATATCTTTTAACCTGCAATGGTTAAACGGCAACAATGTTATAGGAAATTATACATTTAATGATATAAATGTAACAGGAAGTAATGTTGAATTAGTGCATATGACAGTTACGGATACTATAAATACCGATAATTACAAAATAAGATTACTGAATAAGGTTTTTGATTATACTGCAGAAAATAAAAGAGAATTTGATGCGCAAGTAATAAAGATTGATAATTATTATAATGAAAGTTTAAATGCTCGAGGCAGGTTACGTCGATTGAATAATATCAATTCAAACAGAGATTATCTGAGCCATCTTGAAAATTTGAATGAACTTTATCGTTTCAGAGATACTGCAAACAGTGCCGAGGTATATGTAAACACTGTAAAACAAAAAGATTTTTACAGGTTTTTACCTCTTAATACTTACGATCCGGCAGGTTTAAAAAATAAATTAAGTCAAATTTTAAATAAAGCACAAGTTTTAAAAGATGTGTGTAATGACTTGATTAACAGTTTTGACCAAATATATTACGAAAGAGGTATTGAAATGCTGGCAAGACATAATCCGGGGCAGGCAGATTTTTATTTTAATAAATCAATAGAAATAAATCCGAATTATGCACCTGCTCATTTTCAATTGGCTCGTTTGTATTATAATTCGGGTTATGTTGATAAAGCTATTAATAAGTTGTTTCAAATCAGAGGAATGAATCCGGATACGGAAACAAAAATTCAAACCGTTGAACTGGCTCGCGGAATTTATAATGATTTTTTGCTGAACGCTTCCGAGATGAATAATAACGGAAGATATGATGATGCTATCGGAACATTAACAACAGCTGCTCAAATTTGCAGAGATTTTCCTGAAGTTCGATGCAGACAAAATATGGATGTTGAATTAGCTCGTGCAATTAACGGTAAATATCATTTGATAATAAATACGGTTGATGTTAACTTTAAAAATAATAATTTGCAGGAAGCTGAAAAAGTTATTAATGATGCAATTACTTTTGCAAATCAGAACAGAGATTTTATTACTAATCAAACAGATATTAATCAAAGAATTTCAACATTATATCACCGATATATTACAAGAGCTAATAAGTTATCTTATAATAAAAAATATATTAAAGCAATTAACAATTACGATAATGCGGCACGAATTTGTAACGGGTATCAACAAATAAATTGTACGGATGCTTTGGCAAAAGGCTATATAAAAGCACGAAACGGAATTTATTTTTCATATCTTTCTGATGCAGAAAGGAGTTTCAGAACCGGAAATAATGAAAATGCCGAAAGTTATGCCGACAAAGCAATTGCATATCGTAAAAAATATGATTTAAAACAAAGCACTAAAGAAGACCGTTTATTTTTAAATATAAAACAAGCAATTTATAACAGTGTTATTTCAGACGGGAAAACTTTTGCATCAAAAGGCAAATATCAAGATGCTTTGGATAAATTTGACAGAGCAACAACGATTCAATCCGAATTCGGTATCCGCAAAAATTTAAAGTTAAATACATATATAAGCAGTGCTGCCGAAAATCTTGTTCTTGATATTATTGCAAACGGAAGAAGTAAAGTAAAAGTAAATGATTTACAAAAAGCAAGACAATTATATAATGAAGCTAAAATAATTTCGGAAAAATACAGTATTGAAAATAATCCGAAAGTGTATCAGGCAAGAACAGATTTAAAAAAGTTAATTTTCAAACGAGAATGTATTAATGCACAAAATGCTTATGACCTGATAGTTATAAAAGCATCTGATTTGATAAATTCAGGTAAATATATTGAAGCAGATAATAAATTTAACGAAGCATTAAATTTGGCAAAAAAATATGCACAATGTGAAATCGATACCAAAAAAGCGGCAACTAAAAAGGATTATATTTATCCGGCAGTAAAATATTTAAAAGATATTGAAACGGTTAACAGTTATTTACAGCGAAAAAATTATAAATCTGCAATTAGTACATATATGGCTGTTGAAGATTATTATAAAGTTCAAAATGTTTCGGAATACGGTATAAAGCATATCCCTTTGTTTGAGTTTATTCAAAAGTCGTACAGTGATTTTATTATTTATGCCGTAGGTTTTTACAATCACAACAAAAATTATGATAAAGCATTGGATTTATTAAGAGAATTAAGCCGCAGGCAAACTAAAAGTAAATATACCAAAGAAATGCAAACTGTATTGGCAACCGATATGTCAACAAAAGATTTTAACGCAGACCCGAAAGGCAATTATAAATCATACATTGCCAAATATACCGGAGGGAACAAATTCTTTAAATATTTTAAAAGAGCATATAAAAAACAGTGGAAAAACTTGGATTAAATTTTCCGACAAAGCAGTATCCTGAAATTGTGTAAAGTTGACTGATATATGTTGCTTTCTGTTTACTTTTTTTTAGGTTTTAGCTTACAATTACTTCTCAATTTTAATCCGTGCATCAACTGCAATAACATCTTTTGCTGTTCCCAACAAAGGATTCAAGTCCATTTCAGTAATTTCCGGTGCTGCTTCCGATAATGCCGAAAGACGCACGATTATATCGGTAAATTTATCTTGGTTTATGCCTTCTTGTCCGCGTGTGCCTTCAATTAATTTATAGGATTTTAACGACTTAATCATTTTAAATGCTTCATTTTTGCTGACAGGCGATAAAATTGTTGATACGTCTTTCAACACTTCAATAAAAATACCGCCCATACCGGCTAATATAATATGTCCGAATTTATCTTCATATTTTGCTCCGGCAAACAGTTCAATTCCGCTCAGCATCGGTTGCATAAGTATACCGGTTGTGTTTTTTATTTTTATCATACGTTCGAACTCTTTAATTACCTGTTCTTCGTTCTTAACATTTAAAACCACACCGCCGACATCTGATTTATGAACAGGACCTATAACTTTCATTACCAACGGAAAGCCTATTTTTTTAGCTTCCGTAACGGCTGTTTGCAAATTATCGGTAACAATTTCTTTGGCTCTGTTAATGCCTGAGGCGTCTAATAATTGTTGAACATTTTCAGGGGTTAAATAACCTTTGTCGGCATTATCAATGACTTCTCGGATTTTTTGTTTATTAATTTCGGGCAGAATTATGTTTGTCGATTTTGGTTTCGATGTGTAATAAATTTTTGAAAGTGCATTACCGAGCAAAACTTCTTCGGGAAAAAATACGCGACCTTTTGAAATAAATTCTTTAATTTCTTCTTTTGCTTCACTTAAAGACGGTAAAACCGGAAAAATCGGTTTTTTGCAGGTTACCATTTTTTTATCTATTACATCATAAGCATCAAAAACTTTGCTTAAACCGGGAGTTCCGAAAATTACGACCATTGCATCAATATCATCAAATTTGTTTTCACAATAATCAATAATATCGGAAAGTTGTTCGGCGGTGCCTGTTGCCAAAAAATCTATCGGATTAACAACGGAAGAACCGGGATATAATTTTTCGAGAAGTTTTGCGGCTTTTTTACCTTCAATTTTCGGAATGTTTAACCCGCCTTTTTCGAGTGCATCGGTAAGCATAACGGCAGGACCGCCGGCATGTGTGATAATTGCAATATTTTTGCCTTGTAATTCGGGATGCATAAAAACTGAAGCAACAGTAATGAGTTCTTGTCTTCCGTAACAGCGAACAATACCGGCTTTTTTAAACAGTGCACCAACAGCAACATCGGAACTTGCCAAAGCTCCGGTATGCGATGATGCAGCACGACTCCCGGCTGATGAGCTTCCTGCTTTTACCGCTGCTATTTTACACCCTTTTCGGATTAAGGAACTTGCATGTTTTAATAATTTTCGAGGTTTGTTAATTTGTTCGAGGTATAACAATTTAACTTTCGGACTTATGCCTTCTTTATAATTTAAATCCATATATTCCAAAATCTCTTCCACGCCTGTTTGTGCACTGTTTCCTACGGAATATAAACTTGCAAAACGCAATCCGTTCGGAATCCCGAGTTCTGTAATAAAAACAGCTGTTGCTCCGGAACCGGAAATAAAATCAACGCCTTGCGGGTCTAATTTAGGAATAGGCGAAGTGAAAACACCGTGATAATTCGGTGTAAGTACTCCGATACCGTTCGGACCGATTAACACACCTTTAACTTTATTGATTATTTCAACAATTTCATGTTCTGTTTTTGCACCTTCTTCGTTTGTTTCACTGAAACCGGCAGAAAGTATAATAAATGCTTTGGTATTTTTGGTATTTGCCAGAATATTAACGGCATCAATACAAAATTTTGCTGAAATTGCCAATATTGCAAGTTCTGTTTCGGGCAATTCATTCAAATTCTTATAAGATTTTATTCCCTGAACTTCTTCTTGTTTCGGGTTCGCAACATATAGTTTTCCTTGATAGTTTCCTTTAATAATATTATATAAAACTTTTCCTCCTGGTTTGTGAATATCATCAGAACCGCCGACTATTACAATGCTTTTCGGATTTAATAATTGTTGATTTATCATTTTTAATTTAATTTTTGTTCATATTTTCAACAAAAATAGAATAATTATTTTAAGTTTTTTATGACACAAAACATACTTGTATATTAAAGTTTATACAAACCGTGCCACGCTTCTGCGTGGCACGGTTAATAAAAATTTCAGCTTTAATAAAATTAATTATTAGTTTTTCCGTAACTTTTATTATTTGATTTATTAAAAGCAGCGGCTTTTCGTTGAATATCACCTGAAGCCAATCGGTAATTAATTAATTTCCTGATTTCTTTTGTACTGTATGTATTAAGATGTTGATTATTTATTACGGTTTGCCTCGGGGAATCATCGCCCATTTTCGGATTTAATTTCTTTTCAAAATTTTTAGCAGGCTGTTCTTGCATTACACCATTGCTGAATGTGATTGGACCGCCTTCAGAATCTGTTAAATAAAAATAATTATTTGATTCATCAAATTCTTTAATGACATCATATCCGTCAACAATAATAAGAAGATAATAATCTCCTGTTATTGAAGGCATTGTATATTGCCAGCTAAAGCGGTCGCCTTCAGGTGTGTTTCCGTAAACAGAATAAGCAACACTCTGTCCTGACGGAACATCAACCCAATTCCACCAATTCTGATCAATTTCACTGTCTCCGTTTGTTCCTAAACTTCCGTTTCCTCCTTGTGTCCATGTTCCGTCTGTATTATCATCACTATAATAATCATATAGTAAAATGCCGTAATCATTTGCATTGTTTGCATTGTAATAAATGTAAAGAATATTCCAATCTCTTGATGAAGGAATATAATTAGTTCCTGTATTATAGGCGTTATATTTTGCTACACGGGCACGCGGATTTGTGTTTCCGGGATCTGAAACATCATCATGAAGGTCATATAATTCCCAAGCCATTAAATCATAACCTGAATTAATATCACCGTCATCAACTTGATGGTCTCCGTCTGAATCAGGATTAGAAAAAACATTAGTTGCGGCAAATGCACAAAAAGCAAAATCACCGCTTACAAAGAAGTTGTAATCAACCCAAATGTAACCGTTGTCGCCCCAGCTTGTACCCCAGGTATTTACAATACGGAAAGCACCGTTATTTCCTTTACTGTCATCATAACCGCAAAGAGTCATCGCATGATAAGCATTTTGACCTTGGTAGTCTTCTGTATCACTGTATATTACATCACTCGAATTCCAAGCCATAAAATTTTCTCCGAGTTTTGCTCCGAAAGTTAGTACTCTTCCTTGAGCCAAATATTGTTTTATTGTTTTAATCTTAACATCTACTTGCCGATAACTTTCAATTTTGTATTTGGCTGCATTTGTATTTTCGGTTCCTGAAGGAGAACTTGAGCAATCACCCAAATTTGTATATGGTGTTGTTGCTAAATCAGCTACTCCGCCGGATATCATAGCATCGTAAGCCGGTTCAAAGCCTGTTCCGTTACAATCATCTCCTTTTTTAGCACTCGGAATAGACCAAAATAAATATTTAGGACTGAATATTTGACTGTTGTTGAATGTTGTTCGGTGATTATCATCCCAAGCTTCCAAAAACGATTTGTGATTGTAACCGGTTGCCCAGGCAACGCATGTTCCGTATGAACCCTGATCACCTATCGGCGGAAAATATGCCGATAAATCAACTGAACCGGGAAGTTGACCCGAACCGAGATAAATGTCATTTTCAATAGCAGTTGTATCATCGCCCATAGTGCCGCCCAGACCAAACCAACCGAGGGCTTGTGAAAGGTTATTCAAAGAATTAGGGTTATCCGGATCACAACTCGGGAGAACTGCAAACAGACCGATGACAAAACTTAAAATTAAAATTTTGTTAATTAATTTTTTCATAATATTTAGGTTTAATTTTAGATTAATAAGGTTATAAAGATATAACTTTTTTCTGAATTGGTATTTTGATAAGTTATTTTTTTAGAAGTATAAATGTATTGTCATCTGTAAAATCACTCTCTTTCAATAGTTTTATCTTAAAATTTTCAGGATTTGAAATATAGAAAATACTGTTTTCAAATGTTAATATTCCCGAAATTTCAGCATCTTTAAATTTTGTTTCCGAAAAAAATAAACAGTTTTTAAATTCAGAAATCATATTGAATTTGCATTTTAAAAACTCGGTTCTTCCCCTGAATACCGAAGTATTAAATTTTATTGACCTGTAAAATTCAGAATAATTAAAAAATACATCATCGAAGAATTTAACTTTAGTAAAATCTGCATTTCTATTAAATTTTACGGATGCAAATCTTGCACTTCGGTTAAATTCAGACAGCTGAAACAGCACATTATCGTCAAAAACAGCATCAGAAATATTGAAATATCCGGAGCTTTCTATAATGTTAAATTTAGCATATTTTATAAAATGCGACTTACTGAAATTTGCACCTTTAGGACTAAAAAATGCTGATTCAAAGTTTGTTAAATTTTGAAACATTGAGTTTGAAAAGATTGCGACATCTTTAAAATCGGAATAGGAAAAATCAACAGTATCCTGAAATGTGCAGTTTACAAAGCATACACTTTTGTTAAACTCGGATATAATCCTGAATTCATTATTTTTTTTATGAGCAATTATTTTTCCTTTAAAAGTGCAATCGTAGAATGTAAGAGCCGAATTTATCGTATGTTTTATTAAATTCGCATTAACCAAATATTTTTCTTTGCTTTTTGTAAAATCAATGTCTCCGATAATAGTTGCATTTCTTAAAATTATGTTTTTTTCTTTACTTAATTTATTGTTTATTTCGGAAGCATCAATAATTTTGCTTCTTGAATCGTCAAAATTGATTTTTTCTTCTTTGTTGCAGGAAATAAGCAATGTTAACGGAATTATAAAGACGAAAATAAGATTTTTCATTATTTAAAGGATTTACATTTGTTCAGAAAAAAATATGTTTGTTCTCCGGCATCTTGCATTGTGTTTCCCAACGATACAAAACCGTGATTTTTTAAAATGATAAAATCAGAGTTGTGCAGCAAATTTAAAGCATTTTTTGCAAATTCAACAGTACCGTAGGGTAATTCTTTTTCAGTAGTCGGAATATTTAATTGTTCGGCATGTTTCAAAATTTCGGGAGAATGCCCGTGAAATATTGCATTAATATCGTTCCTGTTTTTATAAATAAGAAAGTGCATTATTGATTCTGATGAAGGTTCTTTCTCGCCTTTTCCGGTAATTAAATTTTGATTTTTATAATAATTTATAACTTCAGAGAAATCCGTATTCACCATGCTGTCGTTCAGTGCTGTACGGCTTGCCGTAATTATAAAATTATTTTCTTTTGAATTAAGTCTGAAACTTAAATTTCCGGAGGAACCGCCGGGATAGGGAGGTGCTAAATTTTTATGATTAAAAACAGCACACCAATATTTCAATTCATACAATAAAGGATGTTCACTTATCGTTTTGCCGATGTTTTTGTAATTAAATTTTACACCGTTGTAAGGTTCTGCCATATCAAAAAATAAAAACGCATAAAAATAAGCTTTTTTTGATATTATTTGAATGATTGTTTTTAATTTTGACAAAATTTTCTTAATATGATTAATAAAATTTTCAGTATTTTATTGTTATCTTTTTTGTTTCAGACGAGTTTCTCGCAAAGAGCAACCTTTGAAAAGAAAAAGATAACGGTTGGTGATCAGATTACTTTAAAATTGGAAATTCCTGAAAATGCCGGAAAAAATATTCAGTTTCCCGTTTTTGATAAAGTAATTATTCCGGGCATTGAAATTATAAACAAAAGCAGTGTCGGGAAAACCGATGATAATTTTTTAGAGCAATTATATACCGTAACTTCTTTTAAAGATTCACTGTTTTTAATAAAAGGTTTTAAATTTATTGTTGACGGCGATACTTTAATAACAAATCCGTTGCGTTTAAAGGTTTCGTATTTTAAACCTGATTCTGCATTTATGAGTAAAATTGATACTGCACAACAACTCAAAATTGCCGATATTAAAAGTCCTGTTGATGCTCCTTTAACATTTAAAGAATTTATGCAACGCTTCGGTTGGTATATATTACTAAGTATTATTTTGATAGTGATTATTCTTCTGTTAATCAGGTATATAAAGAAAAGAAAAGCAGAAGAAAAACCGCTGTTTGTAAAAACTAAATCTGAAATACCGGCACATATAAGAGCAATTCAACGAATAAATGAAATAAAAAATAAAGAACTTCACAAGAAGAATAATTTAAAACCATTTTACACAGAATTAAGTAATATAATAAGAATATATCTTGAAGAACGATTTAAAATTCAGGCATTAGAATCCGTAACAAATGAAATTATTGAAAATTTTGATAAAACTGAATTTGCAAGTGAGAATTTGAATAATAAATTGAAAGAACTGTTATCCTTGTCCGATATGGTTAAATTTGCAAAGAATGAACCGGATGAGTATCGCAATGAAATGATGATTGAATATGCACTTTCTTTTGTCAATAAAACAAAAGAAAAAGATGAAGACGAATTAACTGACGGGAAAATTGAAAATTAAAATTATGGTTTTTGCACATCCTTCATATTTTTGGTTGTTTTTGATATTAATACCGATGATTATCTGGTATATTTTCAGAAAATCAAAATCACAGGCAAGTTTGCTGTACTCTTCTGTGAATGTATTTGATAATATAAAAAAACCTTTAAAATATTATTTAAGACATTTATTATTTATTATTCGATTAGCTGTAATTTCTTTATTGATACTTATTTTAGCACGTCCGCAAATTGAAAAAGTACAAAATAAAATAACACAAGGAATTGATATTGTTATTGCTTTGGACATTTCCGGGAGTATGTTAGCACAAGATTTTAAACCTAACCGGCTTGAAGCATCAAAAGATATTGCAATAGAATTTATAAACAAGCAGGAAAATGATCGAATAGGATTGGTAGTTTTTGCCGGTGAAGCGTTTACTCAATGTCCGGTTACCATTGACCATAAAGTGCTGATTAATATGTTTGCCGGTGTAAAACAAGGTTTGATTGATGACGGTACGGCAATCGGTCATGGATTAGCAACGGCTGTAAATGATTTAAAAGACAGCAAATCAAAAAGTAAGATAGTTATTCTTCTGACAGACGGAGAGAATAATGCCGGAAATATTGATCCTATGACAGCGGCTGATTTGGCTGCAAAGTATAATATCAAAGTTTATACAATAGGGGTAGGAAAGAACGGCTATGCCGATATGCCGGTGCAAACAGTTTTCGGAACTCAAATGCAAAAAGTCGAAGTGAAAATTGATGAAGAAACTTTGAAATTGATTGCAAAAAAAACCGGAGGAAAATATTTCAGAGCAACCGATAATAATAAACTTAAAAAGATATATGATGAAATTGAAAAACTTGAAAAAGACAAAATAAAAGAAAAACTCGGAAAGAAAACAGAAGAAGAATATATGCGTTTCTTAATTCCGGCTTTAATTCTGCTTGTTCTTGAAATTTTACTAAGATACACGGTTTTAAGAACTATACCATAGAAACAAATATTATAAAACATGAATTTATTTCAATTTAAAAATCCCGAATATTTTTGGTTATTTTTACTTATTCCTGTTTTTATTTTGCTGTATATTTCAGCAAATTATTTCAGAAAAAAAGTATTGAAACGTTTTGGTGATGAAGATTTACTGCGAAAATTATTTCCTGATTATTCAAAATACAGAATTTTATTTAAAAATATGCTTATAGGGACGGCATTAATATTTATGATTCTTGCGGCAGCGCGACCGCAATCGGGCAACAAAGTAAAAGTTCGGGCAACAAAAAACAGAGAAATTATTTTTGCGCTTGATGTGTCTTCCAGTATGCTTGCTCAAGATGTAAAACCGGACAGATTATATCGTGCAAAACAAATTATAAGCGAATTATACCGAAAAAACCCTTATGACAGAATGGGACTGATAATATTTGCCGGTGAAGCATTTGTTCAAATTCCTCTGACATCAAACTTCTCAAATTCCGATATTATTTTATCTTCAATTTCTCCGGATATTATTCCTGTTCAGGGAACAAATATAAGCAGTGCAATAAATTTGGCTGCAAATATGTTTGATAAAACAAATACTGAAAGTCAAAAGTTCGTTTTAATTTTAACAGATGGTGAAAATCACGAACAAAAAGCTATTGATGCAGCAAAAGAAGTAAAGAAAAGCGGTATTATTATTTCAACTGTCGGTATTGGTAAAAAAAGTGCTGTTCCTATACCTGAATCTCAAACCGGTGAATATAAGAAAGATAAAAACGGAAAAGTCGTTCTTACAAAACTAAATGAAGTGCTTTTAACGCAAATTGCAAATGCCGGAGGAGGAAAATATTACGATACAGGTAATTTTTATTCTGATATTAATAAAATTCAACATCAAATTAATTCATTCGGAAAAAAAGGCGGAAAAACCGAAGTAATGGATTATGCTGATTTATTTCCCTATTTTATTTTTATCGCTTTTCTTCTGCTGATTACAGAATTTATATTTTTAGAACGGAGAAATCAAAAATTGACCAATTTGAGAATATTTAAATAATTTAATATTTTGTGAATAAAACCAAAATCATTCAACAAACAATAATCTTCGTAAAACAAACTTTAAACAAAGCCGAAGGCTCTCACGATTGGTTTCATATTTATCGGGTTTGGAAAAATACCCGACTCATTTTAAAAACAGAAAAAGCAAATTCGTTAGTTTGTGAACTTGCTGCGTTGCTTCATGATATTGCCGATCATAAATTTAACGAAGGTAACGAAACAATAGGTCCGAAAAAAACAGAGCAATATTTATTATCTCTGAATATTGATAATGAGATTGTTACACCGGTTGTTAATATCGTAAAAAACATATCTTTTCTCGGAGGGCATCAAAAAAATAATTATTTTTCACCTGAATTGGCAGTGGTTCAAGATGCCGACAGATTAGATGCAATAGGTGCAATCGGTATTGCCAGAACATTTGCATACGGCGGTTTTAAAAAACGTGAAATATATAATCCCGACATAAAACCGAATTTGCAAATGAGCAAAGAAGAATATAAAAACAGCACAGCTCCGACAATTAATCATTTCTACGAAAAATTGTTACTTTTGAAAGATAAAATGAATACCGAAACCGGAAAAACACTCGCCGAAAAACGACACAACTTTATGTTGCAATATCTTTCTCAATTTTATGATGAGTGGGCAGGAGATGTCTAATTTGTAAGTCGCCTTTCCGGAGGCGACATTTTTGCAAATATCTCTCTCACAGCAACAATTAATATTAAATATTTGTTAAAACATATCAATTCTTAATTATAAAAAAATGATTATAACAGAAAAACCCGATAATTTAGTCGATCATTTTGAAATTGCAACCGAAAAATTTAAAAACAACAAACTTTTCGGTACAAAAAACAAACAAACCGGTAAATACGAATGGACAACTTATGATGATGTCAGAAAAAGAGTTGATAGTTTCCGAGCCGGTTTAGCTTCCTTAAATATTAAAAAAGATGATGTAGTCGGAATCATAGCCAATAACAGAACAGAATGGGCTGTTGCTGCTTTTGCAACATACGGATTAGCAGCACGATTTGTTCCGATGTATGAAAATGAAATCTTAAAAATTTGGCGATATATTATTAAAGATGCAGGGATAAAATTTTTATTAGTTTCAAATAAAAAAATTTATGACCAAGTAAAGATATTGAAAGATGAGATTGAAAGCTTAGAGCATATTTTTATCATTGAGTATTCAGGAGATAAGAGTATGCAATATCTTGAAAATATCGGTAAAAAAAATCCTGTTAAATTAATAAAACCGGGAGTAAATGATATTGCAGCTTTAATATATACTTCCGGAACAACCGGAGACCCGAAAGGTGTTTTGTTAACTCACGGGAATTTTGTTTCAAATTCTCGGGCAGGATTTCACCGATATAAAAATATTCTTAATGAAACATCTCGTAGTTTATCGATACTTCCATGGGCTCACAGCTACGGGCAAACTGCCGAATTATACAATTGGTTTTTTGTAGGCGGTTCAATCGGCTTTATGGAAAGTGTAGAAACAATGGCAGAAGATTTATTGAAGGTTCAGCCGACTTTTTTAATTGCCGTTCCGCGTGTTTTTAATAAAATTTATGACGGAATTCAAGCTAAAATGAATGAAGAAGGCGGTATTAAAAAGAAACTGTTTGATATATCAGTTAATGCAGCTAAAAAATATCGCGAACAAAAAGGTGCTGTCGGTTTCGGAACAAAATTGAAACTAAAACTGGGTAATAAGCTTGTTTTCTCAAAAATACAAGCAAAATTCGGAGGAAAACTTATAGCCTCAATAACAGCAAGTGCTAAAATGAATAATGAAATTTCTTATTTCTTTACCGATATCGGTCTGCCTGTTTATGATTGTTATGGTTTGAGTGAAACATCACCGGCAATTTCAATGAACAGTCCGGAACTGAATAAACCCGGAAGTGTGGGTTCTCCTTTGGAATTTATTGAAGTCAGGATTGACAGTTCTGTGGTGAATGATACAAGTGAAGATGGTGAGATACAAGTAAAAGGACCGAATCTAATGGTAGGGTATCATAACAAACCGAAAGCTACAAAAGAAGTATTTACGGAAGACGGTTGGTTAAAAACAGGCGACAGAGGAACTATTGACAAAGACGGTTATATTTTTATTACCGGCAGAATTAAAGAACAATATAAATTAGAAAACGGTAAATATGTTTTTCCGGCAGCACTGGAAGAAGATATTCGCTTATTACCGTATATTGAAAATGCTATGGTTTTTGGTGACGGAAAGCCGTATAATATTTGTATTGTAATTCCCGATTGCGAAGTATTGAAAAAAACAGCAGAAGCATTAAAAGTTAAAACAGAAATAGATAAATTGGTTCATTTACCTATTGTCCAAGAATTTATGAGTGTTGAAATTCGTAAAACTTTAAAGGATAATTACGGTAATTATGAAATACCGAAGAAATTTATTTTTACGAATGAAAACTTCACAATAGAAAACGGAATGCTCACACAAACCTTAAAACTTAAACGAAGAGTTGTAATTAATAAATATAAAGAACAAATTAAAGATTTGTATAAAGTTAAAGATTAATATTTAATTTAACAATAAAATTTCTTCTGTTTTGCGGTAATTTCGAGGCGTAATATATCCCGTTTGCACTTCTGACACCGGGGTCGAAATATTCTTTGTTTAAAACATTATTGATAAGAATTTGTGCAGAAATTCTTTTGTAAATACGATAAGAAACAGCACTGTTTATAACAAAATAAGCATCAATTTTATTTAAAGGATTATTTGAAACAGTTGTCTCTTTTCCGGTAGGTTTTTTCCCCGACCAATTAGCTCGAATATTCAAATTCAATTTATTAAAAAACAGAGCATTTGTTCCGAAATTTAAATGATGACTTGCGATATCACCGATTCTTATTTTTTTATCCGTTATTTTATACGGATTTGAAAAAGTGTAATTTACATAAGCAGAATAATGAGAATAGTTGAAATATATATTACTTTGTAAACCTTGTATTCTTAAATTTCCGATTGCTTGGTGTTGAGTTGTAAAGACTTTATTTCCGTCATCATTAATATAGGTAACGTCAACAGTACCCACTGCATCGGTGTAGTATGAATTAAATCCGGTTATATCAGCAAAAAAGTAATTATTTGCTTTCCATCCTAAACTTAGTTCATAATTTTTAACTTTCTCTGTTTTTAAATTAGGATTATCAAGCAGTCTGCCCGGAGTTGTACTGTATTTTGTCCAGTAACCCGCATCCATATATGCCTCAGAATATATTGCTTTTAATATAAAATTTGAAGGAGTATAAATAATTGCTGCTTTAGGATTAAAAACTGTACCGTATCCGCCGGTTAATCTAATTTTATTGTTATCAACTCTTCCGCCCAAAACAAAATTTATTTTTTTAAAAGGTGTATAATCGGCTTGCATAAAAAATCCTAAATCTCTGCTGAAAAAATGATTTCCGCCTTTTGAGTTATTTATAACAGCTGTTTCTTCCGGATCCTCCGTTTCGCCATACAGATAAGCTCCTTGTATATGGCTTACCCTGAATTCTGCTCCGGTAATTATATTAAAATTTTCAGTAGGATTATATTGTATTCTTAATTCCGATCGTATTTGTTGAGAATAGGTTTGCCACCAAGTATCACTCCAATAAGGTTTTCGGATTGAATCAATCGGCAATAAAGTAACAGTACCTGAAATAGTATCCGCAATGTCAGTTAAATTAAATTCTTTATTAAAATATCCCAAATAATATAATTCTTCACAATTACCGTTTAATTGATGAACTTTAAAATTAGAAAAACTTGTGAAGGATAATTTATCTGAAAATTTTTTATCATATTTTGTATAAAAGAACATATTTGCAGGAACCCAACTTGCTCCGTGTTCAGGTCCTAATTCATAATCATCTCTGTACCAAGCACCGTATCCTTCATTACGTTTAAAACTTTGAAAACCCAAAGTAAAGTTATCCACTTTCATTTTACCGTAAAATAAATAATCTTTTGTTTGATTGCTGTATCTCGGCTTTTTTCCGTTTAAAACCGGAGAATTGTAATATGCTGCTTTATCAAAATCCATTGCTGTTTGTGCAACAATATCATTACCTGTCCCTAAAATATTTTTGTAAAAATCTAAATCATAAGCACTTAAGTCGTAATCCCAATCAGGGTAATTTGATAAATCCTGTTCATCCGAATTATAAATTCTTCCTGATAATATTAATGAAAAATGATTTGAGTTAGCAGCTATGCTTATATCAGCATATCGAGTGTTATATGAACCGTATCCGAATTGAGAGTTTATACCGAAATGTTTTTTATCTCCTGTTATCTGATCTGCTGTTTTTGTTACAATATTAATTACTCCGAGAAAAGCATTAGCACCGTATATGGTTGCAGCCGGTCCGTATATAATTTCAACTCTTTCAATATTACTTATCGGATATTGTCTTGAAAGCCATACACTGTTACTCCAAAGATCATTTTCTTCAACTCCGTCAATCATTAATAAAGTTTTTTCAGTATTTTTAGTTCGGTATCCTCTTTGGTAAATTTGAGAATATCGTGTTCCGTTTCCTCTTGAAATATCAAATCCCGGTAAATCATGAAATATTTGTTCCAAATCGGTATATCCTCTTCTTTCAATCTGTTCTTTTGTAATTACAATTACAGTTTGAGGTGTTTCCAAAAGATTTTCTGATTTTTTTGAAACAGATGAAATTTTCAATTTTAATAATTCTTCAAGTGACATAGAAAAAGTTTCATTTTTAACAGTATCACTTTGAGAAAAAATACTTCCGCAGGAAAAAATAAAAACAATAATAAAAAGTATTATTTTCATAATTGAAGAAGTTTTACATTTAAATTGGTTTTTAAATTATTTTTTGTAACTTCGGATAATGAAATTTTTTGTTTTTTTGAAATTACTAAGATAATATTTTTTATATAAGATAACTAATTTTGATTAAAAAAAATCGAAAATACATTTACCTGATTTTATTTTTCCTTTTAGTGCATAAATTTTCTTTTGCCCAAGAATATACTGATGCAGAAATAAAAACCGGATTTATATACCGATTCGGTTTAAATATAAAATGGAAAGATGAAATTAATTTAAAAAAATTTATAATTGCTGTTTACGGAAATGATATAACTATTTTACCTTACCTAAAAAAATTAGCCCGCCGTAAAACTTTAAAAGACAAACCTATAGAAATTCTTCAAATACATAATATACAGGAACTTATTAAATCTAATCCTCAAATAATTTATGTAAATAAATCGAAAAATTATGAATTAAGTACTGTTATTAATCATATTAAAGGAAAAAATATACTTGTAATAAGTGATAATTCACAGCGGCAAAAACTTATAATGATAAATTTCACTTATTTAACAGATAAAACAATAAGTTTCGAGATTAATACAAAAACAATATCGGATCAAAATTTAAAAATATTACCAAAATTGCTTCTGCTCGGCGGTTCTGAAATTGATGTTAAAGAATTATATACAAAACAAGAAATTATACTGAAAAAAGAAAAAGAAAAAGTTGAAGCTTTAAAAAATGAATTAGAAAGACAAAAAAAATTAATCAAGAATCTCAATAGTGAAATTAAACAAAAATTAGTCGAATTAAAAAAACAAAAAAATGAAATAATTCTTCAATATGAAGAAATTCATAAACAAAAAAAAGATTTATTAAAAGTCGAAAATAATATTAATAAACAAAAAATATTATTGTTAGCCAAAACAAATGATTTAATTGCCAAACAATCAAAAATAAATTTAAAAGAACAAATTATTAAAGAGCAAAATCAAAAGGTAGAAGAAGGAAAGAAAATATTGAAAAATTTAACAAAAGAAACTTACATAAAACAAAAGAAAATAAATAGTCAGGAAACAGAGTTAAATATTCGCTCAATAAAAATTGACAAACAACAGAACTTTTTGATACTTGAAGGAATTATCGTTTTTATTATCTTATTTTTAGCACTGTTACTTTTAAAAAGCATAAAATCAAAACAAAAAATTAACAAAAAATTAATCTATAAAAATATTGAAATTGTTAATAAAAATAAGAAAATACAAGTACAAGCCGATGAACTCAGAAAACACAGAAATCAACTTGAAACACTTGTCAAAGAGCGTACGGCTGAACTCCTAAAGGCTAAAGAAAAAGCAGAAGAATCCGATCGTTTAAAATCAGCATTTTTAGCAAATATGTCTCATGAAATTCGAACGCCGATGAATGCCATAATCGGATTTTCTAATCTTCTGAACAGCAGAAACTTTAAGCAAACAAGGAGAAAAGAATTGATTTCATACATTGTTCGAAGCAGCGATACTCTTTTAAACCTTATTAACGACATCATTGATATCTCTAAAATAGAAGCCGGTCAATTGGAAATTAAAAAAAATGATTTTTTAATTAATGAAATTTTAATTGATTTAAAAGTCCTTTATGATGATAAAATGAAAATATATAAAGATACAGAACTAAAAATAATTCAAAATACAAATCTGAATCTTGTTATAAATACTGATAAACTCCGACTTCAGCAGGTTTTAGTTAATTTAATAAACAATGCTTTGAAATTTACAGAAAAAGGCTTTATTGAGGCAGGGTATAAATACAGTAATTTTTCCGAAAAGAAAGAAATTATTTTTTACGTGAAAGATTCCGGTATAGGGATAACAGAACAGAATCAAAATAAAATATTTCACAGGTTTACAAAACTTGAAAAAGACAGTGAAAAACTTTATCGCGGAGCCGGTCTCGGTTTATCAATCAGTAAAAATATTATTGAATTATTAGGCGGACAAATTTGGCTTGAATCAGAATTAACCAAAGGCTCAACATTTTATTTTACAATTCCTTTAAACAAATCATAAATACAGAATAAATAGTTTTAAAATGAAAAATCTATTTTACAATCCGGCAGTAGCCGTTCCTGATTATGTTATAAAATATACAAATAAAATTTATAATGTCAAATATTAATATGCTTAATATCAAGTGATTAAGTATTGTTAATAAAAAGTTGAAAAACTTTATTATTCCGGTTGCACTTTACAAACATTAATCTTAATTTTGCACTTTCTTTATACATAGTTTTTAAAATAACTTATGCAAAAAAAGAGCGGGGTTGACATTAACCTCGGAAACAAGTCTTCAAAAATCGCTTACGAATATGCGATAGAGACTTTCCAAAACAGATACGGAAAGAGAGGAGCCGTCGCCTCAAAATCAACAGGCGGATTTTCAAACTTATTAATTTTCGGAAAAGAACGTATCGGCATCGGATCCGACGGTATAGGCACAAAAGCCGAATTGGCGGAACGTACAGGCATATATGATACTTTAGGTTACGATTTGGTTGCCATGGTTGCCGATGACCTTGCAGCAATGGGTTTCGAGCCGACAAATCTCTCAAACGTAATTGATGTTGATTATCTCAATACAGAAATAATTGATGCTTTAATGAAAGGTTTGCGTGATGCTTGTAATTTTTCCGGAATAACAATAACCGGCGGTGAAATTGCCGAACTCGGAGACCGTATCTGCGGTTACGGTAACAGAATGCACTTTAATTGGAGCTCAACGGCAATAGGCATACTTCCCGAAAAATTAAAATATGCGATAGACGGAAGTAACATAAAAGAAGGACAATTAATATTTGCATTAAAAAGCAGAGGTTTCAGAAGCAACGGTTTTTCTTCAATACGAAGAATATTATCTGAAAACTTCGGTAACGAATGGCATAATAAACCTTATGACGATAAAACAACTTGGGGTGAGAAGATGTTAACACCATCATTAATTTATTCACCTGTTATTAATGAAATAATTGCATCAGGTTCAAAATTAACCGGAGTGGTTCATATAACGGGCGGCGGTGTTTTTGATAATTTACGCAGAGCATTGAAATTAAATAATGTGGGTGCAAATTTGAATAACTTATATCAACCTTTACCTGATATGCTTAAAATACAAGAACTCGGAAATGTGAGTAATGAAGATGCATATCTCTGGTGGAATATGGGCAACGGAATGCTGATAATAGCCGATGGAAAAGAAACTGATAATATTTTACAAAAAACAAAGCAATTAAATTATGAATGTCGAGTAGCCGGCACAGTTACCGCCGGCAGCAGCATACAGGTCGAATTTCCGACTTTTAAAATGAACAAAAAATATTAGAAAGTTTGCCATATACGGCAGACTTTTTTTATGATATAAAAATATGTAACTATTAGCTTTACAAACTTATAACTTTATACTTTCAACTCAATAATGAACACAATCCAAACATACTTAAAACCCGAATACAAAGACACCAAAGGTCTTGCAATCCAAAATAAATGCCGCAAGCAATTAAATATAAATACCGGTATAATAAAAACTTCAAAATTGTATTCCGTAGATTATGAAATAAAAGAAGACAATTTTAAGAATTATGCCGAAAACTGTCTGAAAAATAAAATTACCGATGAATTGCTTATTAATAAGGTGTATAAAAATGAAAAATTTCAAAGCATAATTGCCGTAGCACAACTTCCCGGTGTAACTGACGATATAGGTGTTTCAACACAAATGGCTTTGGCAGATTTTCTGAATCGCGAAATTGACATTAACGTTCAGCACATTTTTACGCAAGACATTTACTATATCGAAAATAAGCTTTCGGAAGATGAGTTAATGACGATAGCAAAATCATTTCTCGGAAATCCTTTGATTAATCATATTCAAGTTTTTACAAAAGAGAAAGGAAATTACAATTTTTCACCTTATGTTCCCGTAGTTGAAATGCAAACTGATGAAACGGTTGAACTTGTTGATTTAAATTTGTCTGATAATGAACTTCTTACACTTTCGGAAGATAAAGTATTAGCTCTTAATTTGGAAGAAATGAAAGCCGTGAGAGCATATTTTGAAGATGATAAAGTGAAGCAAGAAAGATTAAAAGTCGGTTTAACCGAAAAACTTACGGATGTTGAACTCGAAGTCTTTGCACAAACTTGGTCGGAGCATTGCAAACATAAAGAATTTAATGCTGAAATCTCATATGAAGACAAGGCAACAGGAGAAAAAAAGACCATTAATTCACTTTTCAAAACCTATATAAAAGGTTCAACGGATATTGTAAGTAAGCATTTGAAAGATAATGATAATCATTGGCTTATAAAAGTTTTTGATGATAATGCCGGAACCGTTCGGGCAACAAAAGATAAATTGTTTGTCTGGAAAGTTGAAACACATAATTCACCTTCGGCACTTGACCCTTACGGCGGAGCAATTACAGGTATTCTTGGTGTGAATCGCGATATTATGGGAACAGGCATTGGCGGTGCAGAACTTCTTTTTAATACAAATGTTTTGTGTTTCGGTCCTCCTAATTATGATAAAAAGTTATTGAAAGGTCAATTGCATCCTCGCAGAATTATGGAAGGTGTTGTTGACGGTATTGAAGACGGCGGTAATAAATCCGGAATTCCTACCGTTAACGGCTCCGTAGTTTTTGACGACCGCTTTGCCGGTAAACCTTTGGTTTTTTGCGGAACAGGCGGAATTATGCCTGATAATTATCTCGGCAGAAATTCTTGGGAAAAACCGATTGATATTAATGACAGAATCATAATGGCAGGCGGAAGAGTCGGAAAAGACGGTATTCACGGAGCAACTTTTTCTTCAACAGAAATAAATGAAAAATCTCCGCAATCTGCCGTGCAAATCGGAAGCCCGATAACTCAAAAGAAACTGTCTGATTTTATGATAGTTGCTGCAAGAAAAGGTTTAATTAAAAGCAGCACGGATAACGGAGCAGGCGGACTGTCTTCATCCGTGGGCGAACTTGCCGAAATAACAAACGGAGCATTAGTAAATCTTGAAAAAGTACCTTTAAAGTATTCAGGTTTAAAACCTTGGGAGATTTTTGTTTCTGAGTCGCAGGAACGAATGACAATTGTTGTGGAACCGCAAAATATTGATGCTTTTTTTAAACTTGCCGGAAATATGGAGGTTGAAGTTACTGATATAGGTTATTTCACAAATTCAGGCTGTTTGGATATTCGTTTCAACAATAAAATAATTCATTATGTAGATTTAGATTTTCTGCACAACGGTATTCCGCAAAAGAAAATGCCGGCAGAACTGAAACCTTTGCAACTGAAAGAACCCGAGAACATTACAATTGATGACTATACTAAAACTTTACTTGATTTGCTGTCAAGCATAAACATCAGCTCGCGTGAAAATATCATTAGAAGGTACGACCACGAAGTAAAAGGTAAAAGTATAATTAAGCCTTTGATGGGTGAAAAAGGCATAAGTCCGCAGGATGCAGCCGTAATGCGATTCGAACACGACAGTTTTGAAGGTATTGCGGTATCAAACGGCATTATGCCCAAATTCGGCGATATTGATGCTTACGAAATGTCGGCAGGTGCATTCGATGAAGCTGTAAGACAGATAATTGCAGTAGGCGGAACATTGCCTAATACAAAGAAAAACGATGATATTTTCTGGACGGTAAATGATAATTTCAGTGTTCCGGACAGTTTATATCATTCCGAAAAAAATCCTGACGGAAAAGAAAAGTTAGCTAAACTTGTTCAAATGTGTGAAGCACTTTACGATATGTCAACTTTCTATGATATTCCGATGACTTCCGGCAAGGACAGTATGAAAAATGATTTTAAAGCGGAGGGTGTGAAGATTTCTGTTCCGCCTACAATTGTTTATTCGATGGCGGCAAAAATAAAAGATGTCAGAAATACTATAACTTCCGATTTTAAAGCCGAAGGCGATTTGATTTATCAAGTCGGTATAACTTACAATGAACTCGGAGCTTCCGAATTTTATAAATTGTTTAATGAACTCGGAGCAAATGTTCCCAAAGTAAGAAAAGAGCAGGCAAAAGACACCTATTTAAAAATGATGCAGGCAAATGAGCAAGATTTAATCGTTTCGGCACATGATATTTCTGACGGAGGTATGTTAACAGCTCTGGCAG
>JAADGE010000072.1 GCA_013152535.1 Chlorobiota bacterium
GCCATTCAATATAAGGAAAATCGGAATCTCCTGCACTCAGACATAAATCAATTCCTGCACTTAAAGTAAAAGTTTGTCCGAATTTGTCAATGCTGATTAATGCCGAATTGTTTAGCTTAAATAATTGCGGAATGGTGCTTGTTGCCGGTAAAATTCCGCCGGCACCGTTTCTCGAAAGCATTTTTAGTAATAATGTAGGATAAGTAAGTGTATGAATGCTTGCAAAACGATAATTATCAGTTACTTTCCATTGTTTTTTATACGTAATGTTAGGAATTACAAAAAATAAAAGAGGATGGACAGACAGTTCACTTGAATTTTTTAATCCTATTTTAAAAGGTGCAAAAACACCGATTTCCTTTCGGCCTTGTTCTAAAACATCGGCAGAACCGTTTGACCATTTTAGATTTTGTGCTCGACTTATTCCCGAAATTGAAATAATAAATATGATGAAAAATAATTTAAGTTTCATAATTATTTGTTTTGAGGATATTAATTAAGTTTATATGTAACAGAAAGCGGTGCGTGATCGGACAGTGGCATCGTCGGCAAATTATCACTTCCGGCTTTTTGCAATACATGTCCCGAATTACCTGAAAAATTTCCGTTTGTGAAAATATAGTCTAATTTTCGATTCCAAAAACCGTTTTTATCCGATGTAAAAGAGAAAAAATGTTGCTGAGAACTTAAAGTTGTTCCGTACCTTGTTTGGCTTATTGCCGGTGTATAACTGTCATAAAACATTTGCATATCATCTAATTGTCCGGCAAAACCGGTTTCATAATAATTGGAAGTTGAATCGCAGGCAGCATCGTCAAAATGTTCATACACAACAGATTTGGGGGGAATTGTGTTAAAATCACCACCGAGGATGAAAGTTTTACCTTCGGAATTTGTTTCATCAATTTCCGATTTTATTGTTTTAAGTTGTGTTAATTTTGTTCCGTCATTTGAGTATGCCGATGTATGTGTTCCGAACAGCACAATATTTTTTCCGTTAACGGTAATATTTGTTTTCAGCAAGTTTCTTCGCAAATAAAAATAACGTACATAACCCGGGTCTTCGCCTATTAAAGATAAAGGAATTCTTTCGGCATTTGTAAGTTTATATTTTGATAAAATTGCATTTCCGGAATTTACTTTACCTACACCGTCGCTCGGAACATAATCAGTTTGCCATTGCGAGGCATAAACACCGTAATTCAAATCGGTATTATCCAAAATCATTTGAACTTGGTCAACAAATGCCGAACGTTTCGACTGAATATCAGCTTCTTCCAAATAAATAACATCCGGATTAAGCGACTTTATTTTCGCAATTATACCGTTCATATTTGATATTACTTCGTCTTTTGTCATAAGAACTCTGTCGCCGTAGCAATCAAAAAAGAAATCAATTCTGCCGCCGCCGAATTTAATGTTCCAAGTAACAACTTTCAAGCTGTCAGGACTTGTCGCCGGGGTTTTAATTGTTTTTGCCTGATAATAAATAACGGCATCTTCGTTTGATTGTTTTTCAATAATTGAATGAAACGGGTCGCACGAAGTTCCTGATAATACAATAAATAATAAAAAAAACCCGATTTTTTTTTTTGTATGTAACATAGTTTAAAATTTTGATAAGGAGATACAAAGTTAATAAAAAGCGTTAAGATTGATAATTTTTTAAGAAAAATGTTTTGGTTTATCTTATTTGGTCGAACTATTTGTTGCATTTTCATAATTTCTGTTTTATCCAAAACAGTTGGTCGTGAGTCCTTATGTAAATTAAAATTTGGGAGTTTATGTTTGAACGAATATAAAATTATTTAAAAGTAAAATTTTTTCATACCTTTGAATTGAATTCTTCAACTCAAACTAAATTTTAACCTTCAATTCTACAACTATCTAAGCTTGATTTTATACTTTTAAAAATAACAATGATTAATTTTAAAGAAATCCCGAAAGCAAATACAGGAAATGGTGACCAAGATACATTTGAATTATTTCTCGAAACAAAATGCGAGAAGTATTGAAATATTTACTTAATTATAATTGAAATATGATACGTTTTGACATCACAAATACTTTAATACACTTAACAAGGGAAAGAAATGATCTTTCTGCAAAAGAAGTTTTTAAGAAAATCTTAAACGAGAAAAAGATTTTGGGTAGTATTGATAATATAAGGGGTAAATCTAGATGTGTATGTTTTAGTGAAACTCCAATTTCTGCAATAGGTCAGATAATAGTCCAAGAAGACGACAGATTTAAATATGGTCCGTATGGTTTTATGTTTACAAAGAAAAATCTTTTTGATTTAGGTGCAAGACCTGTTATTTACCAACCGGAATCTGATTTCGGAATATTACCGGAGGAATTGAAATATAGGCACGTGAGGTTTGAAATAGAAAAAACAGATTATACATGGGAAAGAGAATGGAGAATGAAAACAGATTTTATTAATTTGGATTCATCAAACGTTACATTAATAGTTTCCTAACAGGGCAATTATTGATGAATATAAGAAGGAAAAAGAAGCAGAAAATATTGGAATATCAATTGTCACTGATGGCATGTTAGGTAATGAGAATATTGAATGGCATTTTATTGCATTGGAAGATTTGGGGTATAAATATTTGTAAATTAAAATGAAATCTTATTTGATAAGCTTTAACTAAAATAACACAAAGCATTTATAATTCACTGATATTAAGAGAGTAACTTATTTCACTGTTATTTGACAGAAAAAATGTACAAAAATCACAGAATCAATTATGCAAACAGAACAATCCCAAATAGAATATAAAAGCCTGAAAAAAGCATACGGTTCTAAATCTAACTTAAAAGAACTGGCTGAAACCTGTGTTTGTCTGGCAAATGCACAAGGCGGAACATTATATATCGGTATCGAAGATAAAGATAAAATACCGCCTGAAAATCAAAAAATAACACAAGAAATCGTAAACGATGTTCTTTCTCGTTTGCGATCATTAACAGATAGTGTCGGTTTGGGTGATGCCATAATTGAAACACATAACAACAAAGGGCAATATTTTCATTTCAAAATTTTTCCTTCAAGCAGAACTATTGCTACAACATCAAGCGGTAAAATATTAATTCGTATTCAAGACAAATGTTACCCCGTATCCGGTGAAGATGTTACTCGGCTTGCTGCCGAAAAAAATGCTTTCCAATGGGAATTAGTAGAACTTAAAACATTTAAGATTAATAATATACCTTCTGAAAATATAAAAAGTTTTATAAATGAAATTCGTAAATCTGAACGAGTTAAAGAAAGCATTAAGCAAAAAGATGATTTGGAAATTTTAGAACACTATAATTTAATTGTAAACGATTATTTAACCAATATCGGAGCTTTGTGGCTCGGAACCGAACAAATGAGAAGCAGAGTTTCTTACCCAATTACGGTTCAATATATAGTTTATGATGAATACGGTGATAAAATAAAAAAAGAAAATTGGAATGATTATGAGTTAAATCCGAAAGAATTAATCATTGATATTGAAGAAAAAGCAAGTGAACTTAAATATTTTTATGAATTTCCGCAAGGTCTTTTCCGTAAAAGAATAAGACAATATGCTCCGGAAGTAATCAGGGAATTATTGATAAATGCAATTGCACATAAAAAATATACTGTTTCCGGTGATATATTCATTGAAGTATATCCGGACAGATTAGAAATTACCAATCCCGGCAACTTGCCTATTGGTATTTCTGCATCAAATATACTACACAGCATCCACAGAAGAAATCCGCACCTGATAAGAATATTTCATGATATGAACTTAATGGAAGGAGAGGGTTCCGGTTATGATTTGATTTATGAAATTGACAGTAAAGATAATAAACCCTTTCCTGTTGTTAACTCCGGTTTTGATTTTACAAAAGTTATTCAAAGTTCAGAAATCATTAACGAAGAAGTTATTTTTCTTTTAGAATATATTTCTCAACATTATCAATTATCACAAAAACAATTTATTGCACTTGGTATTATTGCAAGAGAAAAAAAGATATTAGGGACAGAGCTTATTAAATTATTGCAATTACCGGAAGACGAACGGCTACGTTCTTATGTTGCGAAACTTGAAGAAAAGCAAATTTTAAAAACTCGCGGAGTAAGAAAAGGTAAACAATATTTGATAAATCCGGAATTAATAAAATCGTCAAAACTAAATATTAAACCAAGTTTGAAAACTATTGAGATACACAGGTTAATAGCATTAATAGAAAGTGATTTGCAAACATACCCTAAAAGCACAATTAAAGAAATACACGGCAGAATTCCGGATGTAGCTTATAAAGATTTACAAAAATCTATTTATCAAATGGTAAAAAAAGGTGCCTTACTGCATACTTCTGATAAAACATACCGAAAATATTGGTTGGCATAAAAAAAAAGAAAAAGGGAAGAGAAAAAATAGAAAATTTCTATAATGCTTAATATGAGACATATAAAATTTAGAATTCTTTTTTTCTATTCACTATGCAAAAAAAGAAAAAACCGAATTTAAAGAAGATGATATATTCCAAACAATAATTCTTTTAACCGATACAAAAGAGTTGGGAGAAAAACAATTAATAATTATTAATGCAATTAAAGAAAACAATACTGTTACCATATCCGAACTCACTAAAATTGTCGGTATAAGTTCTGTTACAATTGAAAAGCATCTGGCAAAGTTAAAAAACAGTAAAATAATTGAACGCATTGGTTCTGATAAAGAAGGGTGTTGGGGAAAAATAAAAGCCGAAAGATTTTTCAACCTTTCAGCTTTTTTGTGGAGTCGGCGGGAGTCGAACCCGCGTCCAAACAAGTAACAAGTGTGCCTTCTACATGTTTATCTTTTTATTGTTTTTCGACATAAACTCGGGAAAAAGCACCCAATATTTATGCTTAGCTTCTTAAATTTCATTTCGACATCAAAGCACTGTCGAAACTATCCCGATGTTATCGGTGCCTCAAATCAAAAAGGAATCGGGCAATCCCTTTTGTGAGACATCTCGTTCTGCAATTGTGTGCAGAATAAAGCATTAACTTACTAAACTTCGGTTATGCAGCGAGAGCATAATTATTATTATTGCCTCTTATAGGTTCGCCGGTCAGTTTTACGAGTTAACCAACATTGCTCGGCATGCTTACACATCCATTATCCTTGCTGTCAAAACCAAAAACGACCCCTAAAGGTATTTTTGTTGCTTTTATTCTTGCAATAATAATGCAAATTCTTAAATTAAGACATAATGTCTTATTTACTTAAAAAACAGTGCAAAACTATAATATTTTTTGACAGATTAATAAAAATAAATATATTTTCGCTTTGAAATAACTATTTTTGCAAAACACATAAATTAAAAAGGATATGAATAAGACATTTAAAGCAGCGGTGTTAAAAGAAACCAAAACACCGCCGGACAGAAGAGTTGTATTGGCTCCGGAACAAGCAAAAGAATTAACGGAAAAATTTCCGAATGTTGAATTATTTATTCAATCCAGCGATATCAGAGCTTTTAAAGATGAAGAATATACCGCATTGGGATTAAATGTTGTTAAAGATGTCAGTCATTGTGATGTTTTGCTCGGTGTAAAAGAAGTCCATATTCCGGAATTAATTCCCGGAAAAACGTATTTTTTCTTTTCACACACAGCAAAAAAACAAGAATATAACTTACCTTTATTGCAAGCATTGCTTAAAAACAAAATCAAAATGATTGATCATGAATATTTGACCGATAAAAACGGTATGCGTCTTGTTGCATTCGGCAGATGGGCAGGATTGGTCGGGGCTTATAACGGTTTAATTGCATTCGGGATAAAAAATAATCATTACCGGTTAAAAAGGGCAAATGAATGTCATGATATACAAGAAATGTTTTCGGAACTTAAAAAAATAAAATTACCTCCGATAAAAATTCTGATAACGGGCGGCGGTCGTGTAGCTCACGGTGCCGAAGAAGTTATGCAGGAAGCTGATATTGAGAAAATAAGTCCTGAAGATTTTTTAAATGATAACAAAGTTTACGATTATCCGGTTTATGCTCAACTCGACCCGCAATATTATGTAAAAAGAAAAGACGGTGAAGCATTTGATTTACACCATTTTTTCAAAAATCCCGAAATGTATGAATCAACTTTTAAACCATATACAAAAGCTGCCGATGTGTATGTTGCCTGTCATTTTTGGGATGAAAAATCGCCGGTTTTCTTTACGAAAGAAGACATGAAAGAAGATGATTTCAGAATGTTTGTAGTTGCTGATGTGAGTTGTGATATTGACGGTCCGGTTCCTTCTACGATAAGACCTTCTGAAATTGCCGATCCGTTTTACGGTTATGATACAGTAAATGATAAAGAATGTGGTGCTTTTGATAAAGATAAAAATGCTGTTACAGTTATGGCTGTGGACAATTTACCCGGTGAAGTTCCGCGAAATGCCTCCGTTGATTTCGGAAGTGCATTACTTTATAAGGTATTCCCGTCATTATTCGGTGAAGATACGGAAGGAATTATTGAACGAGCAACTATTACCGAAAACGGAAAATTGGGTAAACATTTTCAATATTTGAAAGATTTTGCCGAAGGAAAATAATAATTAAAATGAAGACCCTGCGAGTTTCAAAAACCCGCAGGGTCTGATGATTATATTTTGAAAAAACAACCGAACATATTATCTTTTGATAAAGTAAGTTTTGAAGAACTTTTCAAAACATACTTTAAACCTCTTACTGCTTTTGCTTTTAAGTTTATTAATGATACGGATGAGGCAAAAAATATTGTTCATGACGTATTTGTGAAACTTTGGGAAAAGAAAGATGAAATTGATATGTCAAAGTCCGTAAAATCCTATTTATACACATCGGTTAATAACAGAAGTTTAAATTATATTCGCGATCATAAGAAATTTAACAAGAATGAAGGTGTTTTAGAAAATCAAGACGATTTAAATCCGAATATCGAAGACGAATTGGCAGGTGTCGATGTGCAAAAAAGGATTGATATGACTTTAAATCACTTAAATCCGAAAGTAAAACGTATTTTTGAAATGAGCCGTTACGAAGGAATGAAATATAAAGAAATTGCCGAAGAAATGAGTTTATCGGTAAAAACGGTGGAAACGCATATGTCTGCGGCATTAAAAGCATTACGGGAGAATTTAAAAGAATTTTTGACTGTAATTTTGTTTATGATATTAAATAATTAATTTCCGGAATGAGCGAAAATAAAAATGATAATATAATGCTTCCGAATGAAATTATTGAAAATAAGATTTATCTTATTCGAGATAAAAAGAGATAAAAAAGTGATGATTGACAGTGATTTGGCAGAACTTTACGGTGTTTCAACGGGGAATTTAAATAAAGCCGTTAAACGGAATATGAAACGATTTCCCGAAGATTTTATGTTTCAACTTTCGGAAAAAGAGTTTGAAAACTTGAAATTCCGATTTGGAATATCAAGTCGGGGTGGACGAAGAAGTTTGCCTTACTTAAGAAAAATCGAATACACAAAATAAACAAAAGCTATGAATACAACAGAGTTGCAAAATATCATTATTCATAAAATATCTGAAATAAAAAATATTGATTTTCTGAATTTTATAAATTCATTATTATCAAAAGAAGAACAAAAAGAATATGAATTAACGGAATTTGAAAAAAATATTATTGAAGAAAGTTTGGAAGAGTACAAATCGGGAAAAATTGTTTCCGGTGAAGATGTTTTCAAAAAAACAGAAAGATGGTTAGAGGAATAGTTTGGTCAAAACGTGCCGAAAAATTGTTTTTTGATATTCTTGAATTTTATTATGTCAGAAATAAATCGAAAACATACAGCAGAAAAATTAATTCGGAAATAAAACAATTAATTAAAATTTTAGCAAAGCAACCTTTTTTAGGGAGAAAAACGAAAAAAAACAATATCAGAGTTCTGATTAAAGGAAACTATAAAATATTTTATGAAATAAAACCGGAAAAAATTGTTATTTTACTTGTTTGGGATACAAGGCAAAATCCTGAAAATTTTAAATTGTAAAATAAATAATAAACAGTCAGGGTAAAACCGAAATTAAGTGTATTAAAGACAGAATACAAAAAATGACGGAACAAGACAAACATATTAATCTGATTATAAAGTATCTGACAGGTGAGCTTAA
>JAADGE010000022.1 GCA_013152535.1 Chlorobiota bacterium
GGGCAAGTTATTGCAATAGACGGGAAAACATTAAGAGGAGCAAAGTCAAAAGGGAAAAAATCTCCTGTTCATATGGTTAGTGCATGGGCAAATCAAAACAATTTAGTTTTAGGTCAATTAAGAGTTAATGACAAATCAAACGAGTGTCTTTTCCTGAAATTGTTTAAAGTGACTAATTTTTAGTCAAGCAATTTCAGGAAAAGACACAAATAATCGTTGAACATAACCCCGAAGAACTACTCTGTCAAAACTTGTGTATTCAAAGGATAGGTGTTTCTGTAATGATAAATCTTGTACTGTTTGCATTTTTTAACGCAAAGATAATAATTAAGACGCAATACCTTAGGTCAGTATAATATGCTCGCTCATTTGACAAATTTACAATACTTTTTCAAAGTGTAATGAAAACCTTAGGTTTTCAAACTTTTCTCTATACCCCGAGGCAGAGCCTCAAAGAATTCTTTCGATTAAAAAATACAAACTCTAATCTCCTATAATACATTCAATTACAAAATTCTTATCATTTTTTTTAAAAAAAATTAAACTTTTTTGAAACCTTTTTTAAACCTTTGCGTATATGTTAATATAAAAGTTAGAACTTTTTGTAAATAAATAATAAAGTAGTAATAACTTAAATAATTTTTTGGTGTTTTTATGGTTTTAAAACCCGGCAGTTCTTGTCGGGTTTTTTATTTTTTATTCAGTAACGTATCGGTTTATCAGACTTGATATTTACATTTCAACACCTTATATGAACATTTACATATTTATCATAAACCTGAAAAATATGTTTTTTCTGACTCGAAATTCAGAAACGAATATTCTTTTTCAAGAAATTTAATTTCTTTTAAAGCTGCAGTAATAAACTTTTTCGATTGCTCAGTTTGTGAATTAAAAATCCGATGAGATTTCATTTGATTAATTTTATTTACTTTTTCTGATATTTTGATTGTTTCTGCATTGAAAAATGTTTCTTCGAAAAATTTAAAAATATATTCAGCAGCAATATTATTCGGATGAACTAAATCTGTATCATAAAATCGATAATCACGCAAATCATCAATTAATATTTCATAGGCAGGAAAATAATAAATTTCGGAATTTTGTTCGGAAATTTTATCAACAGCAGTTCTTAAAATTGATTTACTCAAAAAATTTTCAGAAAATCCGTCTTTCAAATGTCTTACAGGGCTTATTGAAAAAATAATTTTTATTTTTTTATTTTTCAATCTTATTTTCTTGATAAGGGCAATAAAACTTTTAACAATTTCATTCTCTGTCAATAATCTTTTATTAAATTCTTTTCCGGGAATTTTATGACAATTAGCTACAATATTTTTTGATTTAATGAATTCATAAACCCAAGCGGTTCCTAATGTAATAAAAAGAAATTCAGCGTTATAAATAATTTTATGTGCTTCCGTAATTGATTGATTTATATTATTAAGCACTTTTCGTTTATCAGTACCGGAAAATTTTCCGTGATGAGAAAAACTGTGCCAATATTCATTAAAGAAAAACAAATCATCATCTGTAAATTCTTTTTCAGATACAATATAATCTAATGACTGAGCAAGTGAAACAGGATTATAAATAATACCGAACGGATTGATATTAATTTTAAACTTCAGTTTTTTTAATCTTTTACCAATATTTTCGGTAAAACAGGAACCAACGAACATTATATCAGATTGATAATGAATATTAAAATCAAAAAAATTCGGTTTTATTTCAGTCCTGAATGTATTAGATTTCATAATTTGTTTTTTCAAAGGTATTAAAAATATAGAGTAAGATTACTTACTATTTGAAATATATAAAGAAATTTATATATTTGTGTTATAAAAAAATAAATCAAAATTAAATGAAAAAATTTATCCTTTTTTTAATCGGCATTTTAATTATTCCATTTCTAAATGCACAAAATACAAATAAAAAAAATAATCCTTTCAGCAATTTAGATAAATCAAAAATAAAAACAGGATTATTATATGAAAAAATTAAACTTCCTGTTTCAAAATTAAAAATATATACTGCAACTAATAATGAATTTATTAAAAATCCGAAAGAATGGAGAGAAATTCTCGGTGAATTAAAACAAGCAAGTTTCGAGAAAAATTTTCCTGATGTAATAGTATTAAAACAGAGTATAAAGCCAAAAATTAGACAAAATATTTTTCCCGTAGGTATTATTAACTTCAAATATAACAGTTTTAAAAAAAATGCCTTAAAAAACGGATTAATTAAGGTTATTAATGATAAAATTATTGCTGAAAAAGAAAACATTTATGATTTAAATAATGTTTTCAGTGTTTCACTTATTGACTCAAAAGAATATACCGGCAAAAATATAACTTACGATTTTTCTTCGCAATATTATTTTTCAAATTATAATAAAAAACCCGATTATATTAATGCAGATTTTGACGACGGAAAAGGATTTCAAAAAATAATGTTAAATGATAAAATAAACATTAAATATCAATCTGACGGTATAAAAAAAATCAAAATAAACCTCATTTTTAATTCCGGAGAACTATTTTCAAGCGGATTTATAGTTAAAGTGAGCACACCGAAAATGCCGACACCTGATGAAACTTGGACAAATTATACTGCTGATATTACTTATAACAGCTCTGCGGCACAGGGAGAAGTCGGAATATTTTTCGGAAACGGAAACAGTGATTTTACTCGTCCCGTAATTATTGTTGACGGTTTTGACCCGGGAGACACCAGAGATATTGCCGGATTATGGGACATAGCAAATCAACAAAATATGGTTGAGAATTTACTTGGTGAAGGTTACGATTTTGTTATAACAAATTTTTACGGCGGCGATGATTATATTCAACGAAATGCTATGCTTGTTGTAAAACTTATTCAAGACATTAACGCTCGTATGACGGCAGCAGGAACTATGAAACAGGCAAATCAAATTGTTGTTATCGGTCCGAGTATGGGAGGATTAATTACACGTTATGCTATAAGATATATGGAACAAAATAACATTCCGCATAATATCAGGAATTGGATTTCATTTGATTCTCCGCAAAAAGGAGCTGATATTCCTTTGGGACTCCAACATTGGGTAAGATTTTTTGCACAAGAAGCAGATGTAGAAAGTGCTCAAGAAGCATTAACGGCATTATCAGGTCCGGCGGCAAAACAAATGCTGATATATCATTACACAGCTACAAGCGGTAATACGGCAAAACCCAATACGATGTTCAATTCTTTTTACAATGAACTTAACACTATGGGATTTCCGCAACAAACACGAATTGTTTCAATTGCAAACGGAAGCGGTTACGGAAACGGACAAGCTTTCGCACCGGGAGAACAGGTTATCAGATATCATTACAGAAGTTGGATAGTAGATTTAGACGGAAATGTATGGGCTGTTCCCAATCAAACCAACACAAGAATTTTTAACGGATTATATGATACTGCACTGCCTTTTGACGAAATTAATGAAAATATTTATGTTAGTAATACTCTTCCGTATGACGGTGCACCCGGAGGTTCGCGCGGAACATTCGGAGAAATGGATGCCATTGATCCGGGTTACGGAGATATTATTGCTTATTACGACGACCATGCTTTTATTCCTTCAATAAGCTCGCTTTGTATTCAAAATACCACAAATCCGTATTTTAATATTAATGCAAATATAAATTCTATTGTAACACCTTTTGATAAAATATACTATCCGTCTGAAAACCAAGAACATGTAACAATAACACCGGAATCGTATAATTGGTTTTATCATGAAGTTATTAATTTCGCACCGATATTTACATCTTCACCTGTAACTAAAACAGATGAAGACAGTTCTTATTCTTATGTTTTAAGTTCAAGTGACGAAAACGAATGGAATGTTTTAACCTATGAACTTATAAGTAAACCGGACTGGCTTAATTTTAGTGCCGAAAACGGAACATTAAGCGGAACTCCGCTTAATGAAGATGTAGGAGCACATACTGTTTCCGTTAAAGTTTCCGATGGTTTAGATGAAAATATTCAAACCTTTACAATTAACGTTATTAATACAAATGATCCTCCGCTGATTACTTCTTCACCTATTGAAACTGTTGATGAAGACAGTCAATATTCATACAAAATAACCGCAACTGACGAAGACCCCACAAAGGATGTCCTAACTTTTTCAGCCGTTGAGTTTCCCGATTGGTTGAGTTTTGACGAAAATTCAGCTACACTTTCAGGAACTCCCTTAAATAAAGATGTCGGAACATATAAGATTACATTACAAGTAAATGACGGAACTGTTGATGTTGACCAAACATACAACCTTACAGTAATAAATACCAATGACTCGCCATATACAGTTCAAAATTTAGAAAATCAAACAACTTTAACAGGAGTTAATTTCTCTTATACATTCGGAGATAACTGTTTTAAAGATGATGATATCGGAGATGTCTTACATTATACGGCTTTTCTTTTCGGCAATACAACTTTACCTTCTTGGCTAAATTTCGATTCAGAAACAAAAACTTTCAACGGAATTCCTTATGAAGTCCGGACATTAAATATTGAAGTTAAAGCAACAGACTCAGAAGGTGCTGAAGTTTCAGAAAATTTCACTTTAACAATTAATGAAAATTATCAAACTGATACAATTTCGAATAATGCATTTAAAATTTATCCTAACCCGGCAAATGAGTTTATTTTTATTCAACTGCCTTATAATAAAAATCCGTATTATTTCGATTTATATAATATAAACGGAGAAAAAATACTTTCTCAAATTATTTCCTCAAAAGAAACTTCCGAAATAAATATTTCACATCTTTCTCGAGGATACTACTTAATAAAATTAACCGTAAACCAAAGACAAATTTTTAAAAAGCTTGTACTCGAATAAAATTAAATTATTTTGTAAAAATAATTTGCCTGTCTAAAAATAACATTGTAATTTAACATTTTATAATTTTTATTTCAAATAATACTGTTGAAAAAAAATAAAGAAATAATAAATCTTCGATACAAAAGATATATTGCCGAAATTACTGCAAAACGATTAAAAACACTGATGCCGGTTTCAGTAATTATTTTTTCATTGTTAATAGTTTCCGATATTTTTATCAGGCATAGTATTTTTGCTGTTTATTCACGATTAATCCCTTTATCTTTAGCTGTTTTTTTATTCTTTTATAATATTATTCGTCCGAAATTTTCAATCGGAAAAACCGTTTTATACAATATTTTTTTAGCAAGTATTCCGGCAATGATGTATGCAAAATACCTTATACATTACGGAACAGGAACAGAAACAACTAACATTATAGGAATAATTGTTACAATTTTTATTATTTCTATGGAAGTCAGAGCAGATATATTAAATTCATTACTCATCTACTTAGTCCCGCCTATTTTTTTTGCAATCATTTTATTACGGTTTTATCCTGTTACTTCTCAAGAATGGCAATCGTTAATTAATATTTTACTGACATTAGCTGTAGGATTTTTCATTAACAAAGTCCAAAATAATTTCAGATTTAAAGCATATCAATCTAATATTTTACTGAATATTGAAAAAAAGAAATTAGAAAATGCTGTTGAAGAATTAAACATTTATAAAAACAAGTTAGAGGATATGGTTGAGAAAAAAACTCTCACTCTAAAATACGCATTAGAAAAAGCAAAAGAAAGCGATGCCTTAAAAACCCAATTTCTGTTAAACATATCTCATGAATTAAGAACTCCTATGAATGCCGTCATCGGATTTAACGATCTTCTTCTTAAGAAAAATCCGGAATTTAAAAAAGAGTATCAAATAATTGAACAAAATCTTAACACACTACTAGTTACAATAGAAAATATTATTTTACTTTCTCAACTTCAATCCGGGCAAGCAAGTATTGAAATAAGTCAATTTTCCGTTAACGAATTTAATAATGAAATTTTTGAAGAATTAAAGGAAAAAATCAAAATCTCTGCTAAACCTGTAAAAACAAAATTCAATAATGAAATTAACGAAGTTTTATTTTTTAATTTCGATAAGGAAAAATGCAAAATTGTTTTTACACAAATTTTTGATAATGCTGTTAAATATACCGAAAAAGGAGAAATTACTCTTCAATGCAAAAAAGAAAATAATAATCTGAAATATACAATATCTGATACCGGAATCGGTATTTCCGACAAAGAATTACCGCATATTTTTGATACTTTCCGAAAAATTGAAAAAAAAGACAAACTATTCGGCGGTACAGGAATCGGATTATCAATTTCCAAAAATATAGTAACTCTTTTAAAAGGTAATATATCTGTTAAATCAAGTCAGAATAAAGGAACTGTTATTTCTGTAGTCATTCCGTTATCAATTTAATACATTTTCCTGTAATTTTACAAGCAATAACTTCTTATCATAAAACCTTGATATTATATTTTGTTTTGTTGTTGATAAATTTATATCAAACCGGTTTTATAACAACTTTTAAAAATTAAAAACCATATATCCTAATCTATTTTCGAAAAAAAACAACGATTAATTGCTCCGGTACAAAATTAAGTGTTAAATTTAGAAATAAATATCAAAAAATAAGATTAATATTTTACAAACTTATATAAAATAAAGTTACAAGAAATTAAATTATTTTTTTGAATATTAACAAATTACTATCTATCTTTACGGTATTAAAATATATAAAATGTCGCTTTACGATTATAATATCCACAAACTGACTGACTTCAATCGTTTACCTGAAATAGGAAAGTTAGTACATGATACTTTGGTTGAATCCGGACACATTTCTTCCCGATACAACCAATTTGTTGATTTATACCCCGAGTTAAATACAATACCCGAAACCATTATTCTTATTGCCGAACTGAACGGTAAAATTATTGGGACAAACTCTATAACACTCGATAGTTCCGCAGGCTTACATTCCGATTTCTTTTTTAAAGAAGAGACAAACTTTATCAGAAAAAATGAGAGTAAAATTCTCGGAAGTTCTTGGCGTATAGCTACCGAACATCAATATAGAAAAAATATCCGTTTGTTTTTAGATCTTATTCAAAACACGTTTTTTGCAGCAAAAGAAATGCACATTGAAACTTGTCTTTTTGTATTCGACAAACAACATGAAGAATTTTATAAAAAATTGATTGACGCAAAAACTGTTGCCGAAAAAACATGTAATATTGAGCCGGAAATTGACATTCCGATGATTTTAATGCGAACAGACACTGAAAATTCTCAAAAACATCTGTCAAAAATTTTTACTCA
>JAADGE010000025.1 GCA_013152535.1 Chlorobiota bacterium
CACAAAATAGGCTTAAATTGGAATAGTTATATTAAAAAGACATTGGCAATTTGCTGAAATATAAACACATAACATTTCCTGAAACTCCCTATTTAATTTTGTAAATATTCTTCATCGCTTTACTTTGAAAAATCAATGCTGTAAGTAGAGTGAATAATGCAACTCCGATTAATATTACAGCCAATCTTGTCCAATCCTGACCGATTTGTTTACGTATATCAATATATTTAAATGTAATTCTGACCCATTCGGCTGCACCCAAAACTAAACATATTTGAATTATTCTTGCGACCCACGTTTTTTTTATAAATAATAAACCGGGTATCAGTAAAGCCGTAACAGCTAAAATATTTAAACCTGCTCTTGAGAAATGAGCTGCAATAAGTAAAAAACTGAATATTATCGGTATAAATCTTAATATTTTCATTTGTGTTATAATTAATTTATACGAAAATTACGATATCAGGATTATCAAAATTATTAATCAATATTTCTTCAACTCTTTCTTGCCAAAGTTTCCTGAATTCTCTTTTTTCTTCTTCATTTGCCTTACCGGAAATGTTCTTTTGCATTAACTGCTGAGTCTCAGGTTTCGGCGGTATAGTCGGATTATAAATTACATCAACAAAGGCATTGTTATCAATTCGCGTAAAACGAATTTCACCGTTTATTTGAACTCCGTAATCTATTAAAGAATGTCGGATAAACTTTCCTGCAATTCCCTTAAAACCTGAAATTTGTGTTGCCCCGGTAATATTACTGATTACATTTGAAATAACTCCTGTAACGCCCTCATCAACAGGATTTTTAAATTCAACTTTAATATTTCCTCTTATCGGAAGACTGTCGGGATAAAGTTTTTCAAGAGCTTTGGCACAAGTTAAATATGCTCCTGCAACGGTAGGACAACTGTGCCCTGCCGCTTTAACTATCTCAGTATAAGTATATTCAATAACTCCGTTTTCAAATGTACCCAAAAATTCTGATAATTCATCTTTGAGTTTAATTTGTTTAACTTGATCAAAAAAATGCGGATATTTCATTTAATAATGTTTAAAAATATAGTTGAATAAAACCTTGAATAATTGTTCCTGTTTCTCTGTTAAGCTGCGAACCGTGCATACTGTGAGGAATTGAGAAAATAATTATTGTAACAATTGAAGCTATGATTACAGAAACTCTGTTTCCCTTTTTAATATTAAGAAAAAACGCAATAAGCCATGCTAAAAATGCTATAAGTAATTTGTTGTCGGTCAAATCCCAGCCGTACGGAACACCAGCCCAGTATTCGAGAAAAGCAAATTTTTGAACAATGGGGCCCAGTATCATTCCTCCAATTGTAATAAGAATTAATGTTACTCCGGTGTATCTTTTGAATTGCGGAATTTTAAATGCAGCAAACAGTCCTGTTACATTTGCCAAAAACATAGCAAAGAAAATAAACAGTATATGAGGACCGAGTACATAAGGAGGAACAGCACCTTTATATCTGATGATAACAGGGTTTTCTTTTAAAAACGTTTGTGTTTTATTATTATCCGTTAATTCAATATAATACATAAGTTTTCCTGCCGGCGGTTGATGCGGAAGTTTTGCAAGTAATCCTTTTGTTTCAAATTTCCAAAATAAAAAATTATCTTTTTTTATTCCTTTTTTGAACGATACAACATTAAAACTTTCATTTTTTTCGGCAGGATAATGCTTCCAAAATAATTTTGCTTTTACGTTCGGGTCCGTAATTTTTAAAACAATTGTTGCATCATCTTTACCTCCGTGGGAGCGAAGTAATTTCAGTTTGTATTGTTTATTGTTTAAGGTAGTTGTTATTTTTCTCGGATATGTAGGTCCGGTAACTTTTTGATAAACTGCTGCTGTTAATGTTATCAGTAAACCGATTATCCACAATGTAATTCTTTTTCGTTTCATTGTTTTTAGTTGAATATTAATAAAAGTAATTTTAAAAAATTATTTAAGATTTATGTATTTTTATCAGAATTCTGTTTCACTTTAAATTACAAAATTTCTGAGTTCTATATGTTTTTTTAAATATCCGAATTTAGGTGTAAATGTATTCATCCTTTTTATATTTACAAGAAATCTCGTATTAAATTACCATTGAATTACAATTTTTCCTATAGATTTTCTTTTTTGCAGAAAATCATGAGCTTCTGCAAGTTCGGATGCTTTAAACGTTTTTCCTATAGTAGGATTAATTTCTTTATTATTGTATAAATCAACAACAGCAGTCATACATTTTTTTAATATATAGGGTTTGTAATCAGCTATTTGCAACATATTTACACCAATCAGAGCTTGAGAATTTGCAAAAAATTGTGTGGGGCGGTATTTTCCGAAACCGAATAATGTTTTCAGTTGACGAACAATACTCTTATTATCACTGTTGCCGGCAATTTGTGCAGCCCCGTACATTGCTAATCTTCCGCCGGGTGCAAGTAACTTTAATCCTTTTTTTACATAATTGCCGCCTATTGAATCAAAAATAGCATCAATACTCATTTCTCCTCTTTCGGCTTTAATATATTCGTAGAAATCTTGTTTTCGATAATTAATCGGAAAATCAACACCTTGTTTTTTTAAGTATTCTAACTTTTCTTCCGAGCCCGCAGTTCCGTATATTATACATCCTTTTCTTTTTGCAAGTTGAACAAGTGCTGTTCCTACACCTCCTGCAGCTGCTTGTATCAGAACATGTTCGTTTTTTTGCAGATTCATAGAGTATTCGGCAGCAAAATATGCAGTGCTGTATTGTGTTGCCAAAGCTGTTGCAATTCCGGCATCTGTATCTTCTTTAATCAGCACGACTCCGCTTTGGTTTGTATTAACGTGAGTCGCATAACCGCCGAAACGCGTCAGTGCAGTTACTCTTTGCCCGATTTCCAGATTTTTGACATTTTTTCCTTTATTAATAATCCGCCCGACAACATCGTAACCTATTACAGCGGGTAAAGGCGGGCATGCTTTGTAGTAGCCCAAACGAGCCATTACGTCAGCAAAATTCAGCCCGAATACTTCTGTTTCAATTGTTACTTCGTCATCTTTAGGTTCATTTAAATGTAAATCTTTTAATTCAAATGCTGTTTTTGAACTCCCGTTTTTTATAAGATAATATGCTTTCATAGATTTGTCTTTTTATTATGCAAAACTAAATGTATTTACCTAAACAAATAAAATATAAAGAATAATTTTAAAAATAATTTTCCCGATTTATCGAAAGAAATTAATAGTTTTAATATATTTGCTGATAAGGTATATATATGAAACATTCTAAATTAAAAGAAGATGGTACTTTTTGAACAAATAAACGCAGACATAAAATCTGCAATGAAAGCCGGAGAAGCTGATAAACTGATGGCTTTAAGGGCTGTTAAATCAGAATTACTGCTGTTGAAAACCTCTGCCGGTGCGAAAGATGAGATTTCGGAGGAAGAAGGAATAAAAGTTTTACAAAAAATGGTAAAACAAAGAAAAGATTCTGCTGAAATTTATAAAACACAAAACAGAGATGATTTATATGAAAAAGAAATAGTTGAAGCTGAATTTATTCAGGCATATCTACCCAAACAAATGACTGAAACTGAATTAACCGATGCAATAACTTCAATGATAGATAAAACCGGTGCTGTGTCAATGAAAGATATGGGGAAAATTATGGGAATTGCTTCTAAAGAGCTTGCCGGTAAAGCCGAAGGGAAATTAATTGCTGCAAAAGTAAAAGAATTACTTTCGAAATAAATTCATAATTTAAATTTACAATTTGAAAAAAGATATTTTAGTAATACTGATTATCTTATGCTTTTATGCAGGGTATAATTCCCTGTTTGCACAAATGTATAATTATAAAAATTATACTGTTGCCGACGGGTTTCCTCAATCTAATGCAGATGATATTTTTCAGGATAAAGACGGATATATTTGGTTTGCTACTCAAAACGGTGCTGCTCGTTTTGACGGGTTTAATTACTTTATTGTTGATAAATACAAAGGACTGAGAAGTAATAATGTTGTTGATATAAATCAAGATTCAAAAGGAAATTTTTGGTTTTCAACAAAAGGCGGATTAACAAAATATACGGGTGATTCTTGTATTAATTTTACCGTTGAAGACGGATTATCTTCAAACATTGTAAGAAATACTTTCGAGTTGCCTGACGGAAGAATTCTTATTAATACAAATTTAGGTACTGACATATATGAAAATAATAAAATAAGAAGTTTTAATTTAAAAGATATTCCTGAATTATTTATTAAAAGGAAAAACGGTGAAATTTGGTGTATCAGCGTAACTAATGTTTACAAATTAGCAGATGATACATTGCAAAATGTAAATTATTCTAAATTAGAAGGAAATTTATACTGTATTACGGAAGATTCGGATTCTGCTTTATGGGTTTCGTCCGACAGAGGAATTTACAAAATTAAAAACAACGAATTTATCCATTTGACTGATAAAAACGGACTTTCAGATAATAAAATAAAAAATCTTTTAATTGATTCGGAGAATAATTTGTGGTATGCCTCAGAACAAACAGGATGCGGAAAATATTTTAACGGCAAATTTTACAATTTAACGATTGAAACCGGAATGACTAATACTGCTGTTTTATCTTTATTTGAAGATAATGAAAAAAATATTTGGATTGGCGGAAGAAACGGTGCAACAATGATAAGCCCGAGAATTCCTTTTGTTCAGTTTGAAAATGTTACACCTTTTAAGCAAGAAATTGTTATGGGAATAACCGAAGATTCAGAAGGAAATTTGTGGTTTTGTACATACGGTTCCGGCTTGAGTAAGTATGACGGTAAAAAATTTACCAATTATACAAAAAGTAACGGTGCTTTTGATAATCATTTTTTTGATGCAGAAACAGATGCTGAAGGTAAATTATGGATTGCAACTGCAAATAGCGGTATTATTACTTATGATAAAAAAGGTTTTAAAAAAATAAATGTAGTAAACGGTACCAAAATTAAAACACGAGTTTTAACAATTTTTAAAGACAGCAAAAAAAGATTATGGTTCGGTACCAACGGGGAAGGAATAATAGTTTATAAAAAAGGAAAATTGAATCGATTCAAATCGAATTCCGGATTTTTAATTAAAAATGTTTTAGCAATTAATGAAGATAATTCAGGTAATATTTGGTTCGGAACGGTAAATGAAGGTTTGTATAAATTTGACGGACAAAATCTCATAAGAATTGATAACGACAGCACTGTTTCAGACGGAATTATTCGTGCAATAGCTAATGTCAACGGTAAATTATGGTTCGGAACAGCTTCGGAAGGAATTTATACTTTAAACAATGTAAACGGTAAAACGAAACAAAAATTCATTAATAAATCCAAAGGATTAAATTCTGACAATATTTATTTGCTTTTTGCTGATTCTGATAATAATTTGTGGTGCGGAACCGAAAAAGGGGTTGATAAAATTAAGTTTAAAAAAGACGGAGAAATTTTTAATATAAAAAATTATACCAAAGATGAAGGATTTTTAGGAGTCGAAACAGATTTAAACGGTGCATATGAAGATAAGAACGGGAATATTTGGTTCGGAACAATTAACGGAGCCGTAAAATATATTGGTAATGCCGACAAGAAAAATGAAGCAGAACCAAAACTTTATTTAAAAGATATTAAATTGAATTTTAAAACTTTTGATTGGTCGGATTATTGTGATTCTGTCTCGGCTGATAACATACCGGTTAATTTAATTTTACCTTATGATAAAAATCATTTAACTTTTGAATTTATCGGGCTTTGTTTCTCAAATCCGCAAAAAGTAAAATATAAATATCGTTTACTCGGACAAAATGATGAATGGTCACCGGAAGTGGTTGACAGAAAAGCCGTATTTTCAAATATTGCTCCGGGCAGTTATACTTTTGAAGTGAAAGCATCGAATGATGACGGTCTTTGGACAGAAAAATCTGTAAATTTTTCATTCAATATTAAGCCTCCGATATGGAAAACATTGTGGTTTAGAACTTTAGGCTTACTGCTTTTGGTTGTAATATTATTTATTTTTATGGAATACCGAAGTCGTTCTTTGAAAAATACAAAAAATAAATTAGAAAGAGAAGTACAAAAAAGAACTTCAGAACTCAAAAATCAAAAAGAAAAAGTAGAACAAGTTAACCTGAAAATAACCGACAGTATTAATTATGCCCGCAAAATTCAAAGTGCTATGATGCCTGCACAGGATTTTTTTGCAGATAATTTTTCTGAAAATTTTATACTGTACAAACCGCGAGATATTGTAAGCGGCGATTTTTATTGGGCAAAAGAAATTAGAAGAGGTTATGATTCTTATATTGCTGTTGTTGCTGCCGATTCAACAGGTCATGGTATTCCAGGTGCCTTGGTAAGTATGCTCGGAATGTCATTATTGAATGAAATTGTACGAAAAGAAGATATTCAGCGAGCCAATATGGTATTGGAGGAATTGCGAAAAGAAATTAAATTATCCTTAGGACAAAAAGGCGATTTTGATGATCAAACCGAAGGTATTGATATGGCAGTGATTATTATGAATAAACATACAAAAGAATTGCAATATTCCGGAGCAAATAATCCCTTGTATATTATTCGAAACGGAGAACTGATTATTTTAAAACCGACAATTAATCCGGTGGGAATATTTTTGAAAGAATTGCCTTTTAAAAATCAATTATTTCAATTGCAGAAAGGTGATTTATTATATTTATTTTCTGATGGATTTGAAGATCAATTTAACGGAAAAACAGGTGAAAAATTTAAACTAAAAAGATTTCGAGAACTTCTTCTTTCAATAAATAATGAAACTTGTAAAAACCAAAAACAAATTTTAGAAGATACTTTTTATTCTTGGAAAGGAACTTACGAACAAATTGATGATGTATTAATCGTGGGTTTGAGAGTTTGATAAATCTGATTTTTTTACCCGATAAATAATAAAAACAGGTTATTTACGTTTTTCCTGACTTCGCACACTTTTCCAGTTAAGGTGTTGATTTTCAATGTTGTGCGTTTTTGCTTAGGCACTACATTTGCTATTTTATTTCATAAGGGGTAGTTGTATGTTTTATGTCATATAGTTTGAGGATTTTGTAGGCATCTTCTTGTATTTTTGAAGGTAAGGCATAAAGTTTACCTGTTGATTTATCTTTTAATATTGAAGTTTGAACCTGTTTTA
>JAADGE010000026.1 GCA_013152535.1 Chlorobiota bacterium
ATTTTTATTTTTTTAATCATTATTTATGAAAATAAATCGGCAACGGAGTCAATTTCTCGCTCTTTTGAAATTATTAAAGGTAAATGGTGGCAGACTTTCGGATTGATATTAGTCTTCGGTTTAATTATCGGTTCAATGTCTTATATCTTTATTATTCCGATTTATGCGGTTGTTATTGTTGCCTTTCTTTCCGGAACTCAAATTGCTGCCGGTTCGGTTATTTTGCTGTCTCTTTTTATCTTTTTGTATTTTACGGCGTATTTGTTTTTTATGTCAATGCAGCAAATAATGGTTGCGTTTCAATACTTTAATATTCGTTCAGGAAAAGAAGGTTTGCACTTAAAAGATCGTATTGCCGCAATAAATGATGAGAATTCTTCAGAACGTGAAGAAAATGATGAAATTTCGAAAAATGATAACAATAACTCGAAAGAAAAAAAAGAAAGTGAAAAAAACAGATTTGAGGGAAATGACGATATTGACAGATTTAAACCAAAATATTAATTATTGAATAATGGAATTATATAAAAAAAGAGATTTCGGAGAATTAATCGGTGCACCGTTTATTTTTTTCGGTAAAGAAATTAAAACACTGTTAACGGGGATAGTAATTTTTATCGGTCCGTTTATTTTATCAGAAATTGTTTTAATACGCTGGTTTGGATTTCATCCTGTCGAAGATATCTACACACAAATTCAAAATTTTCAGTATTCTTTTGGCGGAACATCTTCTTTTATGATGATTTTCAGCGTTTTTCAAAATGTAATGCTTTATACGTTTATCGGATCATATATAAAAGTTTTGCACAAAAAAGGATATCGAAATGTTGAAATAAACGATATTTGGACAGAAATTAAACGGTTTTTTTGGCCGTTTGCCGGTGCATTGATATTAGGCAATATAATTATTGTTATCGGAATAATTATGTTTGTTATTCCCGGAATTTATATAGCCGTTGCTTTATATCCGTTATTTGCAATAATAATTTTTGAAGAAATCGGTGTAAAGAATTCACTTCCCCGTTCATTTGAATTAATTAAAGGTAATTGGTGGCTTTCGCTCGGCTTAATAATTATAATGTTTATTATTTTAACGACCGGCACGGCAATTTTAACCTTATTTTTTAATTTTTTATACAGAACGATTGCAGCTGTCGGCTCTGCTTATTTTGTGTTAACAAATATAACAAATTCATTTTTAGAAGTTGTTATGAGTATTTTCTTAATTTCTACATCCTTTTTTCTGTATGGTTATTTGATATCGGTTAAGGAACAGCCGGAATTGTTTAATCGGATTTCAGAAATTTCCGAAGAAGAAGATTCTAATGTAAAAGAGATGAAAGAGATTGATAATGAAGAGGATGAAAGTATCAGATTTGTTAATGAAGATGAAAACGATCGTTTTAAACCGAAATATTAATGTCTGAAATTAAAAAAATTTCATATCAAAATTTTGTTGTTAAGGTCATACTGTTGTTTGTCTTATCTTTGTTTCTGTCATCTGAGGCATTCTCACAAAATAATGATACAATAAGAAAGGATAAAAACTCTGACATACAGATAAGATCATCCCTTAAAATTAACACTTATCTGAACGATTCGGATTTTTTATACGACACCGAACCCGGCGTTTCTCCTCAAACTTTGTGGCAACGCATTTGGTTTTGGATTGTACTGCTAATTTCTGACCTTTTTTATTTCTTGGGAAAAGGCGGAAATCTTACAGCATACATTTTTTACGGACTGATGTTGTTTTTGCTTGTGTTTATTATCCTGAAACTGATGGGTTTAAGTCCGCATCATTTATTAATGAAGTCAAGAAAAATTCACGTTCCCGATATTCCTGTTTTTGATGATGACATTAATGCCGTTAATTTTGATAAAATAATTTCGGAATCCGTAAGTGCAGAAGATTACAGAAAAGCAACTCGTTTTTTATACATTAAATTTTTAAAGCTGTTATCTGAGAATGAATTTATTGAATGGAAGCGAGAAAAAACAAACACGGACTATAAACGAGAAATGAAAAATAACAAATATTCCGATGAATTTTCATACTTGACGAAAATATACGAATATGTTTGGTACGGGGAGTTTTCAATAAGTAAAAAATTCTTTTTTTCGGAAAACAAGCGTTTCAATCGTGTTTTTAATGACTTTGAATGAAAAAAAAAGACAGAAAATACTATATTTTTATTGTGTTGATACTGACGGCAGTTATTGTTTTTGAAGCAATGAAACCAAAACCGATTGATTGGCGTTTTACTCTTGAACAAAAAGATAAGATACCTTACGGAACCTATGTGTTGTTCAATACAATAAAAGATATTTTTCCGAATAATAAAATAATAACAAATAAAAAAACAACTTGGGAGTTTGCAGAAAAAGATAATAACGAACTTAAAAATTATTTCTATACAACAGAAAACTTTCATCCGGAAAAACTTGAAACAAAAACATTGTTAAAGCTTGCAGAACAGGGTAATACAATTTTTATTGCATCTCACCGATTTTCCGGCAAACTTGTCGATACTTTGAATTTTAAAATTTCTTATTCGGCAGTATTTGACAGTGTTTCAAAAATTAATTTTTATAATCGAAAACTAAAACGCGTGAATTCGTTTTTGTATAAAAAATCAGCATCTTTTCTGTATTTCAACAAACTTGACACTGCAAAAGCCGAAATTTTGGCTCATACCGAGAATAATAATGTCATTTTGTTCAGAGAGCCATACGGAAAAGGCTTTTTCTACTTTTGTTCAATGCCCGAAGTTTTTACAAATTACGCAATGGTTGCTGAAAAAAATTATGAATTTGCTTATAAAACACTTTCGTATTTACCCGTAAGAACACTTGTTTGGGACGAATATTATAAGCCTTTCAGGAAAGCAAAAAAAACATCTTTGAGTTTTTTATTGAGTACAAGAAGTTTAAAAGCAGCATTCTATACCCTTTTATTTACATTGTTAATTTTTGTGTTTTTTACGGCAAAACGCAGGCAACGAATTATTCCTGTTATAGCACTGCATAAGAACAAAAGTACGGAATTTGTTCGGACAATAGGGAATTTATATTACAGTTCAAAAAACCACAAAGATATTGCCCTAAAAAGATTTACCTATTTAAATAATTTTTTGTCAAGTAAATATAACGTTAATATTATTGATAATGAGACTGTTGACATACAAAAAATTGCATTGAAAACAGGAATTAAAGAAGAACAATTAAAAAAACTTTTGTCTTATCATTCAAAAATTAATAAACTTGAAAATATTTCCGTTGATTTATTAATGTCTTTTAATAAAGTCATTGAAGAAATTTATGACGAGAGTAAATAATAATAATTTGAAAACGCACTGTAAATTATACCAAATAAAGGATTCTGTGCGTTGCATTGTTTAAACCTTGTATTCTTTGTATGAAACAGAATAATTTTCTCTGCAAAAGATACAAAAACAGATAATTCAACAATAATTAATTAAAAGATATGAAAAAGAAATTGTTAACCGTTGCCGGCTTAGTTTTTTTAATGTTATTTGCCGCCGAAAATATGTTTGCACAGGAATCATTCTATGTATATTTTATGCAAAACGGAACACGAATTAATGTAAAAAAAACAAAGATTGAACTTAAAAAACAGCCGTTTAAAATTTATGTCGAATATACCGCACCTGTTGATTTGTTGGTATATGCAAGCAAAGACTCTAAAACTTGGAACCGGGCTGAAAAAGGAAAATTACTGGATGACATGCCGGTTTTTAATGAAACAAAAGATAAAAAACAAACAATTTTTAATTTTAAACAAACACTTGTTCTAAATCCCGAAACATCTTTTTTATGGAAAAAAAATGAATCGGATACAACAATTGATTTGGTTTCTAAAAAAGGAAGAAGAATAAACGTAAAAACAGTCAACAGTATATATTCGACACCGGATACAACAACTATTTTCCCTCAAAATTATGAAAAAGACATATATTTAGTTTTTATTTATACCGGAAAAGATACCGGAGAACGTGTGGAATACCAAAGAGAAGTAATAAAAATTAATTGGGTAAAAAAGTTTGATGATGAAACTAAAAGTTATCAACGAAAAAAGAAATCTGCAGCAAAAGAAAAGGTGCGAATTGCCAAACAAGAACTAAAAAGAAAGCAAAAGGCTGCAAAACAAGAAGATAAAAGATTAAAAAGACTTCAAAAAGATAAAGAAAAACGACTCGAAAAAGAAAATAAGAAAGCTGAAAAAAAGAACAGTAATAAAGAAGTCGATAAAAACACAAAAGAAAAAAAATGACAGAAAATACAGAGTTTAAAAACAGAATAAATTTAGACGAATTAAGAAATAAAACACGCGAAATCAAGGATGCAATTGCTAAAGTTGTAATAGGGCAGGATGAAATGCTCGACCAACTGATGATTGCTTTGTTAACAGACGGGCATGTGCTGATTGAAGGTGTTCCCGGAATTGCAAAAACCCTGACGGCAAAGCTGTTTTCAAAAAGTATTTCTGCCGGCTTTTCCCGAATTCAGTTTACTCCGGATTTAATGCCTTCGGATATTACGGGAACCTCCGTTTTCAATTTAAAAACTTCGGAATTTGAATTTCGTAAAGGTCCTGTTTTCAGCAATGTTATTTTAATTGATGAAATTAACCGTTCTCCGGCAAAAACACAAGCAGCTCTTTTTGAAGTTATGGAAGAACGCCAAATTACCGTTGACGGAACAACATATAAACTCGAAGAACCTTTTGTGATAATTGCTACACAAAACCCTATCGAACAAGAAGGTACCTATCGTCTGCCGGAAGCACAATCTGATCGATTTTTATTCAAAATAAAAATCAATTATCCGAAATTTGAAGACGAAATAACCATTATAAAAAACAGCCATATTCGAAAAACAAAATTGGAAACAGACGACATTGTTCCGCTTATTTCTAAAACTGAAATTGCCGATTTCAGGAAGAAAATTAAAGATTTGTATATTGATGACAATTTAATTAAATATATTGCTCAAATAGTTGATAATACTCGGAATAATTCTGACTTATTTCTCGGAGCTTCACCGCGTGCATCTTTAAATATTATGAATGCGGCAAAAGCAAATGCTGCTTTAAGCGGAAGAGATTTTGTTATTCCCGATGATATAAAATATGTTGCTTATCCTGTTCTGAGACACCGAATTATATTATCTCCCGAAAAAGAAATGGAAGGGATGACAACGGAAAAAATTATCAAAAAAATTATTAATGCGGCAGAGGTACCGAGATAGAATAACAACAAGGTACAGATGCCTTACCTGTCTGCCGGGAGCTCGGCGTCATACATTAGTGATTTGTATCTGTTATGTGCAATTCCCCTACTGAAAAATTCCGTTGAATATTTTGGCTAACGGGAAAAAAACAAAAGAATGAAAGAATATATAAAATAATTAATCAGCTATAAATCAGACAATTAATCTTGATGTTGGTTGGAACAAAAATAGAAAACAAATAAGATTTAAGTGGTAGATTTTATCTTCATATTAATTTTAATTATTGCTATTGGACTTCTTGGAGGACTTATCTATTTATTATATTTACCATTTAAAATTAGACTAAAAAGAAAAGGAACTCTGACTGATAAACTTAATCGACAAATCAATTGGACATATATATTTTTTCTTTTTTTAGTAATAGTGGGTATAATGATATATTTGACTAATGATAATTGGTCTACTAATAATGAAAGACTTGAAAAAATTTCGGATATTAAAATTCCAACAGATTATAAAATTCTAAAATATGAATACCATGACATGTGGCAAGATTACTGTATTGTTTACGATATTCAATTTAATAATAATTCATTGAAAGTATTAACTAAAAATATAAGGACATCAAAATTTTACAATGCAAATTCATTTCATAAAGGTCTTTGGCTTGAACATAACTTTATTATAGTTGACTCTGTAAAAGCAGTGTGGTCAAAATCACCGAAAGGATATGACTTTTACAGACAAGACGGACTAACATATTATAGCATTGAACTTGACACACTGACAAAAATTCTAAAATATAATGAATGTGCGGATTAATATGCTGCACATAACACCAGCTAAAAAGTCATGCGATAATTGCATATTGAAAATAAGATTAAGAAATTAACACCGCCAAATCTTTGATTTGGCTTTGTAAACAATTAAAATTGTAAATTAAAAGTTTGGGCTCACAGCAAAACGAATAGATAATCTTTCATTTTTTCGCACGCCTTTTCGCCAAACGTTAACATTATCTTTTATCTAAGTTTCAAACTTCGGAAACGTTGATAAGTATTGTTGCTGTTAACCGAGCCTGTCGAAGTCGGATTCGCAGATTAGAACCTTACTTTCGACAAGTTCCGGCTCTAAAACTTTTTGCCTGCTGAACATTGCGGCATTTAAGCTTGTCGAAGCAATCGAAGTTCACAACAAAAAATATAAAATATCTTATTATGGCAATAAACTGGGATTTTATTTTAGATATCAGCATTTTTAGGGTCGGCACTCTTTTTGGCTACGATTATTCGTTCCAAAATAAAGATTTTACAAAAATTTATGGTTCCGAATAATATTCTGGCGGGATTTATTCTTCTTGCTGTCGGCTCCGGAGGTTTCGGACTGATAGAAACATCATCGGAGCGATTGGGGAATTATGTTTATCATTTGCTGGCAATTGTTTTTATTGCTATGACATTAAGAAAAGCCGAAAGCAAAAGCTCAAGCAGTACTGTTGCTATGGGTTTGATAATGTCTCTCGGAACCGGAATACAATTAATTATCGGATTGATACTTGCCTATGTTTTTATGCAAACACTGATGCCGGATTTATTTCCTACATTCGGATATTTTTTGATGTTGGGTTTTGCTCAGGGTCCCGGGCAAAGTTATTCTCTCGGAAAATCGTGGGAAGCTTCCGGTTTTGCAAATGCCGGCGATATCGGCTTAACCTTTGCTGCAATAGGGTATGTTTGGGCTGCATTAATAGGCGTTATCATAATTTATCATCTTAAGAAAAAATATTATCAAAATTCAAATATAAAAGAAATAAGCACGCAGCAGCAAAAAGGAGTTATTAAAGAACTGAAAGAACAACCGTGTGCCGGAAATCTTACGACGGATACTGCTGCAATCGACGGTTTTTCTTTTCAGATAGCAACAGTAATTTTTGTTTATGCCCTTACATATTTGCTTTTAAAAAGTATTGAAACCGGATTGTTATCAATTAATGATAAAAGCAAAATGATACATCAATTGGTAAATACCGCTTGGGGGCTGCATTTTATTTTTGCTGCATTGCTTGCAATACTTGTTAAAAAAATAATTTATAAATTCGGTTGGGGAAATTTGCTGAACAACGGTTTATTAACAAGAATATCAGGAATTTCTTTGGACTTTATGGTTACGGCATCAATAGCTGCAATATCAATCCCCGTATTAATGAATTATATCGGAATAATTTTAACAATAACAACAGTCGGGGGATTGTTTACAATATTTTTTGTTTTTCACGAAATACGCCGTTCAGGTATGAATCATCCGTTTGAAAGAATTGCCGGTTTATACGGAACCTTAACCGGAACTTTGTCTTCCGGATTAACGCTTATAAGAATATTAGATAAGGATTTTAAAACAAAAGCCGCACACGACCAAGTTTTCGGAGCCGGAATTGCCGCACCGTTTATTGCACCTTTAATTTTGAGCTTTACTGTGCCTTTGCTCGGAATGAATTCATCTAATCCGGATATATACTATTGGTCAACCGTAGGAGGCATCAGTTTGTATATTTCAATATTGTATATATTTTGGAGAAGATATATCCGACGGTTTAAAAAATAAAACTGAAGAAACAGCTTGCCTGACGGAAGACCGGCATGTGTCTCATTTTTGCAGATATTTCGTTTTGTAACATTCAGTTCTGACAGATTTTCAAAGGTTATATTTAATGTAACTGCCCCGCTGTAATCCGATCTTTTCCGTTAATATCTTTAATTATTCTCACTTCTGAAAACCCCGAAGAAACCAAAAGAGCTTTAATCTCATTTCCGAAAAATTCGTTTATTTCAAAATATAATTTTCCGTTTTCCGAAAGATGTTTTAGTGCATATTTTGTTATAGCCGAATAAAAAATCAGCGGATTTTCATCTTTAACAAACAATGCCGATTCCGGTTCAAAATCTAAAACATTCCGGTTCATATACTGTTTTTCTGAAAGCCTGATATACGGCGGGTTACTGACAATAATATCAAATGTAAGTCGTCTCTCTGAGGCGAAACTTTCTTTGCCGACAACATTTAAAATATCTTCCTGAATAAAAGAAATTTCAACATTATTATCTGAAGCATTACTTCTTGCAATATTTAAAGCTCGTTCGCTTATATCGGAAGCAAAAACAGATGCCCGGGGAAGATTTGCCGCAAGCGAAATCGCAATACAAGCACTGCCGGTTCCGATATCAAAAATTTTCAAAATTTTTTCCGATTTATTCTCCGAAATAATCAACTCAACAAGTTCTTCGGTTTCCGGTCTCGGAATTAAAACATCGGGAGTAACTTTAAAATTTAATCCGTAAAACTCAGTAAAACCGATAATATATTGAAGCGGCTCGTATGTTTTTAAACGATTGATAATATCATGCAGGAGACGGTTTGAATCTTTCGGAAAATTTTCTTTTTCTTTTAATATTAATTCAACGGATGAAAGATGAAAAACATCCTCAAAAATAATGCGTATAAATGCAGAAATTTCATTTTCCGAGTAAAAATCGGATAATTCCCTGCGAATGTATATCTTTGCTTCTTTAAATATCATAAATATGAACTTCGCTTATTCAGTAAACGTAAGTTGTTTCTCTGAGGCGACAATTGTCGGCAACAAAAGTAACCCGTCTTTCTGATGCAACAAAAAATAAAACTAAAATGCCCGACAAACAAGATGAAAAATATATGCAGCGTTGCCTTCAACTTGCAAAAAACGGATTAGGAAATACGTATCCCAATCCGCTTGTGGGCTCGGTAATTGTGTATAAAGGAAAAATAATCGGTGAAGGATTTCATAAAAAGATCGGAGAACTGCATGCCGAAGTAAATGCCGTAAATTCCGTCAAAAATAAAGATTTGCTTAAAAAATCGACACTTTATGTAAATCTTGAACCGTGTGCACATATGGGTCGAACTCCTGCTTGTTCGAAAATGATTGTTGATTTACAAATTCCGCATGTCGTAATCGGATGTCGCGACAGTTTTGAAAAAGTTGCCGGAAAAGGTATTGGAATGATGCGTTCTGCCGGAATTAATGTTACGGTCGGTGTTTTGAAGAATGAAAGCCGTGAACTTAATAAACGTTTCTTTACGTATCACGAAAAAAAACGTCCTTACCTTATTTTAAAATGGGCTCAAACGCTTGACGGATTTATTGATTTTGAGAGAAGTCCGGAAACGCCGATTAAGCCAAATTGGATAACCGATGAATATGCACGCGTTTCCGTACATAAAATGCGCTCTGAGGAACAGTCGATACTTGTCGGCACCAATTCTGCCGAAAAAGACAATCCGAGCTTAAATGTCCGCGATTGGTCGGGAAAAAGTCCTTTGCGAATTGTTCTTGACAGAAATATGCGATTATCGGAAAATTTATCTTTGTTTGACGGTAAAATTCCTACCCTTGTATTAACAGAAAAATCAGAGATTTCTAAAAAAAACCTTGACTTTTTAAAAGTTACTTTTGATGATAAATTACCGAAACAACTCTTTTCTTATTTATACTCTTTAGAAATACAAAGTCTTATTATTGAAGGAGGAACACAAACTATTAATATGTTTTTACGGGCAAATTTATGGGACGAGGCAAAAGTTTATATCGGAGATAACTTTTTTCATAAAGGAATAAAAGCACCCGAGATTAAATTAAATCCGGTAAAAAAAGAAAACATTTCCGGCAGTAAATTATATACTTACAGAAACAAAAATGCCGATTAATGAAGTTTGCTGCGTTTTATTAAATAAGGAATAAGAATTTCTTTGAAATCGGAATTTACATCGGCTTCAATAAAGTCAATTTTATATTGTCCGCATTTTAATTTTAATTTATCAACATATTCTTTTGAAGAAAAAACATACGAATTTCGAATTTCGTTCGGATTTAATTTAATGCTTTCGCCGGTTTCCATATCAATAAATTTATACGGTCGGTTATTATACTGAAAATCAAGTTCGTGTGCTTTATCTGTAACGTGAAATAAAATAACTTCGTGTTTGTTGTGTTTTAAATGCTGAAGTGCCGAAAACAGTTTTTCGGGTTCTTCGGAACTGAACATATCACTGAAAATAATTACCAGTGAGCGTTTATGAATTTTTTCAGAAATTAAATGCAGTAATTTCGCCGGATTGGTTTTTCTGTTTAATTCCGTTTGTTCCGTTAAAAGCTGATTTAAATATTGAAAAAGCATCCTGCTGTGAGATGAGGACATTTTTGTTTGTGTGTGTAAATCAATATTTTCGGAGAAAAATGTTAATCCTGCGGCATCTCGCTGTTTTCTGAAAAGATGAATTAAGGAGGCGGCACAAAAAACGGAAAATGCTGCTTTGCTGTGTATGTTTTTATCTTTATAAGGAAATAACATTGAAGAGGAGGTATCAATAATAATTCTGCACCGTAAATTGGTTTCTTCTTCATAGCGTTTTACAAAAAGTTTATCGGTTTTGCCGTAGAGTTTCCAGTCAATATTTTTTACAGATTCGCCTGTATTGTATAAGCGGTGTTCCGAAAACTCAACGGAAAACCCGTGAAACGGACTTTTGTGCAAACCGGTAACAAATCCTTCAACAACTTGTTTTGCAAGAAATTCAAGATTTTCAAATTGTTTTAATTCGTCTATGTCCCGAATGTTTTTCAAGATAAAATTATTACGTTTTGCAGGGTGTTAAATTTTGCAAAGCAAATTAATAAAAAAGCTTACAAAATTGCGTCTAATTTTTCCGTAAACTTTCTTTTCGGAACTGCTCCGACTTGTTTATCAACAACTTTTCCGTTTTTAATAAATAAAACTGTCGGAATATTACGAATACCGTATTTCATAGCGGTTTCTCTGTTGTTATCAACATCAAGTTTTGTCATTAACGCTTTTCCTGCATATTCTTCCGAAATTTCTTCGATAATAGGATGTATCATTCTGCATGGTCCGCACCACACAGCCCATAAATCAACCATCACGGGAATTTCTGATTTTAAAACGATTTCTTCAAAAGTTGCATCTGTTACTTCTGTTACTGCCATAATATTTTCTTTTTATGATTTTTAAATTTTGAATTCCTGCAAAAATAAAAAAAACCGCGGTCATTTTCAGAAAACGGTTAATTTTAATTTTTGTTTTACAACAATTATTTTACCAACTGCTTCCGGCACCGCCGCCTCCGGAACTTCCGCCGCCCCATGAGGAACTGCTTCCGGATGACCATGAGGAACTTCCTCCGCTCCACGATGAAGACCCGGAACCGGAAGATGAAGTTCGTGTTTTTTTAGGAATGGTATAGGTTGTTTTTTTGGAAAAACCACAATTTGTACATTTATATAATCGTTCGCCTTTTCCTGAACTGCTGTATGTTGCAGATTTTATAACCTTATCATAAACTTTGTAATAGGTTTTATATTTACATTTCGGACAAGCATTATATTTTGAAAACCAGCGTTTGTATTTTTGAATTAAAACATCGTCCTTTTCATCGGAAATCCAAACATCATAATCAATTGACTTAACTGTTTCTTCGGCAACTTCTCCTTTTTTGAGAAATTTATCATCTTCAGTTTCGGTAAGTTTATGCATTATTTTGCCTGTTTTGGCACTTATTCTCGGGGTGTCTCTCCATTTGTCCGTTAAATATCTCACCCAAAAATAAATTCCTACAAAAGGAACCGGGATTAAAATAAACCAAAAATAAAGTCTGAAAATACGCATCAGCTGATATCGAATAAAAAAGTCTTTCTTTAATAATGCAACAAATAATAAAATTAAGAAAATAAATGTTGAAAAAATGCTGAACGTAATGTAAAAAATAAGAATATCATTGTTTTTCCAAGAACTGTATTTCGGAATATTTTCCGAATATGAATTGTTGTTATATAAATTATTTGTATTGTTTACTTGCATTTCTTCGGTTGGTTTTATTTCTTCCGACTTTGTTAAAAAAATATTTGTAACAGCTTTGACTCCTTTAATTATTCCTTGTCCGTAATTTTTGGTTTTAAATTCCGGAATCATATACTTTTGTTGAATATCATAGCATTTTGCATCGGATAAAATTCCTTCAATTCCGTAACCGGTTTCAAATTCAACCCGGTGTTGATTCATTACGAGAAGGATAAGTAAACCGTTATCCTTTTCAGAATCTCCGACATGCCAATAATTAAACAAATCAGTTGCAAAGTTTTTAGGAACAATATCTCCTATTGACCGTAAAACAACAACGGCAATTTGAGCTTTGCTTGAATCCTCAACTTTTTGAATCATAGCGTTTAAACTGTCAACTTCTGCATTATTCAGAATTGCATCCGGATTTGAAACAAAGCCGAGACCGGTTAATTTCGGATTCGGAACGGTTTTAATTGTATATTGTGAAAACCCGGTAAATCCGAAAAAAAGGAAACAAAAAAAAGTAAAAATATATTTTTTCATAAGTGTTTGTTATAGTCCGTTAAAGTAAGATTTAATTTTAAATTGCGGATATTCTGCTCCGTATTTTTTGACTAAAACATTGTATTTTTTGACGGTTTCGTTATACCGTTTACCTTCAACGGCAATACGGTTAAAAGAACCTTCTACCTGAATCATTAAGGCAGAGACCGCATCGGACGTTTTTTGCGAATTAATAAGAGCCGTTATTTTTTGATATTTATTTTGTAAATCGGCATCAGCGGCAATTTTTTCATTTCCGGTTAAGGTTTTTGATTTTGATTTAAGGGCTTTAACCTCATCAATTAAGCCTTTAAGTTCTTGGTTGTTAATTTTTACGGCAGAAAATAATTGCGGAATCAGTTTGTCTCGCCTTGCCGTAACATTTTCAACTTGTGCCCAAGCCGCATTTGCATTTTCTTCGGCATCAATCAATTCAAATTTTACCGTATTATTAATCGGTTTTTCTTTTTTCGGTTTAAACAGCACAATCGACAAAATAATGATAAGAATACTGCCGCCGATAATCCCGTATTTCAGAAGTTTTTTCTTTTCTTTTCTTTCAGAAGTTTTGTATGTATTCAGTACAGATAAGATTTCAACGGCACGGTTTTCTGCCGGAGCTTGTTTTAATACATCTTTCGCATGTTTTTCGGCTTTTGCCAAAAAATCTTCGTCGTCTTCGGTTTCGTAAATTTTCAGAGCAGAGTCTGCCATAATAATTAATGCCTGCGTTAAATACGGATTTACCGATACGGCAGATTCGGCAACGGAATAGGCATCTCTGTAATTTTTGTAATAAAAATGATTTTGTGCCAACTCTACATTTTTATCGGCTTTTTCCATCATCATCTTCCATTCATTCTCTGTCATACCCAAACTTAAATCAAGTTCTTTAAGTTCGTCAAGAGACAGCATCCTGTCGCGTTCGCTGTTTTGCAAAGCAATAACTTTATCAATATGCCTGTTTAACTTGTTGTCGAATTCGCTCATAATCAGTCTGTTATTTGGTAATTATAATTTGTACAAGTAAAATACTGTTTGTTTTGATAAAGAATCAGATTTTCCTAAATTAAGATATAAAGTTAAAAAAATATTCGGATACTGTCACACTTATGAAATTGTATTGTAAAAAGCGAGACAGTATAAATTATGAAAGTTTAATTTCAAAATTGTCGATATCATTAAGCTGTTGAATTAATTTTTTATTAATATTTACTTTTTTGCTTCTGGAAAATAAATTTAAGGATAAATTTTTCTCTTTATCATAAACAAAAAACTCAACGGATTGTTTTCCTTTCGGATTGTTAATCAATTGAAATAAATCATCGGAAAAAGAATCGGATATATTTTCAATCGGAACGGAAATAGTTAATTTTTTAATCATTGTTTTATTAATTTCCGACAAAAGTTCAATGCTGTTAACATTAAATTCAATTTCGGAACTGTCTTTTGCATTCCATTTCGGCTGAACTTTTCCGTTTATAAGTATTGCGGTATCTTTAATAAAATATTTTCTGAAGTTAAGAAAAGTTTTTCCGAAAAAATACAAACGGTGTTCTGCTTTATATCCTTCGACAGTCATGCTTCCGTATGGTTTCCCTTTTTTGGTTGTTCCCTGAAAAGTATCTTTAATAATTGCGGCAATTTTGATTTCTTTTCCTTGTAAATCTGCAGGATTTGCCAAATCGGCAACATAGGCATTACAATAGGTTGAAATTTCCAATTCATACATATCTAAGGGATGTTCGGAAAGATAAATTCCTATAACTTCTTTTTCAAGTTTTAAACGATCGAGCTTGTTCCATTCTTCAGTTTCGGGAATATCGGGTTTTTTGATTTCAATTTTATCAGACTCGAATATATTTCCCTGATTTTCATCGCTGCCGTTTCTTAATTTCCCGCCGTATTTTATACATTCTTCGATAAAATTTAATCCTTCATTACCTGATTCGGCAAAATATTGACTTCTTTTAATGTTTTGAAGTTCGTCAAAAGCTCCGCCGTATGCCAAAGCTTCAATTGTTCTTTTATTTACGGCTGTTAAATTTATACGCTCTATAAAATCATAAAAACCATTGTATTTCCCGTTTTCTTCTCGCTCTTTTACGATATTTTCAACAGCAGAAGCTCCGACATTTTTTATTCCGCCCATTCCGAAACGAATTTGTCCTTTTTTATTTACCGTAAAATTTTTGTAACTCTCATTAACGTCCGGTAACAGAACATCCAAACCCATATGCCTGGCTTCACTCATAAATTGAGAGACTTTTTTAATGTCGGAAAGATTTCGGCTGAGTACGGCACTCATATATTCTGCGGGGTAATGTGCTTTTAACCATGCTGTTTGAAATGAAACATAAGCATAACCGGTTGAGTGTGATTTGTTAAACGCATATTGGGCAAATTTTTCCCAGTCTGTCCAAATTTTTTCAGTAATTTTTTCATCATGACCGTTTGCTTTACACCCGTCAATAAATTTTACTTTCAAATCATCCATCATAGATTTGATTTTCTTCCCCATAGCTTTACGCAGGGAATCGGCTTGTCCTTTGGTAAATCCGGCTAATTTTTGAGACAGCAACATGACCTGTTCCTGAAAAACTGTTATCCCGTAAGTGTCTTTCAAATATTCTTCCATTTCCGGAAGGTCATAAATAATCTTTTCTTTTCCGTGTTTTCGTGCAATAAAATTTTTAATATAATCCATCGGTCCGGGACGATATAAAGCATTCATTGCAATAAGATCTTCAAATCTGTTTGGCTTTAGTTCTTTAAGATGTTTTTTCATGCCGTCTGATTCAAATTGAAACAAAGCGGTTGTTTCTCCTTTCGAATAAAGCTCGAATGTTTTTTCGTCTTCAAAAGAAATAGCATCTATATCAATATCAACACCTTTCGAAAGTTTTATGTTTTCAACGGCATCTTTAATAATCGAGAGTGTTTTAAGTCCGAGGAAGTCCATCTTCAGCAACCCTACATCTTCAACATGTTTTCCGTCGTATTGGGTAACTTTAAGGTCTGAATCTTTTGCCGTACTCAAAGGAATGTAATTTTCAAGATCGTCTTTTCCGATAATAATTCCGCAGGCATGAACACCTGTATGCCGGACAGACCCTTCAAGAGTTTGAGCCAATCGCAATGTTTTTTTTATGAGCTCATTATTAGAGTCTTGAGCATCTCTCAACTCCTTAACTTCATTAAAAGCACCGGCAAGTGTTGTTCCCGGTTTTTCGGGAACTAATTTTGCTAATTTATCGGCTTCATCTAATGGTAAACGTAAAACTCTTGCTACATCTCTGATGGCAGATTTCGCAGCCATTGATCCGAATGTAATAATATTGGCAACTCTGTTTTCTCCATATTTTTTTATAACCCATTTTAAAACTTTTTCTCTGCCGTCTTCGTCAAAGTCAATATCAATATCCGGCATAGAAATTCTGTCGGGATTTAAAAAACGCTCAAAAAGAAGACCGTATTTTATCGGGTCAATATCTGTTATTTGTAAACAATATGCTACTGCGGAACCGGCGGCAGAACCTCTTCCCGGACCCACGGAGACATCCATTTCACGTGCTGCTTTCAGGAAATCCCAAACAATAAGAAAATAACCGGGAAACCCCATTTTGATTATTGTATCCAATTCAAAATCAACACGTTCTTTAATTACTTCTGTAATTTCTCCCCATCTGCTTTTAGCACCTTCATATGTAATATGGCGTAAATAATCAGCTTCGTTTTCGAAATCTTCGGGGAGAATAAATTCCGGCATAATCGGTTTGCGGTCAAGATCGTATTCTTCAATTTTGTCAACAATTTCCTGTGTGTTTTCAAGAGCATCAGGAAAATCGGAAAATAATTCCGCCATTTCTTCCGGAGTTTTTAAATACTCTTCTCCGGAATAACGCATTCTTTTGGGATCATCTAAATCTTTACCGGTGCTTAATGCAATTAAAATGTCATGAGCTTCTGCATCTTCTTCATTTATAAAATGCACATCATTTGTTGCAATATATTTTACATCTAAAGTTTGTGATATTTTAAAAATTTCACGGTTTACTTCTTCCTGAAACTTAAATGTTTTTTCATCTTTTTCCGGGTTTCCGGTAAGGTGTCTTTGCATTTCAAGATAAAAATCATCGCCGAAAACGTCTTTGTATTGTTTTACAATTTTTTCTGCTTCGTTTATGTTCCCGTTCATAATTGCACGAGGAATTGCTCCGGCAAGGCAGGCTGATGAAACAATTAAGCCTTCACTAAATTCTTTAAGAAGATCAAAATCAATTCTGGGTTTTCTGTAAAAACCTTCAACCCAAGCATGTGATACTAATTTAATTAAATTGTGATAGCCGATTTCATTTTTTGCCAGTAAAATCAGATGATCTGATTTTTTATCTTTTTCTTTATCTCTTCTGAATCGAGATTCTTTTGCAACATACACTTCACAGCCCAAAATTGGTTTTATCCCGTTTTTTTTGGCAATTTTATGAAACAGTTTTACGCCGAACATATTTCCATGATCGGTTATTGCAACTGATTTCATACCGGTTTGTTTAACTTTTTCAATTAATTTAGGGACGGAAGAGGCTCCGTCAAGAATTGAATATTGTGTATGTAGATGTAAATGAGTAAATTCAGACATTTAAGATGTGTTTTTTACAGAAATATTATAAAAACGTAAAATTATTAAATAAGAGGATATAATTTGAAGATGTTAATAAATATTTAATAAACAAAAGAAGAAAACTTTTTAACGACATAAAAACATTGATATAAAGCACTTTCCTAAAAACAAACAATTGTGATTTTGTTTTATAAATTACAAATAAGAGTTTATCTTTGTTAACTGAATATTAATTTTAAAAAAGATATTATGAAAGGATTTTTTAATCATGTTTTAGCAAGTATGCTCGGAACATTTCTTATTTTACTTTTTATCGTAATTGTAAATATTTTTGTTTTTGTCGGACTTTTATCTTCTTCGGGTGTTTTTTCGGAAGAGAAAGTTAACGTTTCGGATAATTCTGTTTTAACTTTAACTTTTAACAATAAAATTGCCGATAAATCTTCAATAAGACCGGATTTCAGTACACTGAAAATTAAAAAAACACTGAGTTTAAACGAAATTACTACAGCAATAGAAAAAGCAAAAATAGATAACAGAATAAAAGGGATTTATTTAAATTTTTCTGTGCTGAATGTCGGAATTGCTTCTGCGGAGGAAATAAGAACTGCATTAAAAGATTTCAAAACATCCGGGAAATTTATTTTAGCACATTCTGATTTTTATACGCATAAATCGTATTATTTGGCATCGGTAGCCGATACAATATATTTAACACCCGGCGGCGGCATTCAATTTACAGGTTTGAGTGCACAATTATTATTTTTTAAATCCTTATTGGATAAAATAGGAATTGAACCGGAAATTATAAGACACGGAAAATTTAAAAGTGCTGTTGAACCGTTTATGTCCGATAAAATCAGTGATGCAAATAAAGAACAAACAGAACGTTATCTTTCTTCAATTTGGAATACAATTTTAAAAGGAATTCATACTCAAAGAAATATTTCTGTTGAAGATTTAAATAAATTTGCCGATGAACTTTCGGTAACCGGAGCAAAATCAGCCGTAAAATACGGTTTTGTTGACGGATTAAAATATGAAGATCAAATAATTGACGAATTAAAAAACAGAACCGGACTTTCTGCAAAAGAAAAATTAAATGAAGTCACTTTGTCGGATTATATAAATTCAGATAAAAATATCGACGATCTGTTGAAAACAAAACCTGAAAATATTGCAATTATTTATGCCGAAGGTGAAATTGTTGACGGAAAAGGAACTGAAGAGCAAATAGGCTCTGAAACTTTGGCAAAAGCAATAAGAAATGCCCGTAAAGACAAAAGTGTAAAAGCAATTGTATTAAGAATAAATTCGCCCGGCGGAAGTGCCTTAGCTTCAGAAGTTATTTGGAGAGAAACGGTTCTTGCCGAACAAGCAAAGCCTTTAATTGTCTCAATGGGCGATGTGGCTGCATCAGGAGGATATTATATTGCCTGTAATGCAGATACAATTGTTGCAGAACCGAATACAATAACCGGATCAATCGGTGTTTTCGGATTACTCTTTAATGCCGAAGATTTGTTGAAAGATGTCGGAATAACAATTAATACGGTAAATACTAATACCTATTCTGATATGGGAAATCCCGGAAGAAAGATGTCGGATTATGAGCATCAAAAAATATTACAATCTATTGAAGAAATCTATTCAACATTTATAACACATGTAGGAGAAGGCAGACATTTGCCTACAGATTCCGTAGATGCCATCGGACAAGGGCGAGTTTGGAGCGGAGAGGATGCCCTCAATATCGGCCTGGTTGATGTTCTCGGCGGATTGAATACTGCTGTTAATTTAGCAGCAAAAAAAGCACATTTAACGTCATACGGAATAAAATATTATCCTGAAAAAGATAAAATTACCGTAATTATGGAAAAATTGTTTTCTGATACAAAAACATCTTTAATAAAAGATGAATTAGGTACAACATATGATTATTATGAAAAATTGAAACAAGTCAAAAATATTTCCGGAATTCAGACCAGAATCCCTTATTTTATTGAAATTAAATGAAATTTTTGAAATATATATTTTTATATCCTGTATCTCTGATTTACGGTTTTGTTATCAGAATTCGTAATTTTATGTTTGATTACGGGATGTTAAAATCAACGGAGTTTGACATTCCCGTTATTGTTGTCGGAAATATAAGTGTCGGCGGTACCGGGAAAACTCCTGCGGTTGAATATTTAATTCACTTTCTTCAGAATAAACACAAAATAGCTGTATTAAGTCGCGGGTATAAAAGGACAACAAAAGGATTTATCCTTGCTGATAATCAAGCGTCAGTTGAAACAATCGGCGATGAACCGTTTCAAATTTTTTTAAAATTCCCGAATATTACTGTTGCTGTTGATGAAAACCGAGTTCGAGGCATCAAAAACTTACTTAATGCGGAAAATAAACCTGAACTTATTATTTTAGATGATGCATTTCAGCATCGTTATGTAAAGCCGTTATTATCCTTATTATTAATAGATTATACTCAGCCGTTTTTAAAAGATCATTATTTGCCTCTCGGCAGATTACGAGATAATCCTGAAGAACGGCACAGAGCAGAAATTCTTTTGGTTACTAAAACCCCGATAAATTTTAAACCGATTGATATGCGAATAATTGCCACGGATTTGACATTAAAACCGTATCAATCATTGTTCTTTTCGGCAATTGATTATAAAGGACTGATGCCGGTTTTTGATAATCAAGTGTTTGCAATTGATACGGATGTTTTGACCAAACATAATTATTCAATATTAATAGTTACCGGTATCGGAAACCCGAATCCGATTATAGATTATTGCAAAACAATATCTGATGAAATTGATGTTATGTCATTCAGTGACCACCATCAATACAATGAAAAAGATATTGAAAAAATAATGAAAAAGTTTGAAGCGATTTCTTCCGAGAATAAAATTATTGTAACAACCGAAAAAGATGCTGTTCGATTTAGGGCAATAAAAAAATCGGATAAAGAATTTGAACAAAATTTATTCTATTATCCGATTGAAATGAAAATATTAAATGATGAAAAACAAGAATTAGATAAACTTATTGTTCATTATATTGAAAAAAGCAATTCTCAATACAGATTTCTTTCTGTTAAAAAAAATTATTAAATAATCAACATTGCATCGCCGTATGTTCCGAATTTATATCCTTCTTTAATTGCTGTTTCATAGGCTTTTAATGTTTGTTTATATCCGCCGAAAGCACAAGCAGAAATTAAAGGAATTGATTTTGGTAAATGAAAATTTGTTATCATTGCCTCCGGAATTAAAAAATCATAAGGAGGGTAAATAAACTTATTTGTCCACCCTTCAAACGGTTTCGAAATTCCGGTAACGGTTGCCGTGCTTTCAAGAGTCCTTACAACGGTTGTTCCGACCGCACAGATTTTGTGTTTGTTTTGTTTTGCGTAATTAATAACCTCTGTAGCTTTTTCGGATACATAAATTTGTTCATTATCCATTTTATGTTTTGTTAAATCTTCGACATTAATGGTTCGAAAATTTCCTAAACCGACGTGAAGTGTAATTGATTCTGTCTTTATACCCTTAATTTCAAATTTTTTAAGAAGTATTTTGCTGAAATGCAATCCGGCAGTAGGAGCGGCAACGGCACCTTCGTATTTTGCAAACACAGTTTGATAACGTTCTGCATCTTCCGGCTCAACTTCTCTTCCTAAAAAAGTAGGTAAGGGGGTTTCTCCAAGTTCTTTTAAGGTTTTGCGAAATTCTTCATATTCTCCGTCGAATAAAAAACGAAGAGTTCTTCCGCGAGAAGTTGTGTTATCAATAACTTCTGCAACCAACGTTTCAGCATCTCCGAAATAAAGTTTATTTCCGATACGAATTTTTCGTGCGGGGCTTACCAGCACATCCCACAAACGTTGCTTCTTATTTAATTCCCTGAGTAAAAAAACTTCAATATTAGCACCTGTTTTTTCTTTAATTCCCTTTAATCTTGCCGGAAAAACACGGGTGTTATTAAAAACGAACAAATCATTTTCTTTAAAATAATTAATCACATCTTTAAACCCTTTATGTTCAATTTTTCCGGTGTCTTTGTGTAAAACCAATAATCGAGAATCGTCTCGGTTTTCTGCAGGATATTTTGCAATTAAATCTGTCGGTAAATCATAGATAAATTGAGATAATTTCATAGAAATTCAAATTTTTATAGAAAAGACCTGCAAAATTACAACAAATTTTGAAATAAATCAACAGTAATTGCATTTTCAACAGAAAATTTTCCGATTTTAGTACGTCGAAGTTCTGTTAAGTGTGCACCGTTTTTTAATTTTTTTCCTATATCTCTGGCTATTGCTCGAATATAAGTTCCTTTACTGCAATTAATTTTTATTTCTGCAAAAGGCAAATTAATATTTAAAACTTCGATATTAAAGATTTCAATTTCAGAAGGTTTTAAATCTACGGATTTTCCTTTTCGAGCATTTTCATAAGCACGTTTTCCGTTTACACGTTTTGCGGAAAAGTCCGGAGGCATTTGCAGTTGTTTTCCGCGAAAACTTAAAATAGCCTCTTTTACAGATTCTTCTGTTAATTTTTCAATTGAAAATGTGTTATCGACTTTTGTTTCTAAATCAAATGAAGGCGTTGTTTCCCCGAGCTTTATTGTTGTAATATATTCCTTCGGGAAATCTTGAAAACTTTGTATTTCTTTGGTCTTTTTTCCCGTACAAACAATCAATAAACCGGTGGCGAGAGGATCTAAGGTGCCGGCATGTCCGACTTTAATTTTTGGAATATTGTATTGATATTTTAAAGTACTTCGGATTTTATTAACGACATCAAATGACGTCCAATCAGGAAATTTGTCAATGAACAAAACTTCTCCTGCTAAAAACTGTTCGGCATTATATAATTTTTGCGACATTAAAATTTGTTATCCGATTTGTAAGTCAACACCCGAGGCAATCAAAATAAGAATTATTGCTCCGATTATAATTCTGTAATATCCGAATAATTTAAACCCGTATTTTGTGAGGAAATTAATAAAGAATTTTATTGAAAACATTGCAACAATAAAGGCAATTACATTTCCGAAGAGTAAAATATCGATATTCCCGGCATTTAACGCTTCATGATTTTTATACAATTTGTACAATGTTGCAGCGAACATTGTAGGAACAGCCAAAAAAAACGAGAATTCAGCGGCGGTTTTGCGAGTAAGTTTTTGTGCCATTCCGCCTATTATTGTTGCTGCCGAACGCGAAACCCCCGGTATCATTGCCAATACCTGAAACATTCCGATAAAAAAGCCTTTTTTATAAGTAACATCCTGATTGTCATCCGTTTTTGAAAATAATTTATCTGCAAATAAAAGAAAAATACCGCCGATAATTAAAGAAACGGCTACTGTAATTACACTTTCCAATAAAATGTCAATGTAATCGCCGAGAAGTAAACCGAAAACTGCTGCCGGAATAAAAGCAACAAATAAAATATAGTAAAATTTTAAGCTTTTAAAAAACCGTTTCCAATATAAAACAACAACGGATAAAATGGCTCCGAGTTGAATGTTTACGATAAATAAATTTACAAACTCATCACTTTTTAATCCGAGAAGTCTTTCGGTAATAATCATATGTCCTGTTGACGAAATAGGTAAAAATTCTGTAACTCCTTCAACAATTGCAATAATAAGTGCGTGTAACCAGCTCATCTTTTATTTTTCTTTGGTTTCTTCATCTTGAGGTTTTTTCATTATTGCATAAATTTCAAATATGAAACCGGCTAAAATGATTAAAGGAGCAAGAGTTATACGTCTGAAACTGAACAGTTCTTTACCGTTAAAAATATTCGGATTATCGGTTCCGCCTCCGACCATTAATGCAAATCCTAAAATAATTACGGCAAAACCGATTGCTAACATAATATAATTTTTTTTGCCGAGAGCAAGTCCGGTATTTTCAGAGTTATCTTTCATTTTTTTGATAATTTTAATTTAAAGGGTGCAAATATAAGAGATTATTTTTTACGATTGTCTTAATATTCAAAATACAAATCATCGGTTTTTAATTTCAGATATTTATCAACGGCTAATTTTCCGGAAATTGCGGTTATTAAGACACCGAAAGCAAAAATAAATATGTCAATTTCTAAAATTCCCTCAAGTGTAATTATTTCAGCAAAATTTTCTTTTAAAACTAATACCGTTAAAGTAATTATTAATGAGGAAATTGCAGCACTTATAATACCTGAAAAAATACTTTTTACGATGAATGGCTTTCGGATAAACTTTTTTGTTGCTCCGACTAATTGAGCGGTGCGAATATGAAGTCGTTTTGAAAAAATAGAAAGTCGTACCGTATTATTTATTAAACTGACGGTAATCATTAAAAAAAAGACAGAGACGATTAATCCGATAATACTCATTTTTTCTATGTTCGTATTAATAAATGAAACAAGGGATTTTTGATAATAAATATCTTTAATAAAACGAAAATGTTTGAGACTTTTTTTAATAATTTTTATACTGTCTTCCGAAGTATATTCAGGCTTTAATTTTACTTCAATAGAATTAGGTAATGAATTGTAACCCAGAACTTCTGTAAAATCTTTGCCCAATTCTTCTTTCATTTCGGAAGCTGCCTGTTCTTTTGAAACAAATTCAGCCGAAACACTGTAATCGGCAACATCTAAAGCATTTTCTAATCGGCTGATTTCTGATGGTTTTGTATTGTTTTGGATAAATACAGTGAACCCGATATTTTTCTTTGCATAATCCGATAATTTTTTGGCATTAAAAAGCATTAACGCTATAAATCCCAACATTATCAATACCATTGTAATGCTTACAACGGAGAGAAAATATGCACCGCGAGCCCTCCAAATCGAATTTTTTTGTTGACCTGAACTCATTAGAAACTGTTTTATGAATTTTTTGTAAAAATAGGAAATTAATTTGACATGTAATTCTTTGATACAAAATTCCCGTAAATTTTATAATATTGCACAAAAAAAATGTATAACAACAGACAAAATATTATTGCAAATATTCCTCCTGCCGTAAAATTAATACTGATTATTAATATCGGAATGTTCTTATTAACAGAACTGGTTGCAACAACAAACCATATTGATTTAAATAAAATTCTTGGTTTATATTTTTTTAAATCAGAGCTTTTTAAACCTTATCAAGTTGTTACACATATGTTTATGCATGGCGGATGGATGCATATTTTATTTAATATGTATGCATTATGGTTATTCGGACAAGTAATTGAACGGACTTGGGGAACAAAACGTTTTTTTATTTACTATTTTGCAACAGGTTTCGGTGCCGTTGTGTTGCACAGTTTTGTTGAGTATTTACGATATCTGAGTGTTTCGGCATCTATGCCGGCAGATGTTGTAAATATGGTTTTACATAAAGGGGCGGACATTCTCGCATCCGGAAAAAATTATGCAGATGTTGATTTGGGAAAACTTAATTTATTATTTCATACTCCTACGATAGGAGCATCCGGTGCAATATTCGGACTATTACTGGCTTTCGGGATGTTATTTCCGAACACTAAATTGTACTTAATGTTTATTCCCGTTCCGATAAAAGCAAAGTATTTTGTCATAGGATACGGTGTTTTGGAGCTTGGAATGGGTTTAAACAATGCAACAAGTGACAATGTGGCACATTTTGCACATTTGGGCGGAATGTTGTTTGGCTTTATATTGATAAAGATTTGGCAAAAAAAGAAAAAAATCGGAAACGATTTTTACAATCAATATTAAACAAAAATGAAAAAAATAAGTAAAAAAGACAATTGTTTAAAACTAATATTTTATTTGAACACCTAAACAAAAATATGATGAATAATTTTCAAAACGGGTTAAAAGATACGTTTAAAAACGGATCAATGATGATAAAATTATTGTTTATCAATATCGGTGTTTTTATCGTATTATTTATTGTTTCTGTTTTTTTTAGGAATGCTCCGGAATATCTCAGCGTTCCGGGTGATTTTCATACTTTATTGTACAGACCATGGACTCTTGTAACATATATGTTTGTTCATGAGGGATTTATGCACCTTTTAATGAATATGCTTTGGCTTTGGTGGTTCGGCAAAATGTTTTTAATGTTTTTTAACGATAAGCAGTTAGCTGCGGTATATTTATTGGGCGGCTTTACCGGTGCATTTTTTCATTTGGGAATTAATTATTTGCTTCCCGCAGGTCAACAAGCTATGATTTTAGGTTCGTCAGCTGCCGTAATGTCTGTTGTATTTGCTGTCGTAGCATTTAAACCTGATTATATTATTAATTTGATGTTTATCGGTTCCGTGAAAATAAAATATATCGGATTAGTTGTCTTTTTTCTTGACTTAATGGGCTTGGTCGGAAACTTGAAAGGTAATCCGGCAGCAACAGACAGTATTGCACATATTGCACACATAGGAGGATCTTTATACGGACTGTGGTTTGGTTACAGTATGAAAAAGGGAAAAGATATTACCCGAACATTTAATAATTTGTTAAATAATATTTTTTCATTTTTCAGTTTCCGAAAAGGAACTATGAAAGTCTCCCGAGGCGATAAATTTTCTGTTCCTAAAAATGATTGGGATTATAATCGGAATAAAGTCTCAATTCAAAAAGAAACTGACAGAATTCTTGATAAAATTTCAAAAAAGGGATACGGAAGTTTGACAAAGGAAGAAAAAGATTTTTTGTTCAGACAAAAGAAAAATTAATAGAAATATCCAAAAAAACTCCTTATAAATTAATTTTTTTGCGAAACCCTTGTTTAGAATGAATCTAAATATTATGTTTGCACTTTATTTTTATTAAGATTTATTAAACACACAAAAATGAAATACAGTATAGATGATGTTTTAAAGGCTCTTTCAACTGTAAAAGATCCTGAAACAGGCAAAGACTTGATAAGTTTAAATGCAGTCGGTTCTTTAAGTTCGGAAGAAAACAAAATTACGTTTTCTTTAAATTTACCCAAAAGCAACCCTTTTATAAAATCAATCGAAAAAGCATGCTTGAAGGTTATTAATTCAAAATTATCAAAAGATATTAATGTTAAAATAACGACAGTTCCTAAAATTGAAACACAAAAAATTTCTTTCGGCAGAACCGATGATCAAAAAGTTCTTCCGGGAGTAAAAAATATTTTAGCCGTAGCATCCGGAAAGGGCGGTGTCGGGAAATCAACTGTTTCTGTTAATTTGGCAATTGCTTTGGCAAAAACAGGTGCAAAAGTCGGCTTATTAGATGCTGATGTTTACGGTCCGTCAATTCCTAAAATGATGGGTGTTGAAGATGAACGACCGGGTATAAAAAAGATGAACGGTAAAGATGTAATTATTCCGATTGAAAAATACGGAATAAAAATGCTTTCTATCGGATTTTTCGTTAAACCCGAAGATGCTTTGATATGGAGAGGAGCTATGGCAACCAGTGCTATTAATCAATTTATTAAAGATACTGATTGGGGCGATTTAGATTATTTTGTTATTGATTTACCTCCCGGAACCGGAGACATCCATTTAACTATTGTTCAGGCAATGCCGGTAACAGCTGCCGTAATTGTAAGTACCCCGCAACAAATTGCTTTGGCAGATGCCTTAAGAGGTGTCAGTATGTTCAAAGCCGAAAAAATTGAAGTTCCCGTAATCGGGTTTATCGAAAATATGTCTTGGTTTACACCGAAAGAATTACCTGACAGTAAATATTATATATTCGGGAAAGACGGATTAAAAGAACTTGCCGAACGAATGGAAATACCGTTGCTGGGACAAATTCCTCTTGTTCAAGGAATTAGAGAGTCCGGGGACTTTGGTAATCCTATTGCCTTGGATAAAAATTCACCTGAAGGAAATGCTTTTAATGAACTTGCCGAAAATGTAGCCGAAAAAATAGAAGAACGTAATGCAAAACTTGATCCGACGAAAAAGGTTGAGATTGACCCGAATGCAAGTTGCGGAGCATAATTTCCGTACCATCATAAAAAACTTACTATGACGGAAGTCGAAAAAAATAATTACGAATTCAGAATTAAAGAAATATTATCTCTTGTTCGTCCGTATTTGCAAGCGGACGGCGGAGATATCGAGTTTGTTGATGTTTCGGAAGATTTAATCGTATTTGTAAATCTTATCGGGGCTTGCGGTACTTGCCCCATGAGCATTCAAACACTAAAATTCGGCGTAGAACATGCCTTAAAAAATGCTATTCCCGAAATAAAAGAGGTTGTTGCAGTTTCATAAATAAAATAAATTTCTTTTATCTTTGCAAAAAATTTATTCACAGATGAAGAAAAAAGAAGAGGATTTTATGCGGGAAGCCATTCGTTTATCCCGTGAAAGTGTGAAAAACGGAGGCGGTCCTTTCGGTGCTGTTATTGTAAAAGACGGAAAAATAATTGCCGCAGCATCAAATAAAGTTACACAAGAAAATGACCCTACGGCACATGCCGAAGTCTCAGCTATTCGAGAAGCTTCAAAAAAATTAAAAACTTTTAATCTTTCAGGTTGTGAAATTTATACTTCCTGCGAACCTTGTCCTATGTGTTTCGGTGCTGTTTATTGGGCCCGCCTTGACAAGCTGTATTTTGCTAACACAAAGCAAGATGCAAAAAATATCGGCTTTGATGATTCTTTTATTTATGAAGAAATTGATTTACCGTATGAAAACCGAAAAATACCGAATATTCAAATTCTGAGACAAGAGGCATTATTTGCATTTAAAGATTGGGAGAAAAAAGAAGATAAAAAGGAGTATTAAAATTGTATTCTTCGAATTATTTATATTCTGCACGTATTTATTAAAGAAAATATCTTTATCTTTGTTGTTCTTTATTTTTTAAAAAAGTAATATGGACAAAAAAGATTATATTGATTTAAGAACGTATATTTTTTTAGATTCCCTGCAGTTGCAAATGGCATCTTATCTTTCTACCGTTTCCAAAGGATATTTGCCGGTCGGCGGTCAAACCTGCTGTATTGTCGAAATTGCTCCCGGAATTGAAATTAATACATTAACAGATATTGCACTTAAAGCTACAAATGTAACGCCCGGAATGCAAATTGTCGAACGTGCTTTCGGTATGCTGGAAGTTCATTCGGATAACCAGGGAGATACAAGAATGGCAGGTGAAGCAATTCTAAAATCAATCGGAAAAACGGAAAATGACAGGCTTAAGCCCAAAATTCTTACCAGTCAGTTAATAAAAAATGTTGAAGATCATCACGCACAACTTATAAACAGAACCCGATGGGGAATGATGCTGCTGAGAGGTGATACCCTTTTTGTTTTAGAAGTTGAACCTGCAGGATATGCTTATTATGCTGCTAACGAAGCCGAAAAGTCTGCAAATATTAATATTATTGATGTCAGAGGGTTCGGCAAGTTCGGACGTATTTATATCGGCGGTAACGAAGCAGATGTTCTCGAATGTAAATTAAACGTTGAAAAAAGATTAGCTGAAATTTCCGGAAGATAAAATTATATATTCATTAATTAAAATATTATGTCAGAAATAATTAACAGTGCATTAGGAATGATTGAAACACGCGGATTTACGGCAATGGTTGAAGCATCTGATGCCATGGTAAAAGCTGCTAAAGTTGAATTAATCGGACACGAAGCAATCGGCGGCGGATACGTTACCGCAATTGTTCGCGGCGATGTTGCATCCGTCAGGGCTGCTGTTGAGGCAGGAGTTCGTGCAGCCGAAAACGTCGGAGAACTTGTTTCATCACATGTTATTCCCAGACCGCATGCCAATGTGGACAGTGCATTACCCCTAAGTAAAAAAGCTTCAAAAAAAACTAAATAATGGACTCAAAAAAACATATTAAACTAAGAACGTATATTTTTTTAGATTCCATACAACTTCAAATGGCGTCTTATTTATCAACAGTATCCAGAGGCTATTTACCTGTAGGCGGTCAATCCTGCTGTATTGTTGAAATAGCACCGGGTATAGAAATTAACACATTAACAGATATTGCATTAAAAGCAACAAATGTTACTCCCGGGATGCAAATTGTTGAACGGGCTTTCGGAATGTTAGAAGTACATTCTGACAATCAGGGCGATACAAGAACAGCCGGAGAGTCTATTCTTAACTCAATTGAAAAAACTGAAACCGATCGATTAAAACCGAGAATTTTAACCAGCCAATTGATTAAAAATATTGCAGATCATCATGCTCAGTTAATTAACAGAACCAGAAAAGGTATGATGCTTCTCAGAGGCGATACCTTATTTGTTTTGGAAGTTGAGCCTGCCGGTTATGCATATTTTGCGGCTAATGAAGCAGAAAAATCTGCAAAAATTAAAATTATTGAAGTTATGGGATTCGGAAAGTTCGGAAGAATATATATAGGCGGAAAAGAAGCCGATGTTTTGGAATGTAAATTAAATGTAGAAAAACGTTTATCAGAAATTTCAGGAAGGTCAAATAACGACGATTATAAATAGTATTTTTTAAATAATTTAAAATAAAAATTATGTCAGACAATAATACTGAAGCATTAGGTATGATTGAAACACGCGGATTTACGGCAATGGTTGAAGCTTCTGATGCCATGGTAAAAGCTGCTAAAGTTGAATTAATAGGACACGAAGCAATCGGCGGCGGATACGTTACCGCAATTGTTCGAGGCGATGTTGCATCCGTAAGGGCTGCTGTTGAAGCAGGCGTTCGTGCTGCTGAAAAAGTCGGAGAACTTGTTTCTTCACATGTTATTCCTCGACCGCATGCAAATGTGGACAGTGCATTACCTTTAAGTAAAAAAGGAAAATAGTTTAAACCTGTAATTCAAAATAAATGGTACTTGCAAAGGTTGTCGGAACAGTTGTTTCCACACAGAAAGAACAAAATATGGAAGGAATTAAACTTCTGTTACTCGAAAAAATAGATCCCGTTACATTAAAAGGGAAAAATGATTTTGTTGTTTCAACAGATGCAATTGGTGCGGGTCTTGATGAAATTGTTTTTTATGCTTCCGGAAGCGGTGCCAGACAAACAACTCTGACAACAGGAGTTCCCACAGATGCTTCTGTTATTGCTATAGTTGATTCTATTGAAAAAGACGGAACATTTACTTTTCAAAAAAATAAAAATTTATGATTTTAGGAAAAGTAGCCGGAACAATAGTCAGCACAAATCAAAACATAAACATTAAGGGTGCAAAACTTTTACTGGTTGATATGTGCAATACAAAAGGTGAATCAACCGGTAATTTTTTAGTTGCACTGGATTTAGTCGGAGCCGGTTATGATGAAGTTGTTATGATTTCTCAAAGTACTTCGGCACGAGAAACCTCGATGACCAAAAACAAACCTATTGATGCCGCAATTGTCGGAATAATTGACGTAATGGATGAGTTTGAAAAAGTTGTTTACAGAAAATGAATATTGATAAAGACACGATTGTTCTTGCAATTCTTGAATTTGACAGCATTGCAGCCGGGTTTAATGCCCTTGACGACATAGTAAAAACGGCACCTGTTAAAATTATTGATGCACGAACGATTTGTTTCGGAAAGTTTTTAATTGTTTTCAGCGGAGATGTTGCTTCGGCAGAATATTCTTTTAATAAAGGTAAAGAAACCGGCGGAAATAGTGTTGTTGACAGCTTGTTTTTACCCTTGGTTCATGCTGAAATTATTGATGCCGTAGGAAATATAAAACAAACGGAAAATTGGGGAACAATTGGTATTATAGAAACAAAAACCGTAACATCTGCAGTTGAAGCTGCTGATATTGCGGCAAAAGAAGGCGGTGTAGAAATTGTTGAAATTAGACTTGCAAACGGATTCGGAGGAAAATCATATGTTAAAATGATTGGTGATTTAGAAAATGTTCAGGCAGCAACGGATGCCGGCACTGCTAAAATTACTTTAAAAAATTTGTTATTTGCAAAAACCATTATACCGCAACCGGAAAAAGAAATAAAAAAATATTTTTTGAAATAAAATATTCGAATGGATAATTTAGAGCAAAATATCAGGCAATTAGTCAGTGATGTTTTAAAAGACATGAATTTAACATCGGAAAAAGCACCGCAAACCGGAAAATTAGGTGTATTTACAAGTATTAATGATGCAATAAATGCAGCGAGTAATGCTTTTAAGGAATACATTGAATTACCTTTAGATACTCGTATAAAAATAATTGATAATATTCGAAAAGTTTCTCATGAGAATAATAAAATTATTTCAAAAATGGCTCATGAAGAAACAGGATACGGTCGCTACGAAGATAAAATAGCTAAAAATATTTTAGGAATAGATAAAACACCAGGTGTTGAAGATCTAAAACCTGAAGCGTTTTCGGATGAACACGGATTAACAATTGTAGAACGTGCTCCCTACGGAGTAATCGGTGCAATTACACCTTCGACAAATTCTACTATTTCTATAATAAGTAATGCAATAGGAATGCTTGCAGCCGGAAATACGGTTGTATTTAATGCACATCCCGCCGCAAAAAAAGTTTCCGTATATATTATTGATTTTATTAATCGAGCAATAATGGAAAAAGGCGGTCCTGAAAATGTGGTTACATGTATTGAAAATCCGACAATTGATTCGGCAAAAGCATTAATGGCACATCCGCAAATTTCTATAATGGTTGTAACCGGAGGTCCTGCTGTTGTGAAAACAGCGATGTCGCACCAAAAGAAAGTTATTGCTGCCGGACCCGGCAATCCGCCCGTTGTTGTAGATGAGACGGCTGATATTGAAAAAGCCGGAAAAAGTATTGTTGACGGGGCAAGTTTTGATAATAATGTTATCTGCATTTGTGAAAAGGAAACACTTGTTGTTGAGTCTGTTGCCGACAGTTTGAAAGAGGCAATGATAAAAAACGGTGCCTATGAATTGAAAGGAGAGCAAATTGAAAAGATAACATCTCTTATTATTGCAGATCCGGGCAGAAAGGGACATGAAGGAGCTCCGAATAAAGATTTTGTCGGAAAAAATGCCGATTATATTGCTCGTGCTGCAGGAATTGAAGTTCCCGAATCAACACGACTTCTTCTGATGGATGTTGATGAAAATCATCCCTTGGTTTGGACCGAACAATTAATGCCGGTAATGCCGCTTGTCAGAGTAAAAGATGCCGATACTGCAATTAATCTTGCATTAGACGTTGAACACGGATTTCACCATACGTTCATTATGCACTCTTTAAATCTTAATAATCTCAGTAAAATGGCAAAACTCTCAAATTGTTCTATTTTTATTAAAAACGGACCGAGTTATGCGGGTTTAGGATACGGAGGTGCCGGATTTGCATCATTTACCATTGCAAGCCCGACCGGAGAAGGTGTTACCGGACCGAAATCTTTTACGAGAGAAAGAAGATGTACTTTGGTTGATCATTTCAGAATTATTTAAACTTTTATATGAAACTCGGAAAAGTTATAGGACGTGTTGTAAGTTCAACAAAAGTTGAATCCTTTGAGGGACTGAAACTACTTCTGGTTCAGCCGATTGACGAAAAATTAAACGCATACGGAGAACCTATTGTAACCGTTGATACAATTCAATCAAATACCGGGCAAATTATTTATTACGAGACAAGCAAAGAAGCAAGTATGGTTTTGGATAAAATAATGAACCCTTGTGATGCTGCAATCGTCGGAATTGTGGATGAAATTAATTTAGAAACCCAATCATGATACTCGGAAAAGTTATCGGAAATATCATTTCAACAGAAAGAGCAATCGGTTACGGCGGAAGAACAATTTTAATTATTCAGCCTATTGAACCTTCCGGAACATTTAAAGGAAAAACTTTTTTAGCCGTAGATACCGTACAAGCCGGAGTCGGCGATACTGTTATTACGGTTGAGGAAGGCGGTTCTGCAACAACGGCAATAAAAGAACCCGATACGCATACGGTAAAAACGGTTATTGTAGGAATTGTCGATCATATATATCATTAAGAAATTAATTAAGATAATGAGCAAAGAGCAGGTAAACACTGTTGCAATAGGAGCTGATCACGGAGCATTTGAATTAAAGGAAAAGTTAAAAGTCTATCTTTCCGTAATCGGTTATAAAATCATGGATGTAGGAACTGACAGTAAGTTGCCGGTTGATTATCCGGATTTTGCCTATAAAGTTGCAAAAAAAGTTGTCAGCGGAGAATGCGACAGAGGCATAATGCTTGACGGAGCAGGTATCGGATCATCTATGGTTTGCAATAAAGTTAACGGAATAAGAGCCGCATTATGTTGGAGCACACAAACAATAATAAACAGTCGAATGCATAATAATGCAAATGTTTTAACAATGGGCTCTGCTCAACACAATGATTCGGAAATTTTTGCTATGGCGAAACTCTGGTTAGAAACAGATTTTGAAGGCGGAAGACACTGGCCGAGAATTAATAAAATGATGTCAATTGAAAAAAAATAAATTATTACTATGGACCATAACGAATTAGTTGATAAAATTACAAACGAGATAATGTCTCGCTTAAAAAACAATTTGGATTTAAAAAACAGCATAACCGGCAATGTTAATTCTGAAACACCGAATTTAGGAATTACAACTCAGCAAATGGCTCGCTACATTGATCATACTTTGTTGAAACCCGATGCAATTGATAAACAGTTTGATCAATTGTGTGATGAGGCAAAAAAATATAACTTTTATTCTGTATGTGTTAATTCCGGCTGGGTTTCTTATGTTGCAAAAAAAGTAAGAGGATCTGATGTTAAAGTTTGTTCCGTTATAGGATTTCCCCTGGGTGAATCCGACAGCAGAAGCAAAGCATTTGAAACTCGAAATGCTATAGATAACGGAGCTAATGAAATAGATATGGTTATTAGCGTAAGTGCCTTAAAATCCGGCAACTTAAAATATGTTGAAGAAGATATCAGAGCCGTTAAAAGAGCCTGTCGAAGCACAACGGTTCTTAAAGTTATTCTTGAAACATCATTATTAGATGAAAATGAGAAAATTATTGCTTGTGAAATCAGCAAAAAAGTAGGTGTTGACTTTGTAAAAACAAGTACAGGTTTCGGCGGCGGCGGAGCAACTGTCGGAGATATTGAATTGATGAGACGTGTGGTCGGTCCGGAAATGGGTGTAAAAGCAAGCGGCGGTATCAGAGATTTTAAAACGGCAGCAGCAATGATTAAAGCCGGAGCAACAAGAATCGGAGCCGGTGCTGGTGTGGCTATTGTAACCGGAGGAAAATCTGAAGGCGGCTATTAAAAGAAATTGATCAGATAAAAAAAGCGAAATTATTTAAATTTCGCTTTTTTATTTTCTTTTAATCATCTTTAAAAATAAATAATCTCTTCTTTCCTTTCAGAACTCATTTTGGAAATATCATTTAATAGCTTATTCGGTAATTTATTTGTTCCGATTCTAAAATATTCGGGAGTAATCCAATCGTCTCCCAAAACGTTTTTTATCAGTAAAAAATATTTTAATGCTGTTTCTGAATCTGCTATGCAGCCGGCAGGTTTAATCCCTATTTTTTTACCGGTTCTTTCAAAATACTCTTTGATTACTAAAGACATAACAAATGTAGCCTCAAGTGTTGATGCAGGAATAGTTTTTTCGGTAGAAGTTTTCAAAAAATCGGCACCGGCTTCAATTGCAAGAATTGATGCAATTTTTACATTGTTGAGATTTTCTAATGAGCCGCTTTCAAGTATAACCTTTAAATATTTGTCTGCACAAACGGTTTTTATTGCTTTAATCTCTTCATAAACCGTTTGAAAATCTCCGGATAATAATGTGCCGGCAGAAATTACCGTATCAATTTCATCTGCACCTTTTTCAACAGCTCTTTTAACCTCTTCAATTTTTAAATCAATAAATGTTTGTGAAGAAGGAAAACCGCCGGCAGCAGAAGTAATTTTTACGCCGGGAGTATTTAAGTTGGTCTTAACATACTCGACTAAAGTCGGATAAACACAAATTGCAGCAACATTCGGCATATCCGGAAAATGTGTTTTGAAATTGTTAACATTTTCGGCAAATTGTTTTGCCGTTTCCGGAGTATCCGTATTGTTGAGAGTTGTCAAATCAATTAATCCGAAGATTGTTTTTAACGTCTTAACAGTATAAATTGCAGAAATATTTCCTGTAATTTTCTTTACTTCCTTTTCAATTTCAGAATTTACAATTTCTGTTTTATATAAAGATAATAGTTCTTTTATGTCCATAGTAATAAAAAAAAGTCGGCTCGGTGGGGTTCGAACCCACGACCCCGAGATTAAGAGTCACGTGCTCTGCCAACTGAGC
>JAADGE010000056.1 GCA_013152535.1 Chlorobiota bacterium
GCACAAAGAGACTTTTCCGGCGGACTGTTACTCGGCATCAGTGCTTCGCAAGTTGACGGCGATGCACAATATCATTACAAAAAACCCGGTTTGATTTTCGGGGCTTTTGTCAGCAGACCGCTCAGCAAACACGGCTCTTTAAAAATTGAAACGTATTACATCGGTAAAGGTGCCGTATTAAACAAAGATTATCCGGACGGAACAACCGTTCAGGTTTTTAACACAAGCTTACACTATATTGAAATACCTTTTTTATTTAACTTGCAAGTTCACCCGAAAATTGAAATTGCCTTTGGCATTGCTCCGTCCTATCTGTTTGCTGCTAAATTAACAAGTTATAAAGCCCTTGTGGAAAAGTCGTCTTATTCGCTAAAACCATTTGATATTCAGCCGATAGGAGAAGTTGATTTTTATTTAACTGATAAAATTATGACAAGTCTGCGTTTTTCGTATTCAATGTTTAATATTCGAAAAGATCCGATGGCAATTTGGTATAACAATAATTTAAGTTTGGTTTTCCGATATAAAATATAATAATGCAAAAGAAAAAAATTGTTGTCGCCCTTACCGGAGCATCCGGGATGATTTATGCGGAACGTCTTTTAAAAAGGTTTCAATCCGAAGAGTTAAATTCTCAATTATCGGAACTTGCCCTTATAACATCAGATAATGTTAAAGGCATTTGGGCAAATGAAATTACGAAAACCAAACTTTCCGATTTTAATTTTCCTGTATATAATAACAATAATTTTTATGTGCCTTTTGCTTCCGGTTCTTCAGCTTACGATGTGATGATAATTATTCCCTGTTCTATGGGAACTTTGGGGCGAATTGCCTGCGGAGTGTCTGAAAATTTAATCGGCAGAACAGCAGATGTGATGTTAAAAGAACGGAAAAAGTTAATTCTGGTAACTCGTGAAATGCCTTTGAGTTTAATTCACATCAATAATATGAAAACCGTAACCGAAGCCGGCGGTATTATTTGTCCGGCATCACCGACCTTTTATAACAAACCCTTATCTATAAATAAACTTGCAGATACTGTTGTTGAACGCATACTTGATTCAGCCGGTTTCAGAATTGATGCAAGTCGCTGGAAATCAAAATAAAAGCCCGCAAAACAATCCTATGGTCAATCCGATAAAAAACCCTGAAATAATTTGTATAGGATTATGTGCTTTCAGGAGCAAACGTGAACTTGCAATCAGTCCGGCAACAATAAATAAGCCGGCAAAAAAATAAATCGTTAAAAAATGAAATCCGTTAAACACATATAATACTTCGGGAAGATTTAATCTTAAAAAGAAAATATAAAACCAACCGATAAATCCTCCGATACTCGCCATATGCACACTTACTTTAAACTTGAAAGTAATCAGAAGTAAAACGAACATTAAAACAGTTGTCAGCAAAACAAAACTACTTATAAAGAAAGGAGTTCCTCCGGGAAATCTAAGAGTAATTATATAAGCAGAAATATATAATACCAAACTGATAACGAACGGAAAAATACGTTCTTTTCGGTCAACTAAATGCAAGGATTTTATTTTTCGCAGGTTAAGCAAAATCAACATTACCAATAAAGGAGAAATAAAAGTTGCGGTAAAAATAATTAAAACAACAGCTTTTTTATAATTATACGGGTAAAGAGACAAAAATGTCGGCAGCACAAATATTAACAGCACAGCATAAGTTGTCAACAACATAGGATGAAAAATAAAGGAAATAAAACGTGCTATATTTTTCATTTTACAGTTCTTTTCTAAGTCGTGCCACTAAAATTCCTAATTGTTCACGATATTTTGCAACAGTACGACGAGCAATTCTGTAACCTTTTTCCTGCAATATTTCAGCCAATTTTTCGTCGGTTAAAGGTCTTTTCTTATTCTCATTATCAATACATTCCTGCAATATTTTTTTTATTTCCCTGGTCGAAACCGTTTCGCCGTCTTGTGTTTCCATTCCTTCCGAAAAGAAAAATTTCAGCGGAAAAATTCCGAAATGTGTTTGAATGTATTTACTGTTTGCTACTCGTGAAATTGTAGAAATATCCAAACCGGTAAGTTCAGCAATATCTTTTAATATCATCGGACGAAGTTTGGTTTCGTCTCCGTCAATAAAATACTCTTTTTGAAATCCGACAATGGCATTTATTGTCAGCAACAATGTGTTTTGTCTTTGCTTAACCGCATCAATAAACCATTTTGCCGAATCCAGTTTCTGTTTCATAAAACCAACAGCCTGTTTTTCTGATTTCGACTGTTTGGACTTACTCTCTTTCAGACCTCTGAGCATTTCTTCATATGTTCTGCTGACACGCAGAGGCGGAATATTTTTTGAGTTAAGCGATATAACAGGCTCTCCGTCAATTACTTTTAATATAAAATCAGGAGTAATTTGAGGGGCAGCTCTGTTAATTGCAGAAGAATAATTGCTGCCGGGTTTCGGATTTAATTTTAAAATAATATCTACGGCTTTTTTTAAGTCTTCCGATGAAATTCCCAAGCGTTTTTCAATTTTAGAATAATGTTTTTTTGAAAATTCTTCAAAATAATTTTCTAATATGTTTGTTGCCGTCTTTATTGTTATATCATTCTTATTTTTGGCGAAATTTTTATTAATCTGAAGGATTAATGTTTCTTGCAAATTTCCTGCTCCTACTCCTACCGGATCCAAATCTTGAATAATTTTTAAAGCCGAATTTATTTCTTCAATTGTTACGGAAATATTTTGCGAAAATGCTAAATCATCAACAATTGATTCAACATCTCGCCTTAAATAACCCGCTTCATCCAAACTTCCGATTAAATATTCGGCTAACTGCAATTCTTTCTCATTTAACTTTTTTAATCGAAGTTGCTCCGTAAGATGTTCTTGCAACGAAAAACCTTCCGATAACGGTATTTCAAAAACTTTATCGTCTTTTGAATAGTTATTAATCGTTAATTTATAAGCAGGTATATCATCGTCATCCGGTATGTAATCTTCAATTGTAAATTCATCATTATACTCATTTTCAGGTTCTTCCGGGTCGTTATTTAATTCATCTTTAATGTCTTCTTCTTGCTCATGCCCTTCTTCTAATACGGGATTTTCTTCAATTTCCTTTTTAATTCGTTGCTCAAGCTGAACTGTCGGAAGTTCCAACAATTTTATAAGTTGTATCTGTTGAGGAGACAACTTTTGTAACATTTTTTGACTGAGATTTTGTTTCAGCATATTTATAAATTCTTGGAACAACTGCTTATTCTGCAAAATTAAAAAAATTTCCGTTACTGTAAACTCTTCTTTACCGGTTCAAAAAATAACACACGCGTTTTATATTTGAATATCCTATTATTTCATTTTTAAAGAAACAAGTATATTCTGAGTTATTACAACGAAATTGACAATAAAAAACTTAAAAACCATTAAACCTTACCATAAAACTAATTAAAACTGTATCAAATATTTCAGTAATTTTGCCTGTATAAAGCATGGGACTGCTCAAAAAACAATGTTTTCGGAATGAATTAAAAAATCTAATATTTTATTATATTATATTTTAACTTTATATTTGACACAGTCTTTATATTCATTTTCTATGCTTAAACTTTTCAGCAGTAAAAACCCGCTAATAATCGTTCTTTATCCGATAATTGCTTTTGTTTTGATATATATCAATTCAGATAATTTTAATTATATTTCACTTATTCATAATAAACCTTATTTATACCTGAAATTTATTGCTCTTTTTAACGGAAAATATTTCAATTCAATTTATATCTTCCTGTCTGTTACAATATTATCAATTAACAGTATCTTTTTTAATCGATTAATTCAAAAATTAAAAATTGTAAGGTCATTTCAAAATTTACACGGATTTATCTTCTTGTTTTTATTTGGATTTTGCATAAAATTTACGGATATTTTACAATTATCACTCTCACTTTTTTTCTTTATTAGCACAATATTTCTTTTAGTCCGAACATTAAGAAAGGGTCTTGCTGTTTTTGATTTTTTTACCGCAGGACTCTTCTTATCGGTTGCATCTTTTTTTTGGTTTCAGGTATTATATTTTTATCCGATTATAATAATCGGGTTACTAATATTCAGAACTTTAAATTTCAGAGAAACAATAACTTCATTAATCGGTATCTTCATTCCATACCTATTCTTCTTTTCAATTTACTTTTTTATTTTTTCCGATTTCGGAATTATTTTTGATATACATAGATTAATTTTTCACAAAAATGTCTTTTTGCATATGAATTTAGATTTTGTAATCCCAAGTATTATATTAATAATTATTACTTTAATTTCAACGGTTTATATTGCAAATAATTATCGCCGTACCGAATCTGATATTCAGGATTACTATATTTTCTTTTTCTTTCTTTTTCTGTTATCTTTAGTTTATCTGATTTTTCTTTGTAAAAATGACCTTAATTTTATTATAATTACCTTAATGACAGCAACAATTCCTATTGGTGTTTTTTTTGCCGGTAAATCAAATTCGATTTTTAAAGAAGTACTTTTTGATATACTGTTACTTGCTGTAATAATCTCTCAATCTTCTTTTTTTTCATAAAATTATCATATAAAATACTGTATATTGAGGAATTTTATAAATTTGCAGTTATAATCGGAAAAATCAATAACTATGAATGAAGATGTTCAAATGCAATTTGAAATTTTAGAAGAAAGTTTGAAAAGTTCTGTTGATCACTTACAACAAGAACTCATTAAACTAAGAGCCGGCAAAGCAAATCCACATATGCTCTCAGGTATTACGGTTGAAAATTACGGACAAAAAACACCCTTAAACCAAGTTGCAAATGTCGGAACAATAGATGCACAAACCATCATTGTTCAACCTTGGGATAAAAATTTAATAGGTGTCATTGAAAAAGAAATTCAAAAAGCAAATCTCGGTTTCAATCCCCAAAATAACGGTGAACGTATTATGATAAATGTTCCGCCGTTAACTGAAGAGCGACGCAAAGAAATTTTTAAATTCGTTAAAACAGAAGAAGAAAACTGTAAAATAAGTATCCGAAATGCTCGACGAGAAGCACTTGACGGTTTTAAAAAATTAAAAGAAGAAGGCTTGTCCGAAGATGAACAAAAAAGAGCAGAAGTAAAAGTACAAGAGCAGATAGACCAATACATTAAAAAAACTGAAAACATTATTGCCGAAAAAGAAAAAGAAATAATGACAGTGTAACAAAGAATCTTTTGCGTGAACTTTCAAAAATTTGCTTTAAAATTTCCTAAACCCGATTATTTCACGAACTTCCCGTAATGTTTTTGAAGCATTTTCACGAGCTTGTTCGGCTCCTTGTTCGGCAACTTTCCGTAAATAGTCGTTATTACTTTTTATACTCAGAATTTTTTCGCGTATCGGCATAACAAATTTTATAATATCTTCTGCTAATTGCTTTTTCATATCACCGTAACGAATTTCACAACTTGCATATTTTTCTTTAAAGAAATCAACCGTGTCAGGTGTTGATACCAAACCCATTAAGGTAAACAAATTTTGTATCGGTTCGGTTATAATAGAATTTGCTTCTGTCGGCCCGCTGTCGGTTACTGCACGCATAACTTTCTTTCGGATACTCTTATCGTCATCAACCAAATAAATTCCGTTTCCTGCCGTTTTTCCCATTTTGCCTGTTCCGTCCAATCCGGGAACTTTTACTAAAGCTTCTCCGAAATTATAAGGTTGCGGTTCCGGGAAATAATTAACTTTATACATATGGTTAAAACGCTTTGCAAATTTTCGAGCCATTTCCAAATTTTGTTCTTGATCTTTCCCTACCGGAACTTTATGCGATTTATGAATTAAAATATCGGCAGCCATTAACACCGGGTAAGTCAATAAACCGGCATTTACGTTATTCGGTTGTGTTCTTACTTTGTCTTTAAAAGAAGTCGTTCGCTCCAATTCTCCCACATAAGCATTCATATTTAACAAAAGGTATAATTCCGGAATTTCAGGAATATCACTTTGCACATAAATTGTAGATTTTTCAGGGTCTAAACCGGTTGCCAAATATTCTGCAAGAACCGATTTTACATTGTTATGCAAATCTTCCGGTGTCGGATATGTTGTTAATGAATGATAATCGGCAATAAAAAAATAACAATTATTTTCTTCCTGCATTTTAATAAAATTCTTTACCGCTCCGAAGTAATTCCCCAAATGAAGATTTCCTGTTGATCGAATTCCGCTTAATACCGTATCCATAAAGTTGTTTATAATTTAGTTATTTTGTATTTTTGACTTGTATTATAAAATGCAAAATTAGTAAATTTAAAATAAGACGAAAGGTAAAAGTTGAAAGTTGAAAGTTTTTTTGCTCTCTGCTTTCAGTTAATATAAATTTGATAAATAACAAAAAGGAATTAATACATTCGATTTATATTTTTTTAAATTTTAATAGAAAATTATATCTTGATATTTTACTGACTCTTTTTCTCTGAAAACTTTATAACTTTACAAACTTTCTACTTTTAACTGATAAAAAATGAAATATAAACGAATACTTTTAAAACTCAGCGGACAATCGCTTGCCGGAGAAAAAGGAACAGGAATCGATACCGATGTTTTAAACTCTTATGTTAAACAAATTAAAGAGGTTGCTCAACAAGGTGTTGAAATCGGCATTGTTATAGGCGGCGGAAATATTTTCAGAGGTTTGGGCGGTGTAGAGCTTGGTTTCGACCGTGTAAAAGGTGATTATATGGGAATGCTGGCAACCGTAATTAACGGTTTGGCTTTGGAATCGGCATTTGAAGCAATCGGGCAACCTGCAAAATTATTTACGGCATTTAATACCGGACCTGCAGGCGAACGTTATTCAAAAACAAAAGTTATTGAAGCTTTTAAACAAGGCAAAGTAGCTTTATTAACGGGCGGAACCGGAAATCCCTACTTTTCTACCGATTCCGGTGCAGCATTAAGGGCATTGGAAATTGAAGCCGATGCTTTACTCAAAGGCACACGTATTGACGGTGTTTACACGGCAGATCCCGAGAAAGACAAGAATGCAACAAAGTTCACAAACATTTCTTTTGATAAAATTATTGAAAAAGAGCTGAAAATCATGGACTTAACGGCATT
>JAADGE010000044.1 GCA_013152535.1 Chlorobiota bacterium
TTTAAACTGCCAAATACAGCTTATAATTAGGCACTACACTTCAAGATCGATACTTTGAAATTGTTATTTTATTGATAGTCAAAGCGTTATTATTTTAATGTGCCGTTGAGCGTGTGAAGTCAGGACATTTAAAGTTCTTATTCTTCGTCCGTCTGCCAAAGCATCACTCATAAAATCCATAGCCCACTCCTGATTTGCCGACAAAGGAATTTCTATCGGATTGGCAGGATGGTTTTTGATGCGTCTTTTTAACCTGCGGCTTAAAGTAAAACCATAACGTTCATAGACTCTTCTGATACGATAAGACCCTATTTCAGGATGTTTCTTTTGAACCAAACGAATGACTTTCTCGCGTCCTTTTCGGCTTGTTCCGATAACTTCTTTTATTATTTCTTTTATGTAAAGATCTTTTGCAGGCATTTTCTTTTTATAATATTTTGCTGTCCTTGAACAGTTTAAGGTGTTGTACGTCCGAAAATGACTTAATTGCAGATATTTTTCTTTTGCATATTTAACACTCTCTTGTTTTTTCTCGGGCATTAAAACTTTTTTGATAACAAATCTTTTACAACTTCATGTTCCAAACTTAAATCCGCATACATTTTTATTTAATTTTGGATTTTAACCTCTTAAATTATTTTAAACAGCAAAACCGTAAAGATTTTACAAATTTTAATTATTGTAATAAGCTATAATTTAGCGAGTTACTATTTATACATATTATTACCCATTATTTCCCTTAATAATCAGTCGACAAAAGTTTCTTTTATTACCGATTTGACTTCCTTGATTTCCGGTCGTGATAATCGTCCTAATATTTTAATAATCCTTTGTTTGTCGATTGTCCTAATTTGGTCGATTACAATCCAATCAATCCTCTTGTCGTGTTTTACCTCAATCCTTGTAGGATAATTTTTCGAGTTAGTGGTCATTTGTGCAACAATAATTGTCCTAAGATGCTTGTTCATTTCGTCAGGTGAAATTATAACACAAGGTCTTGTTTTTTTTATTTTACTTCCTATTGTCGGGTCTAAATTGACGAGGACTATTTGATATTGCTTTAAATCCATTCTTCAAGGTTTTCATTCTCAAAAACGTCATTAAACAGAAGTTGGTCATCCCCGTTTTCCCCCATTTGTTTAAATGCAATGTCCCAGTCTTTTCTTGGCTGTGAAATTGGTTTGAGAATAAAATAGTCTTTTTCAATAATAAGTTCTACTTTGTCCTTGATATTATATTTATCAATCAAGGTTTTACTAAGTCTAAAACCTTTTGAATTTCCGATTTGTATTATTGATAATTCCATAATCTTTTTTATTGAATGTAATTACAAAGTTAATACAATTGTTCGAATTCACAAAATATTTTTTAATGATGGGTAACGGTGGCAGTATGAATTGTTTGGCACTTAGCTGATTACCGTATCTGTTTACTGTAAAAATAGATTAAAGTATTGAACTATGCAAACCTGTAATTGCCAAATTATTTTTACTGCGTGTTATGCACTGGTATTCCTATTTATAATTTATATCACAAATTGTAATTAATTCAAAATACTTTTCGTAAAAGTGTTGTTACTAACTTTTTTCATATTAGCATACTAATCTATTTTTAACTAAAAATAAGTTTTAATATCTTAAAAAAATCTCTTTCTTGTTTTTTATGATACTATTATTATTTCCTAATCAAATTATTGAGGTTGATTTTTAATTTCTTTGTTTTCAAAGCGAATTGCAATAGCTTCCAACCTTCTTCGAGTTCCCGATAAAATCACAGTTTCTCCATTCATTGGAGTTCCATAAATTGAACTTTGCTGATTTGAACCAGTCATAATTATTGCATAAGCTCCAACTTCCATAGCTTTTTGTTTAAGTCTTTTGAATAACTCCTCTTCGCCATAATCTTCACTTTCTACAATTATTTTTCCAATTACAAAGTATGATTCCTGAGGTTCTTCCCAATATACTTTAATTGAATCCGTAGGAGAATACTTTATATTTTCATCTTTAGGCAAAAATGAAATAGACACACATCCATAAAAAATAAATAAAGATGTAAATAGTAAAACTTTAATAAATGATTTCATGCTTAAAAATTTTATTCTTTTGTGTTTTATCACCTTCAAGACAATAAGATATTATTAAATTCATATTACCGCACCTACTAGTGCATAACATTTTCATATCCGCACCTATCCGTTTAAAACAGTTGTAATCATCTACGATTTATAAAACTCGTCAAATACTTTTTTAATATACAAATGATCTTCAACTCCGGCAAGTTCACGTATCGAGTGCATGGCAAGCATCGGATTTCCGACATCAACCATTCGAATATCCATTTGGGTTGAAAGAATACTTCCCAAAGTTGATCCGCCTTTTATATCCGAACGATTTACGTATTTTTGAAAAGGCACACCGGCTTTTTCGCACAACATAGCAAAAGTTGCCGAAGACATCGCATCGGACGTATATTTTTGATCGGCATTGTATTTAATTACCGGTCCTTTATTTATAGCCGGTTGAGAAACAGCATCATGTTTTTCGGGAAAATTCGGATGAATTGCATGTGCATTATCGGCAGAAATACCGAACGAACTGATTTTTGCTCTGAAAAAAGCATCACGTTTTTCGCTCAATGCCCACGACACACGTTTCAATACATCTTTTACAAAAGGCGAAGCAGCTCCCTGTTTTGTCATGCTCCCCACCTCTTCATTATCAAATGCCGCCATAACATTAGTAGCTTTTCCGGCATCGCTGTCGAACAATGCAGCAACTCCGGCATGCACCATCGACAAATCATCAATTCTTCCCGATGAAATAAATTCTCGCTGTTCTCCTATTATCGAACCTTTTTCAGTTTCATAAAGATTCAAGTCAAAATCCAATATATCCTCTTTTTCAACTTTTAAATTTTTAGCAATTAAATTCAGCAAATAATTTTCCTTTTCAAATTTATCTTTAACCATTCCGGCAACAGGAATCATATCAATTTGCTTATTAAATGCTTTCTTTTCATTAATCTCTCGATTTAAATGAATTGCAAGATTCGGAATCACCAAAATCGATCTGCGAAAATTAATCGACTTAATTTCAGGACGATACGGATTCTTACTTCGCAAAGCAACACGCCCGGCAATCGACAAAGGACGATCTAACCAAGTGCTTAAAATTGCTCCGCCGTATGTTTCAACATTCAGTTTAATATAATCTCCTGCACTCGTCATTACCGGTTCGGGTTTTATTTTTAAAGAAGGCGAATCGGTATGTGCCGCGATAATTCTGAAACCTTCGGTTTCAATTTCTCCTTTTCCTACGATAAAAGCAACAACCGATGTTGAATTTTTAGTTGTAAAATAACGAGCACCCTTTTCCAAATTCCAGCTTTCTCCTCTGTGCAATTGCTTAAAACCTTTTCGCATTAAAGCAGCTTTTATATTTCTTACGGCTTGATATGCGGTAGGACTCTCGTGTAAAAAATCAATTAAATCTTCTGCAAATTTGATATTTCTTTCCATTATATATTTTTATTTTTGTTATAAATTCTTTTTTTTACAAATATAGAAAAAATAATAAAAATATTAACCGTATATTTGTTTTAATGCAACTTCTCACACTAAAAAACCTAAAAAATTACAATTTATTTTCAGATAAGAATAATAAACTGATATACAATGCTTTATTTATTTCAAAATCAGAAATTAAACTGAACTTAAAAACTGAAATCCCCGATATTTCTTTAATTCAACTTTTCAGTCATAACAACAAGCAATTATTTCTGACAGGAATAATTTCCTTGCCGGAAGAAAATGCCGTTTTGCTGAAAGGCAACTTCAAACTTAATGAAAATTACTTCGTAAAAATTAATAATGAAAAAGCACAGGTCATTTTTAATCCTGAAATCGGAGGCATTCTCGACACAGTTTTTTATCACAAAACCGAATCCTTCGGCATCTTATTTTCCGAAAATAAAATCCGTTTTAAACTGTGGTCGCCGCCTGCCGTAAAAATTGAACTTTTGTTGTATGATAAAAATAAAAATCCGATAACTGCCGAAAATTCATTTTTTTTAACATCTGCAAAACCCGGTATTTGGGAAACCGCAATCGACAAGAAATATGAAAACTTCTTTTATCAATACAAAATTATCGCCTACGGAAAAACATACATCGGTCTTGACCCTTATGCAAAATCGATGGCTGTTTTCAATCCTTTTGAAGATGATTACACCGGAAAAGCAGCCATTATAAATTTAAAATCCGATAAGGCAAATCCGTCCGATTTTAATAATACATATCGAAATTCGGATTTTACGAAAAACGAAACCGACATCATTGTTTATGAACTTAACGTAAGAGATTTTACGATTCAACCCGGCACCGTAAACGAAAATATTGCCGGCACTTTCAAAGGATTTATAGAAAAAATCCCTTACCTGAAAGAACTCGGAATTACGCACGTGCAACTGATGCCGGTCAACAAAGCATTTACGCAAAACGAAACCAACCGTGCATACACCGGAAAAGACACAGAAGAAAGCAACTACAATTGGGGTTATGACCCTATGAATTATTTTACCCTCGAAGGAAGATTTTCAACAAATCCGAACAACCTGTACACACGTATCTGTGAATTTAAAAAAATGGTGCAATCTCTACACAATGCCGGTATCGGAATTATTCTTGATGTAGTTTTTAATCACACTTTTACAGCCGACACATTTGAAAATATTGCTCCCGGATGTTATTACCGCATAAAAAACGATTTCACAATTTCCGGTCATACAGGTGCCGGAGCTTCGCTCGAAAGTCGCAGAAAACAAGTACGTAAATTCATTATCGATGCTTTGAAATTTTGGATTACCGAATATCATATCGATGGTTTCCGATTTGATTTAATGAGTTTTATTGATAAAGAAACATTACGACAAATACGCAAGGAAGTCGGAAAAGTTTACAATCCCGACAATCCGAACGAACTCATTCTGCACGGTGAGGCTTGGAACTTTACCGACCTTAAAAAAGGTGCTTTTACAAAAACCGATTTTGAAAGTTTTAATATCGGCATTTTTAACGATACCTTTCGCGATGCACTTGCCGAAAACGGACATACACACGGTTTTATTCACGGCAATACCGGAAAAACATCCCGATTAGCTTCCGCAATTATTTCAGGCATAAAAACTTACGACAGCAATTGTTTGCCTTTCAAAAAAGACGTTTTTTTCAACCCTTATAATTTATTTGCCGAACAACCGGGAGATTGTCTTAATTTTATGTCCGTTCACGACGGACTTACGCTTTGGGATAAAATAAATCTGACCGTAAAAAATCCGGATAAAAAAGAACGTTTGCGAATGATGAAATTCGCTTATGCAATTTTACTGACTTCGCAGGGAAAAATTATTTTACACGCCGGAGACGAAATTTTACGCACAAAACCACTTGCAGATTTCGACAAAAAAAAGCATCGTGCTTTAACATCCGAATTTATCGATGAAGAGGAAGGTGCAACATATTTTCACGAAAATTCATATCAGTCGCCCGACTTTACCAATATGTTTCGGTGGGACAGACTCACAAACGAATATGCCGAATTTGCCGGAGAACTCCTTGACTACATCAAAGGACTTATTAAAATGCGAAGAAAATTTCCCGAATTCAGATTAAATACGGCAAAAGATATTAATCATTATATTGAATTAATTGATGAAAATTGCGATAAAACCAAAATTAATTCTTTCAAAAGTTTCAAATTACACAAATTAACACTCAAATTTATTAACGGAAATCCGAACGAAACTTTGTATCTTACGGGCGAAATTCATAAAACCGATGCAAATCCGGTTTCAAATCCTTATATTCTGAAATTCAACGGCGAGGGAATTGCAGAAATTACATTCAATAAAAAAGAAATAAACAATTTCGACCTGCAAAAATGGGATAAAACCCAAAACTTAAACTTTAAACTCGTAACAATGCCGGGACAATGGAATTTTTCTCAAAATTTTTATTCCGAATTCGGAAATAATTCAATAAGTCCTGTAAAAATCAACGAAAACTTTGAAATAACAACAGATTTAGCACGAAAAGATTTTAAAAATATTGAATACGATAAAAATTGTGATAAAAATTATATTGCATTTAAAATCCGAAACAAAATAATAACAATACACAACACAAGTTCTGATACTTTACAGTTAAAACTTAAGGAACTTTCAAATCCTGAAAAATGGTCGATAATTGTTGATAATAAAAAAACCGACATCGAAAACATTAAAAATTCGGAAGTAAAAATTGCAACAGAACAAATATCAGTTCCGCGAAAAAGTACTGCCGTAATCATTAAAAAATAATTATACATTTGCATCCGTAAAAATTCAAGAAAATATTATGTTTTTCAGTGTTATTGTTCCGGTATTTAATCGCCCCGGCGAAGTAGAAGAATTATTGTTAAGTTTAAGCAAACAAACTCAAAAAAAATTTGAAATAGTTATTGTTGAAGACGGTTCAACCGAAAAATGTGATAAAGTTGCAGAAAAATACTCCGACAAACTCAAAATAAAATATCTGTATAAAAAAAACGAAAAACCTGCAATTGCCAGAAATTACGGTTCAAAGCAAGCAGAAGGAGATTATTTGGTATTTTTCGATTCCGACTGTATCATTCCGCCTGAATATTTTGAAATCGTAAATTCCGCTCTCAAAAAAAAATATACCGATGCATACGGAGGTCCCGATGCCGCATCCCCTGATTTCAGCAATTTACAAAAAGCAATAAATTATTCGATGACGTCTTTTTTTACCACAGGAGGCATCCGCGGAAGCAGTGAAAAATTAGATAAATTTTATCCTCGCAGTTTCAATATGGGAATTTCCGAAAAGGCATTTAAAACAACAGGCGGTTTCCCCGAAACTAAAATGCACCCCGGCGAAGATATGATATTCAGTATTGAAATTTTAAAACACGGCTTCAATACTCAAAGAATTGAAAAAGCATTTGTATATCACAAAAGAAGAAATACTTTAAAAACATTTTTTAAACAAGTTTTTAATTTCGGAAAAACACGTCTTATTATTTCAAAAATCTATCCCGAAACCTTCAAAATATTTTTTTATGCTCCGAGTTTCTTTACCATAGGAACACTCCTGTTATTAATATCTGCATTTTTTTGTATTTACAGTTTAATTCCGATTTTACTTTTTGCAACAATCATATTTTCCGATTCATTGATTAAAAATAAAAACATATTAGCTGCTCTTTTAGCCGTTATTACAAGTTTTTATCAATTAATTGCTTACGGTACAGGTTTTATTATCTCTTTTCTTAGAGTTAACATATTAAAAAAAGATGAATACAACGTATTAACAAAAAAAAATCATTAAAGCTTTTTTCATTTTTTTTTATATAAAAACGAGTCCGTAATTTCAAAAACTTCTTATTATTAATATTTTACAATTTTAATAATCACTGTTCTTAAATAACGTTTTATAAAGAATACAAGGATTTTCGTCAAAATATTTTTTTTTTTATACTTTTGTAATTACTTTTGAGTCCTTAATGTAGTTAGAAATTATATATCAAAGCTATGAAAAAATTAATGTACTTTATGATTTTATTAATAATTCCGATGCTTTCCGATGCTCAAAGATGGAGACATGAACGCATGTCAGTCTATGCCGGTGTCGGAACAAATTTTTTCCTTGGTGATTTGGGCGGAGGAACTAAAGATGCTTCGCATTATTTCAGTCTGCGTGATATTGATTGGATTTATACGAGACCGGTTTTTTCTGCAGGTATTCGTTACAGAATATTAAGAGATTTGGCTGTAAAACCTACTGTCAGCTATGCCAGATTAAGAGCCGATGATGCACAATCAGGCAGTTACGGACGTCAATCAAGGAACTTATGGTTCAGAACTAATCTTTGGGAAGCAGGAGCACAATTTGAATATTTTTTCATTAAAGAAAAATCTCTCGGAAGATATACATTCTCAAGTTACAGAGGCATGAATAAATTAAGTGCCTATGTTTCTTTGGGCGGCGGCGGTTTTTATTATAATCCTAAAACAGAATCCGTCAGAGGAGCAAAAGATTGGGTTGCTCTGAGACCTATGCAAAATGAAGGTGTTTCATATAGTAGTTTTGCCGGTTATATGAGTCTCGGTTTAGGAATGAAATACAAACTGAATGAACGATGGGCTCTCGGATTAGATATATCAAACAGATATACTACAACAGATTATTTAGACGATGCACATGATTCTTATATTGCAAAAGGTAACGGATATGATGACAGACATCTTGTTAGTGTGATTGATGATTCCGGAAATGTAACCGTAACTGACCAATTAGCACCGCCATACCCTGCCGGCAAAACTATGAGAGGCGATCCTGCATATAATGATGCATACTTATTTACAATAGTTACAGGATATTATAAAATAAACAGCGTGTTTAGTATGCCGAAATACTAACAGAGTTTTTCTACTTTATAAAATGTTTCGTTTTATACAATGTTTTTATCCGAAAACAGTTATGTATAAAACGAAACATTTCTTTATATATTTGCTGCTGTGAAAAAAAATATCATAATTACATTAATCGAAATATTTTTTGTGCTGAATTTAAATGCCCAAAAATTTAATATTCAACCCGGAATTACTCTTGGTGCATCTTATTATTTAGGAGACCTTAATCATACGAAACAATTTTATTCACCCGGATTCACTGCAGGAATTACCTTAAGACACAGAATCTCGAATCATTATGCTGTTAAAATAAATATCTTAAGAGTACCGTTTTCCGGAAATGATGCAAATTTTCCGAGCATATATCAACAATTAAGAGGACATTCATTTAAAAATGTCATTTACGAACTCGGAGCACAGTATGAAATTAATTTTTTAAGTTATAATTCCTTTACTAAAAAAAGTCAAACACCGTATTTAACATTAGGTTTCGGGATTGCTGCCGCAAACTCATTTCAAATAATCACACCTGTAATACCCATGGGAATAGGTTATAAATATTCTCCTGTAAAAAAAATGACTGTAAGTGCCGAATGGTGTTTCAGAAATACCTTTACGGATAAACTGGATTTATTAGAACAAACAAATCCCTATCAAAAACAACTTACAAAAACTAAAAATAACGATTGGTATTCAATTGCCGGCATAACAATAACTTATAACCTTCAAAGTGAAAAAAAATGGTGCCCTGCATATCAAAAATAAAAAAATCAGTAATGCGGTATTGTAATTTATTTATAGTAATTTTATGAATTTCTCGAAAAATATAACTAAAGAAAACGTACCTGTTCATATTGCAATAATAATGGACGGTAACGGAAGGTGGGCAAAAAAAAAGGGAAATAAAAGAATTTTCGGACATAAAAACGGAGTAAAGGCCGTAAAACAAACTGTTGAAGCTGCAGGCGAAGCAGGTGTAAAATACCTGACTCTTTATGCTTTTTCATCAGAAAATTGGAATCGTCCGAAAGTCGAAGTCGATGCACTTATGGCACTTCTTATATCGGCGGTGAAAAACGAAACTGAAAATCTGATGAATTCAAATGTAAGAGTACAAGCAATCGGAGATATTTCTGCACTTCCGGAATCTGTTACTGAAAATTTAAATCAAATTATTAATAAAACAAAAAACAATACCGGTTTAACATTAATTTTAGCCCTCAGTTACAGTGCCCGAAATGAAATTACTAATGCCGTAAAACAAATTGCATCCGAAATATTATCCGGAAAAATTAAGCCCGAAACGATAAATGAAAATACAATTTCAAATCGACTATACACACATAACATACCTGACCCCGAACTTCTTATAAGAACAAGCGGAGAATATCGACTAAGCAACTTTCTGCTTTGGCAAATATCATACGCCGAATTATATTTTACGGATACACTATGGCCTGATTTCAAAAAAGAAGACTTTTTCAAAGCAATATATGACTTTCAACAAAGAGAAAGAAGATTCGGAAAAACATCCGAACAAATAAAAGAAAAAAATTAAATTCTATATTTTCAACAATTCACTTAATTTCAAATCTGTATTTGAAAACAAATATTATCTTTGCAAAAATTTTACACTTATGTAACAATATGTCATAAAAATCGTTTTATGACAATTACAGTAAATCGAAAACAAATCCCAATGTTTAAAAAACTTATTTTTTCTCTGCTACTCTTAACATTTTTTATAAGCAGTTATGCTCAAAATGATTTTGACTATGAAAATCCTAAAGAATATGAAATTGCAGGTATTCAAACCAAAGGCATCCGATACCTTGATAATACTGCTCTGATACAAGTAACCGGACTGTCTGTCGGACAAAAAATAATGATTCCGGGTGATGCTGTTACAGATGCAATTAAAAAATTATGGGAACAAAAAATGTTCTCAGATGTTAAAATCTATGCAGTAAAAGTTGAAGGTAATAAAGTTTGGCTGGAAATTTCTCTTAAAGAACGTCCGCGTCTTTCAGAAGTCAAATATTACGGAATCAGAAATTCTGACCAAGAAGACCTTAATGACAAACTTGATCTTGTGAAAGGGAGACAAATTACTCAAAACACACTTATTCTTTCTGAAAATATAATTAAACAATATTATGCCGATAAAGGTTTTTCTAAAACCAAAGTTCGTATTTTCAAAAAACAAGATACAACATATCAAAATGCTGTAGTTTTAAATATTTATATCGATAAATATAAAAAAACAAGAATTGAAAATATAGTTATTGACGGTAATACTGTTTTTAAAAATTGGAGACTCAGATGGTTTAAATTAAAGAATACAAAAGAACGAAGATGGTACGGTCTTTTTAAACCTTCAAAATATATTAAATCTAAATATGAAGAAGATAAAAAGAATTTGATTGCTGCATACAATAAAGACGGATACAGAGATGCTAAAATTGTTTCTGATTCCGTTTATGACGCAAATGACAGAAATGTTAACATATATATCAAAATTGATGAAGGAAAACAATATTACTTCAGGAATATAAAATGGGTTGGTAATTCCATTTATTCAACGGACTTACTTAATAAAAAACTGCAAATTAAAAAAGGAGATATTTATAATCGCGAAAAGTTAGATAAAAGATTAACAGGTGATCAAGATGCAGTAGGAAATTTATATATGGATAACGGTTATTTATTTTTCAACGTCAAAGTCATTGAAAAGAAAATTGAAAATGATTCGGTTGATATTGAATTAAGAATGTATGAAGGACCCAAAGCTCGTATTAATAAAGTAACTATAAAGGGGAATGACAGAACAAATGATAATGTTATTCGCAGAGAATTATACACCGTTCCCGGAGAACTTTTCAGTAAAAGCGACATAATACGTTCAGTCAGAGAATTAGCAACTTTAGGACATTTCGACCCCGAACAAATTATCCCTACTCCTATACCAAATCCTTCAAACGGAACAGTCGATTTAGAATATTCTCTTGTTGAAAGAGGCAATGACAAAGTTGAAATTTCAGGAGGCTGGGGAGCCGGTATGTTGGTCGGACGTTTAGGTCTGTCATTTAATAATTTTTCTATTCAAAATATATTTGACAAAAAAGCTTGGCGACCTTTACCGACAGGAGACGGTCAAAAATTCAGTATTAATGCCCAATCAAACGGATCTGCATACCAATATTACAGTATTTCATTTCAAGAACCTTGGTTAGGCGGAAAAAAACCAAATTCACTGTCCGTTTCATTTTATTATAATATCCAAACAAACAAATCCTACTATAACCCTCATCCCGAAAATCTGCAAAAAGCAAGAGTTGCAGGAATTTCAGTAGGATTCGGAAGACGTTTAAAATGGCCTGATAATTATTTCACATTATACCATGCATTAGGTTATCAAAGATATATTTTGGACGATTGGCAATATCGTTCTTACATAAGAGATATAAAAGACGGTAGTTATAATAACTTTACAATTAAAACAACTTTCGGAAGAAATTCTGTTGACAATCCGTTATACTCGAGAAGAGGTTCCGATATTTCTCTCGCACTGGAATTAACACCTCCGTATTCTCTTTTCTCAAATAAAGATTATTCATCAATTTCTGATCAAGAAAAATATAAATGGATTGAATACCATAAATGGACTTTTAAAGGAAGATGGTTTACACAACTTTGGGGAGATTTAGTTTTTCATACACAAACAGAATTCGGATACCTCGGATACTATAATAAAAAAATCGGTTACTCACCTCTCGGCGGATATCGTGTAGGCGGAAGCGGAATGGCATATTATACATACGGAGTTGATATTGTGGGGTTAAGAGGATATAAAGACGGAGAATTAACTCCTAAAGACGGTGCTAATATCTATACAAAATATACAATGGAATTAAGATATCCTGTTATTTTAAAAGAAAGTGCAACAATTTTTGTATTAGCTTTTGCCGAAGCCGGTAATGCGTGGCATGACACTAAAACATTCAATCCGTTTGTTATGAAACGTTCGGCAGGTGTAGGAGTAAGAATTTTCTTGCCTATGCTCGGACAATTAGGATTTGACTGGGGATACGGATTTGATCCTCAACCCGGAGAAACAGGACCTCACGGCAGTGAATTTCATTTTACAATGGGACAACAATTTTAAATATCAGAACAATAATAATTATTTGCACCATTTTTGTAATATCTGTAATAATAAAATTTGCAAGATATTAAACTTTAAAATTTGAAAAAATGAAAAAATCAATCGTAACAGTAATTCTGGCAATATTTTTCACTATTCCGACATTTTCACAAAAAAATGCCTATGTTGATACAGAATACATTTTAAGCAAAATACCGGCTTATGAAAATGCTCAAAATAAATTAGACGGATTTTCAAAAGTTTGGAAAAAAGAAATTGATGCTAAATATAAAGAACTCGACAGTAAATACAAAGATTATCAGACAGAGGTTGCGTTATTGTCAACAGAAATGAAAAAACAAAGAGAAAACGAAATTGTAAACCTCGAAAAAAATGCCAATGATTTAAAAGAAAAATATTTCGGTAAAGAAGGTGAACTTTTTAAAAAACGAAAAGAACTGATTAAACCCATTCAGGATGAAGTTTATAATGCAATTAAAGAAATTGCCGTAGAAGGAAATTACGGTTTTATTTTTGACAAATCAGCTGATATGTCATTAATATATACCGACCCGAAATACGATATAAGTGATGATGTTTTAAAAAAACTCGGATATAATTAATAATTAAATATAATAATAGAAAAATGAAAAAGATAATAGGATTAAGTGTTGCTCTGATATTTTTATCAACAGCTTTCAGTACGGTTTCTGCACAAAAATTCAAATTCGGATTTACCGATTCGCAAAAATTGGTTCAGGAAATGCCGGAAACAAAAAAAGCACAAGAAGAATTAAAAGCATTAACTGAAAAACACACAAAAAGATTTCAGGATATGCAAGCCGAATATCAAAAAAAATACCAAGACGTTGTTGAAAACAGCCAATTAGCTGATGCAAGTTCCGAAAAATGGGATAAACTTACAATGCAAGACAAACAAGCCGAATTAATGAGCTTACAACAACGTATGCAATCATATGAACAAAGTGCTCAAAAATCCATTAATGATAAACAAGTTGAATTGTTAACACCCATAACGGAAAAAGTTCAAAAAGCAATCAAAGATGTTGCCGAAGAAGGCGGATATACGTTTATTTTTGACAAATCGACATTGCTGTATATCTCTAAAACTCAATCTACTGATGTAACTGATGCGGTAAAGAAAAAACTTATGGTTAAATAAATTCTGCAAATTTCATATTTAAAACCTGTATTTCTGTTGCTTATTAACAGATGCAGGTTTAAATAGGGACTTTCAGGAAATGAAAAGTTTTTAAAAAATATGATTATTTTTACAAGTTGCTGTATTCGACCTTAAAGAAATTTAGTAGTTTTCAAACGAAGAAGAACGTAACAATAAAAGCTGTTTGAACGACCGGAGTTTGCGAAGAAAGTAAGTTCTTTTATTTTAGTGATTCGTAGTGTAGAAAACAAGAAATTTATTTACAGTCTTGATTTTTTGTTACTTTTTTATCAAGAAAAAAGTAAAATAAAAAAATAGATTCCCTCAAAATGTATAAAATAAGCAAAATTTGGGGTAATTATATTATAATCGTTTTGGTAATGTGCCTAAAAACAGTTGTTTGACATTTCCAGAAACTCCCTAAATATATCATAATACGGCGAATTATGAATCTTAAGAAATCACAACCGATAGGTATTTTTGATTCCGGAGCAGGCGGATTAACCGTTGCATCTGCCGTAAAAAAACTTTTGCCCAATGAAAAAATAATTTATTTCGGAGATACCGCACATTTACCCTACGGTGATAAATCTTCCGAAACCGTAAAAAATTACTCTTTAAGAATAACCGATTTCCTTTTAGAAAAAAACTGCAAACTCATTTTAATTGCCTGCAATACAGCATCTGCTGCTGCATACGATGCCGTTAAAGAAAGAGCTGCAGATAAAGCCGTTGTTTTAAATGTTATTGATCCGGCTACAGAATACGTTGCAAAACATTCCGATTTAAAAAAAATCGGGGTAATAGGTACAAAAGGAACTGTTTCCAGCGGAACTTATACAAATAAAATAAAAGCTCTGAATCCCGAAAAAGAAGTTGTATCTCTGGCAACGCCCCTCTTAGTTCCTATGATCGAAGAAGGTTTTATATATGATAATATCAGCAATTCAATCATCAAAGAATATTTATCTTCTGCAAAATTAAAAAATATTGATTCATTAATTTTAGCCTGTACACACTATCCGATTATTAAAAATCAAATTCGTAAATTTTACAACTTCAAAACATTAGTAATTGATTCTTCTGAAGTTGTCGCAAGAAAATTAAAAGAAACACTTATTGAAAACAATTTGTTAAATTCTGAAAATTCATTACCCGAATATGAATTTTTTGTTTCAGATTTTACAGATTTTTTTAAAACTCTGGCAGAAATGTTTTTTGACGAAAAAATTGAACTTCAAAAAAAATATTTATAATAACTGTTATTTTCAGAAATTTGCTGGAACCTTTTTTAAATAAAAATACTGTTGAAGCAGGATGCGACGAAGCCGGAAGAGGATGCCTCGCCGGTCCCGTTTTTGCCGCAGCCGTTATTCTTCCGCAAGACTACAAAAACGAATTGCTTAACGATTCTAAAAAATTATCTGAAAAAAAACGAAATATTCTTAAAAAAATAATTATTAAAGACGCAGTAGCTTGGGCTGTTGCATCAGTTGACAATAATGATATTGACCAAATAAACATATTAAATGCTTCAATAAAAGCTATGCACATAGCTGTTTCTGAATTAATAATAAAACCCGAGCACATTTTAGTTGACGGAAATCGTTTTAAACCCTATGAACACATTCCGCATACAACAATTATAAAAGGTGACGGGAAATATATGTCAATTGCAGCCGCTTCAATTTTAGCAAAAACATTCAGAGACGAGTTCATGAAAAATATTAGTAACGAATACCCTGAATATAAGTGGGATAAAAATAAAGGATACCCGACAGTTCAACATCGAAAAGCCATAGGAGAATACGGAATAACAAAATTTCATCGTAAAACTTTTCGACTTCTTTCGACACAAACAAAAATAAACTTCAATAAACTTGATACATAATTTTAAAAAAGATATTTTTGTCCTTTAAATCATTAAACTATTTTTACTATGAAACTTTTATCAATTATTTTAATTTCGTTATTTTCTGTTACAAGTAATTCTTGTTTAAAAAAATTCGAACTAATAAGAGCAACATCCAAAGAATGGCATGGAGGCACACCACAAGCAGGTTACGGAACATACTATGAACTTACAATTGTTCCAAATACAAATTCCGAAAATCTCGTTTTTGATAAACTTTGGATAGGCAAAGATTATTTTGATGTTCAATGTTTTCAAAAAGGTAAGAAAATGCATAATAATCTTTTTGCAAAAGGTGATACTGTTACTATCAGAGTGAATAAACGTAACAGCAAGTATAAACCTATGCCTTTTATTACTAAAGAAGGAAACAGTGCTGTACAAAAAGAGTTGCCCCCGATAAATTATAACGGAGCGGCACTTTTATCTTATGTTTATAAAAAGAAAAGAAAATATTACGAAATTAATAAATTTACAATTTCAGAACCTGTTTTTTATCCTTAAAATAAACTTTAAATAATTAAAAATGAATAAAAGAACATTATTAATGATTCTGGACGGATGGGGTATCGGAAAACACGATAAAGCTGATGCTGTTTTTCAGGGTGAAACACCTTATATAGATAATTTACTCAACACATATCCTAATTCACAATTAAAAACTTACGGCGAAAATGTCGGTTTACCTGACGGACAAATGGGGAATTCCGAAGTCGGTCATATGAATATCGGAGCAGGACGCATCGTCTATCAGGATTTAGTGAGAATTAACAAAGCCGTTGCCGATAACAGCATTGCAGAAAATCCGGTTTTAAAAGAAGCCTTTGAATATGCACAAAAAAACAAAAAAGCAGTGCACTTTCTGGGTTTAGTTTCAAACGGAGGAGTTCATTCATCACAAGAACATTTGTATAAACTATGCGACCTCACACAAGATTATAACTTGCCCGATGTTTTTATTCACGCTATTACCGACGGCAGAGATACCGACCCTCGAAGCGGAAAACAATTTATTCAAAAACTCGAAAATCACTTAAAAACTTCTAACGGAAAAATTGCAACTCTCATCGGCAGATATTTTACAATGGACAGAGATAACCGCTGGGACAGAATTAAAAAAGGTTATGATTTGATGACAGCAGGTATAGGTAAAAAAAATACAAATGTACTTGATGCTGTTGAAGATTCCTATAAAGCCGGAAAAACCGATGAATTTATCGAACCTGTAGTTCTGACAGACGAAAATAATAAACCGCTTGGTTTAATCAAAGAAGAAGATGTTGTAATTTGTTTTAATTTCAGAACCGACCGATTAAGACAAATAACAACCGTTCTCACTCAAAAGGAAATGCCGGACGAAGGTATGCATACCATAAAATTACATTACCTTACAATGACTCGCTATGATGACAATTTTCAAAACGTTCGCATAATTTACGATAAAGAAAATTTGAAAAACACAATGGGTGAAATTATTTCTAAATTAGGATTAAAACAACTCCGCATTGCCGAAACCGAAAAGTTTGCTCACGTAACTTTCTTTTTTTCAGGAGGAAGAGATGAAGCTTTTCCGGGCGAAAAGCGTATTTTAATCCAATCGCCTAAAGTTGCAACTTATGATTTACAACCGGAAATGAGTGTTTATAAAGTTGCCGACGCATTAATTAAAGAGCTGAAAACCAAAGAGAATAATTTTATATGTCTGAATTTTGCCAACGGCGATATGGTAGGACATACCGGTATATATGAAGCTATTTTAAAAGCCGTAAAAGCCGTTGACGAAAATGTTAATAGAGTTGTTGAAACAGCAAAAGCAAACGGATACACAGTTATGATAATTGCCGATCACGGAAATGCAGATAATGCAATAAATCCTGACGGCTCACCAAATACGGCACACTCCTTAAATCCTGTTCCCTGTATTTTGGTTGATAATGATTATAAAAAAATCAATAACGGTGTTCTTGCTGATGTCGCTCCAACCCTTTTACACATTATGAATATTGATATTCCTAAAGAAATGACCGGGAAAATTTTAGTCGAAGATTGATGATGATACAAATTGAGAAAACATTAATTTCTAATGATTTAATTGAGAAAAAATTTGTTTGTAATTTAAATGCCTGCAAAGGAATTTGCTGTGTAGAAGGCGACTCCGGTGCACCTCTTGAAGAAAAAGAACGAACTTTTATCGACAATGAATTTGAAATCATTAAACCTTTTTTAAGAAAAGAAGGTGTAAAAGCAATTGAAGAAAACGGTAAATATTACATTGATTCCGAACACGATTACGTAACAACATTGGTGAACGGAAAAGAATGTGCTTATGCTGTTTTTGAAGAAAACGGAACAGCATCCTGCGGTATAGAAAAAGCTTTTATTTCCGGAAAATCAAGTCTCAGAAAACCGATTTCCTGTTGGCTTTATCCCATTCGTATAAAAAAAATACAAAATCTTTGTGCTGTAAATTACGATGTATGGGATATTTGCAAAAAGGCTGTAATAAACGGTGAAAAACTCGGTGTTCCGGTTTATAAATTTCTGAAAGAACCTTTAATAAAAAAATTCGGAGAGGAATGGTTTAAACAATTAGATTATTATGCTGAAAATTCTGATAATATTTCCTAAATTTGTGATAATTTTAAAATATACTACCTATCAAAAATAATAACATGAAAGATTTGAAACAATACATAGAAAATAATAAAGACCGATTTCTCGAAGAACTTTTCGGACTAATACGTATTCCGTCAATAAGTTCCGAAACTGCTCATAAAGATGATATGTACAAAGCAGCAGAATATTGGAAAAAAACAATGCTGGAAGCCAGTGCCGATAAAGCAGAAGTTATGGAAACTGAAGGCAACCCGGTAACTTTCGGCGAAAAAATTATTGATAAAGCTCTTCCGACAGTTCTCGTTTACGCTCATATGGATGTAATGCCGGTTGATCCTGTCGATTTATGGGACAGCTCGCCGTTTGAACCGGAAATACGGAACGGAAAAATTTATGCCAGAGGTGCTGATGACGATAAAGGGCAAGGATTTATGCACGCCAAAGCATTTGAATATATGGTAAAAACCAATCAGCTTCCCTGTAATGTAAAATTTATTATCGAAGGTGAAGAAGAAATAGGTTCGCCTAACCTGCGTAAATTTATGGAAAATAACAAACAAATGCTTCAAGCAGATGTTATCCTTGTTTCCGATACCGGAATGATTGCTCCGGACATCCCCTCAATCACAACAGGACTGAGAGGTTTAAGTTATATGGAAGTTGAAGTAACAGGACCGAACAAAGATTTACATTCGGGACTTTTCGGAGGAGCCGTTGCAAACCCTGCAAATATTCTCACAAAAATGCTTGCAGATTTGGTTGACGACAATGGAAAAATTACGATTAAAGGATTTTACGATGATGTAATTGAAGTAAGCAAAGAAGAAAGAGCCGAAATGGCAAAAGCACCTTTCAACGAAGAAGAATACAAAAAAGCCCTTGATGTTGAGGAACTTTCCGGCGAAAAAGGATATTCGACAAACGAGAGAACAGGAATAAGACCTTCGTTAGACATTAACGGAATTTGGGCAGGATATACCGGCGAAGGAGCAAAAACCGTAATTCCTTCAAAAGCTTATGCCAAAGTTTCTATGCGTTTGGTTCCGAACCAAGATAATGTAAAAATAAGTAAATTGTTTGAAGAACATTTTAAAACCACAGCTCCGAAAACCGTAAAAGTAAAAGTTACTGCACTGCACGGCGGACAAGGTTATGTATCGCCGATTGATATTCCCGGTTATAAAGCTGCCGAAAAAGCTTATACCGATGTATTCGGCAAAAAACCTGTTCCTGTAAGAAGCGGCGGCAGCATTCCGATTATTTCAACTTTCGAAGAAGTTCTCGGCATTAAATCCATTTTAATGGGTTTCGGTTTAGAAAGCAATGCCATACATTCACCCAACGAAAATAATCCTTTGGAAATGTTCTTTAAAGGAATTGAAACCATTCCGTTGTTTTATAAATATTATGCTGAATTGATGAAATAATTGACCGGGTTTATCTTATAAAAAAAGAGTTTGCTGTTTGCAAACTCTTTTTCTTTTTATAAATCTTAAATTATATTTTATTTTATTAACATTTTCTCAATTGCTTTAACCGCTCTGAAACCATCTGCAATTGCACTGATAGCATCTGCTGTACGATTTGCGGAATCACCACCGGCAAACAATTTAGGAAGCGATGTTTGTTTATCTTCATTTACAACAAAACGACCTCTTTCAATTTTTATTTGATCTTTCATATCATCAGGAATAAAAGAATAATCGCCTTCCTGTCCGATTGCACCGATAACCGATGTAACTTCCAGAATATCTTCACTTCCTTCAATTTGTTTCGGTCTGGGTCTGCCGCCGTCCGGATCCGGAATCATTTCTGCTCTTGCAAATTTTAAACCGGTAACTTTACCGTTTTTGTCACCGATAACTTCAATCGGAATTCCTTGGGGCATAATATGAACGCCTTCGTCTTCGGCACCTTCTATTTCTTCCCAATCGGCAGGCATATCTTCTACACGACGTCTGTAAACGATGGTTACGTCAGCACCTTTTCTTCTGGCAACACGTGCAGCATCAATAGCAACATTACCGCCGCCTATAACAGCTACTTTATTTCCGATTTCCATTTTTCCTCCGCCGTTAATAACATCAAGATAAGTAACAGCTTGTAACGAACCGTTTAATTCTTCTCCGGTAATTCCGAGAGTCCAAGGTTTTTCAAAACCGACACCCATAAATACAGCATCCGAATTATTATAAATTTCTTTGAAATCAATATCTTTACCTACACGTGTGTTAAAATTAATTTTCACGCCGATACTTTGCATATAACCGACTTGTTTTTCTAAACTTTCGGCAGGAAGCCTGTATTTCGGAATTCCGTAGAATGTCATACCTCCGGCTTTTGCTTTAGCTTCGTAAATTGTTACGTCGAAACCGCGAAGTGCAAGATAATATCCGGCAGTAAGCCCTGAAGGACCTGCACCGATAATACTGATTTTCTTTCCGTTAGCTTCTTTAATTTCAGGATTTACAATTTCTTTAATAATATCAGCATTTTTTGCTGTTTCGGTAGCATAGCGTTTTAGCCAACGAATTGCAATCGCATCTCCTCTGTGAGTCATTGCACAAACATCTTCACACCTTCTTGTACAAACTTTACCGCACATTTCAGGTAACGGGTTATTATCATAAATAATACGTAATGCGTCTGCATCATTTTCTCTGGCAATTGCATTGATATATTCCGGGATGTGCATATGATCCGGACAAGATTCCGTGCATAAGCCGCAACTGATACAACGAGATGCTTCTTTACGTGCTTCTTCTTCATTATACCCCAACACAGCTTCTGCAAATGATTTTATTCTTACATCCCCGTCTAATTCACGCATCGGAACACGAGAATAATCAGAAAGAGAAGTTTCCTTATCACTGTAGAATGAAATATTTTGTTCGCCTTTTTCTTTGTTATCAACACCCGGTGTCCATAAAAAGTCATTGGCATCAGGTGTAACAAAAATATAGTCTTTTGTTAAATTCAACGAACCGGTCGGACAAACTTCAACACATAATGCACACCAGCAGCAGCGTCCGTTATCAACTCTCGGACGCAAACCTGAATCGCCTTTTTTTCCTTCATATCCGGCAATTTGAATCATATCAATTGCTTCATTCATACAAATTGTTGAACAATTTCCGCAACCGATACAATCTTCAAGTTTGTTAAAATGCAGTCCTCTGTATCTGTCGGAAGCATGTTCCGCGACATCAGGAAACATTATTGTATGTGGTTTTTTACCGAATTGTTTTAATCCGGTAATAGGTGATAATAAACCTTTTAAATCAAAAAATGCCATTTTATACAGCTTAAATGTTATTTATTCAATAATGAACTTCAAATTTTTAGCGTTCAATTTCAGGAGGACAAGTACCGAGACTGTTCATAATAAATGAAACATCAGCAATATTTTCTCCTTCCAAAAGATTCTCTAATAATGATACTCCGTGAACATAAGCGGGTCCTTTTACATGAACACGACGCGGTTTGTTTCCTCCGTCACTAACCATATAATATCCGAATTCACCTCTTGCCGATTCTGTTTTCACAAAAGCATCTCCTGCCGGAATTGTCCATTTATGAGGATTCGGAATTTTATTATAATATTCTCCTCCGGGCATTTTATCCAATACCTGTCTTACCAAATTTATAGATTGACGAATTTCAAATCTTCTGATTAAAGCACGTGTCCAAACATCCCCGCCTTCCATAGCCGGAACTTCAAAATCAAGTTTATCGTAAACTTCATAAGGGTCATCAATTCGAACATCACTTTTAATACCGCAACCTCTTAACGGAGGACCTACAACGCCCCACTCAAGAGCTTTGTTTTTATCAATTATACCGACACCTTTAGCTCTTTTTTGAAAAATAGAATTCTCGAATAATAATTTATCATAATCATCCAATCTTTTTTCAATATAATCCATTGTACGAAGGACCTTATCTTTGAATCCTTTCGGCAAGTCGCGTCTCACGCCGCCGGGCCAAATATACATATGATAAATACGTCCGCCGGTTAAATCTTCAAATAAATCCAAAATATAATTTCTGTCACCGACACTCCATTGTCCCATCGTATAAAGTCCTGCAGAACCGGATTGCCCGCCGTACCAAAGTAAATAAGTTGCAATACGTGCTAATTCCAGTGTCATTACACGAATATATTTTGCTCTTTCAGGGACCTCTCTGCCTTCAATTTCCTCTACGGCACGTGAATAATTTTCTTCATTAGGATCCGGTTCGGGGACACAAATACGACAAACAATCGTAAAACTTTGCAGCCAATTACGTCGTTCCATCAGTTTTTCAAATCCTCTGTGAAGATATCCTACATGCGTTTCTGCTTTCACAACAGTATCACCTTGCACTTGCAATTTAACCATCATATTACCGGTAATTCCCGGATGCTGAGGTCCTAAATATAATGTTGTTGTTTTTTCTCGCATTATGATTATTACTTTTTATTCAAATCTTAATAATTATTATCACTCAATTAATTTAATCTCTTGAGTATTTTTTTGCAAAATCAGGTAATTCTTCATCTGTTCTTTCCTGAACAAATTCACGAACATCTTTTGCGTCTTCCCTTCCCGGTCGGTTGAAATAAGTTTTCTTTACAAACTCAGCCGTATCAAAATCACGTCGCATCGGAGGCATATGTTCCCAATCTTCCAGAATAAATTCCTGACGTCCGATTAAACCTTCAAATTGAATACCGAACATTTCACGAATTTCACGTTCATATGTATTTGCTTGTCTCCAAATAAAATCAATATTTGGAAGAACTCCGTTATCTCTTGACACTCTGGTTTTTACAAAGAAATTAATCTTATCTTCAGGGTTCCAAAGAATATAAACAACTTCAAATTCTCCGTCTTCAATCCAATCAACACAGGACATATGTGCAAAGGAGATATATCTGCTGTTTTCTTTTGCATACAATAAAACCGGTATTATTTCTTTAGGATCAACTTTTACCTCGACTCTTTTTGCTCTTTTGATTGAAGATTCATTTATAATGAATTTCTTTTTTAAAAGATCAAGCAATAATTGTTCTTTACTCAATATATTTTCAGACATAATTTTCAAATTATGAAACAATTAAAAATTAAAATCAGGCATAACCCAATTTGTAATTATTTTCTTTTGATTAGCTTTATATTCGTCAATATTTTTTTTGTATATATCCCACCCGTCAGCTTTGCCTTGCTGAATTAATTTCTGAAGTTTTACAAATCCGGCAATAACTGCTTCGGGACGCGGCATACAACCGTTAATATAAACATCAACAGGAAGATATTTATCCAAAACATTTATAGTATTATAACTGTCCCAATACATTCCGCCGTTTATTGTACAAGAACCGAAACCTATCACATATTTAGGGTCTTGCATTTGTTCATACACTTTTATAACTCTCTTCAATGATTTGGTAGCCAGATATCCTGTGATAAGTAAAACATCTGCTTGTCTCGGAGTAGCTGATCCCCTGATACCGAAACGTTCCGCATCATATCGAGAAGTCATTGTCGGAGGTATTTCAATAGCACCGCAACCGGTACCGTATGCTAAAATAAACAAAGAATGTTTTCGTGCATAATTTTGAATAATATCAACTATCTTTTGTGATTCTTTATCGTTGTACATTGTATTAAAATTCTTTTATATAAAAATTAGAATGCGGCATAAATTAATGCTATAAATCCGAAAAATGTGGGCCAGCCCCAAAAATATCTTACTGATTGTTCTGTTCTGAAACGTGCACTGACAGTACCCCATAATACCGGATACATATACAAAGTAAAAGTTTTAAGAACTAATACAATTAAATTTGATGCCCCGCCCATAAATATATCCACATATAAAGTTAATTTTACAAATGCAAAAATAGATCCGCTGGTCATCATTGTTGAAAGGTATTTACCTCCGAATTCTGAAATCGGTCCGGATGCTAATTCTGAAGGTGCTCCCACAATATCAAAAGGCGAATACCTGAACATTCCCGGCATTGCCAGTAAAGCAGCAATAAAAGCAAAAGGTGACGAGAACATCAACCAAGTACCGCTTTGACTTTGCACCTCCATTAATCCTGTGACGGATGTTGTTTTATACTGAATCATAAGTGCTACCAAAGCCATAACCCACGGAATTTCAAAACCAACCATTTGTGTTAAACCTCTGCTCACGCCTATTGCTGAATTCGGATTTCCTGTAGAACCGGCTCCCAAAGCCATTCCCAAAGATCCCATAACCATAATGTAAAGTAAAAATATGATATCTCCGCTGAAATTAAGATTCGTAAAAAACAAACCGTCATTTAAAACAGGAACAAACATTAATGTCGTAATTGACATAGAAATCATCCACAAAGGAGCTATATGATGCATAAAACCGTATCGTACTGATGTTTTCTTAAACAACAATTTTAACACATCTAAAAAATTCTGCCACACAGGCGGTCCTACTCTGTTTTGAATACGAGCCGTAATTTTTCTGCTGAAACCTCCGTAGAACATTCCGACAACAAAAGCTAAAATTGTTGTTAAAACTGCTCCGAGTATTTTATATCCTATTCCTTCCATTTTACTTTATTAAGGATTTTTTATTTTATAAATTAATAACCAAAAATTGATTTACTGAAAATAAGTAATATTGCTAAAAATACAATGACATAAACAGCATAGGTTTGACCGTTACCGGTATAGATTCTTCGCATAAAATCGAATAATGCTTCAAGACCTTTACCGAAATCTTCGTAATATTTATTTATTTTATATTTTAAAATAGGACTTAAAACACGTTCAAACGGTTTGTAAAAATCCATTGCATAAGTCATATTATCTTCCGGTTTAATCATTTCACCGGAAGAACTAATGTCTTTCGTGCTTATTTTAGTTGCATGTTTGTATCCTCTCCAAGTAATAAAAATTAAGAATGCAACAAAAACAACAACAACGGATAAATAAACATGTTGAACATTTACACTGTCCCCCCACGCATTAGTTAATACAGACATTTGCCAATTTACATTGTGGAATCCGAGATTTGTCATCCCTTCGGCAATATATTTAAAAACGATACCCGGATATGCTCCTGTTACCAATAAAAATACTGATAATAAAAGCATCGGAATAATCATAATGGGTGAAGCCTCTTTAACGTGATCAAACTCAAGCTCTTGCTGTCCTAAAAATAAACCGAATAAGAATTTGAAACAATATAAAAATGCCGCAGTTGATGACAAGAAAATCATAATTACCATTAAGAAATTACCGTTGTTTATCAATGATTCATAAAGCATCCATTTACCGACAAAACCACCGAGCGGCGGAATACCGGCTAAGGCTATAATTGCAATTAAAGCTGTGAAAAAAGTAAACGGCATTTTTCTTACCAAACCGGAAACAACATTCATATCAGTAGTTCCGGCTTGCCTTTCAACAGCACCGACTACCATAAATAACACACCTTTAAATGCGGCATGTAATACTGCTAAATACAAACCGGCCATTATACTTAATTCGGTACCTATTCCGATACCTGTAACAATATAACCTAATTGAGCGATGGAAGAGTATGCCAATAACTTTTTGGCATCGTGCTGGAAGACAGCACTAAAAGTTGCCAATACAGCAGTAATAGCACCCAACCACGCCAAAACATACCCGACAATTTCGAGATTTGCTTGAGCGAATAAATTTACAACAACAAAACCAAGCCCGTAAATACCCATTTTAGATAATGCTCCGGAAAAAACAGAAGTATAAGCCATAGGTGTATTTGAATATGCCCCGGGAGCCCAAACATGAAAAGGCATAACGGCACTTTTTACGGCAAATCCGAGAAGCAACAAAATACCTGTTAATAATTTTGTTTGCAAAGTAAAACCGGCAAAACTGCCAAAATAATCACTTAACATCATACTTCCGGTATTTTTGTATATAATTACAATTGCCATAAGCATTGCATACGCACCTATTGCACTAAATACCATATATTTAATACCTGTTTTTTGAACATCCTTTCCGAGAAATATAACAAGAAGATAAGATGACCAAGTCATTATTTCCCAAAATATAAATAAGCTGACAAAATCTCGACTCATTAAAATACCGGTCATTCCGAGAATTGAGAATAAAAAACTGAAATAAAACGTTGCCAGTTTCTTTTGGTCTTTCATATAACCGATTGCATAAATCAATGCTAAAGGTGAAAGAATCATCACAATCATACTAAATAATCTTCCGTACATATTATATCCCAATTCCATATGGAAACCGGAAACAGTAAAAGATACGGTTTCAGTAAAATCAACTTGTGTAAACCAATATATAGGAATAATAAGTGCTACGGCAAACACAGTAATATTACCGAGGATTTTATTAATTTTGTGTCCAAAATAACTTAACAGAGCACCGCCTGCTATTATAAGTATTAAAAGTACTAAGCTGTTCATATTTTCTTTTGCTTAATTTCTTATAAAAATATTAATTAATTCAATGATAAATTCGGTAAAACACTATGAATGTAGCCTGCTTTATCAAATAACTCATTTGCTGCCTTTGTTAAATAACCGGTAATTAAATCAGGATAAATTCCGACACCTATTATAACTATTGCAAGAATTGACATTGCTAAAATTGCATTCCAAGTTGGGTTATGTACCTCAACCTCTTTATGTTGTTGTCTGAAATATAATCTGCCGATAACTTTAAAATAATATACAATTTCTACTACCGCAACTAACAATATTAATGCTATTACGAAATATAAATTACTGTCTGCCGTAGCAACCAACATATTTAATTTGCCCCAAAATCCGGAGAACGGAGGTAAACCGACAATTGCAAATGCCCCGAGACCAAACATCAAAGAAGTAAAAGGCATTATTTTACCGAAACCGTCTAAATCTCTAATCTTTTTTTGTTTAGTAGAATATGTTAAAAATCCGGATGATAAGAACAATAAAGTTTTAATGATTGCATGATTAAACATTAAAAATAATCCTGCAAAAATTCCTGCTTTAGTATTAAAACTGAAAGCTACCATAATTAAGCCCATTTGTCCTATACTTGAATATGCCAACATTCGTCTTAAATGTTTTTGTCTCATCGCAGAAAATTCGGCAAAAATAATGGTTAGTAATCCCATTATTAATAATAAATCAAAAACACCGTCAACTTCCAATACAGTATAAAATACTCTTATTAAAGCATAAATTCCGGATTTAGCCAACATTCCGGCAAAAGATGCAGCAACAGGACCCGGAGCTTGAGAATAAGCATCGGGAACCCATCCGTTCATCGGGAACATTTCTGCTTCAATTCCTAATCCGACAAAGAACAAAATAGCTATAATGCTTTTCATTTTAGGATCAATTGATTGAGCTTTTACGGCAATATCAGCCATATTTAAAGTTCCTACTTGCTTGTATAACAATAAGATAGCCAGCAAAATAAAAGTTGATGATAACGAGCCGAGAAGTAAATATTTGAATGCGGCTTCGGCACTGTCCCTTCCCTTATAAAAGGCGGTTAAACCATAAGAAGAAATAGCGGTAATTTCCAAGAAAACAAACATGTTAAATATATCACCGGTTAAAACCACGCCGATTGAGCCGGCAACCATTAACATTAAAAGTGTAAAATATTTTTTGGAATTATCAAAACCTACCTTCTTAAAATTATAACTGTAAACCCAAACTAAGAAAGCAAGGAAAGTGATTAACGTAACAATTAAGCCGCTGAATTCACTAAAAACAAGATTAATACCCCACGGCGGTGCCCAACCTGCCATTTGAATAATTATTGGCTTACCCGGAACTAAATTAAGATATAAATCGAAAGAAATATATGCTAAAAAAGCGAACACCAGTCCGGGAATAATTCCGATTAAAGGTTTATATATTTTCCCGAATAACGGTAGTAAAAATGCCGTTAACAGAGGAAGAGCAATAAAATATACAGGATCTGTGATTACCATTTTAAATTCTTTATTTCGTCAATATTAGTAGTATTATGTTTTCTGTATAATCTGACAACAAGTGCCAATGCAACAGCGGTTACACCAAAGCCGATAACAATTGCAGTTAAAACTAATGCCTGCGGTACCGGATCCGTCATCACTACATTTTTCCCGACAACTGCCGGTGAGAAAATCGGAGCAGTTCCGCCGGATATATAACCCACGGCAACAAACAGCAAATTAAGCCCTGAGTCTAAAACTGTCAGACCTATAACAATTTTAACTAAATTTTTTTTCATTAAAACAGCATATAATCCCAGCAACATTAAAAAAAATGCCGTGCCGTAAATACTGTATGTCAAAAATTCTTGCATAGTATTTTATCTTAAAATTAACTATTAATTTTCTTCAGGATCTAATCCGGTTTCTTTAAC
>JAADGE010000078.1 GCA_013152535.1 Chlorobiota bacterium
CGAATATCAAATATAAATCATATAAGACAATAAAAAATAATAAAAAAATGTGTACATTGCAGTTTGAAAAATGAAAAGAGAAAAGTTATTCCGGATCATTTTTCAAATCCTCAAAAATTTGAAAAATCAATTCGAAAATAACTTTTCGGTATTAATTATTAACAAAAAAACTCAAAAAAAAAGTCAACCTATTTCAGTACAAGACATTAACGTAAAAAAAATATAAACGATTAACCTGAAAAGAACGAGTAATAATAAAAATAAATAGAAGCATCTTAATTCAAAATAAAATGAAAAAAAACTTAATTATCTTACTTTCAATTGTCTTATCATTTAATTCTTATTCACAAATAACATTTGAGAAAGGATATATTATCCAAAATACAGGCAACAAAGAAACATGTCTAATTAAAAATATTGATTGGAAAAATAATCCGACAAAAATTGAATATAAAATATCTGATACCGATAGAGTGAAGGTTGCAACTTTAAAGAATATTATAGAGTTTGGTATTGACAACTATTCGAAATATAAAAAATTTACAGTTTCTATGGATAGATCAAGTGAAAATCTAAATTATATCAGTAAAGAACGAAATCCTAATTTCAGTCAAGAAACCTTATTTTTGAAAGTTTTGATTGAAGGAGAAGCATCACTTTATAAATATACAGACCATAATTTAAAAAGATATTTCTTTAGATTAGATAATCAACCGGTGAAGCAACTTATTTACAAATTATACATAACTTCAGATAATCGAATAGTGAAAAATGAAAATTATAAACAACAATTATTTAACAACCTAAAATGTTCGGATATTTCTTTAAGCAGAATAAAGAGATTAAATTATAAACAGAAAGAATTGATTAATATTTTTGTTAATTACAATCAATGCAAAAATAGTAATTTTGTAAATTTTGAAGAAAAAACTAAAAACGATTTATTTAATTTAAATATTAGGGTAGGATTAAATAGTTCTTCTTTAACAATCCAAAACAATGCTTCTAATCTGAGAAACACTAATTTTGGCACTAAATTAGGCTTAAGAATTGGAGCAGAAGCAGAGTTTATATTACCATTCAATAAAAATAAATGGGGAATTATTATTGAACCGACTTACCAATATTATAAGTCTAAAATAGTTACCGAAGTTAGTTATGTATCTGGAGGTAAACTTACCAGCGATGTAAATTACAAATCTATAGAAGTTCCTTTAGGTGTTAGACATTATTTATTCTTAAACCAGAGATCAAAATTATTTATTAATGCGTCTGTTATCTTTGATTTATCTTTAAACTCAACAATTGAATTCAATAGAGAAGATGGTTCAAATCTAAGTTCACTTGAAATTAGACCGAGAAATAATATAGCATTTGGATTGGGTTATAATTATAATAAATATTCTTTAGAATTAAGAGTTCAAACAACACGAGAAGTTTTAAATAATTATGTTTATTGGAATTCAGAATACAAAAATATATCTATAATATTAGGTTATAATATATTCTAAGAACAATCCGTAATCGAGTAGATGGCAGACTGCCAAACAGTAGCCGGTACACCTATCACACCACTGTACATACGGGTTTCATATTCGGCGGTTTATCAGATAAAAGTTAATTTGAACTGTTGCTTATGTCTTTTCCTGAAATTGGTTAACTAAAAATTAGTAACTTTAAACAATGAGATGGATTTCAAATTAAAAGTATTTAAAAAAGTAGCTGAAAAACTTAGTTTTACAAAGGCAGCAAATGAATTATTTATTACACAGCCTGCCGTAACAAAACACATTAAAGCAATTGAAAAAGAATTAAACAATAAACTATTTAATCGTAAAGGAAACCGAATAGAACTTACCGATGCAGGTAAAATCTTATTGAAATACGCTAAGAATATTGAACAAATTTACAGTCAAATAAATTTTGAATTGAGTGCTTTAAACCAACAACAAAAAGGTAGTTTAAGAATTGGTTCCAGCTCAACAATGACACAGTATATTTTGCCTCAATTAATGGCAAATTTTAAATCCAAATTTAAAGATTTATCTGTTACTGTAATAAATGGTAATACCGAACAAATTGAAAATACTCTGAAAAACAATGAAATTGATTTGGGAATTGTCGAAGGACAATCAAAACGTTCAGAGTTTAATTACCTTGAATTTGTAAAAGATGAAATTGTTTTAGTACTCAGCAGTTCAAATAAACTGACAAAAAAAGAATTTATTACACTTGCAGAATTACAAAAACTACCTCTTATTATAAGAGAAAACGGTTCCGGAACACTTGAAGTTATAGCTTATTATTTAAAACAAAAAGGACTAAATTTTAATAATTTTCTTATAGAGATGCAATTTGGGAACACCGAAGGCATAAAAAACTATATTTTAAATTCAGATAAACCTGCTTTCTTATCTATTCATAGCATTTTGAATGAATTGAAAAGAAACGAATTAAGTATTATTGATATTAAAGATTTTGAGATATACCGTCATTTTAATTTTATTCTTCCGGCAGGGCAACAAAATCAAATCGTTGACTTATTTATTAAATTTGCATCTCATTATAACAATTAGTTATAGAGCATAAGTTTTTATCATTTGCTTTACAATCAAATTGTCCGTTATTTTGCATTATAAAATTTATTAATCTAATAATGTAATGATATGGGAACAATACGTATGATTTTCTTCTTAGGAGGCGTGTTTGGTGTGATTATTCAATATGCCGGTCTAAACAAATACAATGTTATCAGTGCACAATCCGAACTAAAAAACAACACCGTAATAAAAACAATTTTATTAACAATTGGCGTGGGAGCAATATTACTCAGCGTTATAATAGGTTGGGGGTTTGCAAGCTTTCACGTAAAACCTTTTGTTCTTGGCGGTGTAATTATAGGCGGGCTAATTTTTGGCAGCGGAATGACTATTTTAGGTTATTGTCCTGGAACTCTTGCCGTTTCGCTTGGCGAAGGTTCACTTGATGCTTTGATTGGGATAATCGGAGGTTTATTTGGAGGTTTGGTTTTTACCGTTTTATTACCGCATATTCAATGGATTATGGGTGCTAATCTTGGTAAAATTTCCTTATTTTCATTAACAGGCACACATAAAATTATCTATTTTTCGCTTGTTTTTGTAATCGGCATATTGTTGACATATAGTGCCTTTCTGATTAATAAAAAAGAAAAAAATACCGATAAAAAGTGGATAATTGCAGGGATTGCATTAGCTGTATTAAACGGAATTGTATTTCTGACGGCAGTAACAAACCGACCTATCGGAGCATCTACAAGCTATCCGTATCTCGCTGATGTTTTAACAAATATCACAGGTAACGCCTATTTCTCTAAAATTCAGACACCCGGAAATTGGGAAATGATATTCTTATTCGGAGCTATGATAGCGGCGTTAGTTGTGTCATTAATAAAAAAAGACTTTAAAATTCGCTTAATTTATTCTAATTGGGAAAAACAGAAAGGAAATTCAAAAATTAAAAGAATTATTTGGGCATTTGCAGGTGGTTTTATATTAATTTTCGGTGCACGAATGGCAGGCGGTTGCACAAGCGGACATATTATTTCGGGCGGAATGCAACTTGCTGTAAGTAGTTTTGTATTTGGCATATTTATGTTTATCGGACTTGTTATTACAGGTAAACTTTTCTTTAATAATAAGCAGTAAAAATTATGGTATTTAGCAAAGAAAATTATTAACAAAAAAACAAAAAAAAGAGTCAACCTATTTCAAGACAAATCCTCGGATAATAAAAAGTTGAAATAATTGTCTTTATTCCTTTATCAGAAAAAAATAAAACACCCTAAAAATAAAAAGATTGAAGGAATACATTCTATTCCTTCAATCTACCTTGCGGAGAGGGGGGGATATCCCAATCTTCTGCGCTATCTTTCTGTTTCTCAGTATAAAGAACTGTTTTCGATTTTGTTTAATGTGAAACACATGTGAAACAAAATTTGATAGCATTTTTAAAAATGCGTGTGCAAATTTAAAAACTTATATTCAAATAACTCATAAAATAATATCATTTTTTTTGGTTTCATTAAAAATAATACCCGGCACATTCGCACAATTTCAAAAAAACAGCTTTGTTCGTGCCTCTCAAAACTTATTTTTTTGAAAAAGGCAAAAGAGCCTAATCTTTCCTGCATTCTGTTAAATTCCGTAAATTAACACAGCACATTCAATTTAAAAAGCAAAATCCGTTGCACTCCTTTTATCTTTTTAAATCTCATAAGCTGTGACAGCGTATCGCAAAGTTTTTGTTTCAATTTAGATTTTGTGGTTTTCCGATAGTTCCGTGCAGGTTATAAGGTGTTCCTCAAACCTACGCTCACAACAAAAAAATGTGCCGTCAAGCCCAAGCCCTTCGGGTTTTTAATATTTTTTTAAATTGTTGGTTTTAACAGTTAAAAGGTTTAAAAAAATATCAAAAAGGCTTGCCTTGCACCGCTTGTTTTAGTGCAAAGTTTTGCACACACAAGCTCATTTTTTTGCGTGGCGTCGGCTTTCGTCATCAGCAAGCTTCTTTTTCCGCCCAAACCCTTTAAGGTGTGCCTTCGGCACTTTTGTATTTGGGCGTAAACCGCTTGCAGTATAGGCTCGCCTGCGGGTCGCTTCGGCATCGGTTTGTCATATTTTTTTGCCTTATTTATGATTTACTCCGTTCCTGTCCTGTGTATTTTTCTTCACTTCACGAGTTCCGTTACAAAAAAAACACAGCACACCACTTGCACGCTTGCATTTGTTGTTCCGTTCCCCTGTCATTCCGCAACAAAAGCAAGCCGATACAACCGCACAATCATAAATGCAAAAAACTACGCCAAACCGCTGACAGTCCACACACCTGTCGGTGTTCTCGTGTCCTGTGCCTTGCTCCGCTCGCAGCGGCGAGCATTACCTTCGCCTTATCAGTTACGATAAAAATCTCAATTTATATAAATAATCTGACAAACTGTTATAATCTGTATAATTGCTTCACCGGCTCGGTGCGGCATTCGCCTTATTAACCCGCCCAACCCGCCCTTTTAAAGATGACGAGTTAAAGAACAACAAGAAATAAACATTAAATAAGTCCGATAACTCAAAAAATAAAAAATAAAGCAAAAATAGGTCGTGCTTAAAAGACCTTTCAAGGTCAAGCCCTGCGGGTTTTGCAAAAAATCTCCACCCTGCGGGTAGTATTTTTCACAAAAACCTTGACAGCTCTTACGCACTCCCTGTAAAAGCGGCTTTCTTTTTTCTTTTTTTTCTCCTTTTTTTTCTTTCCTCTTTTAAAAATATATGTGCAAAGCGAAGCTTTTAAAATTTTTAATCCGTTAATTATGAGCACATTTACAATTAAAACCCACAGCAGTAAAAATCAAATTTTCAAACCGCATTTTTACATTTTAAACAAAGGATTGAACAGCGGAAAACCGCTTGAAAATCCTTGTCCTAATTGTTTCGTTTTTTCGGTTGAAACCGAAGCTGAAAAAGAATTTTACTACTGGCTGACTTTCGGTCTGTGGCAATCAAAAGCGTTTCATCCTTTTTTAATCGGTTCGGTAATCCCTTTTATCCGTATCGGAGAATTTAAAAAATGCATTCAGGCAGCAGAAGAAAAAGCAAAAGAAAACTTAACAGTATATAAAAAGGTAATTAAAGCTTTAAAGCTTATACATCAGCAAGAGCAAGCAATTAAACAAAAATTAGAATTAATCAAACAATATAAATACAGTGTTTTTGCTCAATTCAAAAGAACTTGGTAGTCTTCGAACTACCGATTTAACATCATTGACAAATATGAAAATTATAATCGCAGGAAACAGAAATTTCAAAAACTACGATTTACTTCAAAGCAAATGCAATGTTTATTTGAAGAACCTGAAACATATCGAAATAATCAGCGGAATGGCAAACGGAGCCGATAAACTTGCTTTGCGATATGCATCAGAAAACAATTTTGAACTTTACGAATTTCCTGCACTCTGGCATAAATACGGTAAAAAAGCTGCTTACATCAGAAACCGTGAAATGGCTGTTTATGCAGATGCTCTTATTGCTTTCTGGGATGGTAAAAGTAACGGAACAAAAATGATGATTGATTTAGCAAGACAATACCATTTAAAAATTAGGATAGTTTATTCTCAAATTTTATAAAGCAGGTGGCGAAATAGTTTAATTTTCTTGATAACGGTATCGTAATTCATTTAAAATCAAGGCTAAAACAGAAATAATTCACAGACATTTGTAAACAGTTATTAACCGTTAAATTTTTAACCTTATGAATGAAGTAACCCCCATCATTGACAACCCCGGATTAAATGAAATTGTTGTCGGTATTTTATCCCTGATTTCCGTTTATATCGGGTATGCCGTGAAAAATGCAAAAATCAATCTCCGCTCAAAAAGAATCAAATTATATGACCACAGGATTTTCAGTAACCTGAGAATGTCAATTAAAGAAGTGGAAAACTGGGATGTTCCCGAAAACAAAGTTGTTTTCAAAGATGCTTTGCTGATAAAATTAAAAACTTGGTTGAACACAGGACTTGACTTTGCAAAAGAATTGCAAACAAAGAAACTCAAACAACTTGATTTAGAACGCGAGTTTATGGCATGGTATGAACTTTCGGTCAAAAAATATAATGCAGAATGGAAAGCAATCGGTATTCCGCAGAATGTGATTAATTTTTTAAATGATGAATTGCAAGCAAAGCTTGACAACTTCACATCTAAAATTTACAGTATTTCAAAAAGTGAGCAGTTTATAAATAACTATATCCGTGCGAATGTCATTTTTGAAACACTCGACACATTGCTTGCCGAAACAAAAGCCGATTTTTTAAGAATTACATTCTTAAAAAATTTCAACGGAAGATTTATCAAAGACACCTACAAAGGTGTTCCCGTTTCTGATGTTCAAACCGTATAAACCTTTTTTATTAACTTTTTAAATTTTAAATCAATGGCAGAAAACAAAACAAAAAATCCGATTGCGGAAGCTGATTTTTACAAAAAAGAAGCAAACCGTTACAAAAAGATTTTTCAACTTCAAAGAATGAAAGCCGAAGAAGTTCCGGTAAAAAATGCCGTAAATCCTTTTTTATGTTTGCACTGTATGTGGCTTGAAAGCTGCAACGGAATTCAATGGGGCGGTTGTGAAGAATTTGAGCAACGATTATCAGTTCGACAATAATTGAAATTTATTTTAATTTAATTCGTATCAAACTCGAACATAGTTCGATTAATCCGAAACAGCGGTTTCGGACAAACTTAAACCTAATTTATTAACCCTTAACCTTTTAAACAATATGGCAATACTAACAGGCGGCTTACTCGGTAAGTCAAGAAAAGCGATAGGTGATTTAGTCACCTACGTTTCAGGCGGTCAACAAATCGCAAGAATGAAAGCATCAAGTTATAAAGATGCAAATTCAGATGATCAAAAGCTTCAAAGAAATGCTTTTGTATTAATTCTCGGATTGTTCAGAATATTAATGGCATCTGTAAAAGTCGGTTTTCCCGAAAGACAATCAAAGCACAGTGCGTATAATGCATTTATGATGTATAATACACCCGAAGCAGTATCCGGAGCACTGGGAAGTCAAGTAATTGATTATTCCGAAATTGTAACTTCAAAGGGTTCTCTTTTGAAAGCATCCGGTGCTTTGGTTGACAGTTCAATCACCGACCGTGTGGATATTACTTGGGATGACAACAGCAATGCAACAACCGGTTTCACAACCGATAAAGCGGTGATTTCTGTTTACAATCCGGTAAAAGATGAAGTTACAACATCCTTGTTTGACGTTACACGTCAAACAGAAGCAAGAAACATTACAGTTCCTTCCGCATGGCAAGGCGACACCGTTCATGCTTGGTTATCATTTGTCAGTAATGACAATGCCAAAGCATCCGACAGCGTGTATATTGGTAGTGTAACAGTATCTGCATAAGTTCTTTTTCTCGTTTCTCTTAAAAAGCTGTACTCTGTCCGGTGCAGCTTTTCTTTTGTTTCTTAATACTCAATACTAAAATCTTATTATTAAATGCAAATCCTGTCCGATAAAGAAATTAACAAAATCTGCAAGCAAGTCGTAAACACATCAGAACTAAACGATATTTTCCTGCATTCTCTTTTCGACACATTATACAAAACAGGATTAAGAGTAGGCGAAGTAACCGATTGGTCCCAATGGACGATTGTATCAAAAAAATACCTGCAAGTACAAACCTTAAAAGGAAGCAACCCCCGAACATTTAAAAACAAAAAACTAAATCAAATCTATGTCGATTTAATTCGGTATAATACAACATATCTGGCACAATTCAACTACAAAAACTTATCAAGAGCTTTTAACCGGTTCGCACCTTATTCGCAGCTTCTTATCGGCAATAAGCAAGTATCAACACATCTGTTCCGGCACAACAAAGCCAAAAAACTAAAAGCAAAAGGTTATACCGATATCGAAATCCAAACCTACCTCGGGGAAAAAGATTTAAAAAATGCTTTGGTTTATATCAATTCAAAAATATATGTGTTGTAAAAGTCGTTCCTGTTTCTTAACCTTTCTCCTTTCACCTTTTCCCTTTCAACTAACAAAATTCGTTGCAACCTCTTAATCTTTCTCCTTTTCCCTTTTCCCTTTCAACTAATAAAGTCCGTTGCAGCTTCTTAAACTTTCTCCTTTCCCCTTTTCCCTCATAATTAAAATAAGTCGTTGCAACCTGTTAAACTTTTTCCTTTTGACTTTCTCCTTTCAACTCAAAAGCTTCGCTGCAAGTTGTTTTAAAAATTCGTTGAAAACTCTTGGGTTGGTCCGATTTTGGTGGTTTATGTTCTTAAATTGTATGGATTTCATAGAAAAACGATATTATTTTTCTAATTTTACGTTCACTTATTTTAATTTTTGGACAATGAACCAAAATCCGGAACAAAAAGCAAGGGATGAAATTGACAAAATGCTTAAACAAGCAGGTTGGTTAATTCAATCAAAGAAAGAAATAGATATAAATGCAGGTAAAGGAGTTGCTGTTAGAGAATATCAAACCGAAGTCGGACCTGCTGACTATATCCTGTTTGTTTCGGGGAAACCCGTCGGAGTTATTGAAGCAAAAAGAGAAGAAGAAGGACACAGGCTTACGATTGTAGAAGAACAGTCTTCGGAATATGCAAAAAGCAAACTTAAATATTTAGACAACAAACCCTTAAACTTTGTTTATGAAAGTACGGGAATATTAACAAGATTTACTGATTACAGAGACCCCAAACCAAGGTCAAGACCTGTATTTAGTTTTCACAGACCGGAAACTTTTGAAAGGTGGTTAAAAAAAGACAAATCATTACGAGCTCGCTTTTTTGATATTCCGAAGTTAAATCATGCTGGCTTACGACCTGCTCAAATTATTGCAATTGAAAATTTGGAAAAGTCTTTTCGTAATAATAACCCGAGAGCTTTAATCCAAATGGCAACAGGTGCGGGAAAGACTTTCACGGCTGCTACTTTTGTATATCGTCTGTTAAAACATGCCGGTGCTAATCGTATTTTATTTCTCGTTGACACAAAAAATCTTGGTGAGCAAGCAGAACAAGAATTCATAAAGTATCAACCTCGTGATGATAACAGAAAGTTTACGGAACTGTATAACGTACAGAGGTTAAGTTCAAATTACATAGCAACAGACAGCGATGTTTGTATAAGCACAATACAACGACTTTACTCCATTTTAAAGGATGAACCGCTTGATGAAGAATTAGAAAAGGAAAATCCGAATGAAAAAAGCTGGCAACCAAAAGAACCGATGCCGGTGGTGTATAATAAAGAAAACCCGATTGAACAGTTTGATTTTATTATTATTGATGAATGCCACCGTTCTATTTATAATTTATGGAGACAGGTTTTAGAGTATTACGATGCCTTCCTTATCGGTTTAACAGCTACTCCTGACGGAAGAACATTGGGTTTCTTTAATGAAAATTTGGTCAGCGAATATACTTTTGATGAATCAGTTGCCGATGGTGTTAATGTAAGCTACGACACTTTTATTATTGAAACAAAAATTTCAAAGGAAGGCAGCACATTAAAATCAGGTTGGTATATAGATAAACGTGAAAAACTCTCTCGTAAGAAACGATGGGAAACTCTGGATGAAGATAAAAATTACAGTCGAAGTGATTTAGATAAAGATGTTGTTAACCCAAGCCAAATAAGAAAAATTATTACAACTTATAAACAGAATTTACCTGTTTTGTTTCCCGGAAGGTCGGAAGTTCCGAAAACATTAATATTTGCAAAAACCGACAGCCATGCCGATGATATAATAAACATTGTTCGTAAAGTGTTTAATGAAGGAAATGATTTTTGCAAAAAAGTAACATACAAGGCAAGTGATGACCCGAAAACAACATTGAATAAGTTTCGGAATTCCTACAATCCCAGAATTGCAGTTACTGTTGATATGATTGCAACCGGAACGGATGTAAAACCGCTTGAATGCCTGCTCTTTATGAGAGATGTTCGAAGCACTAATTATTTCCAGCAAATGCTTGGAAGAGGTTGCAGAACAATAAATTATGATGACCTGAAAAGTGTAACTCCTTCTGTGATTTCTGCAAAAACACATTTTATTGTTGTTGATGCAGTCGGTGTTTTGAAATCTAAAAAAACAGACAGCCGTCCGTTGGAACGTAAACGTTCAGCTTCTCTTAAAGATTTATTAGCTGCGGTTGCTGTCGGCGCAAATGACGAAGATTTATTGACAACCTTGGCAGGGAGACTTAACAGGCTGGAAAAGAAATTGACAGAAAAGGAAAAAGAAAAATTTAAAGAACTCTCGAAAGGAAAGTCAATAACAAAAGTAGTTAAGGATTTGCTTAATGCATATAATCCGGACATAATTGAGGAAAGAGCTGAAATTCTGAAAGAAGAAAATAATTTGCCTTCCGTTAAACTTGCACAGAAACAAGCACATGAAGAATTAAAGAAAACAGCAATTTCAACTTTTAACGGCAAACTGAATGAATACGTTGAAAATGTGAGACGTGTTCATGAGCAAATTATTGATACATATAATATAGATAAACTCCAAAAAGCAGAATGGGACACAACTTCTGTTGAAAATGCAAAAAAAACAGTTACTGACTTTGAAGAGTACTTGCAAAAAAACAAGGATGAAATAACAGCTTTAAAAATCTACTATAACCAACCGTATAACAGGCGAAATCTGACTTTCGACATGCTGAAAGAAGTATTGGATAAATTGAAAGCCGACAAACCTGCTTTGGCTCCGCATTATGTTTGGGAAGCATACACACAACTTGAAGAAGTGAAATCAAACAGTCCGAAAAATGAATTGACGGCACTGGTTTCACTTATTCGTAAAGTTACGGGAATTGATAAACAACTCACTGCATTTGATAAAACAACAGATAAAAATTTTCAAACTTGGGTATTTAAAAAGAATGCGGGAAATATACAATTTACGGAAAATCAAATGGAATGGCTTCGCATGATAAAAGAGCATGTAGCAAACAGTTTTCATTTTGACAAAGATGATTTGGATTATGCTCCCTTTGATGCAAAAGGCGGGCTTGCCAAAATGTGGCAATTATTCGGTAATGATATGGAAACTATTATCAGTGAACTGAATGAAGCATTAGCTGCTTAACCGTTTCATTTATTTAACAAGTTTTAAACAATAAGATTTGCTTTTTAAGGTTTTTATTTCGTATATTTGTAGAAAATTCACAAAAATAGCAAATAATGTTAGTCGATTTCTTTTTTAAAAACTACGCTTCATTCAAAGAAGAACAACATTTTTCTTTTTTGGCAAGTCCGAGAAAGGAAAAATTTCCGAAAAATGAAGATAATATTGCGGTATTAACACCGAACTTAAAACTGTTGAAAAGTGCGGTTGTTTACGGTGCCAATGCAAGTGGCAAAAGCAACTTTCTGAATGCATTTAATATCTTTAAACAACTCGTTTTTTCGTTTGGAAATATAAACGGGTTAGCGAATTCCTTATCAGGCATTAATCACTTTTTGTTAAGTGATAAATCATACAAAGAACCGACACTTTTCGAAATAACTTTTTTTATAAAGGGTGAGTATTTCAGATACGGAATTGAGTTTACGGCTGATGAAATTATTGAAGAATGGTTATATCGAAAAGTTAAACGTGAAGCACTGGTTTTTCACAGAAAAAAAGATAATACGGCATGGACTAAACATATTCCTGAAAAATACTCAATTATAAGAGAATTGTGGAAAAAGAAAATGGTTCGTAAAGAGGCTTTATTGCTTACGGTTGCAGCACAGTTTAACGACCCTTTGGCTTCTGAAATACAAAATGCATTCAGAAATTTGAATGTTATTTCAGGCATACGTGATGTTACATATAAGAACTTCACAATTAATATATTTTCTGACGATAAACAAGATTATAAAAAGAAAATTGTTGAACTGCTAAAATTGGCGGATTTCGGCATTGACAGCATTCTTACAAAGGAAATTCCCGGTGAAACGGTTTCTGTTTCAGTTAAAGGCTTATCTGATGATTCGCCCGAAATTTTAAGACAAAAAACAACCTTAAAAAACCTATTCTCTTTAAGAAAAATTTATTCTGAAAAAGGAGAAATTACGGGATACAGCGAAATGAAGTTTGATGTTTTTGAATCCGAAGGAACAAAAAAATTCTTTCATTTACTCGGTCCGATATTAGACACTTTAAAAGACGGTAAAATTTTGATTATTGATGAGTTGGATACAAAACTTCATCCGATGCTCACGAAACAAATAATCAAATTGTTCCGTAATCCGGTTACAAACCCGCATAATGCACAATTAATTTTTGCAACACATGATATTAATTTACTCGAAGCCAAATTGTTCAGAAGAGACCAAATTTGGTTTACGGAGAAGAACCGTTTCGGAGCATCACAACTTTTTGCTTTAACCGATTTTAAAAAAGGTGTAAGAAACGATGATAACATAAGCAAGCACTACATGGAAGGGCGTTACGGTGCAATACCCTACCTTGCCGATTTTAAAGAATATTTTGAAAAACAACCGGAATAATGGCAGCAGGTAATAAAAATAAACGCAGACAAACTGCCCGAAACCGAAGAAAAGCTTTTCGCGACCCGAAAGAAAAGATTTTAATTTTCTGTGAAGGAAAGAATACGGAACCCAACTATTTTAAAGCATTTAAACTTGTAACTGCTACAATTAAAGCAATACATATTCATGAGGGCAGTGCATTGGCAATAGTAAAAGAAGCAATAAAACAGAAAGAACAAAACGAGAAGTATAAAGGCTACGACCAATATTGGGTAGTTTTTGATAAAGATGATACTCCGAATGCCGATTTTAATGATGCAATAAGAATTGCAAAAACCGAAGGATTTAAACCGGCATACTCAAACCAAGCATTTGAATATTGGTTTTTATTACATTTCAATAAATATACGGGAAAAATAAATCGCAACGATTATGAACACAAACTAAATAATCATGGTATTACCGATTATGATAAATCAGAAGCATTCAGTAAAAAAATGTATGACTTGTTATACCCTTTACAAGCGATTGCAATTAAAAATGCACGAGAAGTATATGAAAGTTTCGATCCGGCACATTCAAATCCGGCACAAGAAGAATCGTCTACAACGGTTTTTAAACTGGTGGAAGAATTAAACAAGTTTATATGAGCGGAAAGATTAAGTATAAAGAAGATTGGATTGAAATAAAGCTGGAAGAGGCTTGCCAAATTCTTGATAATTTACGAAAACCTATCAATGCTAAGGAACGTCTAAAAAGAACAGATGGAAAAAAACAATCTGAACTATTTCCTTATTATGGTGCTACTGGTAAAGTTGGGTATATTGATGATTATTTAACTGATGGAGAGTATGTTCTGTTAGGGGAGGACGGAGCACCGTTTAATGATTTCAGAAAAAATATCGCATATATTATTAATGGCAAAACTTGGGTAAATAACCATGCACATATTTTACTCTCTCATTTTAATAATAAATTTCTTTGTCATTATTTGAATCAATTTCAATATAACGAATATGTTTCAGGGACAACTCGTCTAAAACTTACACAAGGAAAATTAAAAACTATTCCTGTTCAAATACCCCCTCTCCCCGAACAAAGAGCAATAGTCTCAAAAATAGAAACCCTGTTTTCAGAATTAGACAGTGCAATTGAAAACCTGAAAACAGCACAAGAGCAACTCAAAATCTACCGCCAAGCTGTGCTTAAAAAAGCATTTGAAGGAGAACTCACAAAGGAATGGAGAAAAAAACAAACCGATTTACCTTCTGCCGATGAACTTCTTGAACAAATTAAAAAAGAAAAAGAAGCACATTACGAAAAACAACTCAAAGATTGGAAACAAGCCGTAAAGAAATGGGAAGAAACCGGCAAAAAAGGTAAAAAACCTGCAAAACCAAAGAAACTAAAAGAATTACCGCCACTTGCAAAAGAGGAATTGAAAGATTTGCCGAAGTTGCCGGCGAATTTTGTTTGGACAAGATTAGGAGATTTAATCTGGTCTGTTAAAGATGGCCCGCATTATAGTCCAAAATATACAGAAGATGGTATTCCTTTTATTTCTGGTAGAAATATCCATCCAACAGGTATTAATTTTTCAGATGCAAAATATATATCCAAAGAATTGCATAATGAATTATCTAAAAGATGTAAACCTGAACTTAATGATGTTTTATATACAAAAGGTGGGACTACTGGAATTGCAAGAGTAAATACTTATGATATTGATTTTAATGTCTGGGTTCATGTAGCAGTTTTAAAGTCTGTTAATTCAGTTTACCCTTTTTATTTACAACATGTTTTAAACTCAAATCATTGCTATCGTCAATCTCAAAAATATACTCATGGCGTAGGAAATCAAGATTTAGGTTTAACAAGGATGATATTAATAACTATTCCCTTTTGCTCGCTTGACGAACAAACCCAAATAGTCCAAGAAATAGAAACCCGCTTATCGGTTGCCGATAAAATGCAGGAAACAATAGCAGAAAGCATAAAAAAAGCCGAAGCTCTTCGGCAAAGCATTCTCAAAAAAGCATTCGAAGGTCGCTTGTTGAGCGAAGTCGAAGTAAACGAATGCAAAAACGCCCCCGATTACGAACCGGCGGAAAAACTCTTGGCTCGTATTGAACAAAGTCGAAATAAGAAGATTAAAGCCGAAAAAGAAATAAAAAAACAAAATGGAAAAAGAAAGCCTAAAAATAAAAATAAGTAATGACGGCATAAAACCTGTCGGCAAATCAAAATTCTACGGTGATGTGCTTACGCTGAAAACCTTTAAGATATACATTGTAAGAAATGATAAAGAATTTATCTATATCGGTAAAACGACCCAACAAATCGGCACAAAATTCGGGCAAGGTTTCAGAGCATTTACAAAAGACAAAGATGAAAATGAAAGAATAAGCGGCTATGGTGGTTATAAATGGATTGAAGAATTTGAAGACAAAGAATTAAATCTTGATGTAATTGATTTAGGTGATAATGCAACAGATGAATTTGCAGAAGCAGTTGAAGCCGAAATTGTTTTTCAAATCAGGCAACGATATTTATATTGGCCTAAATATCAAAATGAAATACACTTTAATAACAATCATAAAGAAGCATTTAAAACAGCACAAGAAATTTTAGAACTGATAAAATGAGTGAAGCAAACATCATATCAAAAATATGGAACTTTGCCGATGTCCTTCGGGACGACGGTGTAGGCTACGGTGATTATTTGGAACAAATAACATACATTCTGTTTCTCAAAATGATTGACGAATTTGAAAAGCCTCCTTACAATCGCAAATTCAATTTACCTGAAAGTGATGAAGGCGAAACATTCAACTGGGAAAACCTGCAACAAAAAAAAGGGGCTGAATTAGATGAGTTTTATCGTCAATTATTAAGAGGTCTCGGTAATGCATCCGGCATTCTCGGAGCAATATATACAAAAGCCCAAAATAAAATTCAAGACCCGGCAAAACTCTACAAAATCATTGATATGATAAAAAAAGAGCAATGGAACGCCATGGGTGCCGACCTAAAAGGAAAAATATATGAAGGCTTATTGGAGAAAAATGCAGAAGACAGCAAGAGCGGAGCCGGTCAATATTTCACGCCCAGAGCTTTAATAAAGGCAATGGTAGCATGTATGCAACCGGAACCGATGAAAACAATCATTGACCCGGCTTGCGGTTCCGGCGGTTTCTTTCTGGCAGCTTATGATTATATAAAATCAAATAATAAACTCAATAAAGAACAAAAAGAATTCCTTAAAAACAAAACATTCTTCGGTAATGAAATAGTGGCAAGTACAAGACGCATGGCTTTAATGAACCTTTTCTTGCACGGTATAGGAGAAATAACGGGAGATACTTTTATCTCTTCTGCCGATGCTCTATTATCGGATGAAGGTGTAAGATACGATTATGTTCTTGCAAATCCGCCTTTCGGAAAAAAAAGCAGCATGACCTTTACAAATGAAAAAGGAGAACAAAAAAAACAAGACTTAACCGTAAACAGGCAAGACTTCTGGGCAACAACATCCAACAAACAACTGAACTTTGTTCAGCACATTCGCACTTTGTTAAAAATAACCGGAAAAGCAGCAGTCGTACTGCCCGATAATGTTTTATTTGAAGGAGGTGCGGGTGAAACCGTCAGAAAAGAACTGATGAAAGTTGCAGATTTACACACAATTCTACGTCTCCCGACCGGAATCTTTTATGCACAAGGCGTAAAAGCAAATGTTGTTTTCTTTGACAACAAACCGGCAGCTAAAAACCCTTGGACAAAAGAAGTCTGGTTCTATGATTACAGAACAAACATACACCATACCCTCAAAAAAAATCCGATTAGGTATTCAGACCTTGAAGATTTTATTAAACTTTTTAATCTGGAGAACAGACACGAAAGAAAAGAAACTTGGAGTGAAAAAAATCCGGACGGAAGATGGCGTAAATACACCTATGAAGAAATCATTGCAAGGGATAAAACAAGCCTTGACATATTCTGGATAAAAGACAAAAGTCTTACGGATTTGGAAAATTTACCCGAACCCGATATTCTCGCAACAGAAATTGTTGAAAACATTGAAGCAAGCTTGGCAAGCTTCAAAGAAATAGCAATAAAATTGAACGGTGAATAATATAAATTTAAACGATGAAAAACTCTAAGAAAATAGAACAAACTTTAAGAAACGTTATTGAGCATGAATGGGCTGTTGTTGATTTAAGGAATTGCGGTCTGACAGAAATACCACAAGAGCTTTATAATCACCCTGACATTGTTTCTATTGATTTAAGTAATACGAAATACGCGGAAGAGCATGAAAAAAATGTTATAACAGAAATACCTGATGAAATTGGCAATCTGAAAAATTTGACAAGATTAAATTTTGAAAATAACAAAATTGTTAAACTAAGCCCAAATATAGTAAAACTACCAAGACTAAAATACCTAAACCTTAATAATAACAATCTGGTAGAAATATCTGAGAAAATTGCAAATATGAAAGGATTAGAAGAATTAAAAATTCTTGATAATCCTTTTGATATGCTTCCTCCCGAGATTATTGCAAGAGGGATTGAATCCGTAAGGAATTTCTTTAAAGAATTAAAAGAGCAAGATTTTATTTTTGAAGTAAAATTATTAATTGTTGGTGAAGGACGAGTCGGTAAAACATGTTTGTCTAATGCATTAATTCAAAAAAAATATATATTAGAAGATGAAGTTAGTACAGAAGGAATTAATATAAACCGCTGGATTATTCCTAAAAATGAAATAAAAAAAATAAATCCTAAAATCACAAGAGATTTTCAAATTAACATTTGGGATTTTGGAGGTCAAGAAATTTATCATTCTACTCATCAATTCTTTTTAACTAAACGTTCTTTATATTTGCTTGTCACTGAATCAAGAAAAGAAGACAGTCATGATGATTTTTTTTATTGGTTAAATATAATAAAGTTGTTAGGAGATAAGAGCCCTGTGGTTATGGCTTTAAATAAGGCTGACCAACCTACAAAGGAATTGCCGATCAAAGAATATAAATCAACATTTAATAATATTATATCCTTTGAGAAAATAAGCTTAAAAAATGACTTTCGTGATAATTTTAACAAATTTAAGAATGAATTAATAAATATTGCTTCAAATCTGCCGCATATAGGAAACCCACTGCCAAAAGTATGGGTTGATATAAGAAGAGATATAGAGAAACTAAAATTATCAGGTAAAAATTACATTAGTTTAGAAGAGTATCTCAGTATATGTAAAAAACATTACAGAAATGAAGAAAGTGCACTTTTTCTTAGCGAGTATTTTCATGACTTGGGTGTAATTATTCATTTTCAAAATGATATTGAGTTAAGAGATATTGTCATATTGAATCATGAATGGATTACAAAAGGTGTATATAAAATCCTTGATGACAGGGAGGTTATCAATAATAAAGGAAAATTTTCACATGAAGATATTGACAGAATTTGGTCAAATGATGACCATAAATTTAAGAAGAGAGAACTTTTGTCTTTAATGAAAAATGCAAAGTTTGATTTATGTTTTGAACTCAAAGATGGCAATTATTTAGTTCCGAGATTACTTCCTGTTGATGAAGTTGAACATAATTGGAAACCGTCTGTTCACAATACTAAATTTGAGTTTCGATACAAGTTTATGCCCAAAGGAATTTTAGCTCGTTTAATAGTTAAAATGAACTCTGATATTTTTGATCAGAAATATTGGAGATACGGTGTAATATTAAACTACGAAGAAACATTTGCTATAATTAAAGAAAAATATTTTGAAAATAAAATCACTATTGAATTAAACGGACCGAACAAAAGAGAATTTTTATTTTTAATCAGGAAAAACATTAATGAAATTCATAACGATTTTAACAGGTTAGAAGTAGAAGAAATGATTCCGTGCAATTGTGAACTTTGCTCAGAAAGCAATGAACCGTTTTTTTATAAATTTAACACATTAAAGCGATTTGAAGCCAAAGAAATTTCAGAGATTCGATGCGAAAACAGTCTGAATAATGTGTCAGTTTATGAGTTAACAAGTGATATTGTTCGAAAATGTCTAAACGAAGAAAGAATTATTGTTTGTGAAAATCAAACTGCAAATTTACTCAGCGGGGTCAATTTCCCAAAAACTAAGTTTTTTGCAGCCAACAATAACACTGATGTTTTTATTAAAATTAATGCTTTCCCTGATTATTATGGTCTAAGAGATAGAGATTTTTTGTTAGACTCTGAAATAATAAAAATAAATGAGGAATATCCCAATATGTATATTTTAGACTATTATTGTATAGAAAATTATTTATACCACCCTGACAACATAGCAGAATTACAGATTGATCTGAACATTTCGGAATACAAAAATAATATTATTAAACAAAAGAATGAAGCAATAAAAAAAATTATTGCAATTTTTAAGAAATCACGAGATAGCTATCAAGAGTTTAAAAACACGTCCATAAGAGTTAAAGATGATAATGAGATTATTGACTATTTAGATTCTGATGATATTGAAATTTTTTTCAAAGCTTATAGTATGAAAGACAAATTCAATAAGAGTTGTTTAGAAAAATATCAATTAAAAGAAGAAGAATTAGCTGAAACAAAGTGGTTTAAAGATAGAATGAATTTAATAATAAATAATAATGGAGATTATTTTTAGTGAGCTATTTTTGTAATCATACTACGCTTACATTTAAAAAAGGAAACGATTAACTGATATCTCAAAAAATAAATGCAATCTCTGTTCACTCCTAAATTAAAAAATCTGCAATTTTTGTAACTATTTTTTATGAAACAAAAGAAATTTTGTTAAGTCTCTGATAATCTGCAACTAAAAGATGTCATTTTCTAAAACACTTACATAGCTTGTTTGATAAACATAGAATTTAATAAACAAAAAAACGGCAAAATATAAATAAGTTGCCGTTTGATTTTGAGTAACACTCCCTTATTTTAATAGTTTAGCAATTTTTGTTATTGCCCATATTGCAAAAGTACTGACTGCAATTACTTCAATGGTTCTTGCAGCTTTCCCCTGAACAGTTACACAATTATTATAACTGCATAAGGTAGCCTTACTTTGTTTTGGATAAAAATTTTTCATTTTATACAAACTTAAGTTAGTAATTCCCTCCACTTTTACCCGGAAGGTTAAGGTAACGAATTTTAAGAATTTCGTTATTTCTCTTTGCGCACACCTTTGTGAGGATTTCCGTTTTTATTGACATCAATAAAACGTCCGGTCTCTGTATCTCTTTTTACCCATTGTTTTGTTTTTGGGTTAAGAGTTTGGCTGCGTTTTTTGACGGCACCGTTCCGGTGTCCGTCACCAATTTTACCATTTTTAGCCATTACTTTGATTTTTGGCTTACGAACTATTTAATACTGAGGCGTTCGTAATATACCCAAGGAATAAATTTGGTAAAAGTTTAAATATTTCTACCTTAGCAGTCGAAAAGATACCTCTTAAAAAATCTTTTAACTGCACCGAAGCTTTATTCCGTAAGCTTCGGTCTTTTATTAAACAGCTTTTAAATCAAAACTGTACTTATAATCAATTAAACTTTTTTTCTTTTCATTGTCTAACCATGCTTTTTCTTTATGACTAATATCAACAATTTCTTTTGTATTTTTTATGTTCCTAAATTTCTCTGCAATAATATTTAATGTTTTTAATTCTGTTTCTGTGAAAATTTCCGGATTAAAAGGTCTGTCTTTTAATGATTTGAATTGTTCACCAAAATTTGTTTCAAAATCATGATACTTAATTTTTATATCTTTGTTATTAACCATATATTCAAAAATACTGTCAAAATTTATTGGTACCGGACCTAAATTTATAGCTCTGTAATTAGCACCACTTATTGCATATCCGGTTTGCCGATAATTCAAAAAATCTGAATAAAATAATAGCTTATTTAAAGACGTTTTCCAAGGGCTTAATTCTTGACTGAAAAATATTACCATTTCAGTTAGCTTTTTTAAGCTTGGTTTTATATACCCACTATATTTGCTTGGAATAAGATTTCCGAGTAAATATTTTTTCATTTTCATTTCAAAATAATAAACCCGTTCTTCTTCTATTTTTCTGTTAACAGTTTTTAATATTTTTTCTAATGATTTCCCTTCAAATACACTACTCCGTTCGATTAGTGTTTTGAATTGTATGGGGTCTTTTGCTAATAAAATTAACTTCGCATTTGAAGCACTTGGCATTTCTCCGGCTTCATAATTTCTATACATATTAATTCCGAAACCTAAAACCTCTGACATTTTACTTGCACTTAATCCGTACTTCTCTCTAATGCTTTTTATTTCATCAGGGAAAGGAAAGGAATGTTTTTCCCTATAAATATTCATTGCTTGTACATAGTTTAATTGATCTAGCTCATCCGTTGTAAATTGCTCTTTTGTATCGACACATAAAAAATAATGATAAACAATCTTAACTGTCTCTTTTCTGACAGTCATTTCTCTTTCTTCTTTTTTTAATACAACTTCTCCTCCGGTAAACGGGCTTTTCATAATTCGGGATTTTTTAATGGATAGTTAATGTTAAATTCTGCAACATGAAATGAGATACATATAACGTTATTATTTAGCATTCCCATTGTTATCTTTATATATATTTCTCTGTTTTTAATGGTTTTACCAAAAACCCACATATCAGGTCCTTTATTTAATTTGTCTTCCAAAGGTCCTTCTGAATAATCTTTAATTTCAAGTTTTTTTAAAACTTCTTTTCTTTTATTCGGTGTAATTTCAAGGTCTAATAGAGTTTGTGAGTTTTTTCCTCTGTCATCCCTAAAAACGATACCCCAGAAATCCATCTTAGCCTTAAAGTCTTTTAAAAATTTTTCGACATTTTCTTTTTTGCTCATTTAAATGCATTATAAAGTTGTATATAATGCAAAGATATTGCAATATTACAACTATTCCGTTGAAAATACAATATTTTATTAACATATATTTATCATTATTTTATGCTTGCAAATCTTAATGATTCGTAACAGTCTGGAATAGTGTTGTTTGCATTTACATATCTCTAATTCATCCACTTCATCATTTGTTAAAAAAAACTCAATTTATAAATATCTGACAATCATAATAGATATTAAAATAATAAAAACAGGTATCGATTTAATTAAGCAATTTCTTGATTGAATAAATTTCTTTCTGCACTTTTGTTATGTCATAAAATTTTCTCGCGAATAAATTTTATCCGGTTTAAAAAACAGTCTGAACCTTTCCGGAGAAGTTATGCCTGTAATAAACCGTATTGATATAATATACAGTTCTTATACTTACTGTAAAACAGCACAATAAACGGAATTTCTAACACCAAAAAATTTTAAAACATGGCATTAACTATTAACAGAAACAATGAAATTACATCCGGCGATTTTAAATTTTTAAAACAAAAATTTAAAGAAAAAACAAATACAAGAGCATTGTATAAATGTGTAGAATACGTTGTTCAAAAACTTCCGGATTATGAAAAACAAATTGAAAAACTGACAAAAGAAAACAACCGGCTTAAAATAAAGCACAATCATTTAATTGAAATTATAAAGAGAAAACAATTTGTTGATCAGGAACTCGATAAAATGGTTTATCCGGTTGAAACCGCGTAGAGACAGTCCGGCAGGCTGTCTCAATCTCATGTCTCAAATCTCACGTCTAAAACCTAATATCTCACGCCTTACTCCCCATGCCTCACATCTCAAATCTAATGTCCAAAATCTCACGTCTATAATCCAATATCTCATATCTAAATTATAACCACATAAAAAACCATTTACCGAAAAATGACAGAAAATCAAATAATTGTTACAACGCCCGAAGCAATTAAAGATATAATAATAAAAGCATTACAAGAACACGATAAAAGCAGAGCAAGTAAAAAAAGTGAAACAAAACTTTTTACGATAAATAAAGTTGCCAAAATTCTTGGTGTTTCACATTCAACAGTCAAAAAACTTGTTGAAAATGAAACTCTGAAAACCACGATTGATAACAAAATAACGGAAAAAGAACTCAACAGATATTTGTCTCAATAACATCCTGTGTAGAGACAGTCCGGCAGGCTGTCTCATATATCCGGCAGGCTGTCTTATATAGCCGAATTTCTAATTTCTAACCACTGGTAACTAACGACTGAATAATGAAATCATATTTTCAAAAACGCATACAAGATGAACTCAATATATCCGAAAAACAAAACACCATCCGGCTTAAAAACGAAGAAGGACATACATTTGAAGCAAAAATATTTACAGAAGACAGAAAAGGAAATATTCAAATTCTGTTATACACATTAAACCGGCAAATAATAGAATACGACCACCCGAAAGCAACGCTTGAAAAACCGAATATTTATAACGACAGAATTCAAACATATAAAATAACAAGATTACATCCGGATAACGTAAAAGGTGACAGAAAATATTACATTCCGAAAGGAGCGGGGACATTTCCCTTTATTCCTAATCCGGTAGTAGAAAAGTTTGAAAAGAAAGAAAAAATAAAAACACTGGTTTTAACCGAAGGAGCATTTAAAGCATTTAAAGGAGCAATACACGGTTTGGATATTATCGGTTTAACATCGATTACGCATTACAAAAATAAAAATACAAAAGAGCTTCATAAAGATATTATCCGGCTTATAAAAACATGTGATATTAAAAACGTCATTATGCTTTATGACGGAGATTGTCGCGATGTATCGGAAAAAGCAATTAAAGAACAAAAAGACTTATACAAAAGACCCTACGGGTTTTTTGCATCAGCAAGAAACATCAATGATTTACTTAAAGATTATGATGTCAATTTTTATTTTGCACATATAAAAAGCAGTGAAATCAAATCTAAACCCAAAGGTTTGGATGATTTATTAATTACAATGAAAGGACATGAAAATGCCGTAATTAAAGATTTAAAAGCATTAAGTAAATCCGGCAAATATTTTCATAAAATAAATATTACACATTCTCAAAAAACACTTCAACGATATTTACACATAAATACCGTTGAAGCTTTTTACGATTTTCATTCCGGTAAAATCGGTAAAAATGAATTTGTTTATCTCGGGACAAGATACATTCATAACGACTATGAAAACAAACTTGAAGTAGTTATGCCGGCTAATGCCGAAAACTACTTCCGCGTCGGAAATGACTATTACGAAAGATACGAAAGACCGAATAAATTAAACGATTTGGAAACCGTAATTGCACCGAGATTAAAATCAACAATAACAGACGACCACGGGAAAAATTTCTTAAAATACATTGCAAAATATAAAGATTTTGTGAACGTTCCGGACCACACAAACTATCAAAGGGTGATACATAACTGTTATAACAGTTATGCACCCTTTTCACATGTTCCGGTTGAAGGTAAGTTTGATAAAACAATGCTTTTTTTAAAACACATTTTTGAAGAACAAATTGAATTAGGCTTGGATTACGTGCAATTGCTTTACAGAAACCCCACACAAAAATTGCCGATTTTGTGTTTGGTTTCAAAAGAAAACGCAACCGGTAAAAGCACCTTTGCAAAATGGTTACAACGAATTTTTTCACAAAACGTTACGATTATCGGCAATGCCGAAATCTCAAACGATTTTAACGCACACCTTGCTTCAAAACTTGTAATTGCTATCGATGAAAGTTTTATTGAAAAGAAAACGATCATCGAAAAAATAAAAAACCTTGCAACTGCCGACAGCATGCCGATGAACCGAAAAGGAAAAGACATAATAGAAATAGACTTTTTCGGAAAAATTATTTTGCTTTCAAACAACGTTGATAATTTCATAAGTGCAACCGATGAAGATATCCGGTATTGGGTAAGAGAAATCAAAAAACCCGAAAAAGAAGAAACGGATTTACTCGAAGACATGCAAAATGAAATACCTGCATTCCTTGATTTTCTTGATAAAAGAAAGATGTACACCGAAAGAAAAAGCAGGGCATGGTTTAATCCGGCAATAATCAGAACAGAAGCTTTGCAAAAAGTAATAGAAGCATCAAAACCGAAAATTGTAAGAGAACTTGAAAACAGCTTAAAAGAAATGTTTATGCAATTCCGTAAGGAAGAAATATATTTAAGTGTCAAAGACATAAAAGAATTGTTTTTTGAAAAAAGTTACAGAACAGACAATGATTATATTATCCGGACACTAAAAAAAGATTTCCCGAAAGTAAAACAATACAGAAACAAAGAAGGCAAAATAACAACCAAGCGATATAAAATACCTTTTTGGCAACAAACAGTTAATCCGGATGGTGAAGAAGTTTTTGAAATAGCTTATAAATCTGCAATCGGACATCCCTATGTATTTAAAGCAGAAGAATTTTTAAATATTGAAGAATATGAAAATTTCAAAACATCACAACCGGAACCCGAACATGAAGATTTACCGTTTTAATCAAATCCGTAGAGGCAGTCCGGCAGGCTGTCTCTCATAATATTAAAAATATGAATTACGAAAAAATACTTGAATGGATTGACAAAGAAATGAAATTTGACAAATGGTATAACGTTAAATCCGAAGAACAAATAAAAGCAATAAAAGAGCTTATGGATGCAAAATTTCTGCCTGATTGTGTTTTCAACGAAGATTATACAAAATTTAAGAAGTCAAAAGCAGGTTATGATATGTTCTTACTCAATAAAAAATAAAATAAAGTATTATTTGAATATAAAAAGCCAACCTGTCCGGTTGGTTTTTTTATTCGAATATTATAATAATAAAATTTTCGTAAAAAATACCCTTACAATCTTTACATACTTTGAAAGCTGTATAAAATAAGGCTTTGCTTTGTAAATATATATTTACTTTTACTTACAATATTAATAATAAGAGAGATACATATAATAAGTCTGTAAACAACTAAAACACAACATTGTAAATAAAGCAAACAATAGTAAATATCCTCTTACACGCTCAAAAAGCAATAAGTCAATAAATTACAGCATTTGTAAAGATGTAAATAAAATCAATGATTATTCCTTGAAAACAAAAAAACACGTTTTTTTCCTGTTTTTTTTCGTTTTTCAACTCAAAAAAATCACAAAAAAAACAGAAAATCATAAACATCTGATTTTCTGTTTTGTAAATTATTTATATCTAATAAGCTTTTTAATTATATTTAAATAATATTTTCTCTATACCAATTCAACTGATTGCCTATCTTATCATTCAAAAACCTATTCCATTTTTTCCAACTGATACGACTTGAAGTATGTTGCATAAATATTGTCTGGTATGTATATTTTTTCTCATTATAAATATTTGTAGTTCTTGGATATGTTCCTGAAATTTTATCATGAACTTCAATATTATTAATAGAAAAATTCTTAAACGTTTCTATCCCTAAATTTAATGATTTGGAACTTTCAACACCTACAAATAAACAAATTGAAGGGTTAATTATATCTATCATTTTAAAAAACAATGTCCATCCTTTTAAGAAATCATGAAAATTTGGTCTTCCTTTATTCGTATTCATTACATTTTGAACAAAGTTGTAATAAGAAACAGAATTCCAAAAAGACTCACTTTTAAATTCATCATTCCCAAATAAACATAAATGCAAATTTTTGTATATTTTGATATTATAATAATTTCTATTCACTGCAAATTCATCTATTGCTATTCTTGTGTAATATGGTGTTTTATGCTTTTTTATTGATTCTATTTTCCCATCATGGTAATGGCTTTCACCAATAATTAGTAGTCTATTCTTTTGGGGAATTTTATCATAATTTTTTCCTATCCAAGGAAACCATTTTAATCCTTCTATCTCTTTAAATTTCTGATCACTTTCTCTAATATATTCATTTTTTTGAATCATGATTCATAATTTTTTAATTTATTTCATAAAAATAATATTAACTATTAAATTATTCAAATCATTTTCTCTATGTAAACAAAAAATTAAGTGTTTATTAGTTTCAAAAAAGCTCTTTTATATACATTTTTATGGTAATTCTATGGATATTAGATGAATGTATTTTGAGATTATTGTCGGTCACTTTGGTCCAATTTCATCATTTCGCGATACTTCAAACCGTCATTAACCTTTGCATAAATTTGTGTCATTTTAATTTCTGTATGCCCCAATATCTTAGAAACAACCTCAATTGGTATTCCGCTTTCCAATCCGGTAGTTGCAAGTGTATGTCTTGCACTGTGAAAAGTTATATTTTTATCTATTCCGGCTGTTTTAATAATCTCTTTTAAATATTTATTAGTCTTTTGATTTGATAATACTCTGAATACAGTTTGATTTCTTGCAATTTTTTTCGGCATTAATTTTTTTGCTTTTTCAATTATCGGAATACTCACGTCAAGCCCTGTTTTATGCATTTTTAATTCAATAAATTCAATTTCACCATCTCTGAATAAGCGTTTTTTTATGTGACTGTATTTTAAATTTTTAATATCGGTATATCTCAATCCGGTGTAACAAACGAAAAGAAAATAACGTAATACATTTAATTGCTTATAATCTAATTCTTTGTCATAATATAAATTTTCAAGTTTATTCAATTCGGCAATGTTTAAATATTCTCTTTTCCCTTTTCCTTTTGTTATTTTTATATTATTAAAAGGATTATCTTTCATTAAATTTTTTTCAACGGCCCAATTAACAAAAGTTTTAAGCATAGATAAACTCTTATTGGCAGTATTCGGGTTATTACCTAATTCTTTTAACATAAACTCTTTATATCCGGTTATAAAACTTTTATTAATTTCCGAAAAAGCTAATTTCTTTTTAAACCTTTGAAGTTTGGTAATTTGTGTAAGATATGTTTTTAAAGTTTCAGCAGAATAATTTTTTTCCGCAAGTTCATCATTTACAAAATCTGTAAATGAAGCATCACTGTATTCTTTATTCAAAAGTTTCTTTTCAAAATCATCAAAAGTAAGCTGTTCATCATTAAAAAAATATTCGTCAACAATGCTTTCAGCCTTGTTTAAATATTTCTTTATTAGTTTATTTTTCCGGAGATACTTTGGGTCTGATTTTTTAACCAGATTTTTCGAAAACATCCAGTCATTAGGTTTAACATAAATGTGAAGCGAAATATCTTTTTTACGTCTGTTACTTATTAAACGGATATAAACGGTATGTGTGCCGGTTGTGTTTAAATGGTCGGTACGAAGAAAAATTTTTACTGAATTCATAAGGCAAAATGTTAAAAGTTATGTGAAACACATGTGAAACATTTTACCGAAAATATGAAATAATTGTCTTTATTCCTTTAACAGAAAAAAACATAACGCCCTAAAAAAGAAAAGACTGAAGGAAATCATTTCATCCCTTCAACCTTTAAAGCGGAGAGGGGGGGATTCGAACCCCCGGTACCGCATCTACGGTACGTCGGTTTAGCAAACCGGTGGAATAAGCCACTCTCCCACCTCTCCGCCGAAAAAACGAATGCAAATGTATAACAAAATAAAAAACCGGACAAAAAAAACTCAACAATATTTCATTTTAATACATATCTTGCTGTTCTTCTGCTTAATTGACTTAACAGTATTTCCCTGTCTTTAATACTTTTATTAATGGCTTCTGTTGTGTAATGTCGTATTGTAACTAATTGAAGATTATTGTTATACAAAACTTTAAACTGCTTTTTTAATGTTTCGATAAAGAACGGAATTTTATATTTATTATTAGTAACACACAAAGAAAAACTGATTGCCGATGATTGCATCAAATTAACTTTAATACGATATTCTGAAAGTAACGTGAATATGTTGCCTAAATTACCTTCTGAAATAAAAGAAAAATCCAATGTCGAAACAGAAATCAAAATCTGATTATCTTTAATAATAAAAATAGGAGTTCCAGGATAATAATCCTTACTGAATTTCGAAATATCCGTAATTTGCGTACCTCTTTTATCCGCCTCATAAAATGATTTTACAAAAATCGGAATTTTTTTATTTTGAAGCGGTTTTATAGTTTTAGGATGTAAAATCTTTGCTCCGTAAAATGTTTGTTCCAGTGATTCTTTGTAAGATAATTTCGGTAATAAAACAAAATCATCTGTTTTGGCAGGGTCGGCATTATAAATACCGTCCGTTTCTTTCCAAAAAATAACTTCTTCGGAATTTACGGCATATGCCAACACCGAAGCCGTAAAATCACTTCCTTCACGTCCTAAAGTTGTTGTATAACCTTTAATGTCAGAAGCTATAAATCCTTGTGTAACATATAATTGCAGCGTATCATCGGAGAATTCCTGATTTATTATATTTGTTGTTTTATCCCAATTAATTTCTGCTTCTTTATGTACAGAATCGGTTATAATAATTTTTCTTATATCTTTATTCTGACAATTTAAACCCTTTGATTTCAAAAATTCAAAAATCAGAGCAGAAGACAATATTTCACCGTAAGAAACAATTCTGTCATATTCAAAATGATAATTATTACTTAAAGGTTCAGAAAAAATATGTATAATTTCTCGGAAAATATCCGAAAGTTTCTGATTAATTTCCGTGAGATAATCAGCCGGAAAAAGTTCTTCAGCCAAATTAAAATGAAATGATTTTATAATATTAAAAAGTTCTTCATTAAACTTATTTTCCGAGAAATAAGCGTTTAATAAGTTCTCAAATTTATTAGTAACTTTATTAAGAGCCGAAACAACAATAATTAAATTGTCATCTTTATATTCATTTAAAATATTGAAAAGTTGAAAAAAATCACTGCTTATTTTAAGGACACCGCCTCCGAATTTAAATACTTTCATATTAATAATATGGATTTCTGATGTCAAAAATGATAAAAATATCAGAAACTGAACAAATTTTTTTACTTTTGTTTTAATTTTCCTTTAAAATCTAATAAAATGTCAGTTACTACCCTAAATGAATTTATCATTCAAAGACAAGCAGATTTTCCTTATGCAAAAGGAGAATTAACTCGATTGTTAACTCATATCGGAGTTGCAGCAAAAGTTGTAAACAGAGAAGTTAATAAAGCCGGTTTGGTTGATATATTAGGCGATGCCGGAACAGATAATGTTCAGGGAGAACGCCAAAAAAAATTAGATATCTATGCAGACGAGAAATTTATTGCCTCTTTAAAAGCCAGTGGCGAATGTTGCGGAATTGCTTCCGAAGAAGACCAAAATATTGTAACATTCGATGAAGATCTTCCGCGACAGGGCAAATACATTTTATCAATGGATCCTTTAGACGGCTCTTCAAATATTGATGTTAATGTTTCAATAGGTACAATTTTTTCAATTTTCAGAAGAGTTTCTCCGGTAGGACATAAAGCAAGTATGGAAGATTTTTTGCAGGAAGGCACAAAACAAGTTGCCGCCGGATATATAATTTACGGTTCATCTACAATGATGGTTTATACAACAGGAAGAGGTGTAAACGGGTTTACGCTCGACCCCTCAATTGGTGAGTTTTGTCTGTCTCATCCCGATATTATCACACCCCATTCAGGAATTATTTATTCAATTAATGAAGGGAATTATATCAAATTTCCCGAAGGAGTTAAAAAATACATTAAATATTGTCAGGAAAAAGATATTCCTACAGGAAGACCCTATACATCAAGATATATAGGGTCATTAGTGGCTGATTTTCATAGAAATCTGTTAAAAGGAGGTATCTTTATCTATCCTAAAACAGCCGGATATTCGTCAGGAAAATTGAGACTGTTATACGAATGTAACCCTATGGCTTTTGTTATTGAACAAGCAGGGGGAAAAGGAACTGACGGAAGAGGAAACCGAATTATGGACTTAAAACCGGAATCCTTACATCAACGAGTTCCTTTTTATGTCGGTTCTCGTAATATGATTAATAAAGCTGAGGAATTTATGACAGAATTTGGTGACCAAGAACCGGACATTAAAGATTTTCAATAAAGACTTATGAATAACATACTTGTTACAGGAGCAAACGGACAACTCGGAAATGAAATAAAAAAAACGACTTCCGCTTTTAAAAACTTTCATTTTCTGTTTACCGATGTTGAAGAATTGGATATAACAAAACCGGATAATATTCAAAAGTTTTATTTAAAAAATAAATTTGATTATATAATCAATTGTGCTGCATATACTAATGTTGACAAAGCTGAGACCGACAAAATAAATGCCGACAAAATCAATGCCGAAGCAGTAAAAAACCTTTCCGAAATATCCGAAAAATATAAAATCCCGTTAATTCATATTTCAACCGATTATGTTTTTGACGGAAAAAGTAAAATACCTTATAAAGAAAGCGATTATACAAATCCGCAATCCGTTTACGGAAAAACAAAACTGAAAGGTGAAAAATATGTTGAAAACGCATATGAAGGTATAATTATAAGAACATCATGGCTTTACTCCTCTTTCGGAAATAATTTTGTAAAAACAATGCTGCGTCTCGGCAGAGAACGTAATGAAATAAATGTGGTATCTGACCAATCAGGGTCACCGACTTATGCTGCAGATTTGGCACAAACGATTCTTGAAATTATAAAACAAAAAATTGAAAATCAAGAACATAATTTTTCGGGTATTTATCATTATTCTAATGAAGATTCTTGCACTTGGTACGAATTTGCAAAAGAAATTATGCAAAATGCAAATTTAAAATGTAAAGTAAACCCTGTTTCTTCTGAAGAATATCCGACTCCGACAAAACGTCCTAAGTACAGTTTACTCGACAAGACTAAAATTAAAAAAACATTCGGTGTTACCGTTCCTTTTTGGAAAGACAGTTTGCAAAAATGTTTAATTTTATTGTCTGAAAACGGATAATTATGAAAACTAAAAAAGACATTACCGAAAATTGGTTACCGCGATATACCGGCAGAAAACTTGAAGACTTTACGGAGTATATTCTGCTTACGAATTTCGGTTTTTATCTTGATTTATTTTCAAAAAAATACAAAGTTCCTGTTTTAGGAAAGAACAAACCTATGCCGTCTGTTTCTGCCGAAGGAATAACTTTAATTAATTTCGGAATGGGAAGTCCTAATGCCGCTACAATAATGGACTTGTTGAGTGCAATAAAAGTAACAGCAGTTTTATTTCTGGGTAAATGCGGCGGTTTGAAAAAGAAAAATAAATTGGGCGATTTAATTCTTCCTATTGCTGCAATTCGAAATGAAGGAACATCCGATGATTATTTGCCGCCTGAAGTTCCCGCATTGCCTGCTTTTAATCTTCAAAGAGCTGTATCTTCTGTTATTGTTGAAGAAGAACGTGTATATTGGACAGGAACAGTATTCACTACAAACAAACGTGTGTGGGAATACGATGAAAGATTTAAAAAATATTTGCGTAAAACACGTGCTATGGCAATTGATATGGAAACAGCAACAATATTTACGGTTGGTTTTGCAAATGAAATTCCAACGGGGGCGTTACTCTTGGTTTCTGACCAGCCTATGATTTCTGCCGGCATTAAAACTTCTGACAGCGATACTCACATAACAACTGAATTTGTAAACCAACATCTTGAAATAGGCATTAAATCCCTTCTCGAAATAAAAAATAACGGTCAATCTGTTAAGCATTTACGTTACGATTAATACAAATTAAAAAATACCTCAACAGGTTAATTCTCAATATTCTGAAATCTCTGTCAAAAAATTATTCAACTATTTGCTTACGATAACTTTTATTCGCACATTACCCGTAAAATAATTACTTTTGCAAACCAAAAAACTTATTAAACTATATTAATTTTGAAACTCTCCGATTTTTCCGGGAAATACACAAAACATAATTCTTTTAAGAAATTGAAAGAACAACTACAAGACAATAATCAGGATAATATTCTGCTTAAAGGTCTTTATGCCTCTTCTGTATCGGTACTTTCGGCAGCCTTATTAAACGAAACACAATTTCCGCATCTTTTTATTTTATCTGACAAAGAAAAAGCCGCCTATTTTCAAAACGATTTAAAAGAATTACTTCCCGAAAAAGAAATTTTATTTTTCCCTTCTTCTTATAAACGTTCGGTTTTAAAAAACAATACGACTAAACAGGATGACGGCAGCATTATTATGAGAACGGAGGTTTTGGATAAAGTTCGAAACAATACATCCGAAATTATTGTAAGTTATTCCGAAGCATTATTCGAAAAAGTTACCGATCGCAATAATCTGAAAAAGAATACACTGGAATTGGTAAAAGGCGAAGAAGTTCCGATTGATTTTATTACAGAAATGCTTGATGAATACGGTTTTGAAAAAGTTGATTTTGTTTTTGAACCGGGTCAATTTGCTGTACGAGGCAGCATTATTGATATTTTTTCTTTTTCAAATGATTATCCTTATCGAATTGATTTTTTTGATGATGAAATTGAAAGCATCAGAACCTTCGATACCGTAACGCAATTATCAAAAGAAAAATCAGAGAGAATTTCGGTTGTTCCGGATATATATAATCGCACTGAAAACAAAAATAAAATCTCTTTTTTTAACTTTATTTCCGAAAAAACAATTATTTGGTCAGATGATTTTACACTGTTTTTTGACAAACTGAATCATATTTCGGAAACAGAGAATTATGATAATTTAATTTCTTTCAGGGAAACATCAAACATATTTTCTTATTTTAAAACAGTAGAATTTGCCGATAAATCACATTTTAAAACCAAGCAAATCTTCCTGTTTAACACTACAAAGCATGTGCAACTGAATAAAAATTTCGAACAGTTTGCAAAACAATTAATTCAGTTTAAAAAAAATGCTTACGAAAATTATATTTTCTCAACAAACGATGCACAAATTACACGTTTGAAAGAAATTTTAAAATCTGAAGAAATAATTAATGCTGTAGGAAAAGAAGATGCAGAAAACTATTTACAAAACGGATTTATTCATATTAACGGAATATTAAATGAAGGATTTTCCGATAAAAATTTGAAAATAAACTGCTATACCGAACATCAAATATACGGCAGATACCATAAATATATTCTGCGAGGTGCAACTTACTACAAAAATAAAGAAACACTTACCCTTAAAGAATTAAACAGTTTACAGGCAGGCGATTTTGTGGTGCATTCCGATCACGGAATTGGTCGTTTCGGCGGATTACAAACCATTGATGTCGGCGGAAAATTACAGGAAGCGGTACGTTTGGTTTATAAAGATAACGATATTTTACTGGTAAATATTCATAACCTGCATAAAATTTCTAAATATAAAGGAAAAGAAGGTAAGCATCCTAAAATTTACAAACTCGGCTCCGCTGCTTGGCAAAATATTAAGAAAAAAACAAAAAGCAGAGTTAAAGATATCGCTCGGGAACTTATTGCCTTGTATGCCAAACGAAAACAAGAAAAAGGATTTGCATATTCTCCCGATAGTTATTTACAGTACGCATTGGAATCTTCATTTATTTTTGAAGATACCCCTGATCAAAAATCTTCAATCGAAGCTGTAAAGCGTGATATGGAAAACGATATACCCATGGATAGGTTGGTATGCGGAGACGTAGGCTTCGGGAAAACCGAAATTGCCGTGAGAGCAGCATTTAAAGCCGTTGCCGACAACAAACAAGTAGCGGTTTTAGTGCCCACAACAGTTCTGACATTACAACATTTTAAAACTTTTGCTTCGCGACTGAAGAATTTACCTTGTACGGTTGATTTTTTAAGCCGTTTAAAATCTTCGGCACAACAACAAGAAACCTTAAAAAAACTTGCAGCAGGTGAAACAGACATTATCATCGGCACTCATCGATTGGTCAGTAAAGATGTTAAATTTAAAGACTTGGGACTGATGATAATTGATGAAGAACAAAAATTCGGAGTTGCCGTTAAAGAAAAACTGAAAGCACTTAAAGTAAATGTTGATACTTTGACCTTAACCGCCACGCCCATTCCTCGTACCTTGCAATTTTCATTAATGGGAGCCCGAGATTTATCAATTATTAATACCGCACCGCCCAACCGTTATCCAATTCATACAGAATTGCATCGTTTTGATAAAGAAATCATTAAAAATGCAATAGATTACGAATACCGACGAAACGGACAAGTATTTTTCATTCATAATCGCATTAATACCATTTACGAAATAGAATCTTTAATAAATCGCTTAAATCCGCAAATTCGTACAACGGTAATGCACGGAAGAATGAAACCTTATGAACTTGAAAAAATTATGACCGGTTTCATTAACGAAGATTATGATGTGATGATTGCAACAACAATTATTGAATCAGGATTAGATATTCCGAATGCAAATACCATCATCATAAATAATGCACAGAATTTCGGCTTAAGTGATTTGCACCAACTCCGCGGCAGAGTCGGGCGTTCAAATAAGAAGGCATTTTGTTATCTGCTGGCTCCTCCTCTTTCATCTTTGACCAATGAAGCTCGTCAGCGACTGCGTGCCGTTGAAACTTTTTCGGAACTCGGCAGCGGTTTCAATATTGCTATGCAGGATTTGGATATCAGAGGTGCCGGGAATATGCTCGGCGGCGAACAAAGCGGTTTTATTGCCGATATCGGATTTGAAAATTACCATAAAATTTTGGACGAAGCCATTCAGGAACTTCGTGAAGAAGAATTTAAAGAGCTTTTTGCAAAAAATAAAAAAGGTGAGATTTCTGTTGAAAAATCTGAAATTAAATTTGTCAGGGATTGTCATATCGATACGGATTTAGAAATTCGTTTTCCTGAAAGTTATATAGAAAATGTGGAAGAACGTCTGAGATTATACAAACGTTTGGATGCAATTGATAATGAAGACATTTTAACAACTTTTGAAGATGAATTAATCGATCGTTTCGGAAAGTTTCCTAAAGCTTGCAAAGAATTGACTGACGCTGTTCGACTTCGCAGAGAAGCAATGAGTTTGGGTATTGAAAAAATTCTTTTGCGTAATAAAAAAATGGTTTGTTATTTGGTTTCAAATAAAGAATCACTTTATTATCAATCGGATGTCTTCGGTAATATTTTAGAATTTATCAAAAGATATCCGAAAAAAACAATGCTGAAAGAACGTAACAGTAAATTAACAATGACTTTTCAGAATATTAAATCGGTAAAAGAAGCAATGGCTGTATTAACAATAATTAAGAAAAGCATTGAAACAAACAATTAATAATGGTATTTTAACAGAAATATTAAAGTTCAATTATGAAAAAAATTCTCATTTTACTCATCCCTGTTCTCCTGTTTTTATCGTGCAATAATTCAGATAATAAAGATAAAGATTATTTATTAAAAGCATATATAACAGGTTATTTCAACGGTGATGTCGGGTTATATAAAGTACGAAAAGGAAAATTGATAATTATTGATTCACTTCATATGAAAAAAAGTAAATTCAAATTTAAACATGTGAAGATAAAAACTCCTGAAATGCTTTGGTTTGTTATTGACAAAGGAAATTTTGTCATTCAATGTTTTGCGGACCCGCACGATATGCAAATTAATGCCGATTATAATAATAAAAGCAAATTAGAGGTACAAGGATCAAAAACAAATGAGGAATATGTTTCTTTTTTAGAAAATAATTCCGTATATGAAAATAAGCAATTAAAAATCAATGAGCAAAAAGATTTGGCTTTTGCAAATAAGGATACTGCGTTATTTAAATCTTTAGATTCTGCATTAAACAGTGTAACTGAAAATCAAATAAATTTTATTAAAAAATATGCTTACGAAAACAATAAGAGTTTTGTCTCATTATATATTACATTAAGTAATTTGTCCGATTATTTAAAACTTCAGGAATTAGAAAAAATTGTTAATAATTTTGCAGATACCTTAAAACAATCGCCGTACTATATTGAATTAAAAGATTTGATAAAAGCAAAGAAGAACGTATTACCCGAAATGCAGGCACCGGATTTTTCATTACCCGATACTTCCGGAATAGCGGTTTCTTTGTCTTCTTTACAAGGAAAATATGTTTTATTGGATTTTTCTGCTTCTTGGAACGGCACATGTCGCATTCAAAATAAAACACTTAAAAAATTATATAAAAAATATCATTCTTCCGAATTTGAAATTTATCAGGTATCAATTGAGAATAATATGCAGCAATGGAAAAATATCATACATGCCGACAATATTAATTGGATAACGGTTTCGGATATTAAAGGTTTGAATTCGGAAGTATTACAATTATATACTGTCAGACAACTGCCTCAATATTTTTTACTGAATAAAAACGGAATTATTATTAAAACCGGAAATGATTTAAAAGAAATTGAGAAAAAATTGGGGAAAATTTTAAGCTGAGAAAAATTATTTATAAAAAAACTTTAAGAGGTTTGTAATTGCTGACTTAGCTTGTCGAAGTAAGCATATCTGACAAATTTTCAAAACCTGTCATAATAAAAAACAAAAAAAAGTGTAATTTCGGCACTGACAAGAAACATAAGCAGAAACGCAATAATGAGTAAGATATATCCGAAAGAATTTGAACAAAAAACCGAATTCAATAGAATACGAGAACTTATAAAACAGAATTGTTTAAGTAATTCAGGCAAGAAAAAAGTTGACGAAATATCTTTTTTAACAGAGATTAAACCTCTTGAATATAAACTTAATTTAACGTCCGAATTTAAACACATAGTTCAATTTAAAGATAATTTCCCTACGAGTTATTTTATTGATACACAATCATATTTTGAAAGAACCAAAGATATAGGAACCTATTTTACCGAAAAAGAATTATTCGATATCGTGCGTTCTTTATCAACCGTTAAAGCCATTATTAATTTCTTCGGGAATGATGAAGAAAACCGATATTCCGCACTAAAACAGTTAACAAATAAAGTTCAGGTTTTTCCTTTCGTCATTCAAAAAATCAATTCTGTTATTGACAAATACGGAGAGCTGAAAAATAATGCCTCACCGGAACTGTCTAAAATCCGAAATAACTTATCAAAAAAACAATCGAGTGTTTCACAAACCATTCATAAAATTATTAAGAAACAAATTGATGCCGGAGTTGTTGACAGTGATGCAGAAATATCTGTCAGGGATAATAAATTGCTGATTCCGGTTGAAGCTAAAAACAAACGCAAAATAAAAGGAATTATATACGGAGAATCGGCGACGGGTAAAACATCATACATCGAACCCATTGAAGTCGTTACACTGAATAATGAAATAAAAGAACTGGAATTTGCCGAACTCCGAGAAATCAAACGAATTTTAACTGAAATTACCGATATATTAAGGCCGTATTTTGAGGATTTAAAATTAACTTACGATTTTATGGCAACCATCGACTTTATAAGAGCAAAAGCATTATTTGCAGTTGATACAGAAGCCGTAAAACCAAAGTTGACTAAAAAAAATGATATTGAATTTTTAAATGCCAAACACCCTTTACTCTTTCTTTCACATAAAAAATCAAACAAAAAAGTTATCCCTTCAGACATTAGATTAAATAAAGAACAACGCATATTAATTATTTCCGGACCGAATGCCGGCGGAAAATCCGTAGTTCTTAAAACAACAGCTGTTTTACAATATATGCTGCAATGCGGTTTGTTAATTCCTGTAAGAGATATTTCGGTTACCGGAATTTTTAAAAATATTTTTCTTGACATTGGTGATGAACAATCAATTGAAAATGATTTGAGCACTTACAGTTCACATCTTCAAAATATGAAATACTTTACGGAAAATGCCGATGAAGAAAGCTTAATTTTAATTGACGAATTCGGAACCGGAACCGAACCTATGCTCGGCGGTGCCATTGCAGAAGCCGTCCTGGAACACATTAACCAATCCGGTGCTAAAGGAATTATCACAACACATTATACTAATTTAAAGCACTTTGCAGACAATAACGATGGGATTATTAATGCTGCAATGCTGTACGATAATGATAAAATGCAAGCACTTTACCAAATGGAAATCGGAAAACCGGGAAGTTCATTTGCATTTGAAACAGCCGAAAAAACCGGTTTAAGCAGAACGATTTTAGAACTTGCAAAATCCAAAATCGATAAAAATCAAATTGACTTTGAAAAAGCATTAAAACAAGCACAACACGAAAAAAGAAAACTCAAACAAAGTAAACGAAACATCAGAAGTACAGAAAATAAACTCAGTGAAACGCTGGAAAAATATGAAAATGAACTTGAGAACCTTCTGCATAAGAAAAAAGAAATTTTAAAGAATGCAAAAACAGAAGCTGAAGAAATAGTAAATTCTTCAAACAAAAGAATTGAGCAAACCATTCTTAAAATTAAACAACAAAATGCCGAAAAAGAACAAACAAAGCAACTTCGCAAAGAACTGAACGAATACATTCTGAAAGAAAAAGAAAAGCAAAAAGCCGAAGACGAAAAAATCAGTCAAAAAATTGAAAAACTAAAACAAAAAAAAGACAGACGAAAAAAAAGTACTTCAAAAACTCAAACAGAAGTTAAAAAAATCAAAACATTACAAAAAGGTGATTATGTGAAGATTAAAGGATTAAATACGATAGCTGAAGTTATTTCAATTAAGAAACACAAAGCAATAGTAATCGGCAATAATGTTCAATTAACCGTTGATACCGACAAACTCGAATTTACAAACCAAAAACCAAGAAAAATAAGCAAACCCGGTATCAATATTATCATAAATACTGACACCGAAACAGAAAATTTCCTTGCACAGCTTGATGTAAGAGGCAAACGTGCCGAAGATGCTTTGTATGAAGTTTCTCGCCGAATTGACAATGCAATTGTAAAGCAAACACGACATTTAAAAATACTTCACGGAACCGGTAACGGAATTTTGAGAGAAGCTGTCAGAGCTTATTTACGAACGCATCAATTAGTAAAAAGTTTTAAAGACGAGCGTATTGAAGCCGGCGGTGCGGGAATTACTTTAATTGAACTGGATATTTGAGAAACAAAGTTATAAAGTTCGCAAAGCTCAGAATTGAAAAATTATCCGAAAAATTAACTCACCATAAAATATTCCTGTATTCTGTCATTAAGAACCTGAACTCGATATAAGATTTCTCTCACAGAAATCCGATAGTGTATTAGATTTGTGCTGAAAATCATAAAGTTATAACGGGTTATATCGTATAACGGGTTATATCGAAGGATTCTCAGTGCAAAGATGATACACTATCGAATTTTTATTTGAGAATTTCATTAATTAACTCATATACTTCCTCATATTTATTCGTATTATCCCGACAGTACTTCATAAATATGACTTGTATATGAGCTAATTATCTGAAACTGTGAGCAAAGCTTATATCGAGTTCAGGTTCACAATAAAACTGAAAAACTTTTTTGGTTTTAAAAGTTTTCGTTTACTTTTGCCGAATAATACACAACCTTAATAATGGATACAAAACAAAGAATAATCGAAGAATCTCTGAATCTATTCCTTCACTACGGAATTAAAAGCATCACGATGGATTCTATTTCTGAAACTTTAGGTATCTCAAAACGAACCATTTATGAATTATTTAAAGATAAAGATGATCTTTTGAAAAATTGTATTGAATATAAAATTATTGAATCGGAAAAAGAAAATCAGGAAATTATCAAAAATTCAGAAAATGTTATAGATGCATTTCTTACTCACATTAAAAGGAATGTAGAAATGATGAAAGTAATAAATCCCTTATTTTTTTTTGACGCAAAGAAATATCATCCCGAAGTTTTCAAATTAACAGGACAAGAACATAAGAACAAAGGATGCAAGCAAATTATTGAATTAGTAAGTCAAGGAAAAAAAGACGGATTTATTCGATCGGAAGTAAATGAAGATATAATTGCAAAACTGATAACCGAACAATTCAAAATCTTAGGGAATGACGATTTATTTCCTCCTGATAAATACTCTAAATCTGAAATATTTGAAAATATTGCTGTTAATTTTATCAGAGGAATTGCTACAGAAAAAGGTTTGGCAGTTGTTAATAAACACAGATTTTAAAAAATTTTATCCGATAAAAAACTTTTAATAATAAAATAGTTTTATGAGTACAAGTATAAAAAACAAATAATTGATAAAACTTAAAATTAATTGAAAAAATATTTTCTAAAATAAAAAATTTAACAATTTAACAAATATACAAAATGAAGCGTAAAATTCTAACTTTAAGTGTTGTGTTTTTGAGCATTTTAAGTTTAAAAGCACAAGAAACAAAACCCATAACACTATCCTTAGACAGTGCTGTAAACTATGCGATTAAACATAATAAAACTTTGATAAATTCAAGGTATGCCGTTGATAAATCATCACAAAAAATAAAAGAAACTATTGCGGCAGGATTACCTCACATTAATGTATCCGCTGATTACAATAATTTCTTAGGTGCCGAAGCCTCTCTGCAATTAAACCCTATGGCTCCTCCGGCTGTTATTGCGTTTAACCCGACAAGCAGTTTTAAAGTCGGTGCAAGTCAGTTAATATTCAGCGGAAATTTTATAGTTGGTGTTCAATTATCAAAACTGGCAAAACAAATTACGGAAAAAAATTACTGTAAAGATGAATTAAACGTAAAAGAGCAAACAATACAAGCATATTATATGGTTTTAATAAATCAGCAGATTTTAAAAATAATAAAAGAAAATAAAGAAAATGCTGAAACTATATATACTAAAACACAAAATATGGCAAATGCCGGACTGACAGAACAAACCGAAGCAAAAAAATTATCAGTTATGGTAACAAGTGTAAATAATACGTACAAAGCCGCAGAAAGACGATTAGAGTTAGCATATAATTTACTGAGACTTCAATTAGGATTAGAACCTGACCAAGCAATTACACTCTCATCTGACATTAACGATATTGAACAAAAAACTATTTTACAATCATCAATTGTTTCGGATACTTTTAACATAAAAAATAATATTGATTATCAGTTGATTTCTTTGCAGGGAGATATTACCCAAAAACAAATTCAAATGCAAAAGGCAAATTATTTACCGACACTCACAGCATTTTATTCTCATACAGAAAAAATATTAAAACCGGATTTTGATATGACACCGAAAAATGTGCTCGGGGTAACATTAAATGTTCCTGTTTTTTCAAGCGGAGAAAGAAGAGCAAAAGTAAATCAGGCTGTAATTGATTACGATATCAGTAAAAATACAAAGGGATTAGTTAATCAGCAATTAACTATGGCAGAAATTCAATTAATGTATAATTATAAAAATTTATCGGAACAATACGCAAACCAAAAAACTAATGTTGTAATAGCCAAAGAAGTTCTTGACCAAATGAATTTAAAATTCCGACAAGGTATTATATCAAGTCTTGAACTCACAAGTGCCAATAATGACTATTTAAAAGCTCAATCTGATAAAATAAGCACTTTACTTAACTTATTAAATGCTGACCTTGCTTTAAAAAAATTAAATAATAATCTGTAAAATTTTATAAAATGAATATCAATAAAATTATCACATTTTCAATAATTGCCGGAATATTAAGTTTTACAACATCGTGTTCTTCAAACAAAGAGGATAATAAAAATAAAACAGAAATAAAACAGGCAATTCCTGTAAAATCAATAGTCTTACAGAAAGAAACAATTAACAGAACTATTAATTATACCGCTACTTTAATCCCTTTTAAAGAAGTATATTTAGCACCCGCAACACCGGGCAAAATTGAAAAAATATATGTCAAAATTGGTGATTTTGTTAAAAAAGGACAAATTTTAGCCGTAATGAATCGGACTAATCTTGAACAAGCAAAATTGAATTTGATGAATCTTGAAACAAATTATAAAAGATCAGATACACTGAAAAAAACAAATACCATTTCTGACCAACAATACGATCAGGTAAAAACAGCATATGAAGCTGCAAAAGTAAGTTATCAGTTCCTTTTGGACAATACGCAATTAAGAGCACCTTTCAGCGGTGTAATTTCCGGTAAATATTTTGAAAATAATGAAATTTTCTCCGGTGCACCTAACACAAAAGTCGGAAAATCGGCAATAGTGAAAATAGTTAAAATAAATAAACTGAAAGCACTTATCGGAATATCGGAATCTTATTTTCCGCAAATAAATGTCTTGTACTGAAATAGGTTGACTTTTTTTTGTGTTTTTTTGTTAATAATTAATACCGAAAAGTTATTTCCGAATTAATTTTCCCGGACATTTTGATAGTCCGAAAATTATTCAGA
>JAADGE010000064.1 GCA_013152535.1 Chlorobiota bacterium
TGCAGCCGTTCAGCTTTTTGCAATTGAGAACAAGCGGAAACAAACTCTAAAAAGTCGTTTTGAGATGCCGGGCTGAAGACTTGCCGGGATTTTCGGTGAATTTCCAAAACTGTCTTGCAGATAAACACGAAAAATCTTTTTTACTTATCAAAAATTTCAAAAAACATTAAAATACTTTCAATTTTTTTTTCTACATTACTTTCAACGTTGGTATAAAAATAGTAAGGGATAAATCCGCAACTACTTTCAAATCACGAAGGTAGCGAAATTTTTGGATTTTTGACCTTTAAAATTATAAAAAAAGCAAAATTGCAAAAGATTTTGCGGTGCTAATTACTTGTAGTTGTTTTCTTGTAGTTGTTTTCAGTCCAAAAATTTGCCCTTATTATTTTTATACGTTGTTGCAGGCAGTTTTTATCATATATGTAATCAATATAAAATAAATACGAAATATCAATTACAAAAAACTCAATGTTTTTTTCGCCTTTAATCATTTTTAATACCCCAATAAGATTTTGTTAAACTTGTTTGTTTAATTATTGGCTTATATCCAAGATTATTAGAACATAAATCACCTAAACTTTCTTGAATTTCCCTAACTCCTTTTTCAAAATTGTATCCTATAATAATCTGTTCGATTTTTAATAGCGGAATTTTGTCATCAAACCTACTTCCATTATTAGTATATAAAGGTAATTTAAGACATTGGATATTTTGTTTGTTTTCCAGTAATTTAAATAAATCTGATTTAATATTTGGGAAAATATGTTGATTATTAAAAGAAATTGAAAAATTAGTCATACCTGTACGCATTTTGCGATTATCATATAGTATACGAACCTCTTTTTCAAATTCAAATAATTTAGATTTATGAAAAGCGTATAATTTACCAAAATCAATGTCAATATGTGGTTTTGATTTATTTAATTGATTAATCAGTTTAAGAAGTTTGAAAAATTTTTGACGTAAATCAGAGCCATATATTACTTTACTTATGTGAAAATCAATCCATTTTGCAGGGTCGTTTGCAATTGAAAAAACAATTGCAATACCTTTTCCATTTTGACCATAAAGTCTCCACATATTAAATTGATTAGAAAACTCTTTTAAGATAACTCTTTCACAAAATGAAATTATGAACTGGTTACTTTTTGCATCCTTAATCTTTTCATCTTTCAAATTAAATATTTTGCTTGCAAAAGTAAACTCTCTTGGGTCATTTAGATTGTACAAGTTATACAATCTTATCGACTTTTCATTTAATATAGAGTTTATTGCAAAAAAATTACTAAAATGAACAACCGAAGTTTTTTTATAAAAATATGGACTGTTTTTTAGGTTAATATTTTCTGGTGGAATATTAATATTATTAATAATTTCATTTCCGTATATATTTTCTCCATATAAAAATTGAGATACGTCAATTCCGGGAAATAATTTATTAAATTCCTTTTTAAACGTTTCTTCTTTTTCTTTTACTTTCATTTATTTGACTTCTGCCAATAATTATTATTGCTTGCATCAGTATAAGAAAAGCAAGATGTAAAACCATAATCGTTTTAGTCCAGCAACTTGACCTTGTTTTCTATATGTTGTCGCAGGCAGTTCTTATTATGTATACTGTTTAGAAATGAAATAATTTCAAGAAAATTACTGTGTATTTTCTTCTTTAATTTCAACAACTTTTCTTTTATAAAGGGTTTTAAAAGCTCCAATTACAGAAATAATAAAAATTATAAGAAAAAACATTCCTGAAATAGCGATTATTGCACCTATTTCATCAGATTTTGGAAATCTCATATTCATTATATTAATCCCAACAGCGATAACCCATAAATCAACTAAAATTGCTATTATTAAAAATATTTTCAAACCTATTCTTCTTGCTTTTACAAATTTATATTCTAATTTTTCCATAATATAATAATTTTGTTATTTTAACTAATAAATCTTATGCACAGCTTATTGTTTAAAGTTCCCTTTTTCGAAAGCATTATTTTCAATTTTGGTGTTAGTTATTGTAATTGAATTTGAACTGTTTGCAAAATATACAGTAGAATTATTTTCGATAGTACAATCTTTCAATTCAACAGACATAGATTTTGACACATTAAATAATGAGTAGTCAGAATATTCGTCTGTACCTGTTTGATTGTTAGAGAACTCACTATTATTAAATTTTACACCAATGCAATTTGTAATATTAACTAAATCAAATTCTTGATTATCTGTAAATTTACAATTGTTAAACTCGAAACCATTGCAATTATCAAGTGTCATTATTGAATATGTACAACTTTTAATAATTGAATTATTACATTTTAAATTTGTAACAACACTCGCAGTAATACCCTCCATACCACTACCATACATAATAGAATTGTTAATTGTAAAATTTTTTGAATTAGAAATATTGAAAACACCTCCTGTACATCCTCCTTTTTTTGGACCATGACCCGCATTAACATTTTCAAGTTATAAATATAGCAAAATTTTGGGATTTTAACCTTTGAAATAATTTTAAAATACAAAATCGCAAATATTTTGCGGTGCTGATTACTTTTTGCTGATTATCAGGTTTGTAATTTGCCCTTATTTTTTTTATATGGTGTTATGTGCTTTTTATCAAATCATCCTCCTTTATGTCAATTTACAAGTTGCTGTGAATGAGTAGGGTAGAGTTTTGGTTTTTTTTGTTGCTGATTCAGCAAAATCCATGTTTTATTAATACCTGAACTTTATTTTATTAAAAACAAATTCGTCTTTATTGATTTTGCGGTTTTAATACTTGACTTTTTCAGTAAATTCAATTTTTCATAAAATGCAGGAATGCTTGTCGAAAAAAAATCAAAAAATCGCAATTTTGCAGACAGCTTTTTGCCTGTGCTGCCTATATCCCTCGTCTTTTAAAAATTACAGATTATTTTTTGCTCGATTGCCGGTATATCAAATTATCAGTCTGGCTTAAAAGTTTGCTTTTTTGAAGGAGAAAAAATCGTTCTTAATTGCCCATAACGGTCTGTGCATGAGCAGTAGTGGGTTAAAAGCAACTACTTTTCAGCACTTTACAAAGATAATAAATAATCGCAAACTTTGAGGTTGGTAATTAGCCACTATTGCTTATGCACTTTGTTGTCTGCTGGCATTCAATCCTTTATTCTAATTTTCCCAATACTTCTATTGCTTCCATATCAAATTTTGAGAATGCAAACCATTTCCTTCCTAAATCTTTTAAACTTGCTCCAAAATGATAAATTTCCTTGTTATCAATTATCAAAAATCTATCGTGTGCTTTATTAAATTTCTTTATTTCAATCGGTTTATATTGAGAATTATATTTATCCAAATCTAATTTTAGTTGTTTGTTTATGTTCTTCGTGTAGATTTTCACATCAATTTTTTGATTTTTACTAAACAATATCAGAATGGTTTCGTCTACATAATTATCAATTAAAATAACTGATTTTTTAGCTTCCTTAATTAATCCTGTTACAAATTTGTAAGCATCAAATATTTGTCCGTCATAGAAAATTCCTTGTTTGGGTTTTAAATTGCTATTTTCAAGAGCTTTGAACAACATCTCAAATTTTTTATCACTATCAAGTTGTTTCTGTTCAATTTTGTTAAGTCGTTGAAAAATTGTTGCATTGTTCAAGATAAATTTTCGCATATCTACGAATGCTTCCATTATTTTAATACTAATGTCAATCGCAGTTTGACTATGTAAAACGGCGGATAACATTGCAATTCCTTGTTCTGTAAATGCGTATGGATTTACACTTGAATGTTTTAATTTTTTAAACCGGTCGCAATTTGCGACCAGTTCAACTTTCTCATTATCTGTTAGTTGAAATCTAAAACTATCAGGAAATCTATTTAGATTCCTTTTTACTTGTTCATTTAATCTTTTGGTCGGTACTCCATATAATTCCGCTAAATCTCTATCAATCATTACTTGTAGTCCACGAAACGAAAATATCATATTTTTGATACTCCCAACAGCTATTAATTTATTTTCATCACTCATTTCTGTTCTTATTTTTGCAATTACAAAGATACAGTATTTAATAGTAAAATTTAAATTATTCTTTATTTGAGAATTTATATTTTGTCAATTTCATTTTTCTTCACCTTGCAGGTAACGGTAAGTGTATGAAAATGTAGCGTTATACAAAGCTATTTCAGTTCGATAACTCAATGAGCCAAATTTGTTACATTTAAAAGTAGTCAAATCGCAGATTTGGCGGTGCCCGATATGAGCTACACTGCCACAATTTACCACGAAATAGCTATTTTTTATACACATTGTTGTACTGCGTTATATTTTTCTTTTGTTTTCTTTAATTCAGATAAAGCGTTATCAGTCCATTCAATTCTATAACCATTTTTCATATATCTTTCTTGCTTCGTTATGAGAATTTAACTTACCATTATCAGCGTCAGATATTCCTTTTTCAATTGAAATCTTTTCTGCTTCTGAAATTTCATTCCACCAATCTTTTGTTTGACTTTTACGTAAATCAAGTATTTTTTGAATTAAAGAGCTATCATCCACGGTGGTTAACCACTGAATTAACTCAATCTTAATATTTTGAATATTTGCTTCCATATTACAAATTTACAACTTTTTTTAATAATTGTTCATTTTTACCGCAGATTACATAAAATTGTTTTTCACAATGGTTCTTTATAAAATTAAAACCTTCTTTTCTTGCAGTTTCAAAATCAACTGTTCCAATAATGTCATCGCCTTTAATATTATCAGAATAAGTGAAATTTACAGGCGAAAATGCATTAAAACCTATTATTTGATAATTTTTTCTTTTAATAAAAAATGGTTTATCATATCTATATTCATCAGTATTAATAGATGCTTTTCTAATTTTATATGGTAATGAATATTCGGATTTCCTTATCGATATAACATCTTCAATATTACAAAAATTATATTTATCCTGATTGTGTAATTTGTCTAAAAATATTAAGACCGCATTATTTTTTGTTTGTCCATTTTCTAAATCAACAGCACAAGGTAGACTAATAATATTATTATCAATATTAAAGCCTATACTCAAAGCGATATCTAATATTTTATTTGAAATTTTCATTTTTCATTTATGCAGTACAACGGACTGAAATAAGCACAGTGCACGATATTTTAGCAGTTAAATTCATACAACGAAAGTAGCAAAAAATTTACACATATAAAAGAGCAAAAATCCGCAAGATTTTTGCGGTGTTCAAAACCGCAATTCCATTCGATATGAACCACTTGGCGTGCATTGTGTTTATTTGTTGTTGTGCAGTGTTTTTATCTTATTTTATCGAATAATTTGTTCCTGCTCCAATTCCATATTTTTCAATTAAGTTTTCATTTAATAATTTCGTTAATAACCGCTTTACTGTCGGATTAGGAATGTGCAATTTGTTTGCTATTTCACCAGATTTACTTCCCGGATTACTTTCAATATAAGTAAGTATTGATTTTTCTTTCGGTGATAATCTTGCTTTTGTTCCCTTAACTTCTAATTTTTTCATTAGTTGCTCTTGAATATTTAAAAGTGCTGAAAAAAAGAAATTAATCCATTCAGTAATATCTTCATTCGGTCTTTGAGCTTGACAATGTCGTAATTTTAAATAATACTCACTTTTTCTATTTTCTATTTCGTGTTCAAAACTTACATATTGTATCCATTTATACCCGTTTTTTAATAATAACAGTGTTGCTAATAATCGGCTTAATCTTCCGTTTCCGTCTTGGAAAGGATGAATACTTACAAATTCATAAGAAAATATAGCCGTTTTAACCAAAGGATGTATTTCCATTTCTGAATTATACCATTCAATCAGATTTCTAACAGCATCTTCTGTCTCAAAACCTGCATTTGTTGTTTGAAAAATAATCTGCTTTGTTCCATCGGGCAAAGTTGCTTCAACTGCATTTGAATGTTGTTTATAATCTCCTTTATGCCATTGGTCTTTATCGCTATGTTTTAATAATAGATTATGTAGACTTTTTATATTACTTTCTGTTATGTCGATTTCATTGTAATTTTCAGATATGAGTTCTAAAACTTCAAAATACCCGACAACTTCTTGTGCATCTCTTTCTTCGATTTTTGTAATTTCAAGATTGTCCAACAAAGCTTTTACTTCTTCATTACTCATTTTCGAGCCTTCAATTCTTGTAGATGCTCCAACACTTCTGACTGTTGCTATATTTTTGAGTTGCTTTAAGCTCTGTCCTTCTCGTTTTTCAATACTTGACCAAGAGGCATCAAATCTGTCAATTTTACTCACAATTCGCAGTAAATCCCAGTCTAAATTTAATCTGAATATGTAAACTTTATCAATCATACTGCAAATATAGTAAATAAAATTAGATTATGATACGATATGATACGGAAATATTCAATTATGATACGGTTTTCTCAAATACTGCACAACGTTGGGCTAAGCAACGTGCGGAAATTGAAAGAACAATGTTCCGTTTTGCTCTTAGCCGTTTTTTTGATTCCCAAATATATAAGTTTTGTCTGACAAATCAAAACTTTTATTACTTAAATATCTCATTTTAAACAACAAAAAAAGTCGACGTTGTTAATTTCTTGCTTATATTTTCGGTTTGCGATTACCGCATGGTGTTTAGCTATTGTTACAAGACGTTTATTCGTGCAAGACATATATCAGATACAGATAATTTCAATCGTTTTTGTTTTCGTAAACAGAAACAATTTACATTTAAGCATAATTGTGAAAATCACTGTACTCTTGAAAGGTTTGCAGCAGGCAACTCCCTAAACACCGCCATGCAGACAACTGAAATATAGCGGTTTAGCAATGCAGAAAATAGATGTCCTCGTAAAATCATGCTTTATTAATCACTGAAATTTTCATACCTCTTCTGCTGAATTTTCATAAGTTCAAATCGTGGTTCGCTGGTCTGCAATTTCTTGTCAGCCTTATGCAATAAAGCATGGAACAAGTATTTTCAAAAAATGCTCAATTTCGACTTAGATTTTTAAAAGGCTGCAACCCGAAATGGTCAGCTTTTGTTTAGAAATATAAGCTCCTGTCTTGTACTGAAATAGGTTGACTCTTTTTTTGAGTTTTTCGTTAATAAAATTATCCCCGAAAAGTTATTTCCGAATTAATTTTCCCGGA
>JAADGE010000067.1 GCA_013152535.1 Chlorobiota bacterium
AAATATGCTGAATTCGGAGAAATATTTCCTTAAAACATTCTATTAATATGCTGCAAATCAGCTATATTAGAATTTCCTGAAACTCCCTAAATAACCAACAATTTTCTTATTTCTTGTTACCGTACGAAGCATATCGAATAATGGGCGTTTTACCTTCGGTAACAAAGTTACAACTGAAAAAAACATATCGCACGTTGGCGAAAAAATACCATCCGGACAAATTTGCGGGTCAAAGTGAAGAAATTATTCAAAAAGCGGAAGAAAAAATTTTGAAAATTAAGGAAGCATCTTATGTGATTTTAAAACATAAAACGTACATACTTTTTCCTTTCAACTTTATTCTTTTCACTTATTTAAATCCCCGTATAATTTTCCGGTGTAATTTTTAGCAATTCTTTTTTAATTTCTTCATTCACATCCAATTGATTGATAAATTCCGAAATTATTTCAGCATTAATTCCGGTATTTGTTCGCGTAAGTTGCTTAAGTGCTTCGTATGGGTTCGGATAATTTTCACGACGTAAAATTGTTTGAATTGCTTCTGCAACAACGACATAATTTTTTTTCAAATCTTCTTTTATTGCCTGTTCGTTTAATTCAAGCTTGCTTAATCCTTTCAGTAATGACTTATAAGCAATCAGCGAATAAGCAAAAGGTAAACCGATATTCCTTATAACTGTAGAGTCGGTTAAATCTCTTTGTAATCTTGATATAGGCAGTTTTGCCGATAAATGCTCGCAAACAGCATTTGCCATACCCAAATTTCCTTCTGCATTTTCAAAATCAATGGGGTTTACTTTATGCGGCATTGCCGATGAACCGACTTCATTGTTGTTAATTTTTTGTTTGAAATAATTCATTGAAATATAAGTCCAAAAATCGCGAGCAAGGTCAATCAAAATAGTATTGATGCGTTTCATATTATCGAAAAATGCCGCCAAATTATCGTAATGTTCAATTTGTGTTGTTGTTTGCGAACGGTCGAGATTCAGGACGTGATTTACAAATGAATTTGCAAATTTTACCCAGTCAATTTCCGGATAAGCAACATGATGTGCATTAAAATTTCCGGTAGCACCGCCGAATTTTGCCGAATACGGAATTATCTGCAAATAAGCAATTTGCTTACGCAATCGTTCGGTAAAAACTTCAATTTCTTTTCCGAGACGCGTGGGTGAAGCGGGTTGTCCGTGAGTTCTTGCCAACATCGACACATCTTTATATTCATCGGAACGATCAAACAAAGTTTCGGTTAATTTTTTAAGTAATGGCAGAAAAACAGTTTCGGCAGCATCGCGCAGCATCATAGGAAAAGCCGTATTGTTAATATCTTGTGATGTTAAGCTGAAATGAATGAATTCTTTATATTTTCCTATATGTAATTCATCAAATTTTTCTTTCAAAAAATATTCAACGGCTTTAACATCGTGGTTTGTAATCTTTTCAATGTCTTTAACCTTTTGGACATCCTCTTCCGAAAAATTTAACACCAAATTTCGGATACTTCTGAAAATTGTTTTATCAATATCTTTCAGTTGCGGCAAGGGAATTTCACATAAAGCAATAAAATACTCAACTTCAACTTGTAAGCGATATTTTATCAGGGCAAATTCCGAAAAAAAAGCAGCCAATTCATTCACTTTATTTCTGTATCTTCCGTCAACGGGAGAAATTGCCGAGAGTTCCGTAAGTTTCATAATTTAAATTTTACGCAAAAATATCAAAATTCACGGGTTTTTCATAACAGAATTCAGGAAATTTATCTATTTTTAGCAAGATGAACAAAGCTAAGGTACGTAAAATCATACACATCGATATGGATGCATTTTTTGCTTCGGTTGAGCAAAGAGATAATCCGGAATTACGCGGCAAACCCGTTGCCGTAGGCGGAAGCGGAAACAGAGGCGTTATTGCCGCCGCAAGTTACGAAGCTCGAAAATACGGTGTCCGTTCCGCCATGCCTTCGAAAATTGCCTTACGGAAATGCCCGCAGTTAATATTTGTTCGTACGGACTTCAAAAAATATAAAGAAGTTTCAAATCAAATTCGTAACATTTTTTTCGAATATACCGATTTAGTCGAACCGCTTTCTTTAGATGAAGCTTTTCTGGATGTTACTGAAAATAAAATCAATTTGCCTTCGGCAACCCTTATTGCAAAACAGATTAAGAAAAAAATCAAAGAACAAACCGGACTTACGGCTTCGGCGGGCGTTTCATTCAATAAGTTTTTGGCAAAAATTGCTTCCGATTACGACAAACCCGACGGTTTTTTTACCGTAACACCCGAAATGGCTGAAGATTTTGTCGAAAAACTTGAAATTGAAAAATTCTTCGGTGTCGGAAAAGTTACTGCCGAAAAAATGCACAAACTGCACATCAAAAACGGTTACGATTTAAAACAAAAAAGTTTAAAATTTCTTACTGCTCATTTCGGAAAACAAGGTACTTATTACTACAACATTGCAAGAGCCATTGACAAGAGAAAAGTAAATCCCGACAGATTGAGAAAATCAATCGGTGCCGAACGCACTTTTTCGGAAGATATTTTTAATATTGAAAATATTTACGACCGAACGGAACAAATTGCCGAAACCTTAATCGAACGATGCAACAAAGCAAAAACATACGGCAAAACTTTAACCCTAAAGGTAAAATACTCTGATTTTAAACAAATTACAAGAAGCAAAACCGTAAATTACAAAATTAAAAATACGGATACCATAATGAACTTAACCGATGAATTATTTAACGAAGTTGATTTTTCTTATAATTCCGTACGACTTATCGGTTTATCCGTTACAAATTTGGATAATCGACAAAAAATTCAGGAAAAAACATTTCAGTTGAGTTTTAAGTTTAAATAAAAACACAAATCTTCCTTAGTTTGTAAATAACTGTGTACTAAAGAAAACAAAAATTTATTATTACTTTTTCATATTTAACAATAAAATAATTGCTAAAAAACTTGACAATTAAACTATTGTTATATATATTTGCCAATAAATTAATTGTTAAAACGCAGAATTATGAAGAATTGGAAACATCCGAAAACAAAAACAGGAGATGCAGTAACGGGAGAAAACTATTTAAGACGAGATAAAATTAATGATTATTTTTGGTCTTTTATCAATAAAGGTTCCGATGTTCTTTTTGTTGCACCGAGAAGAGTCGGAAAAACTTCAATAATGAAAGATTTAGCTTCAAATGCTCCTGAAAATACATATTGTATATATGATGATGTGGAAGGTGTAGCATCAAGAAATATGTTTTATAAACGTATTTTTTATATGCTTATAGAAAGATTAAGCAGCGTAAATAAGGCAAAGAAACTTTTTTCAAAATGGTCAAGAAAATATAATATTAGAAGTATCGGTATCAGTAAAGTCGAAATTGAAAAAGAAATTGAAAACTATTATAATGAAGTTACAGACTTATTAAAAGAAGTTGCAAAAGAAAATTTAACGGTAATACTTTTTATTGATGAATTTGTTGAAGTTTTATTGAATTTAAAAAAAATGAACAAAACAGATGATGCAAGAAATATTTTACATGAATTAAGAGAAATCAGGCATAACGATAATTTTAAAAATATAATTTTTGTTTACGCAGGTTCAATCGGTTTGCATAATATTGTAAAAGAAATCGGCAGACCGAAATTGATTAACGATATTGAGCCGTTCAGAATAAAACCTTTAACCGAAGATGAAGCATTTAAATTAATTCAACAACTTACAAAAAGTGCCACAATTACATACAGCAGCATATTACAAAAATATCTGACAGACAAAATAGAATATTTACTTCCGTATTTTGTACAATTAATGATACAAGAAGTTGACAGAATTGCTTATGACAGAGAAATATTTGATAATGACAAAAGTATTATAGAAACAGCATATATAAATGTCATAAAAAATACTTCAAATTTTGCCGATTGGACAAAAAGATTAAAAGATTATTCAGGAAAAAACTACTCTTTTATTGACTTAATTCTGACTTGTATTGCTCATAAAAACCAACTTACAATTCAAGAAATTTATGATATTGCCGTCAAGCAGAAAAAAACGGAAGATTATAAAGATTTAATTGATGAATTGGTAAAAGACGGTTATCTTATCGAAAATGAAAATGTTTATACATTTCTCTCTCCGTTTATTAAAGATTATTGGTTACATAAAAATCCTATTTCATCATGTTAGAAAAAAAAGCATTGAATTTTAACTTCTATCAATCTGCTAATGAAACAGATTGTAATATTATTGAACAAAATTTTATTGTCAGAACAAAAGATTTTCAGTTAATTCTCTCTGATTTAATAAATGATAAAATGGAAGGTTCCGTGCAACATTTCCTGATTTTGGGAAGACGAGGCAGCGGAAAATCAACATTGTTGAAACGTCTTGAATGTGAAGTCATAAATAATGATTTTCTTAAAAATAAATTTGTTGTAATAAATTTAGCGGAGGAACAAAGCGGAATACACCGGTTGTTTGATTTATGGGAAGAAGTCATAAAAGTTTTAAAAGATTACGGTTATGAAAATTTGCCTGATACCGATGATTTTGATATTCCGGAAGATTACGGCGAATATTCAAGAGAATTATTCAGTAAAATACAAAATGCAATCAGGGTAAAAAACAAAAAAATTCTTTTGCTTATTGACAATATTGATAAAGTTTTTACGGGGTTTAAAGATGATGCAAAAATTTTAAGAGAAACTTTATTGAAATTTGACGATGTAAAGATAATAGGTGCAAGTACAAGAATGAGTGAACATTTTTGGCAATATGATATGCCTTTTTATCAGTTTTTCAGAGTTATAAGGCTGGAAACATTAAGCAAAACTGACATAGAGAAATTATTAATGCACTGGGCAAAACTTTTAAAAGAAAAAGAGATTGAAAATTTTATTAAGAATAATCAAGGACAATTAGAAACAATAAGAATTTTAACTGACGGACTTCCGCGCACTTTGCAATTTTTTATTGATTTATTAATTAATCGCCCTCAACAAAACGGCTATTCATACATTAAAAAAATAATGGACAGAATGACACCGTTATATCAAGAGCGTTTGGGTTCATTGCCGGCAATTGAACAAAAAATTGTTACAAAATTAGCTTTTTTTTGGGAAGCCGTAAGCATAAAAGAGTTGGTTAAACCTACAAAAATTGAAAGCAAATTGCTTTCGGCAAATCTTAAAAAACTTTCCGATATCGGAATTGTTGAAAAAATCAAAACAGGTAAAAAAAATCATTTGTATCGTCTCTCGGAACGTTTTTTTAATATGTGGATTATTGTAACACAAGGAAATCCTGTTGACAAACGAAATGCAAAATGGCTTACGGTTTTTCTCGAAAATTGGTATAATAAAGATGATATTAAAAATTTAATTTCTAATCATCTTAAAGATTTAAAAGAAGGAACAAAAAATGCAGACCATTTAAGTTTGCTGACGAAATCTTTGGCTCAATCGAAATTTGCCAGTTTTAAAGAACGCGATTTATTAATTGACGAAACTTTAAAACTCAGTTCGTTAAATCCTCAATTAAAAGAAACACTGCCTGAAAAATATTCTGATATTTCGAAAAAAATAAAAAAACTGATTACAAAAAAAAATTATGATGACGCATTTTACTATGCAAATCAAATACCTAATGAAATTGATGGTGTTAAAGAAAGAGATCTTGCATATATCTGTGACTTAAAAAGAGATTATAAAAGAGCAGAAAATTTTTATTTAAAAGCTATCAAAAAAGGAAATATTGATGCTCTTAATAATCTTGCTGTTTTATACTATGACCAAAACAAACTTGATTTAGCTGAAGAGTATTGCAAAAAAGCTGCTGAAAAAGGGCATATTAAAGCTCTTAACAATCTTGCTAATATCTATTTGTTAAAAAAAGATTTTATCTCAGCTGAAAAATATTATAAAGAAACTATAAAAAAAGGGAATATCAGTGCTCTAAATAATATTGGCATTCTGTATTACAATCAAAAAAAATTAGATTTAGCTGAAAGTTTTTTTAAAAAAGCTGTTGAAAAAGGAGATGCTGATGCAGCTTACAATCTTGCAAATTTATATAAAAGTAAAAATGATTTTAAATCAGCTGAAAAATATTATAAAGAGGCTATTAAAAATGGGATTGAAGATGCTTTTTTTAATCTTGCCTTTTTATATGAAACTCAAGGAAAAATCCACTTAGCAGAAAAAATCTACAAAGATATCGATGCTTTTAATAATTTGGCAAATCTTTATAAAAAACAAAACAAATTAGACTTAGCTGAAAAATACTATAAAAAAGCGGTAAAACAACAAAATAACGAAGCACTTCATAATTTAATTCTCTTATATTATATCAGAGCTTCAAACAAAAAAGAGGTACAAGAATTAATTAAAAATTTAATAATCATTGATGATAAAACAAAAGCATTAAGTATAATTATTCGTCTGTGGCTGGGAAAACCGGAAGGTATTTATAAAGATGCCATGGAATTGGCTGAAAAAATAAATGTTGCAGATGAAGACTTTATTCTACATTTATTAATTCACGGGCAAACTAATTTAGTTTGGCAAATATTTAATAATAAAAAAACGGGATTAATACTAAAAGAGAAATTCAAACCTTTATATTTTGCTACTTCCATAATGCTAAACAATGAAGAAAGTATTAAAAATAAATTAAAAATACCGCCGGAAATTAAAAATACCGTGTATGATATTATCAATACAATTAAAGAATTAAAAAAACACTATTATAAGTAGCTTTTTCTGCAACTTATTTTTAATTTTTTTGTCTTATATTTGCACTATTCCCGATAAACCCTAAAACTATGAATGTAAAAAGTATCTTTTCAATC
>JAADGE010000024.1 GCA_013152535.1 Chlorobiota bacterium
ATCTTTTTATTATTAATTAAAAAATAATATTACTTTTGCTTTTTATCAACTTTATAATAATAAAGTAATAAAAATGACAAATAATAACAGAAATAAATAAAGCTAAAAATGCTCATGTATTATGGTTTGCTAACGGAAAAAAGTAATACGGTAAGTGTAAATTATTTTTGGGAGCGGACTCATAATTTTAGTTAATTATTTGTTTGAATTAGGCACTTACAATGTCTTGTATGTCCGCACTTTTGACAGATAAGTATAACAACTGTCTGCATAGGGAAACCTGCTCTGAAACTCAAAAACAGTAAGACTTTTAAACTTTTGTTCCATATTTGAATATTTTATTCCGCTAATATAATAACTTTTCTTGTATTATATAAACGCCTAATTCAATAAGCAAATATAGTAACCGGACTCCAATTATAAGGAATCTTTAATTTTAATTCAATAAAATTAAACTCCCACTTCCGGAAAATGTTATATAGTTGTATATCAGAATGTTTTTTAAGGAAACTCAAGTAAAAATTAATTTAAATTTTCCCAAAGACTACCTGTCCAAACTTTTAATTTGTTATCGGTTGTATCAAAATAAATACTCCCCGGTTGAGGGTTTGACGGTGCTGTTGACAATGCCGGAGCATTTATTAGCTCGCTTGCATTCAATATACCGGCCGATAAGGTTCCTGTACCGATATCTAAATTATCATTTGCATCATCGGGACTTATTGTATTTGTATTTCCGTCACGTTGCCAATATTTTGCACCTCCGTTAGCAATTATAATTTCATCAATATCCCATTTAGCTGCAAGATTATCTCTTAAATATTTTCTGTCTGAAGAAGAAACAGCTGTTGAATATATCATTAGTTCTGCTATATCACCGTTCCAAAATCCTACCGAAGTATAATCTCCGCATCCGAGTTTTAAATTTCCTGTTCCGTCTGTAATATCATTTACTGAAATATTGCCTGATGTTTGTAAAACACCGTTAATAAACAATTGAAAAGGATTACCCGGAGACCAAACAAATTCTGCAATTTGAAATTTGTCCAATCCCATATTAATAACAGCTCCCGTATAACTACTCCAATCCAAATCTTCAAATAAAAAATTATCTCTGTTTCCGAAAGTAAATTCCCGACCGTTCGGTGAAGTTAAATATTTAGACAATATCGCCATTCTCTTTGTATCTTTTGGTTTTATTACGGCAACAATAGTAAACCCTCTCGTATTATCAAATAATTCGAGATCTCCGGCACTCATTACATCGTTTGAACCGTCAAAATTAACAATGTTTTTTCCGTTTTGTTTGTCGGTCAGTAAAGTCGGAGCATTTACTGCAGTAAAATTATTACCCTTACCGGATAAATCACTCCATGTTGCAAGTGAGCTTCCGTCTGTTCCTGATAATTGAGAGGCATCCAGCCAACATTCTAAATAATTGATATCTGCAGCTGTTTTTTTTATTGACAAATTTTTCTCTCGAACAATTTTTATTACTCCGTCAATTTTTTGTAATTCAATATATCCTCCGGGAGCAATTACACGTGTTTCTGTTGAACCGTCGATAACATTTCCGTTCGGAAGTCCGTAAAGCAAATTATTCCCTGTATTAAAAAACATTCTGGTTGAACCTTCAGGAAAACCTGAAATATCAGATGGTAATGTAACATTAATGTCTCCGGAATTTGTGTTAACTTTCAGGAAGTCAAAATTCCAATTTTCAGTTGCTCCGTAGTCTGTACCGGTATTTATAACTATCGGAACATACGTTCTGCTGTCCTGAATTTTTAACCATTGAGGCGTATCGTGCAAATCTGCTTTAATATAAAATCCTTTACCGTTATGATATATTTTAGCAGGAGTGACGTCGTCAATAAGTTGACCGCTGACAGTTTGTATTTGTATTTCACCTTTTCCGCTGCATTTATACAACCTTAAGAACCAGCCTTCATTTACAAGTGTTGCATCAGGTATTGTAATCGTAGTTGTTGAAGCTGCTGCTTCTATACAATAAATTTTGTTGAGATCAGTTATTGTTGCACTGCCTGAAGTGGCATCAAGATGGATTATAGGAGCAAGAGAAAGTTCACCTAAATTATATTGCCCGGCAACACCTGTCCACCTCGTATTTCCTCCGTCATTAGTTGATAAAACATATTTATTATCATCTGTATATGAAGACCCTGTTGCTTCATATTTATAAAATGTTTCAGTTTCATCTACATAGCAAAGTTCATTGTCTGTTCCGGATACAGCTTCTGCATCAGTAACTGTTGCATAGCTTTTTATTTTGCTGCTGACAGGTGTCCAGCCGCTTCCGTCGTAAAAATAGAATCCGGCAGTTCCGTCTGTCTGATAAACTAACAAACCGGTTGCCGGACTTGTAATTGCATTTTTTTGAGCTTCAGTTACACGAGGTAATAATAAACCTTGAGTTCCTGAGGCACTTTTTATATCTAATATTGCAGATGCATCAGCATCGCTTCCGTCATCATTTACAGCTATACCTTGAGAAAAGGTTACAGTTGTTTGTAACAAAACTGTTATCAAAAATAAGAGAGTTAATTTTATGTGTTTCATAATTTAATTATTTTATAATATTAATAATCTATTTTTTTAATATAATTCTGTTTCTGTAAACAGTTCCGTCAAGTAATTTTATTTCAATAAAATACACACCGTCAGAAAATTGCGATAAATTTATTTCATTAATTGATTCCGAGTGTGTGTTTAAATAAACAATTTTACCGTTTGCTGAATTAATTTTAATAGTTTCAAATTCAGAATTCGTATTATTGGAAAATCTTATAAATTGACTTGCAGGATTAGGATATATTTTAATTTTACTTGATGAAATATTATCGTTTATATCTGAAGTTTTAGAATGAAAAGTTAAATAAAAGTGCTCATCATTCTGACCTCCCGAATAATGGAAATCGTAGAATTCTTCGTCATTTAAGTTGATAAATGAATTACTGTTGTTATCAACTAAATAAACATCATACGTATAAAAATTCAAATCTTTCAAACTGATTTTATAATCTCCTTCTTCGGCTTTTAATCCTAATTTAATAATTGTATTTTCTTCTATTTTAGGTATTGAATTAATTGCCGTAATTTTTGAATCGGATCCGATTATATATATTTGAGGGATTGAGATATCAATCGGAAATAATTTTCTTGCATCAAACTGCGAATCAAAACCTGTTGTAGAATTATCAACAATTCGTACAATTGTTTCATCTGTTTTTCCGCCGGAAATTTGGAGTTTTATATATTCATTCGAGGGATTTTTGTAAAATTCTCGAACAGCATGTGTTCTGTAATTTTTATTAAAGTTCAGTACAATATTATCTGTATTTGTTTTTATAAAAAAACCTTGTCCCATAGGAATTTTCCCGTCAGCATCTTCGGTTCCTATACCGTATGTTCCTCCGTAAGAAGGCACATAATATATGTAATTACTTTGTGCTCCGTTACCGGTTTCATCATCGAAAAAATAAATTGCATTTTCGGCACCGGCAGGTACAGCATCTCCTGAAACGGCTGCATCCCAATCCAATACAGAAGTATATGGATTTCCGACAAGATTCCACCCTTGATAATCCGGATCTCCTGAAGAATTCATTCTTAAAGTAAAAGAATAATCGCTGACATTCATTTCTCCTTCATAGGGAATTGTAGTTTCATAATAATAATAATAATATCCGTGAGCATTTTCTAAATTTGCTCCATAAGCTTTCCACGGATTAAAATCTCCTGATCCGGACCAATCCATTGAAGCATCCCACCACATAAAGTTATTGGTATTAAATAATGTCAGAGGAGCTGAGTTAATCGGTGAAGATAAATAATGCCAGCGAGTTCCTGTAAGATATCGGTTAATTGTTGCCTCAACATTTGAAGTGTAAGAAATTAAAGACCCGTCACCTGAAGAGCTTGATGCTAAAGTAATCCCGTTTACTCCGACATTATTTGTTAAAATACTTTGAACTGTTAAAGCCTTATTTTCGGGGATATTCAATACATTTTCGAAATTATTTACTGTCAAATTATTACATACAGTAGGTGTAACGGCATCTCCGGTTACGGTTTTTGTTCCGGTTCCGGCAATTATTAAATTTCCGTAAGACCAATTTTTCAGATTTTGGTCAGATCCGTCATAAGTTACAGTGCTTGCAGAATTGATATTTGCCGAACTCGCCGAAAATATTCCGGATGTAAGAAATAATTCAGAACCGGCATTCAGATTAAGTTGTCCTGTTGCCGTAATGTTTGTTCCGTCAGTTTTAAATACTCCGGAGATACCGCTTCCTACAGTAAGATTACCCGGTATTTTCAAATATGTGCCTGATGATACTATAAGATTTCCGTTATCGGAAATCTTAAGTTCTCCTTGTGCTTTTATATTAAAAGATGTAAACGTCAGGAAGAAAAACACTATTATTACTGTCAAGATTTTCAGTTGATTTTTTAAAACTTCCATTTTCTTTAAATTTCATTTATTAATAAATTTTAAGTTCTAAAACTTTCTTCAAAATTACACCGGCAACAGCTTTTGTTTAAGAGTAAAAAATCCTAATTGAGGATGAATACTGAAAATGAGTATTTACACCTAATAGCTATACATCACTGAATATCAACTGTATAATCAGGGCGGAATTTTCCCGCCCTGATTTCTAACCAAAATTTATTAAATTATGAAAGGATTAAACTCTGTTTATTTTCGTACAAGAAATTTATATGTTTCAGGTTCATAATTCTCTTTATAAAGTTTCAGAAAATACATTCCGTCAGAAAAATTTATAAGATTAATTTTAGTACAGTTATTTTTCATTTCGGATGTGTAACATATTTTTCCGGTTACAGATATAATTTGAATTGTACCCTTTGTAAATTGATTCTCATTTATTTTTATTGTTAAAAAATCTTTTGCCGGATTGGGGAACAGTGTTATCATATTTGTATTAACATTTTCAATCTCAGATGAAATTCCTTTAAAAACAAGTATAAATCTGTCAGTAACTTCACCTCCCTTATGTTCAAAACTGTATTTTTTTGTTTTTTTAATATCTGTATATGTTTTAAGATAACTGTCATATAAATACATTTCATTTTTTGCAGCTGAGATTTCTTCAAAATTTAAAGTGTAATCACCGGCAATTGCTTTAAAACCTATATTTAATTCAGTATTATCATTAATTTCAGGAATTGAATTAATAGCAATTTTATTATTTTCTGTTACGGCGTAACTGTATATTTGCGGAATGTTTTCATCTCCCGAGAATATTTTACAAGCATCGAATTGTGCATCAAAATCAAGAGAGGCATCAGGAACAATTCTGAATATCATTTCATCTGAATTGTTTTTTCCTTCAATTCTCAATTTGATAATTTCAGAAGTTTTATTTTTGTAAAATTTTTGCGTATTATGCACACGATAGTTCTTATTTAATGTCAGTGTAATATTATCAGTATTCGTTTTTATAAAAAATGCCTGACCAAGAGGAATATCACCTGTAGCATCGGCAGTACCTACACCGTATGTTCCGCCTGTTGACGGGACATAATATCTGTAATTACTTTGCGAACCGTCACCGGTTTCATCATCAAAAAAGTATATTGCATTTTCTGCTCCCAAAGGAATTGCACCGTCAGCAACTAATGAATCCCAATTTAAAACTGCAGTATAAGGATTTCCGATTAAATTCCATCCTTGGTAATCAGATGTTCCCGTTGCACTTTTATGTAATGTAACAGTATAATTACCAACATTTATATTTCCCTGAAAGTCAAGAGTATCTTCAGCACTGTAATAAGCATATCCGTTTGCATTTACAAGGTTAGTATTGTACCCTTTCCAAGGAGTGTAATCTCCGGCTCCGGTCCATTCTTCGGAGGCATCCCACCATAACAGATTGTTTACAGTAAAAATTGAAGCATCGGCAGTATCGATTGGTGATGCTAAATAATGCCATCTGTTACCGGTAATATATCTTTTGATATCAGCATTTATATTTGTTGTTGAACATATCAACGAACCGTCACCTAAAGGTCCCGATTTTAAAACAATACCGGAAGTTCCGACATTATTTGTCAAAGTACCGTTAACTGTTAAAGCTTTATTTACAGGAATTTCAAGACTGTTTCCCGTATTATTAACAGTTAAGTTATTACAAGTTGTAGGTTTTAATAAATCTCCGGTGATCTGCATTACTCCGCTGCCGCTCAAAACAAGATTTCCGTAGTTCCAATTGTTAACAGTCATATTACCTCCCATATAAGTAACTGTGCTTGATAAACTTAAAACAGCATCAGTACAAATAATATTGCTATCTGTGATTGAAACAGAAGCACTATCATTTAAAATTAAATTACCAAGAACCTTAAGTTGCCCGCAATCTCCGTTATATATTCCGGAAGAACCTTCTCCAATAATAAAATCTCCGATAACTGTAAGATTTCCTCCTAAAATCATATTTAAAACAGCACCGTCTTTAATTGTTATAGATTTACAAGTATCTTCGGTATTATCAAGAATAGGATAAAAGCTGCAAGCAGTTTCAATAATTACGTCTGTATTTTTATCCGGAATAATACTGTCGGACCAATTTGAATTTGTTTTCCAATTATTATCTGCGGTTCCTAACCAAGAACGTGTTTGAGCATATGTACCGGAAGCAAAAAATAATACAAGAAAAAAAATTAATGTTTTTTTAAATTTGAAATGATAAAACTTATTTTTCATGACTTTTGAATTTTGGGTTATATTAAAATTATTTGTTTCAACTTTATATTACAAATATACGTTCTTCAAAAACCAATTTCAGGAGTAAAAAAGCTTATTTTTTCGGCAATTTATTAAATGAGTAATAGTACCTATATCAAATTTATACTAAACTGTAATCAAAATAATTCATTTTCTAAATCATCATTTTTGGTATTACGCATAAAAAATGAGGATGAATCAATCCATCCTCATTAAACAATTTTATGTAAGATTATACCGGTTATTTTGTATTTTTAAATTTCTGTTATTTCTTTATAAAATAACTGAAAGAAACCGTTACGGAAAAAAATGTTTTCGGGATACTTTCAACTTCAAAATCGTTACCGTAAATATCTGTTATTAATTTAACAATTGAAAGTCCTATACCTGAGCCTCTCTGTGTATATTCATTTGTGTTTATCTGATTAAAATCATTAATTTGCATAACTTGTTCTTTTGTAATTCCGGATCCTTCATTTTTAATTTGAATTTTATAAATGCCGTTGTCAATAAATGAATTTATAAATATTTTATTCCCGTCAGATGAAAATTTGACTGCATTATCTGTCAATTCTTCTATTAATGATTTAAATAAATACTCTTCAATTTTCAAATCAACTGCCTGAACAGACACGTTAAAATCATTTCTCCTTTCATTAAATTCCTTATTATCAAGAACTTTATTAATAATTCCTTCGGTATTGATGTATTCACAATTTCTTAATTTTTTTATTCCTGAAATCGTTGCAGATTTTATTTTTAATTCAGAATAAATTAAATATTTTTTTACTAATTTATTTAATCTGAAACTGCTTTTGTATATGTAGTTTGCCGTTTTCTTAATATCATCTTTTGATAATTCATCAACTTGAGTTATTAAAAAATCAGAAAACCCGATGATTCCGTTTAAAGGTGTATTTATTTCATGATATAAAATATTGGTAATGTTTGTTTTAACTGAATCAAAACGTTTGTCAATTTTTTCATATTTTTTCAATCTGCTTTCGGTTGCAAGAATCAGATCATTCGGATTAATTGGTTTTGTAAGGTAATCTTCGGCTCCGATATTCATTCCTTTTCGTATGTCATCATCTGATGAAAGTGCAGATAAAAATATTATAGGTATTTGTTCGGTCATTGAGTGCTTTTTAAATTCTTTATACATCTTATAACCATCCAATACAGGCATCATTATATCTGAAATAATAATATCCGGAAGGTTGTGTACCCCTTTCAAATAACCATCCATACCGTTTTCTGCCTCAATTACATTAAAATTTTCCATTTTAAATATATCTGAAATTTCATTTCGAACTTCTTTATTATCTTCAACTATCAATATTGTTTTCATAATACACTTTTTAAAAATTAATATTATTCATCAATCATAACCCCAATGACTTTGAATTCAATTCTCCTGTTTTCAGCTCTGCCTTCGGGATTGTCTTTACCGGTTTTTGTAAATTCCGAAACAATGGGTTTTTCTTCACCGTAGCCTTTAGCTATGAGTCGTTTCTTATTAATGCCTTTATTTACCAGATAATTCACAACGCTTTCGGCACGATTTTTTGATAATACTAAATTGTAATCAGAATTACCGATACCGTCGGTGTATGCACTGATTTCAATTACAATATTTTTATTTTCGTTCAAAACTTTATACAGATAGGTATCCAAATATTGTTTTGAACTGTCATTTAAGTCCCATTTATTAAATTCAAAATAGATATTTTTTAAATTAATCGGTTTTTTATGTGTCGGAATTATGGTAACGGCTTTGACACTCAATTTATTATTAATCAGATGTTTCGTGTTAAATGTAACAGATACGGGAGTATAGTTTTCTTTTTCAACAGTCAGTTTATACTCTTGATTTTTATCTATTTTGAAATGAAATTTTCCGGAATAATCAGTTGTATCAACATCCAAGTAAATATATTCACCGTTATCATTATTTTTAATGTGTAATTTTACAACAGTTCGAGATGAATTTTGTTTAATATCTTTATTTGTCTCTTTATTTTGAGTTAATTTGTCGTAAAAATTTTCATCTGTTTCAAAAATAGTATCGGTTATCTCAATTGTTTTTTTATTTACAATTTTATATTCAAATACATCAAAGCAACAATGCGGATTTTGCATTTCCGGATTTTTACTTCTGTTTGAAACAATAAATCCGGAACTGTCATTCTTAAAATTTGTATACCATAAATCATCAAATGAAGAATTTAACGGTTTTCCGATATTTTTAGGAGGAATCCAATTAATGAGTTCTCCGAATGTTTTAAAAATATCGTAACCTCCGAAGCCGGAATGTCCGTCGGAGCTGAAATATAATGCTTTAGTTGTATTATCAATTCTCGGTGTAATTTCATTTTCGGGTGTATTTACATAACTTCCGGCATTAACAGGTGCTTTGTACCTGCCTTTTATTTTATCATAAATCGTATACCATATATCAGATCTTCCTAAGCCTCCGGGTCTGTCAGAAACAAAATAAATTACGTCAAAATTTTTATCATAACATTTACCGATTGCCGGTTGAGTAGAAAAATAATTTTTCAAATTTATTCGATTATCTAATTTTTCAGGTTCTGACCAGTTACCGTTTAGAAATTTACTTACATAAAGTGAACTGTAAATTTTCCCGCGTATATCTTTATAACCTGCAGCAAAATAAAAACGAGAACCGTCATCGGAAAAAACACCTCCGGACATTGATTTATTTTTAAGATTTATAAAGGGTTTCGGAGTTAAAAACCCGCCCTGCCAGTTATTATTTATTAACTTAGCTGAATAATATTTTTCAAAAGGTTTGTTTTTCTGTGTTTCAATGTTTATAACAGGTACAGAATCAATCATATAAGAGGTATATATTAAATTTGTATCATTCCAAATCACAGGAGAAGATTCTTTATATTTTTTATTTATTGTTTTATTTAATTTATACACATTAATCTTTTCCTTATTTTTGTTTTTAAGGAATACAGAATTTTCACAGATTTTCAATTCTTGTTTAACTTTCAATATGTTAAGATTTCTTTCATTTTTTTTATCTTTATATAATAATTCATCTCTGTATATCTGAAAGCATATTGCGGCTGAATCAAATTTGCCTTCATTTTTTAATATTTGTCCGTATTTAAAAATTGCTTTCGGATACTTGTCTTTTTCGTTTTGATATAAATCAAGAAAAATTGGTTTTGCTTGTTGAAAATTTTTTACTTTAAAATATAAATCAGCCAATTTATAAGCTGTTTTTAAATCATTTTTATTTCGTTTATAATATTCGGAATAATATTTTACAGCCGCATAATCATCATTGTACCTTTCAGCACTTTCGGCGTAACCTTTTAATTGCCAATCTTTTAATTCGTATAAATTTCCTGATTGAGAAAAAGTAATTTCTGTAATTAAAAAATATATGAGATATATGATTATTTTTTTCATGTTCTTAGAGGTTTAAAATACACTGCAAGGAATTGTTTTATTTTTAATATTTGTTTCCGGTCTTTTAAAACTTACAGATAATTCAAAAGCATTTTTTGTGTATGAATAAAATTGATATCCGGGAATTCCGATATCATAACTGACAGCAATATCAAAATTTTTATAATTAAAGCCTGATTTAACAATTATGGCATCCGGATTTCTCTTTAATCCTCCTCGAAAAAAAGTTCCTACATAAAAATTTTTCGTAATTTTACTTTCCGGAAATAGCAGACCCGTATCAAAGCCGATTAAAAATTCCGATGCTTTATTTTGATATACATACAACATTTTCGGTTTAATAAATAAATTATTTAAAAGCAGTTTTTCAATAAACATATGATACACATATCTGGGTTTTAAACGATTATCAGAATTAGTAAATGATTCGACAGGCATATTATAATGAAACATAGAAGTCCCGGTTTCAAGAGTAAATGAAGACGTTTTATAACTCCATATCAAGCCCCAATTTAAATCTAAATAAGACAGATTTGAATTTTGTATTATTTCTGATGACGGAATATCAGGACTAAAATAACCGGTACTCATATCAAATTGATCCGGAAAAGTTATGTTTGAGAAATCTATTTTTTTCATTACATACCCTGCTTGCAATCCCATATGTAAATATGATTTTTTTGAAATTTTTATAAAATATGCTGCACTTAAATAGATTTTATTTACGGATAAGGTATTATTTGAAGATTTATCGTTTATCCAAATAAAGCCTATACCTGCTCTTTCGTTTTTGATATAAACAGGAAAATCAAATGCAAAAGTTGAGGTTATATATGAATTACCAATGTCTGTTTTCTGATTTCTGAAGTTTGAGATTACATTCCAATTTCCGTGATAATTAGTTGTATTAGCCGGATTTAAAATTAAAGGGGCAGAGAAAAATTTTGAAAAATGAATGTCTTGCCCCTTTCCGGGAATAAAAAATATTAAAAAACTAAAAATAGATGTTATAATATATTTTTTCATAGGTTTTTATTTTAATAATTTAACAGTTCCTCTTTTTGTAATAAACTTATTATCATAAGTTTGTACAGTAACTAAATATATATAAGTTTCAATATTTTGTAATTTCCCTTTATAAGTTCCGTCCCAACCTTCATCATTATTATCTGTTTCAAAAACAATCTCACCGAATCGATTAAATATTTTAAAATCGATTAAATTTTCGATTCCCCAACCTCTGACGTACAAGACATCGTTAATGCCGTCATTATTAGGAGTAAAAGCATTGGGAACATCAACAGTAAATTTCTTTAAAATATCAATATTTACGTCATACGTTACTGTGAAACAATTAGCTGTATCCGTAACAGTTAAAGAATAAACAGTTGATTCAACGGGATTAACAGCAACTGAAGGACAGTATGTACAGTTAATATTATAGTCCGGAAACCAATCATAAGTTGCAATGTCCTTAGAATATGCATCAAACAATACCGTTTCTCCTATAATGATTGATGTATCTTTTAAATTAACTTTGGGGATTTGTTGTACTCGTACAGTTACAGATGACGTATTCCGGCAACCGTTAAAATCCGTTCCCGTTACCGAATACGTAATTGTTGAGTCCGGCTTAGCAAGAGGTATATTCGGATTATCTTCTGTTAACCACATTTTTGGATACCATTCATAGGATTGAGCACCGTCAGCGGTAAGATTCAATTCTTTCCCTCTGCAAATTAAGGTATCTGCAGAAACATTAATATTCGGCAAAGCAAAAACTTCAATCGGTACTGATGAAGAATCACTGCATCCGAATTTATTTGAAATATTTAATTTTAACAAATACGTTCCGGAATTTGAATATATATGTTGAGGATTCGGAACCGAAGAATAATTTCCGTCACCGAAATTCCAAAACCACGAATCTGCATCATTGCAATTATTTGAGACATTTAACTGAAAAGGCATACAAGCTGAAAATAAGTTGTCTGTTGTATTTATTACAGGAATTAATTGAGGAATATAAATTGAATCTTCTAAATAAATATCACAAGTCCCGGCTGCATCACTTTTCAGTAACAATACCGGACGAACATAACCGATATTATCATATGCATGAACGGTTGTGTCTGAAAAAGATGTTGCTCCGTCTCCGAGAATCCATTGTAATTCGAAAACATCTTTTTTCTTATCTGCAGTTAAGGTAACATTTTCATTTCTGCATACTGTATCGGGAGCAATAATTTCGGCGTAAGGTCCTTTAATATCAATATAATCAGATTTAAGAATTTCACCCCGGCAACCGTTTGAAGTAGTCAAATTCAAACTGACACTATAAAGTCCCGGAGCGGTATAAATATGTTCCGGAAACTTTAAATGTGACGAAGTTTCTCCGTCACCAAAATCCCATGACCAATCAATAATATCCGAATTTTTTATTGTATCTTCAAAGTTCACTGTTAGAGGGTAACAATCAGATACAGAATCAGTTGATATAAATTTGGGTTGCGGTATATTTTGCATATAAATGTAGTCAGAAACCGTTCTCGTTGAATCGCATCCATGATTATCAACTAATGTTAAAGTTACAGGATAATATCCGGCTACATCATAAACATGTTCGGGGTATTGTTCTGAAGAGCTTGTTCCGTCACCGAAATCCCACTGATAAGAAGCAATTTTACCGGTATCTGCAGGAATAAAACTTACTGTATCTCCGAAACAAATTGTCATATCATCAGCAATGAAATCCGGAATCGGCTGCATCGCTTCTATGTAATTAATTTTTGTTAATTTTCCTACACACCCCAAAGTATCGGTTACTTGAAGAGACACATCATAAATTCCGAATTTATCATAAATATGTGAAGGATTTTGTTCGTTTGAAACGGATCCGTCACCAAAATTCCATTTCCATAAACTTATTGTTGTATCACTTTGAGTTTTATTAATAAAATCAATATTTATCGGCATACATCCGCTCATATTTTCGGCATCGAATTCAGTTTCGGGTTTGTAGATTTTTATTGTTTGTTCTGAAGAATCGGCACATCCTCTGAAATCTTTCACTAATAATTTCAAATTATATGTTCCTTTTTTTAAGTATGTATGTGAAATCTCCGAATTATTTGTATGAATGTTTGTTCCGTCTCCGAAATCCCAATAATATAAGCCATAGGTATTATTTTTTTTAAAATAATATTCATCTGCAGACTCTTTACTGTTTAAATTAACTTCAAGATTTTCACAACCGTATGTTGTATCATTATTAAATAATGCCTTTATGTCTTTGATAATAACTTGATTTGATAAATTATAAGAGCAATTATTATTTTTATTTACGGTATATACATTATATGTATAAACTTTATTTTCAGGATAAGTGTGTATAGGATTAAAATTAACTGAATCAACAGGAGATCCGTCACCGAAGTTCCAATAAATTTTTTCGGCATCAATAGAATTACTTTTAAAAACAGCATCATAGGGATATTTACAATCAATATTATAATTCGGTGCTGTTATAGGTCCTTTTATATAAATAAACTTCTCTTTTAACTCAGCTGCACCGCATCCGTTATTATATGCCTGCAATTTAACATCCATATATCCTGTATCTGTAAACATATGAACAGGATTTTTCTTCAAAGAATAATGTCCGTCTCCAAATCTCCAGTACCATTCATCTATCAGAGCAGAATCTTGTGAGGCGTCAAAAAACTGAACAGCTTGTGAAGCACAAACAGTATCGGGCAGATTTTTATAAAAATTTGCTGTTTGCTGTGTTCCCGTACGTGCTATTGAATAATAATTTGCAGAGACACAACCTTTTTCAGTAATAAAATAATATCTTACAAGATATTTACCTACTTCATTGAAAATATGTATCGGATTCTGTTCATTAACAGTTGTACCGTCACCAAAATTCCAGTAATAACTTTTTATACTGTCATAAGAATTATTATAGTTAGATTTATCAAAAAAGTTTACGGTTAAAGGTGCACATCCTTTAATTCCCCATGGATCTGCTAATTGATTTGGAGTAAAGTATGCACGAGGTAATCGAACAACAAAACTGCTGTCAACTATTTTTTCGGCTCTGCAACCATGAGGACTGTAAACAATCAGAGTATCGTTATACACACCGTTTTCCGAATAAATAACCGTCGGATTTTTTTCATCAGAAATTGTACCGTTACCGAGATGCCATTCATAAACTTCAGCATTTAATGATAAATTATTGTATTGAATTTCAACAGGAACTTGACAGGAATAATTATCCGGCAAATTAAAATCAGCAACAATATTTTCTACATTTATTATTTTACTGTAAGAATCGGAACAACCTGTTGCATGAAAAGCTTTTAAAATTATTTTATATGTTCCCGGTTGAGCATATATATGAGAAGGATTTTTTTCATCAGAAGAAGTTCCGTCTCCGAAATCCCATATATAATTATAGGCATTTGCAGAAGTATTGGTCAGAATCAGTTTTTCTTCCGAGCATAAGGTATCTTTATTTACCGAAAAAGAAGCATTAACGCCCGATAAATTTATATATTTTTCTTTTAATAAGGTATCTGTGCACGAATGTTTATCTGTTACAATAAGAGATATATCAAATATTCCGTTTGTATTATATGTATGAACAGGATTTTGTTCGGATGACATATTTGAATCTCCGAAATTCCATTTATAAAGTAAATTTCCGTCTCCGTATGAGTTATTATAAAAATTAACATCCTGTTGCGGCGAGCAGGAGGAAATATAATCAGCAATAAAACTTGCTTGCGGTTTATAAACTGAGATTAAAGAATCTGCATAACCAATATCAGAGCATCCGTGTTCATCAGTTACAGTTAAAGATACAGAATAATTATTTTGAAATTCGTAAATATGTGTCGGATTTTGCTCATTGCTTAATGTTCCGTCTCCAAAGTCCCATTTCCAATTTGTGAGAGTTCCGTTTCCCGGAACTGAGGAATCAATAAATTGACTGTTAAAAGGTGCACAGCCGCTTATATCACCAATTATTTCTAAAGATACTTCAGGTAAGCTCCAAATACTGATATAATTTATTTTTGTTTGTGTATCAGAATTAACCCCGTCAGTTACAGTCAGAATAACTGTATAAAATCCCGGATTAGTATAAGCTGCAGTAGGATTTTTCAGTAAAGATGTATGTCCGTTTCCGAAATCCCATTGATAGGTTAATCCGGTATCAGGTATTGAATTATTTGTAAAAGTAACACTTGCAGAACTGCATGTTTCAGTAATATCGGTTGAAAAGTCAGCCGTAACTTGTGCAAAACTTTTAGTTAACAGCGTACAGATTATAATCAGTATCCAAATTAAATGTTTCATTTCTTTTCAGTTTTTTATTTGCAAGTAATATTTTGACATTTCCTTTTTTTGCTAATTCATTTTCAAAACAACAAGGCATAGTTTTTATTTCAACAACAACGTCCCGATCATTGTTATTATAAAAAGTTATATTGTTATCAAATTCATAAGCGGCATTATCAAAAATAACTTTATTATTTTCTGAAGGAATAATAATTCTGCATTGAACCGGACCTAAAAAGCGTTTACCTTTAAGTGCAATAAAATAGTAGCGGTTTTTTCTCAATTTCATTTTCATATGATAAATTTGACCTTTTTTCATTTCAACGGTACGAGATTTACTGCTGACGGTAAATGATTTATCCGGTTTTTTAAAAGGTAAGCCGTTAACCGAAGATGCAAAAGTGTTTCCCGTAAAAGATAATACTACTGAAATCAAAATTAAATTTATGAGTTTTTTCATGACTGTATGTTTTAATTTGTTTATAATTCTGTTTGTTTTCTCGGACAAATGTACAACAGGATACACCCTCATTATAAGAGTAAAAAAACCCGCTAATAAAAATTACAACAAAAAGGGTTAAAATACCTACTCGAAGAATTTTGATAAACAGCTTAATATCAGAATGTTTAGAATGTGTTGAGTATTTTTACTTAGAAACAGGGAAACACAAAAAACGGGTATAAATACTTGCAGTTAAACGGTTTTAAGCAGCTATTTTTGAGGAAATAAAATTTAAAAATCATGATACAAAAAACAATTACAAAAACTATTAAGATAATTATTACATTAATCATTTTATCGGGCAGTCATTTTATTAATGTTATTTGTACTGTTGACAGTTCTTTTTCGCACGCAAATATTGACAGCGGATTCGGAATTTTAGTATTAGCAGGTCTGTCATACGGCAGTCGGAAATTATATATGAAAGAAAAGGAGCAATAAACAATCAAAATTCAAAGAAAAGGGGGTTTTACTGTTTTTGAGAGTAATTTTTTTTACCTGATTACTAAGATTATATTTTAACAATTCTGTTTTGAACAGCAAAAGCAACCAGAGAAGCCGTATTTTTAGTATGTGTTTTTGATAACAGATTTGCTCTGTGATTATCAACTGTACGATTACTGATAAAAAGTTTTTCGGCAATTTCAACATTTGTATAACCTTCACAAATGAATTGTAAAATTTCTGATTCTCTTTTAGTCAGTTTAGTCTTTTGTCGGAGTTTTTGTTTTTTTAAATCTGAATTGAAAGATACAATTTCTTTTACATTAATAATTTCATCGGCAATTTCTTCTTTCCCTGAAGAATTCAGGAAATCTACAATTTTTTGGAATTCAGTAATCGAAGAATTATCGGAATTTGATCCGGAACTCAATTTTTCGGATGAAAGTTCTATAACTGAACCTATCATCCCTTTTTCATTTTCCGATTCTATATATTTAACAAACAATTCGATAAACACTGCTTTTTTATTTTTTTTAATAATTGAAATTTTAACTTGAACCGAATCATAAATATTGTCAGAAACTGATTTTAATTTCCGTAATAATATTTCCGAATCACTTATTATGATTTCTGATAATTTAAGGTTATTGAGTTCTTTTTTTGAATAACCGATGATGTCTTGTAATTTATCATTAATAAGAAAAAATTGATTTGCTTTATAGATAAAAATTCCGATTAGCGGATTGTGTAAAAGAATTTCAAATTCTTTACGATATTTGTTTTCGATGCGTTCTATTTTACCTAAACGTTTTAAAACACTGGTTAAAAGATAATCCATTTCCAACGGTTTGGTAATGTAATCATCTGCACCTAATTTTAAACCGTTTTTAAAATCTTCAACTTGTGCTCTTGCTGTTAAAAAAATAAAAGGAGTTGAATTGAGAGCAGGAATTTTTTCAAGTGTTTTATATACTTCAAAACCGTTCATTTTCGGCATTTCAATATCACAAATTATCAAATCAGGTTTATATTGAAGAGCCATTTGAATACCTTCGGTTCCGTCCTTTGCCGAAAAAGTTTTAAAGCCTTCAAAAGTTAATAAATCTGTAACTTCTTCAAGAAGCGGTTCAAAATCATCGATTACTAAAATCTTTTTTTTAGACATAATGACAAATTTCGTTATTTAATGCTTATTAATTCTTTTTTTATTGTTTTTATCAAAGTATCAGGGCTTACCGGCTTAATAATATATTCTCCTGTTCCCATTTCTTTTGCTTTTTTCAAAATATTTTTATCGGCTTTAGCAGACAGAAAAACAACTGGAATATTATTTATTTCGGAATTTTCCTGAATTTTTTCATATAATTCAAACCCGTTCATTTCAGGCATTACAATATCAGAAAGAATTAAATTGGGTTTAACAATTTGAGCCAGTTTCAATCCTTGTTTTCCGTTTTCGGCTTCTGTAACATTAAATCCTTCCATTTTTAATATATCACAAATTTCTTCGCGGACAGCTGATGTATCTTCTACAACTAAAATATTATTTTTCATTTTTTTCATTTTTTCATTTTCTTTTTAGGCAAAATAACAGTAAATTCTGTTCCTTTACCGATGTTACTTTTAACTGAAATCCGGCCTTTTAATAAATCAATTGATTCTTTTACAATGGCCAATCCCAAACCGGTTCCCTGAATAGTTTCAACATTTTGTCCGCGCCTGAACGGATTAAAAATATCTTTTAATTCTTCAGGTTTAATACCTATTCCTTTGTCCGTAACTTTCAAAATTACATTTTTTTCATCTGCATTCAAACTAAAAACAACTTCACTCGCATCGGGTGAAAATTTTACGGCATTAGTTAATAAATTATTAAAAATGTTTCTGAGAATTTTATCATCTGAAATCATTTGACATTTCGGATCATTAAATGTAAAATTAATTTTATGTGTTTTCTTTGTTGCAATTAACACATCTTCAACCATTAACTTTAATTCTTCCGTAAGATCTAATTTTTTAGGTTCAAATTTTATTTTCTTGCTCTCAATTTTTCCGATTGTTAAAACATCTTCAAGTAAACTTGTCATATGATTTACCTGAGTATCAATTTTTTGAGTTTTTTCAAGTATTTTATTTTTTTCGGCTCTGTCATAATATTTATTAATAAAACCGGCAGCAAATTTAATTGCCGAGAGCGGTGTTCTGAATTCATGGGATGCCATAGATACAAATTGTGATTTTAAATCACTCAATTCTTTTTCTTTTTTAAGAGCTTGAATTAATTTATGTGTGCGTTCTTCAATTTGTTTTTCCAAATTCACTTTATAAATTTCTCGTTGTGTAATATCCTGAGCAACACACACTATACCGCTGATACGGTCGTCATTATTAATTTGCAGAGTACTGCTTAATAACAAACGTATTGTTTTACCTTTTTTGCTGATGATATCTAATTCTTCGTTTAACATCGTTGATCCGTTTAAAGCATTATTAATCAATTCCTGAAAAACATAATCATTTTCGGCTTTAAAAATACGCTTTATATCTTTTCTTTTTATTTCATGACGATTATAGCCGGTTAAATTTTCAATTGCCGTATTCCATTTATTTATTTTTCCGTCCGAATCAATTCCGAAAATCGGAACATTTACACTTTCGATTAAATTAATGTATTCGGATTTAGTCTGTATTTGACTCCTTTTAGCTTTCATATAAGAAGAAATATTCTGTATTATAATCAGAAGCTGCGGTTTATTGCCTTTGTATATTCTGCTGAAATTATATTCAATCCAGATATTTCTGTTATACACCGATTTACCGTTGAATATTCTTTTTGTTCTTTCGCCGTATTTCAGACATTTATCAGCAATTTCGATCATTTGATATTTTATCCAGTTTTTATTTTTTCTGAAATTTTCTTTTAGTAATTCCGGCACATCCGTTTCAAAAATTTCAGCAAATGTTTTATTTGCAGCAATACAACTTCCGTCCGTTTCATATATTGCATAGCCTAAATTTCCTACCCGAATAATATGTTTGTTAAATTCGTGAGTTTCTTTTAATTTTCTTTCAGCTAATTTAACGTCTGTAATATTTTCTACCGTACCCTCATAAAACACAGCTCCGGTTTTATCAACAAACTTACGGGCATTTTCTCTGACATATATAAGTTTATTGTTCCTGTCAGACCAAATACTTTCCAGTCCGTAGACAAATCCTTTATTATTAATCTCTGTTTCAAATTCTTTACGGTTTACAATAATTTCATCATTTTGTGCTATATTTATTTTTTTTAATTCTTCCGACGAATTGTATCCCAACATTTTACACAGTGCTTTATTGGCATCTACAATCGTGCCTTCAGGAGTAGTTAAGTACATTCCGATTAAGGAGTTTTCAAATAATAAGCGAAAATGTAATTCGGAAGCAATCAGTTTTTCACGAATGTATTTCTGTTCTGTAATATCTTCTTTCAGAGCAATGTAATGTGTAATATGACCATTTTCATTTTTTACGGGATTTATGACTGTATTTTCCCAATAAAATTCACCGTTCTTCTTTTTATTGTAAAATTCACCTTTCCAAACCTTGTCTGATGAAATAGTACCCCACATTTCTTTATAAAATTTATCCGATTGCCTGCCGGATTTCATAAATCGAGGATTTTTTCCTAAAACTTCAGAAGCCGAATATCCGGTAACCTCCGTAAATTTTGGATTCACATAATTAATATTTCCGTCAATATCAGTAATAATAACTTCTGTGGGACTTTGTGTAATTGCTGTTGATAACAGTTTGATTATTTCATCTTTTTGTTTTTTTTCGGAAATATCATTGACAAATGCTAACAAAATGATTTGAGAGTTCTGTATTATCAATTTTAAATATACCGATGCAGGATACGATGTTCCGTCAAATCGTTTATGCCGAGTTTCAAAATAAACTTCTTTCTCTTTTCCTTTTTTCAGTATATTAAAATATTTTTTGTAGGTTTTTTTGTTTTGCCCCATCTGGAAATTGTATAATTTCATTTTCAGAAATTTCGACTTTGAAAAACCTAAATTTTGTACAGGAACGGAGTTCACGTATTTAATGCCGAAATCTTGATCAAGCATATAAACCTCATTCAGACCAACTTCCAATGCATTTAAAAATTGCAAACGTTCATTTTGTAATTGTCGTAATTCTGAGACATCTTTATAAGAAGTCAAATAGCTTGATTTTCCGCTATTTTCTTGTATCTTAGAAAATGTTACCAAATATTGTTTACTGTCGTCGGGAATTATAACCTCATTTTGAATATTTTCGTATATATCTGCATCCTTTTGTGCACACCAGGAACAAGGTATATCAAAATTAAACAGGAATTTATGGCAAGAAGTTTCTTTATCACAATTTCCGAACTTTTGAATCGCTTTCGGATTCATATATTGAATTTTTTTATCTTCGGAAGTAATTATTACCAAATCAGGATTAACATCCAACATTGTTCGATATTTTTGCTCACTTGCCTCTAAAGCTTTTTGATATTTAATATTTTCGGTAATATCTGATATGATGCCTTCATAATTAATTATTTCGCCGTTTTTTCGAATAATTAAGGTATCGTCTTTTACCCATTTTATTGTATTATTTTTTGTAATAATACGATATGATTTATGAGTTACTTTATAATTTGTTGTTTTTTCTGAGCCTTTTTCAATTTCCCTTTTAACGCGTAATAAATCTTCAGGATGTATAATTTTTTCAAATAAAACATCTTTGTTTAAGAACTCTTCGGAAGAATATCCGAATATTTTTTCCGCATTTTTTGATACATAATTTACCGGCCAACCGGGTTTATTGTCCCACGAAAAACTGACAATCGGGCTTCTGTTAATAATATCTATTTTAGATGAAAGTTCTTTTTGACTTTTATGTAATTTTTGTACAGTATATTCTAAATCTATATTTTGGTTCAGGTATTCTTTATAGAGAGATTTGAATGTTTCTTTTTGTTCGTTTAATTTCAATTCTGCAAGATATTGTTCTGTAATATCTCGTGCTGTTATCAAAATGTGTTTCCTGTTCTCTAAGTATATGAGATTTGCTATTACATCAAAATAAAATGTTTCTGAATTTTCCGAATTTAAAGTAATTTTATCATGAAATGTTTCTCCGTTTTTTATCTGATTAACCGCCTTGATTATTTTTTGTTCGGGAATATGAGGAAGTAAAATACTTATAGGTTTGTTAAAATATGGTTGTTTTGAATCAAGAATGTATTGTTTGGCAGCAGAGTTTCCTTCTTTAAGAATCGGAATTCGGTTTAATTCGGCATCCAAAATCATAACGGGATCGGATGTTTTTTCAAAAATCATTTTAAACCGTTTTTCACTTTCTTTCAACACCTTATCTTTCTCTTTTAATTCAGTAATATCTCTTATGGTAATATGAACATTTTTTATTAATCCGGTTGTATCAAAATCAACTTTTGAATTTATTGTACCGTATATAATATCTCCTTTTTTTGTTCCGACTGAAATTTCCTCATTTTCAATTTCTTTATTTTTAAGAATATATTGGAGATACTTATTTTTTAATCTGTGTATATTATCAGAGGCATAAAATTCACTGATTGAATGATTGATTATTTCTGTTTTCTTATATCCGATTTTTTGAGTTAATGTATTATTGCATTCGCTGATAATACCTGTATTAAAATCAAAAGTTAAAAACATATCGGGTGCATTTTCATACAATTCGAGATATTTAGTTCTGCTGTCTTTCAGATATTTTTGTGTTTTTTTTACTTCTTCATTTTTCCGTTTCAATATAAGAGCACTTTCGACTGCAGGAACTAAACGGACTAAATTGTCTTTTAAAATATAATCCCAAGCACCTTTTTTGAGTAATTTTACTGCTGTTTTTTCATCTAATACGCCGGTAACGAAAATAAACGGTGTATCGGGATTGGTATTTTTAACTGTCTCCAGTGCTTCTAATCCGGAGAATGTCGGTAAGTGATAATCGGATAATATGATGTCGGGTTTAAAGTTTTTTAATGCATTGATAAAATCCGGTTTTGTTTTAACAAATTCTGACTTATAATTAAATTCTGACTTATTAAGCCGGTATTCAAGTAAAAAAACATCACTTGTAACATCTTCGAGAATGAGTATTTTAACAGTACTTGACATCAATCATTGAAATTTAAATAAATTCAAAGTTATGGTTTTAAAGACAAAAAAACACAGGTATTTTTACTCTTATTACTGAAATTTTAAATATAGGTATTTTTACCTACTTTTTTTAAAAGATACCCTTGTTTAAATAAACGTTCATAAAATTCCTAAAAAGCTATAATTCAGAAATCCATAAAGTACCTGAACCGGGCAAGATAATTTGTTGAATTAAGATACAGTAAAATAAAACGTACTTCCTTTTCCAAGTTCCGATTCGGCATATATATTACCTTTATGTTTATCAATAATACGTTTAACAAGAGATAATCCGATACCGGTTCCTTCATATTTATCAGTTGTATGCAAACGTTGAAAAACACCGAATAACTTATTGTGATATTTCATATCGAAACCGATACCGTTATCTTTAATAAAATACGTATTTTGTCCTTCAATAAATTTTGCTCCGAATTCTATTTTTATCTGATCCTTTTTTTTAGAAAATTTTAACGCATTATTCAACAAATTAAATATGATTTGTTTCATACTGCCGATATCAGCATTAATAAAGACATCTTTCTCAATTTGTAATTCGATTTTTTTATCGGAATAATTTTGTTTTAAACTGTTAAAAACATCATTTACCAAAATTGATAAATTAAATTTGCTTCGATTGAGTTCATTTCTGCCCGCTCTTGCAAATAAAAGTAAATCATCAATTAAAGTATTCATATTCAATGAATTTTTTATCACCAAATTTAAAAATTCTTCAGCATTACCGGAAAACTGTTTCGGAAAATCTTCTTGTAAAGCATTGGTATATCCTATAATTGCCCTCAGAGGCGATTTTAAATCGTGTGAAACTGAATATGCAAAAGCTTCAAGGTCTCTGTTAGATTCTTCTAATTTTTTGTTAACTTCTAAAAGTCTGCCTGTTGTTTCATTTACATCTTCGAGAAGATAACGCATGGCTTTTTGTGAGTCTTCAAGTTTTTGAACTTTATCTTCCACCTCAATTGTTCGTTCTTTAACCAAATCTTCAAGTTGATATTGATAATCTTTCAGTTCTGTCTCTGCTTTTTTTCTTTCGGAAATATCCGAAACTGTTATTTGAATCGCCGGTTTATTATTAAATTTTACGGGTGTAGCGGTAACCTCTACATCAATAACTTTTCCGTCGTATCTGCTATATTTTTCTTCAACAGGTTTTAAGTGTTTTTTTCCGTTTAAAGTTTCTTTAATCTGAGCTGCAAGATGTTTATAGGTTTTTTCGGGAATAAACTTAAAAATTGACTGACCGATTAAATTACTTGCTTTTTCGGCATGCATAATTTCAACTCCTTTAGTGTTTATATAAGCAATTTTGCCGTCTTGGTGCACAGCAATTCCTATCGGAATATCATCAAGCATTATTTTATAACGTCCTTTACTTTCTATCAGTTCTTTCCTTTCCGTAATGTCTCTGCTGATTGCAGATACTCCGATTATTTGATTGTCAAGCAACATAGGTTCAATACTTACTTCAAAATAATGCTGTTTATCCGTAATCTTTTCGGAAAATTCAGAATTAACGCTTTTTCCGGCTAAAGCTGTTTCATAAAGCGGTGTCCAAAAAGTTTTTAATTTCGTATTTAGAATTTTAAGGGCATTCATCCCTTTTTTTAACTCAATTTTGTATGTTTTCCAATAGATCTCAGCAAAAAAATCATTAAATATTAAAAAATTAAGATCTTTATCAAGCGACCAAATTAATTCTTTACGATTATTAATTAAAGCTTTAAGAAAGTATAATGCTGTGGATTTTTCTTCACTTTCTTTAAGTCTGTTAATCTCCCGAATTAATTCTTTTTTGCTTTTTAGCCTGTAATTTTTCATTATCCGGTTATTTATTATTTAATTTTTCGTCCAATTCTTTTACTTTATCTCTTAATTCTTTTATTCTGAATTCTCTGCCTATAAACAGTTCGTTAAAATTTTCAAGTTCTTTGTTCTTTTCTTCAAGTTCAGTATTTTTTAAAGAAAGTTCCTTATTGCTTTCGTAGAGTTTCTGCTTTTCTGCTTTTAATAGAAATTTATTTTCATAATTTTTAAATCTCAGATTACTTTGGACTCTGTTAATAACAAATCCTACAACAGTCATTAAAAATACATTAATTAAAGGTTTAATCATATTAATATCGAAACCGAAAAACATTAAAAGTATTATAAAAAACAGAATGAAAGTTCCGAAATAAAAGATAATACCGTAAACAAATTGCAACCTCACTTCAAGTGTAATTATAAATATTGCGGTAATGATACTCAGTGCATTTAAATTTACTGTTTCCGTGTTTATATGAACCAGAAATTTAGCGTACATCATTGCAAGTATCGTAAACAAAAAAAGTTTATATAAAAAGGCAACAATTAATTTATTTTTTTTATTTTTAAAATTTTTAAATATTAGAATAAATATTGCCAAAAATAATGAGGGGATTCGTGTGTAAACTGCACTAAGATTATTTCTTAATCTTAAATCTAAAAACATCAACACTAATAAAAGAATAATACTGACAATCATTATCACATTTATTTTTTTATAAGTTAAATCGTTTATATAATTCAGATATCTTAATTCAAATATTGTATTTTTTTTCTTCAGATTATTATATTTACGCTTAGCCATAATTTTATTATAGGTTTTTAATTATTTTATAATTTTTCTTCTAATTCTTTTACCCGGTTTCTCAATTCTTTAATTCTGAATTCTCTGTTGATAAAGAGTTCGTTAAAGTTTCCCAAATCTTTATTGGCTTCAATTAATTCTTGATTTATTGATTCTAATTTTTCTGTTCGTTCTTTAACTATAGTCTCAAGATGTTCTCTGTATTTTTCTAATTCTGATTCAGCTTTTTTACGTTCAGTTATATCCAGTAATTGTGAAATAGTTTGAATAGTCCCGTCAGCTTTTTTTATAATTCCGGAATGCATTTCTATTCTCTTTATTTTCTTATTTTTACACAAAACAGAAATTTCATAATTAGGTTTAACATTTTCGCCTCCTTGCCTTTGAAGGTATCTTTTTTTTACGAGAGCTTTACTTTTTCCGTCTAAAAGAAAAACAAAGTTCTTATTAATAAGTTCATTTTCAGTGTAACCGGTTATTTGACAAAATTGCTTGTTCACATACGTTAATTCAGAGTTCTCATTAATCAGGCAAATTCCGGCATGTGAATAATGTACGATAGTTCTGAATTTATTTTCGCTTATTATAAGTTCATTTTGAGTTTTTTTTATTTTGCTTATATCACGAGTTATAATTAGAAGATTTTGAACATCTTGAATGTAAATAACATTAGCCGAAATCAAACCGGATAATATACTTCCGTTTTTCATTTTAAATTCGCTTTCAAAATTTTGAATAAATCCATTTTTTTTAAGCTGTTTTACAAATAATTCTCTGTCGGAATAATTTTTCCAGATATTAATTTCCGTAACTGTTTTTCCGATTATTTCTTTCTCTGTATAACCGGTTATTTTTTCAAAACCTTTATTTATGTATATATATTTCTTGGTTTTAATATCCGTTACAGATAATGGGTCGGGAACGGTATTTAAAATATCTTTGAATAATTTTTCATTTTCTTCAGCCTTTTTTTTGGCAATTATCAGGTCTTCATTAATACTCTTATATTCCTTGTAAAGTGCTTCGTATTCCTCATTTTGTATTTTAAGTTCATACTTCGGTGTTATAACCTCTGTTATATCTTGATAATGCTTATAATCCCCCTCAGGGTCAATCAAATATTTCCAATCAAAAGTGTTATCGGCACGAATACGGTATATTGATTCGCTTTTAAAAACATCTTCCTGCATTTTTATTCTGTCTGTAATTTCCTGAATCGTTCCGAGCAGTTTAATCGGTTTCCCGTTAATATCTTTTATCAATTCGACACGATTATTCAACCAAAGAATCTTTCCGTCAGTTCTTATTATTCTATGATTGATATTATAATTTTTAACACCTTTTATTGCATCAGTTAAATTTTTATTTACAAAATTAATATCGTCGGGATGTACAAATTTATTAATAAATTCTGTGGCATTTAATACGTTATCAACTAATCCGTAAATTATATAAATTCCGGGTGATAAATAGATATCATTTGTAATTAAATCCCAATCAAAAAACCCGAATTTTCCCGGTTCTGCAAACTTCTGAAGTCGTTTGTTCAGAACAGTTATTGTTTCATTAAGGGAATTGATAATTTCAATTAATTCAGTTTTGCTTTTATGCTTGTAATTGCCCATAATAGTATTTATTTTCATTTAATGAATCTGTCAGGTCAAAAAACAGAATTAATTCAAATTGTTACTGTATTAGTTACTAACCGATAATCAACGATTTTACAAATTGTTTTTGAGAAATCCGAAAAATCAATCGGTTTTAAGATATAACTGTTTACTCCAAGTGTATATTTTCAGTAATATCTTTTTCTTCAATAGAAGATGCAAACTGCTGATTTCTTTGTGATTTGTACTTACATAATAACCTCAATTCGATATAAAAAACATCAAAAAAAATTTGCAAATAAAAAGGATTGTTTGTATTTTAACAAGCTGAAATACAAATATTT